>JANQHX010000011.1 GCA_028282465.1 Gynuella sp.
AGCCTATATGTGTCATCAAAACGTGTCGCCGTTTTGGATCACTCGCAGGGCTTGGAGCCTTGCCGCTCCACCTGCACCGAACCATGCAGCAAAGGGAGACGTTAGCTCCCCCTTATGCAATCCCCTCAACCAACCGTCCGCCGATTGGATGCCGTAAGCGTTTCGCCGTTTAAACACTACCACTGTTTCGTCAGTGGATGACGACCAAGGCGCGTCCTTGGATGCGATCTGTAGGAAATATGCTTACAAAACTATCAAAAAATTCTAATGCTGACTTTAAGGTTTATAAAAAAAGCCGAGTCAGACTTTACAAATAATCATCAATAGTTCTTGAAAAACTCTAACTCTCATTAACATCTGTTAGTACTACGGCTCGATGGTCTGAAAACCACTTCGGAACATGAATGGTGTATAACTTATAGTTTTTAGGCGTCAAACTAGGGCTAATTAAAATGTTATCAATCAATTCTCGCTTACCCTCAAACACATAACTATAGTCATTTTCCGTCGCAACAGAGACTAACCCGCTCCTGTGTAATTCAATTAGAGGAGGACTATTAGGCGTATCATTAAAGTCACCCAACATAATCACATTGCTTTCTTTATTTAGCACATCCGAAAGACCGACACCAATTGATTTAGCTTGCTTTAAACGATCAGCATTTTTTTGATTTAGCTGTGAAATAGATTTATGGAACTTAGAAATTAGATGAACTGCTATTACATAATAGCTGCTATCACCCCACATTAACCTTACTCCCAGTATTTTTGAAGGCCTTTTAAACTCTCCATCATTCGGAAGCGATTTAAAGTTAGTTATTGAATCCTGATCTACCTTCAATCTGGTTAAGATTGCTACATCCTGCCCAGTTCCATAGTCTCGCCCTTTCTTAAATACTGCACTCCAACCAACGGGAAGATACTCCAATACCTTATCTGGAACCTTCTCATTTTCTACTTCTATAAGAGCAACAACATCAACACCATTTGCCAGTATTAAATTTGCGTATGCAAAAGCTTCAGCCTCAAACTCATCTAATGTTGGTGGTTTAATATCCTTATCAGGCCCAACTTTTCCTTCATGCTTTGGTTCGTTATCCCAGAACCACTCAGCATTAATACTCATAAAGGTTAGAGAATTCGCACCAGAGGAGATACACAATAATGTTGTGACACTAATTAGTAATTGGTAAATAATCTTTGCTTTCATTTTATGCCAACCTTAGTGAGTTATATTGAGCCGCATTGCGTCAGGGTAGGTATAACGTCGTGATCGATTGTATGCCGGGTCAACTTTAATTCGGCCTTGTTCCTCAAGCACTTTCAACGCATATTTTTTGACTTGAGCCTTATGGTATTGAGTTTTATCAGAAGCAACAAACCACTGAATATCCTTTGACGTTACCCACCGTCCCTTGAATTCATTAACTATGGAATCTATTAAAGGCGAATAGTCTGGCACCGCAATATTTAGCTCTAATCCAATATCTCCCTGATACCTGAAATCACCTTCAGGTACGTGTTTCCAAATAGCTTCTTTCATTAAGTTCGTACCAGCTGAAGATTTACTTACAAAAAAGATGCTATACACATGCCGCTTTCCTTTCATAAGCTCAAAATGCACGACTTGATGCTCAGGATTACTTTTTTTTAGAGAATTCTTATATAGACCAGTCAGGAATTCCCTGCGTTCGTTCTTATCTGAAATATCCAAGCAATCAATCCATGCTTCTGATCCGAACAGTCCATTAAGATGAGGCTTAAATTCCGAAGTACCCTTGAATCTGTTTATAAATTCATACATCCAGCTGATATAAACTTCGGCTTTATCATTTTGCAAAATCGCATCAATCAAGTGCATAGGAGTGTCTTTGATACCAAATGGATCTATAAGAGTAAAACTTGGTGACTGATCTTTTTGCCTATGCTTAATAATTAAAAACAGGTCTTTTATTGATTCTTTGAAAGAAGAATTTATGAATTTTAATGTAATGCTTGTTGGGAGCATTTCGTACTTTTTAGATACAAGCTCTTGAAGGTGAGTCAATCGCGCTTCATCTTTCTCGATAAATACAAATGTAGTATTCACATCCTTTAAATAGCCGTCACAGTGTTCCAGAAGAGCATCTAACAAGATAACTGGAGACCCTGAGTAACCGTTCGAATATTCGCCTGGCCCCGAAAAGCCATCAATCACAAGCAGATTTTTTGACCTAGTAACTCTAGAAAGAATTGGAAACCAGCCTTTTATATATCTATCTAATACAAGATGCTTTCCAATTGAATGACTATCTAAATCCCATAACGTATCTGATGACATGGCATTTCCTTGATTTCATCAAACAGTCAGTATAAACACAAACACAGTTAATTTTTAAAGCTATGAATAGTTTTTAGCATTCTTACCAAAGCGTCCTCTCCGGCACGAGTTCCATCCCACATTTCAGAAATTACAGACATAATTTTTTCACTATCCCTAGGATCATTTTTTTTTACTTTGATACCTAGGAATTCGGCTAACACATAAATTTGCCCAGACCAAATTGGACTGCCTCCATGCAAAGCTCTGGATACTGTTGACTGACTCACCCCAGCAGCAGTTGCCAGCTGTTTTTGTGTTGCACAATTATTTTTTAGCCAATCCTGAATTCTATTTGATAAATCAGAGTTCATATTCATATATTCACTATATTTGAATATTTGAATAATCGCAGACATAGGGTAAACTGTCAAAAAGCATAGTAATCTCTTCAGGCATTGAGCATGGCAACAAAAAGCAAAATTGAGTGGACAGAACAAACTTGGAATCCAGTAACTGGATGCACAAAAATTTCACCTGGGTGTAAGTATTGCTACGCTGAAGAAATGTCAAATCGCCTCAAGGCGATGGGCACACCAGGATATGAAAATGGTTTTAGGCTTTCTCTAATGCCAGAACGTCTAAATCAGCCAATTAACCGTAAAAAACCCACAATGTACTTCGTTAACTCAATGAGCGACCTTTTTCATGAAAAGGTACCTTTTAGCTATATAGACAAGGTATTTGATGTAATAAGGCAAACACCTATACACACCTATCAAATATTGACCAAAAGATCTAAAAGACTAGCTAAATACTTCCGCTCTAGAGAAGTTCCACCTAATGCTTGGATTGGCGTGTCCGTAGAAGATAAAAAATATGGTAAGCCTAGAATTGATGACCTTAAAACAATCAATGCAGAAGTTAGATTCCTATCTATCGAGCCATTATTAGAGGATCTAGGGAAGCTAGAGCTCACAGGTATACATTGGGTTATAGTAGGTGGAGAGTCAGGAAGCAAAGCCAGAGTCATGAAACAAACGTGGGCTGATAATGTCAGATCTCAATGCACGTCATCTAATGTCCCTTTCTTCTTTAAACAGTGGGGTACTTGGGGTTCTGACGGAGTTAAAAGAGCGAAAAGAGAAAACGGTAGAGTTCTTAACGGTAAAACTTGGGACCAAATGCCCTCTGACAACTTAATTGCTGTAGCTTGACAAAATTCCTCTTAAGCCTATAAATTCAAAGTCTTTTCAAATTCTAGGGGCTTTTGTGCCTAAAAAGAATATTTTCACTTGGGCTGAAGGGGCTGAGCTGGAAGATCATTCTAAGAAGAAGCATGAGATTCTAAGAAACTACCTTCTCAAATACCTTTCTATAAGATGCCAAATTCGAAATGCCGAGAAATTTAGGTTTGCATTTATCGACGGTCTTTGCGGAGGTGGACGATATAAATGTGGCTCACCCGGTTCTCCATTGATTGTACTCGAATCTCTACTTGAGACTGCAAGCAGTCTAAACCTCATAAGGCAATCCGAGAATACAAAGCCAATCGTCTTAGAAGCCCATCTTTATTTCAATGATATAGACGCCGAGGCTATAGAAAAACTGAAAAATGAAATTGCTCATTTGGCCTCCACTTGCTCGCAACATGAATATCTAGATACCCACATTAATTTTTCATCATGCGCATTCAATGATTTCTATCCCCTAGTGAAAGACAGCTTAATTTCTAACAAGTTAAGAAGCGTCTTTTTTAATCTCGATCAAGGCGGTAACTCATTAGTCGATTTCAGCATTCTCAAAGATATCATGTGCTCCTGGCCAAACCCCGAAATATTGTTCACATTCATGATTGAGACTATCACATCATATTTATCAACTGAGCAATCGAAATCTACGGTTCGATTACCAGGTGAATGTGAAGTAGAAGTTTACGAACTATTAAAGAATTCTAGTGAGCTAATTAATAAAAAAGAGTGGTTAGGTAAAACTGAAAGAATTGTTTATGAATTGCTCAGATCGTATTGCCAATATCTAAGTCCGTTTTCAATCAACAATTCTGATGGTTGGAGATACTGGCTACTTCATTTTGCAAATAATTATCGAGCACGACAAGCATATAACGACACCCTTCATTCGGAAAACGTAACACAAGCGCATTTCGGTAGGTCTGGTCTAAAAATGCTATCTTACGAATCTTCATCTGAAGGACAGTTATATCTATTTGATGAGAATTCGCGACAGCAATCTTTAAAAGAGCTAGAAAATGACATTCCAGAGCTAATTTCTGGGTCAGGTGATGCGATGACAGTAGATGAGTTTTTCTTCCAGATATATAGTGAAACTCCAGCGCATAGCGATGACATTCAAACTGCACTAATAAATGCACCAGATATAGAAATTATAACTACCAATGGTGGGTCACGTAGAAAATCAAATACCATACATACAACTGATACCATCAAACTATCTCCTCAAAAAAGCTTCTTTGAGCTATTCAATAACCCATTAGATGAAAATGAATAAATGGAAAAGAACCATATATGCTTAAACTATAAAGAGCTAGCATATGAACATATGGTTCCCGAGTTTCTAGGAGGTACTCCTACTTCCAATACAGTTTGTAAATTATGCAATTCACTTATGGCACACTCATTTGAATCTGAAACAACCGAATGATGGTTCGAATGCCACATTGGTGACAACATCGTCCATAATGATTATCCAACTCAAAATTATAAGTGTTGGATTATATCATTATGGATAGACCGAAATAGCGTGGCTCACTTAACTTTTAATGTAGGAAGTTGAATAGAGTCGCAAATTTGTTTTGAAGCCGGGGCATCGTAGAAAGTGTATTCATTCACTGAATTTCTACAGCTGTCGGCTTTTACGTTATCAATCAAACCATCAGGTATTAAAAATCCGCGATCTATAATTTCCTTAATAATTGGTTCGAGATCGCAAGGTCTGTTTTTTAGAAATATACTCGACCATATTAGATCATCAAAATATCCATCACAGTCGTTATCCGTACTTTCGATAAAACCAAGAATGGTTCCGTAAAACTCCTGCAATGGTTTATCCCAACCAATTTGGATTTCATACTTTTGATTGTTCAGGAGCTGATTAAAGATATGTTTGCTCATGCGGAGAATCCTTTCCTCAAATTTGTAGATTATTTGGCGAACCTACTATTTGATTATTCTTTATTTGGGAAAAAGAAAAGACCACGCCATTTAGCGTGGTCAGATTGGTTATTGCTGCTTGTAGCTCAGCTTGAGGCTAAATTGCCCGAGCTTTCCCAGAAATTGCCAGTGAATATATAGCGTGATGGTTATGTGATCCTCCTTTGGCTTGAAGCCTCGCCAACCGAAGCCCTTCTTGCCCCGATCGGGAAGAGTTCGATTGGTGGAGGTGAAAGCGGTGGATCACACGAGTGACGTGATTTTGTTGTACTGGTTTATAGGGGGAAAAGCCTTTCCCCTGTCTCAACCGCTGTCGCGTTTTCGCACCTTCCTTTCTAGCGGGGATACCCTGCAACGCCCCTATATATGGCTTTTAGCTCTTTGCCATTTAAGTGATTGCTAATGAGGCCTTGCCTCCTCGCGCCCGCAAGGGTGAAGGCTTTGCCCGCAATTGAGAAACTTTTCCTCTGGCTGTGCCAGCCATTCACCGCGAAACAAAACTTTCCCAATCTGCGCCCTGGCAGTTGCTACCCTCCACGCTTCGCCAGCGGGTCAGGAGTTAATGATTTTTTCATTAACCCCAATAGACCAAAAAGGTGAAGACAATGAAGCAAGACATTTATACCGATATTACCAACAGCATTATCCATTCATTAGAACGGTTGAGTCTTGAGGATGCCAAAGCACCTTTTGCGCAATTGGCGGGGCAGGACTTGCCGCTGAATCCGACCTCTGGCAATGGGTATTGCGGCATCAATACGCTGGTATTGTGGTTTGCCCAGCATGAGAAGGGTTATGCTTCCAATGAATGGGGAACCTATAAGCAATGGCAGGATAAAGGCGCACAGGTCAAAAAGGGCGAGAAATCCACCCAGACTATTTTTTATAAGCGTGTTGAAAAGAAAGACGCCAAAGAGCAAGACGAAGACCGCTTTTATAATATGCTCAAATCTTACCGCGTGTTTAACGCCGATCAAGTTGAAGGCTACGAAGCACCGCTGACTCGGGAAGCTGGCACTTTCGGCACCGTGGAGCAGATTGCCGAGATTGAGCACTTTATTCAAAACACCGGAGCCACTATCAAAGCCGATCAGGACAGCGCGTGTTTTGTGCCTTCACTAGACGAAATCCACATGCCCCGCAAAGACTTGTTCTTTGAGGCGGCAGGGCAAAGCGCCACCGAAAATTACTACGCTGTTTTAGCCCATGAGCTAACCCATTGGAGTGGTGGCGCTTCCCGTCTTGACCGTAAGCAGGAAACCATCAAAAACATGGAATCCTATGCTTTTGAAGAGTTGATAGCAGAGCTGGGCAGTGCTTATCTCTGCGCCCATTTCGGCATTAAGCAACAAGGCCGCGACGATCACGCCACCTATATAAAATCATGGCTCACCGCGTTACGCAGTGACAAAAAATACATTTTCAAAGCCGCTGCCAAAGCACAGCAAGCCGTTGACTTCTTAAAACAATCTGGCCGTACGTAGATTTAGACCGACAAGGACGTTTACATTTAACCCAGGCAGAAAGGGTTCTGACCCATGACTAAAAAATACATTATCAGCGCAGGCTTCTACAAGGTTTACAATATCAACGTCGAGGTCAGCTCTGCGGAACAAGCCGAAGTTGAAATTCACGCCTATTTAGAAGAAAACGGCCTGCAAGCCTTGCTTGATCGTGGACAACCTCTCACGGCTTTGACGGGGCAGGATGTTTTGATCCGGTGTGAGGGTGAGTTGCAAAAAAGGCCCTTCAAAATAGCGGCCTAACAATATTCGCCGCTGACAGGCCAACCCTCTCAGCGACGGAGTGCTCGCTTTAATGTCATTTCATGGACGCGAAAATTTTCTGCCATTTCTGTAATTGATGAATAGAACTTACACTCAATGGCTCTTCTCGCTTCCTGGATTTGTTCATCTGTCAATTTTTTCGGTCGGCCCAGTTTTTTACCGCGCAATTTCGCAGCGGCTAAGCCTTCCTTGGTGCGCTGGCTAAGAATTTGTCGTTCCCATTCGGCTAGCGCTGCGGCTAATGTGAATAGAAATTTACCGTCTGGTGTGGTGGTATCAAAATTTTGTGACAGGGATAAAAACTCAATACCTTGCTTTTGCAGTTTTTCCAGTTCGGCTAACGCATCGAGTGACGAACGAAAAGCCCGATCAAGAGACGACACGACAAATACATCTCCCGGCTTTAACGAGTCCATAACTTGTTTGTATACAGGGCGTGATTTGCTAATGGCCGACACGCCATCTTCCACATATACCTGATCACATACATCAAATAGCCGATTGTATTGCCGATCCGTTATCTGTGTATCGGTTGAGGTTCGTATATAGCCGAGCTTTGCCATGTAATATGCCTTTCTTTTTGGCGTGACTGTTTGCGGAAAGGATAGACAAAAACGAACGTTTATTTTTAAGCTGTTAATCGCCGTATTTAGAACAGTAAAATCGTTTCTCTTTCCTTGTAAATCAGCAGATTCAGCCACACCAGAAATATTTTCCGTAAAGCCTAACAAAAACGTTCGTTTTTGCTTTATGAGGAAATGCAATGAACTGGGCAAGCATAATTGTACTGTGGATGATGGTTTTCCACAGCGTTTTATCCTTTGCAGATACAGAAATAAAAGTTGGTGATTGCGCCAGTGCTGATGACACTTCAACGTTTTTGCGGAGTCAAAAACAAAAACCGGTAGCGATGATGAATAGGGTCAATCTGCGTGTCGATATTCCAGAGGCTCAAAAAAATAAACTGACTATCGGCAATAATACGGCTACAGGTTGGGCATGGTTGCTGTCGTACGAAACTACTCTTCAACACTTTGATGCTTTTGCCAAAAAGCATAGTCTCGAAGGGGAGAAAAGAGTTAAGGTTCTAGAAAATATTACCGAACTGAGAGACTTACGACTTAAACAAGGTGCAGTGAAGCGAACAGAGTTGGGTCTGTCTATTCTTCTGTTGACGGCAACAACTGATTTAAAACAATGGTATCTGTTAGCCGGAAATCAACCGATTGGACAAACACCTAACCAATATTGCTTACTGTTTTCGGGTAGTAGCCTTAACGTATTCAATGAACAAAACCTTTCTGAGCAAGCACTCTTATCCAATCAGTTTGACCCACTTAACGCTGAAATAGGGTGTTTAGATATATCTGGTTTTGGGGCGTTAACTTGCACCACTCGCAAAGCTTTTGAAGATGAGCTAAAAGCAAAGGATATGGGGATCGCTGTAAATGCGCTAGCCACTAAAGGGTACAACAATAATGGTGAAGTTCACCCACAACATTTCAGTAACGCCTTAATGTTGAGTTTGGCTGTAAACCCAAAAAACCAATCTTTCAAAATGACAGCAACAACAGGGGATGGCGCGACCTTTCTTCTTGAATATGGGCAGGATTTTAAATATTTAATATCAATCAAATAGACTAACCAAGCTATGGAATAACTTGCACTTGATTAGAAGTCGAGTCCAGTATCGGTTGTCGCCACGACACGAGGAGGATCGGAAAAATAGTCCTGTTGATTTACTGCGATATCTTCTTTTTGTTTGTATTCCGTGAGTGCGTTTTCTTTTTCAGCATCTATAGATTGGGCGTTTTGCCCAATCTCTCTAATAACAGAAGGGGCTTGATCCATTGTGTCGTCGATTAATTCTCTTTCACGCTTGAAGTCTGCCTCAGAGGCTTGATTCTCTTCTTTTCGATGCGCAATTTGTTGGAGTTCTTCTAGGTTGTCACGTATAAGCTGTTTTCTTTCACCTTCCAAATGGTGGCGCTTCGCAAAACTATCATAATCTGCTAACGCATCCTCATAAGCATAAGCCCACGCTGTTCCAGATGCTTTGTAGCCGCCGAATTCATAGAGCCTATCCGCTTGATGAATTTGCTCAAGCTGAAACGCTTGAACCAATAGTTTTTCTTGCTTTTGGGACTCTACGTCTTTCGCTTGGGCAGCTTTGTCTGCCAGAACATGCCCGGAAAAAGCTTCAGGATTTGCCTGAATAATACGAGCAGCACGCATACGCTCCGCCTCGTTACGCGGTGCACTCACAACTTCAAAATCTGATCTAACCTCTACGCTCATAATGCTTAAATTATGGGTTGTAA
>JANQHX010000023.1 GCA_028282465.1 Gynuella sp.
AGATTTATCCAGCCATCCGGGCTTTAACACTGGGGCAAAGTGTGGATAAAGAATAATGCCATTGTCAGTTTTAAGCGGTAAATCAAAATGGTAGTCCAGCAAACCACCGTCTCGGTATACACCTTCTGGAGCACCTTGAATGCCAGTTACGCCTTCAAGCACTAATGGTATTGCTCCAGACGCCATAAGCGCTTCCCGAATATTCATTTCGTTTAAGAAAGCGATTCGACCATTCACTCCTTGTAGCTGCCTAAAAGGGCTGGATTGAATGTTTTGAGTAAACACCACACGTTCATAAAACTTGGTCAGTGTTCGTCTCGAAATAAGATTCAGTGCTGCACTGGCTACCACACCTGCTAATTGTCTGCCTGAGGATTCACTTTCTGTCCAACCCAAGCATCGAGCCGTCACTGCATTTAAATGGCGATTAGAACTGCTTAACAGTTGATGCATACCATCCCTAGGCAGTATGTGATCCAACATTTCTTGGGCCTTTTCCGATACCTCTTTGGCACTCGCATTTGGCCCGTAGCTTTGGTTTAAGTAGCTTTGTTCAAGACGCTCGATAGCAGCCTTCGGATTTTCTTGGGCGTAGCAAGCCATTCGCCATGCGCCAATAGATGACCCAATAAGTTGAATCGGGTTGCGGTTCTTGGATAAAAATTCCTGAGTCAGATATTGGTCAAGTTTCGAAAGAACAAACCATTTTGGGCCACCCGAAGCCGCCAAAACCATTTGTACATGTTCAGGTTTTAACCCTTCATGTTTAATTTTATCCAGTGCCCGAGGGCCTGCCAGTATCTGAAGTGCGCGACTCATATTAGAGTGGTTTTCCCTTATTTAATGCCTACGACTCAAACGTCGTTCTTTTTATAGTAGGTGACAATTTGAGGATTGAATCCTAAATAGTCAAAAATAAAAAGGGTGTAGCCCCCATTTTTCAAACAATCCGCTTTAGTTTTCGGTGTTGTCAGAGAAAAAAAAGCCGACACTGGGTCGGCAAGCTTAATAACAAGAAATGAAATCGGTACAAATTAGAAATGCTAAACCTATGCTTGGATATAGGCCTTGAAAAGCTTTGCATTGGCGGCCATCAACTCTGTTGTGCCCGCTTTGAAGGGTTGGCCCTTCAAGTTACCAGTCAAACATCCACTTTCTTGAACCAATAATGCAGCAACCGCTGCATCTGTGGGTTCCATGTCTTCTGCTACTACTAAATCCAATGCGCCTGAAGCCAACCAAGCAAAATCCAGTAATGGGCTACCAGTGATTCTAAGTTTGGCGTTTTGCTCAGACAGTTTTGATAAAGCGTTAGTGTTTTTGGTTAAGCTGGTTGCGGCCAGTGCTTGAGGTAACTTGTTTACACCTGAGCAACGCACTCTCTTTTCATTGAGCGCCACGCCTCTGCCTCTTGATACGGTGAACTCGTCACCCGTTGCGATATTAATTACAACCGCGTGTTCAACTCTGCCTTTAACCCATTGGCTAACAGACACAGCGAAGTAAGGAAAACTGGAGATAAAATTGTCTTCACCACTAATTAAGTTTATTTGCCATTCCACATCCGTTTCGGGTTTTCTTGCTTCATTTAAACCCGTTTGTAACACCATAATGTTATGACCTGGATGGCCTGAGCGGATATCTTTAACAGCTCTGTAACTGGCTCCATCCAGCATTTCTTTGTGGATGGACTCAATCGACATGCCTTCCGCAAGAAGAGTGGGTTTCTGTTTAAGAGTGTACTGTACCTTGTCGGCAGCCGTGCGCGCTGCTCTTAAGGCAATCATCAACGTTGGTTGCATGGCCTACCGCTTAAATAAATGTGGATCAATTGTGTGAAGAGCGTCCCTAACTGGGGGGCGCGGATATTACGCAAAACCCTGCACAATTAAAAGAGTCATGTCAGAATATCCCACTCAATTTCGTGAATATTAGTGTTAAAAGGTAATTAAGTTGTCTGACGAGCCGAAACTTCTGGGAAACATCCGCATCGTAATGGTGGAAACCACCTTGGCTGCCAATATTGGTTCCGCTGCCAGGGCTATGAAAACCATGGGCCTTTCGGATCTGGTATTGGTTAAGCCTAAGTCTGTTCATACTGAAGAGGCTTACGCGAGAGCGTCTGGGGCTATCGACATTATGGATAACCTGAAGGTGGTTGATTCGTTAAGTGAGGCGGTTTCGGATTGCGGATTTGTGATGGGTTCAAGTGCAAGAATTCGAGGTTTACCTTGGCCTTTGATTAATCCAAGGGAAGCCGCTGAGGAAGCTGTATTGAAAGGCCCAGATAAACCTGTAGCTTTGGTATTCGGCCGAGAATCCAGCGGCTTAAGCAATGAAGAATTGGCTCAGTGCCATCGGCATGTGCACATTCCTGCTAATCCCGAATACTCGTCATTAAATGTTGCTTCAGCCATTCAGATTTTGGCCTATGAGTGTCGAATGGCTGCATTAGGGGCATCTGCCTTTGAAGACAAAAATGAGCAGCGGGAAGCGCCGATCGCAGATCATGAAAGTATGGAGGGGTTTATTCAACACCTGCAACAAACACTAGTTGATATCCAATTCTTAGACCCCAATAATCCGAAACTTCTGATGACACGGTTAAGACGTTTATACCTCAGGGCAGAATTGGATCAGACAGAAATTAATATTCTTCGTGGCATCTTAAAATCAACACAAAAACTGAAGGATGGTTAACCCATTATGTTCGCAAGACTAAAAGAAGACATTGGCAGCGTATTTGACCGCGATCCCGCGGCACGCAACTTCTTTGAAGTGCTCACCAACTACCCAGGTTTGCACGCTCTGTTGTTTCATCGTCTTGCCCACAAATGTTGGAAAATTGGTTTAAAGTTATTGGCTCGAATGATCTCGTCTTTTTCTCGGTGGTTAACAGGAATAGAAATTCATCCGGGTGCACGCATTGGCCGTCGATTTTTCATTGACCATGGCATGGGTGTTGTTATTGGTGAAACTGCTGAAGTGGGTAACGATGTGACTCTCTATCAAGGGGTAACCCTGGGTGGCACCAGTTGGCAGAAAGGTAAGCGGCATCCTACTCTTGAAGACGGAGTAACGGTTGGTGCAGGTGCAAAAATACTTGGCCCATTCACAGTGGGTGCCAAAGCGAGAATTGGCTCCAATGCTGTGGTTACCAAACCTGTTCCCGCTGATTCAACTGTAGTGGGTGTACCCGGGCGAGTTATCAAGAAAACAGAACCTAAGGTTGCAGAAACAGGCAAGCCAAAGGTAGTAGAAGAGATTGACGAAGAAACCAAACTTCGCCGACAGAAAATTGCGGAGAAATTTGGTTTTGATGCCTATGGCGTGTCGGATATGCCTGACCCAATTGCCCATTCAATCCGTGCTATGCTAGATCACATGCACGCCATGGATGAAAAAATGGATGAGATGTGCAAAACCCTTAAAAAGCTAGACAACAGCTACCAAGCGATGCAAATTCCCGCTTTAGATGATGCTGACTTTGAAGTAGTAGAAGAAGCCGACTCACTAAATGGAGTCGAAACTAAAAAGGTGGTGGGTGACTAAGCAATCCCAAACAAAAAAGCAGTACAGACTGAAATTAAAGGACTTCCGCTTTGTACTGCTCTATGTTGTTCTGCTAATGCCTTGGCTGGGTTTGTACGGCTCTACTCTTAGCTCTGGATTGGTGCAGCTAGCTTGGTTTTGGGTGCTGCCTTTTTATATTTTCGTATGTATTCCTGTATTGGATTTTATTATTGGTGAAGATAAACAAAACCCAGAGCAGAATACCTTCGAAGCAAAATCCCATCATCCTTGGTTTCGTTGGATACTGATCCTTTTTGCCCCTCTCTTTTTAATCAACCTGTTATTTGCCAGTTATTTTTTTGTGAACTCTTCTTGGACTTGGTTTCAGAATCTAGGCTGGATCATCAGTCATGGTCTTCTGGGTGGCGGTGGTATCGTTATCGCTCATGAACTCATCCACAAAAATAGAAAGTTAGATCAAACAGCAGGGGGTTTAATCTTAGCTCTGGTTTTTTACGGAGGGTTTAAAGTTGAGCATATTCGAGGGCATCATCGAAATGTGTCGACCCCCCATGACCAGTCCTCAGCAAAGTTTAATCAAAGTATTTACCATTTCTTGCCCAGAGCAATATTGGGAAATGTTAAGAATGCTTGGCTACTAGAAGCTGAGAGATTAAAAAAAGCGTCTAAACCTGTTTTCAGTTTTCAAAATGAGAACATCACTTGGCTGCTTGTAAGTCTGGTATTTTTAACTTTTGCAGTAGCCACTTTGGGTGTGCAGAGCATAGTGTTTTTAGCCTGTACAGGTTTGATTGCGATATTACTGTTGGAAACAGTGAATTATATTGAGCATTACGGTCTGGAACGGCGGCAGCTGACCTCTGGTCGATACGAACGCACTCAGCCATGGCATTCTTGGAATAGCTCTCATGCTGTTAGTAATATTTTTCTCATCATGTTGCAACGCCACTCAGATCATCACTACATTGCCTCACGAAATTACCAAGTGCTGTTGCATCATCCAGATGCACCTCAACTACCTGCTGGCTACACAGGTTTGGCCATTTTGGCATGGGTACCCTTGCTCTGGTTTAAAGTAATGAACCCAAGGGTATTGCAAGCACTTCAAGACAAACCTGTAACAGATTCAGACTAGACTATTGGCCTTCTTTGTCTGTCAAACTACGGAAGCATTAAATGACAGCCTCAAATACTGCAAAATTTACGCAGGGTAAAATCAGTCGTCACCTAATTGTAATGAGTGGCAGTGCCACAGTTGGATTGGTGACTTTGTTTTTGGTTGACCTAGTGGATATGTTTTACCTAAGTTTGTTGGGTGAAACTGAGTTGGCTGCAGCCATTGGTTTTGCTGGTTCTATTTTATTTTTTACTTCTTCTATATCCATCGGGTTTTCTATTGCGTCTGGGGCACAGGTTTCAAAAGCTATTGGTAGTAATGACCAACAAAGAGCAAAGTCATTAGTTGTTAACACATCTGTAACCTCTTTGTTAGTTGCGATTCCTACATTAACGTTATTGATGATTTATGCCAGTGACATACTTACGCTTATTGGTGCAGAGGGCCGAGCCCATGAGCTGGCGTTGGATTACTTGTATATCACATTGCCGTCTTTTCCGTTGTTGATGCTAGGGATGGCTGCTAGCGGTGTGGTTAGAGCGCTCGGTGAAGCCAAAACGGCAATGAATCTTACTCTGCTGGGTGGATTAGTAAATTTTGTTTTGGATCCAATATTTATTTTTGTTCTAGACATGGGGGTAAGTGGTGCAGCAACAGCAACTGTGTTCGCTCGATTTGCCATGGCTGCTTACGGCATTCATCACGTTGTGTATAAAAATGAATTAATTTCTAGATTTAATGTTGATCGTTACAAACAGGATTTTAAAGACATTATTGGAATTGCATTTCCAGCGGTGCTTACCAATATTTCGACACCCATTACCATGTCATTTATTACCAGAGAAATGTCACAATTTGGCGACGAGGCCGTTGCTGGCAACGCTATTATTTCCAGAGTGGTGCCAGTAGCATTTGCAGGTTTGTTTGCCTTATCAGGAGTTGTGGGGCCCATTGCTGGTCAAAACTGGGGCGCGGGTCAAATAAATCGTGTCAGGAAAACCTTGTATGAGAGCACTTTAATTACAACTGTTTATGTCGCCTTGGTTTCAGTTGTTTTGTTTTTATTAACCGATTACTTAATTATCTTTTTCTCAGCTGAAGGCGTATCTGCAGAATTAGTGACGCTTTTTTGTCTCGGCATTAGCTTGAGCTGGGTTTTTCATGGCATCACTTTTAATACAAATGCATTATTTAATAACTTGGGTAAACCAACTTGGGCGACTGCATTTAACCTGGGTAAAGCAACGCTGGGCACTATTCCATTCGTTTGGGTGGGTGCAAACCTTTATGAGTATGAAGGCGTCTTAATAGGGCAGGCTATCGGAGCTTGTGTTTTTGGCATAGCAGGGTTTTTAGTAAGCTTAATTTTGATTAGGAAACTGTGATGGACGTTAATCGACAAGACATTCGCCCAGAACTTACAACAGAGATTACCTTGTCTGACTTCCAAGATTTTTATTGGCTGAAATCAGAACTTGAGGACTTCTGTCGCGAAATAGGTCTACCGGCTTCGGGTAGTAAGATCGCACTGTCTCAACGAATCGAATACTTTATTAGTACTGGTAAGAAGCCGGTTTTTAAACCAGATGAAAAGCCTACATCTAACTTTGATTGGGCTAGCAGCAGTTTAACCGATGCCACTATCATTACTGACAATTATAAAAACTCCCAAAATGTTCGTGCATTTTTTACTGAGCACTTAGGGCCGGGCTTTAAATTCAACACTGAATTTATGTCTTGGATGAAAGCCAATGTCGGGAAAACCTTAGGCGATGCTTGTGAGCATTGGATAAAGATAAAGTCCCGCAAAAAGTCTAAGGTTCACAAAGATATTGCCCCTCAGTTTGAATACAACACCTATATTCGAGATTTTTTAAAGGCAAACCCAGAGCTCAGCAAGCAGGATGCAATTCATTGTTGGAATCAAAAAAGGCAACTCCGTGGCCATAACAAATATGAGCAGTCAGACTTAAACTGGCTTTAAGCTTTCGTCCAGTCGAACTCCATTTGTTTGGCTGTTTTTTCCGCAAGTTCCAAAGAATGAAGTCGGCTCACTAAATGTAGGCTCATATCAATACCGGCAGAAATTCCACCTGAGGTGACTATTCTGCCTTGATCTACCCAGCGCACATCCTCTTTAACACTCAACTTGGGAAACATTTCTTTTAAATCAGAAACATCTTCCCAATGAGTCGTTACTTCTTCTTGGGTAATGACCCCAGCACGGGCTAATAGGAAAGCGCCGGTACAGACTGAAGCAGTCATTTGAGTACTCTGATTTTGAAGTGCTATCCAATCAATAACTTCCTGCTTATTCATTTCATCTAAGTGATAACCGCCAACCACAATTAATACATCCAACTTAGGGTGGTTATGAATTGAATGATTTGAAACAACCTGATAGCCAGCTCTAGCGTCAACTACGCCGCCTAATTCAGAAATTAATGAGACATTAAAAACGTTTTCTCCTAATACACGATTTGCTGTTGTTAGCACTTCAAAAGGGCCAGAAAAATCCAGTACTTCTGCTTCCGAATAAATATAGATTCCGATATTCATATTGATGTCCTTTTACAGTTTTTGAACGGAAATAGTAGTGCTAATTCGATGCGGCTGATTAGGAGCAAGGGTAATAATGTCATCACCGGCATTACAGGTTTCAACACACACCATGCGCTGATAACCATCAATCTCGAAATCGTTCATGTTGGAGGATTTGTCTATCCATGGGTTCCAGACCACGGTACTTAAACTGCCCGACTTTTCAATAGTGATGGCGCGACTCAACCCAGGGTCATGAATAGTTACTGTTTGGGGTGTTTGGCAGTAAATTCGATCCAGTTCTTCAGAAAATCGAATGGCGCCTTGCTGTTTAAAACGTTCATCATTTTGAAGGGAATCTATGTAAGTTGTGTTTTCTAGCCCAGCTATTGATATGTCTTTTATATCACTGACACAAAAGTATGAGTGTAGAGCTGTAGTAAAATTTTGCTCCTGATTGGACAGGTTTACCATGGTTAACTCGACCTTCAGTTCTCGTCCAATTAGCAGAGTTAATTCAAGACCAAAGTCATGTGGCCAAAGGTTTTTTGAGTTTTCAGAATGATTGAACTTAAAGCTTAATAAGGTACTGCCACTCTCTAACTGCTGGGCTTCATTCAGAACCCAAAAGTCGTTTCTTGCAAAGCCGTGAGCCGGAAGTTCTGAGTTATTTTGATGTGGGCCAAACCAAGGCCAGCAGATGGGTATACCACCTCTGATCGCCTTTCCTTGTTTGTATACAGCGGTTTCAGACGTCCAGATAACTGGATCTTGACCTTTGGGTTTGAATTGGTACAGATGGGCTCCATGAAGCGCAACTTTTGCAGTGGCCAGTGAGTTAGCTATCTTTAATACAGGGTAATCGCCTTCTAAGATTTCAATGCTGACGCTATCAGGAAGGGTGGGCCAGTTATGGCGGGTCATGGATCTATCCTTGAACTAATGAATTTTAAAACTCTGCCGATACTATCAAAATAATCACTGATAATTGAACTCCATGAAAAAAGCTTTTCCATTCATTGCGGTCGTTCTGGCTACCCTGCTAACCGGCTGTGAACCGGAACAAAATCAGCGAAAGAGCAGCGGCGGCAGTGATAATGTCGTTGATGACATTGAGCCGATCATAGTGCCTATGTTTGAAGGGTTTTGGGATGGTGAAACCGTTGAGCCGAATAACGTCGCCTCACCTTTAACCACTAGATTGTATATGCAAGACGGCGAAGTTTTTGTGCTCAGGGATGACCAAGCAATGTATGGCGATGTAGAAGTGATGCCAGATGGTCGTTTAGAGTTGGATGTGGATATCTTTCCGTTCTTGGATGAAGATGACAGTAACCAAGCTTACGTGGCCCAAAACAGTAACGTCAGTCTTCAAATTCCTGTGTTGATTCTTCAGGATGATAGATTAGTGGCTAACTATCTGTTGCCCGATGGAACCTATGGAGATTTTGAAGTAATGGCTGACGGCGTTATGGATGATGACCTTGATATTGATGACGTTGCCGGCGATTGGCAGAGTGTGGATGGTGAACTGTTTGTAAATGACAGTGGAGTGTTTATTGGCAATATTCACACTGCAACCATTGGTTGTCAGTTTGAGGGTTTTTTGATTGATGCAAATCCCGGAAGGGCGATTCTGGATTTAGAAATCACCCGGCAAAATTGTGTGTCTTTTAATGTGACGGCAGAAGGTTATGCCGTTATTGACTCTGAAGGTCATCTGGAATTCTATGCTCGAGAAAATTTACAGCTTCTATTTATGAAATTCGAACCTGTAATCGCCACTATTCCAACAGGTACCGATACGGGAACCAGTACATCTACGGGCACAGGCACATAGGCTTTAAGTTTCTAATTATGGAAGGGCTTTGGTAAGTACAACGAGATTGATTAATAGCAAACGTTAGAAGAATAATATGCAAAAAGGCTCAGCCAATAGTGACTGAGCCTAAAATTAAAGAAGCAAACAGAAGCTCTCTTAAGCTGTCTGAAAACGTGGTGAAAGTTCTTCCTGAACTGCCCAGTTCAATAATTGTAGTGAACCGTCTTCATGCTCAACCAGAGTTGAACAGCTCTCAATCCAGTCACCATCATTGGCGTAAATAATTCCATCAATGGTTTTTAGTTTGGCTTGATGAATATGACCCGCAACAATGCCATCGACGCCATTTTCTTTCGCATATTCAACACAAGATTTTTCAAATTTTTCAATATAGCTGCGTACTTTTTTGCTCTTCATTTTTAGTGCGTTAGACAAAGACCAATAGGGTAACCCAAAAGAACGACGCAAGTTATTTAAGTGACGATTGGCAGTTACAATGGTTTCGTAAGCAAAGTCAGCGATACGAAAGAGAATTTTGCCACAATGGATGTCTTCATCAAAACGATCACCATGAATCAGCAACAGCTTTTTACCATCAACTGTCGTATGAATATATTCTTGATGAATGGATACATGACCAATGCCCATACCATTAAAATCACGGAAGAAGGGATCATGATTGCCAGGTACGTAAATGACTTCAGTTCCCTGTTTGGCCTTTTCAAAAATCACACGCAAAACCTGTTGGTGAGCTTTAGGCCAGTGCCCCTTGGTGCTCATTTTCCATAGATCAACAATATCGCCTAACAGAAATAGATAGTCAGACGTAGTATTTTCCAGGTAATCAGCCAAGTGCTGAGCCTGTGCGTTTTTGTTACCAAGGTGGGTGTCAGAAATCCAAATGGTACGGAAGTGCTGCTTGGCCATGTAGTACGCCCTTTTTTAGTTTTTACTATTTGACGTATACCAAGTATGGATAATCTCAATGACGAACGGGTTGCCATCCCATGAAATATTTGTGAACGGAATGTTGGGGAATTATTAAACTGTAAGCCAATGTAGAGCTTATGGAAGATTAGAATTCATAGAAAAAGCCGATACCCCTCGCTCCGAGTATCGGCTTTGATGTGGACGACAGTCCGTAACAGTTTATTCGTTGATCTTAGAGTCAGCAGCTCAGTTTGATCAGGTAGTTATGTTTAGATCAACCTAAAAATGCTCACTGCAAGTCTAATTTGAGCGAATTATAAATCAAAATTGATTTAATGGAATGGCGTGGATTTGAGAACGACGATATGGGTGGGTAATGAGGCGGCTAATAAAGTTTGATTTCGAATAGCGGTAGGCAGCCCTAAATGGGGCTGCCTGAGGGTTAAGGCTAATGAATTTAATCTAATTCATATTAAAACAATGCTTTAGTAACAGAGCTTTGTAGGCCTTCATCATCTGTTACTGTTAGCGTTGCTTCTTTAACGCCAGCGCGCTTGAGTGCGCGGTTTGAAATAATTAAAAAGAAGCTTTCTAGTTTTAAAGTTCCTAATGTCCATTCACGCTTAACAATGGCACTGTCATCAGTTGACGAATCAACGAATAACTTCCAGAACCACAAATCATAAACTTCAAAGTCAGCAACCGGCGCTTGGTTTTCTGTCTCAAGGCTTAGTTCTACAACTACAGGGTCATGATCTGAAGAGCGATAAGGGTCAGCATTATAGTAGCTAATGTCTTGTGCATCAGATTTGAACTCTAGGTTGTAGTCTAACACTCTTGGCTCATCGGTATTGATATGCCAATCGTCAACAGAAATTACCTGTGCAGCAATGGACTCAGTAGCCAAGGCATGGTCTAAGTTGCCAGACTGACCAAAGAAGATGTAAGAGTATTCACCCTCTTCTTTTAAGTTAACCCAGCCATTGTCAGTGAATTCACGAATTGGGTCTTCCATGGTGTAAGCATTTAAATCACCAATCACCATGATGTCTTCGTCTTCAACACCTGTTGGATAAGTTGATAGCCACTGATTAAGTGCTTGAGCAGCAGTGGTTCGAGTGAGATTACAGTTGCCTTGGAAGTCACCTAAATCTGGGTCGCCTAAAGAATCACAGTTGCTGCCTTTAGATTTAAAATGGTTAACGGCAATGGTGAAGCTGTTGTCAGTTTCAATATGTGTGAAACTTTGAGTCAGTACTGCGCGGTTCTTGTTATCGTTGAATAGTGGTTCGCCTTGATTATCTAAAGGTGAGTTACTTGAATCGAGAATGGCAGTTAAGCCTGTTAGCGTTACAACACTTGGGCGGTAAATCATACCAACCGCAATGGCATCCGTTCCAATTCCAAAAGTGCCAGGGTTAACAAAGTCATACTGGTCTTCTTCAGACAGCATCATGTTAATGGCTTCTACCAAATCAGCTATAGCACTGTTGCTAGAAAATCCATCGTTTTCAATTTCCATCAAACCAACAATGTCTGCATCCATAGCAACAAAAGCAGACACCAATTTTGCTAACTGACGTTCGTATTCTTCTACATTATCTGCGCCGCGATTATTTGGATCGTCCCATCCGGAACCATTACCATCGCCATTGAAGAAGTTGAGAACATTGAAACTTGCAACGGTTAAATTACCTGTGCCAGTTAACTCAGGAGCCATAGGTCTTGGGTTGGTTGGGTCGAAAGTGACAGGGCCAACGGGTTCAATCATGTAATTGCCGAAGCTGTAATAAACAACGCCAGTTAATCCAGTAATGGTGTCACCAGAACGAACTGTGTTAAATGCGCTCAACTCAGGCGCTGGAATAACAAGTGGGTCAGGGTTTTGAGACGAAGATCCGTCATCTAGCGTAATTGCATTTAATGCATTGGCATCTGCAACCAGTTGAGCATCGGCACCAGGCATTGCAATTTCAGTAGGTTGGAATCGGCGTCCATAGCTTAAAGTTAATTGTCCGAAACGACCTAGGTTGAAGTTCTCGTTTACGGTAAGTGTTTGAGAGAACTCAATCAGCATACCTTCATAGGCCTCTAATTCGTCTGCCGAAGTTAGAGGTAGGCTCGCTTGAGCTGGCGTTGGTAAAGCTACCCCAGAAGCACAGACTTCAATTTCTGTTACGTCAGCCAATTCAGTGAGATCAAAAAACTCTTTTACTGTGCCTTTCAATCTGACTTTATCGCCTACTGACACTGGAGTGGAATCAAACACGTAAAGGCCTTCAGATGTAGCTGGGTTGCTATCAGCATCAAAATCTTCTTCTTGAATGAAGTAACCACCCAGTTCATTGGCACCGAAGAAAGTGGCAACCACAACCGCTTCTATTTCAACGCCGACTTGGTTGGTTAGAGGAGAGGCTGAACCTGAGCCTTGGATAGATGAAATTAACGTAGCAGGTACACCACAAGAGAATCCTGTGCCGGTATCGGTATCTGTGCCAGTATCAGAACCTGTGTCACTGCCAGTATCGGTATTTGTGGATGTATCTGTGTCAGTTCCAGTACCATCGCCTGCAAATACACCTAAATCTGAAACATCATTTTGAGGGAATGCTGCCCACTGAGCAGAAGGATCAAAAGCGTTGGATGGATCAGTGTCGGGGAATGCAACACGGCGAAGCGTTGAATCTTTTGCGCTGATGCCACCACCTGTCCATTCAGAACCAGGATCAACACCTTCTTGTCCCATTGAATCGACAACTGAATTATCTAGAAGGCTACGAAGAACTAAGGTGTCGTCGCCGTTAAAAGAAATCGAACCAGTTTCCTGATCTGCTAATGCAAGCGTTTCGTCGAAAGCTCTTGAGTTTGCGAATACATAGCTATCACCTGGGGCAAGGCTAGTTGCAGACTCGAATAAAATAGTAAACGTTGGTGGTTCATTGATAGAACGACCATTGTGGTAGGCTTCAACCTGAAAAAGTGTTAAGTCTTCAACGACAGATCCAACATTAGTAACTTCCAAGGCCTTATTGTTGCTAGACCCTTCAACATACTCAGAAAAAATTAATTCAGCAGAAGCTGTTTGCGCCAACAGTGCCAATGGCAATATTGCGGGCAAAAACATTTTCATAAAAATATCCTTAATTGATGTGAAAAAGCTCGCACACTTAACCAACATTTTATGACTAAACAATGGCAACTTCGTTGGAGTTGATTCAAGCAGGTTAAATAGTATCCAAGTTTGCGAGCTAGATTAAATAGGAAACTCGATAATGAGTTCGT
This sequence comes from Gynuella sp., assembly GCA_028282465.1. Lineage (GTDB taxonomy): Bacteria > Pseudomonadota > Gammaproteobacteria > Pseudomonadales > Natronospirillaceae > JANQHX01. Next base: position 13,227 of record JANQHX010000023.1, read on the forward strand.
CTAGATAAGAAAAATTAGTGCCAATAAACTAAATCGGTTTTATTTTATTAAACTTTTATAAAAAATTTATTAAAGTTTATGCATTATGATTTACAACTACTAGTTCTGTTCAGATTGTTAGTGTTGGAATTAATAATTGGTTTTATTTAGGCGTTAGTGCCTGAAGTGAAAAAATAACTCGACAACCAAGGAGCCTTAGATGGTAACTAAATTTAAATTAGGGGTAGTTGTAGCGGCAATCGCTACATTAGTGGGATGTCAAAGTACGCCGTCGGAGGAGGAAGTCTCCGCTCCAGAGGTTAGTTCATTTGATTTAAAAATTTTGCATATCAACGACCATCATTCCCATTTAACACCGGGAAATGCAGACTTAATCCTGGGCGGCGAAAAAACCAGAGTAAAAATTGGTGGCTTTCCTCAGGTGGTTAGTCTGTTTGATGACTTGAGTGAATCTTCTGAATCTCCAGTGCTGAAATTACATGCGGGTGATGCAATTACGGGTGATTTGTATTACACCTTGTTTAAAGGTGAAGCAGATGCCGCATTGATGAATGAAGTTTGTTTTGATGCTTTTGCACTAGGAAATCACGAGTTTGATGACGGTGATGCAGGTTTGGTGCAATTTCTTGATTGGTTGGCTGAAGGCGACTGCAATACAGCAGTGCTTGCCGCTAACATAAAACCAGAAGTCGGTGTCTCGCCACTGGCAAAAACTTCTGAAGATGATTATTTCGTTCCTTACATCATTAAAAAGTTTGATGAAGAGTCTGTTGCCATCATCGGCATTGATATCGCCAAGAAAACTAAAATGTCATCAAGCCCTGATGAAACCACTGCATTCTTAGATGAAGCTGAAACTGCGCAGAAATATATCAACAAAGTTTCAAAAATGGGTGTTGATAAAATCATCCTGTTAACTCATTACCAATATGAAAACGACTTAAAACTCGCATCTAAACTGAAAGGGGTTGATGTAATTGTTGGTGGCGATTCGCACACGCTTATTGGTGACTTCTCCAATCTTGGGTTGAACACTGAAGGGGCTTACCCCACTCAGGTAACGGATGCCAATGGAGATTTAGTTTGCGTGGTTCAAGCGTGGCAGTATTCTGCAGTTGTGGGTGAGCTGAATGTAACTTGGGATCAAGATGGCAAAGTCACCAGCTGTGGTGGAACACCTCATCTCATTCTGGCGGATTCTTTTAAGCGTAAAAACTCCGAAGGTAAAAGAGTTGAGTTAGAAGGTGAGGCCAGGTCTGCAGTATTGGCACAAGTAGAAAGCACATCTGAGCTGTCTATCGTGAAACCCGATGAAGCCGCTCTGAGCGTTTTAGATCAGTTCTCTGGTCAGGTAGATAGCCTGAAGTCTGACGTAATTGGTAAAGCCAATGTTGACCTTTGTTTAGAAAGAATTCCTGGACAAGGCAAATCTAAGCTATGCAGTGCGAGCATTACTAAATCTTTGGGTTCGGATATTACCAATATCGTAGCTAAAGCTTTCCGCGATATGAGTAAAACTTCTGACATTGCCATCCAAAATGGTGGGGGTGTGAGAGTGGATATTGCTGCTGGTGAAATCACCATTGGTGACGCTTATACACTATTACCATTTGCCAATACTTTAGTTGAACTCAGCATGAGTGGGGCGGAAATAAAACAAGTTCTTGAGGAAGCCTATGACTATGCCACTCAGGAAGGTGGCTCCACAGGTGCTTACCCATACGCGTCTGGACTGCGTTGGAAAATTGATGCCGACAAAGCAATGGGTGATCGCTTCTTTGATTTAGAGGTTATGACTAAATCAGACACCTCATGGCAGCCGATTGACCTATCAAAAACCTACACTGTGGTGACTAATAATTACATCGCTGGGGGTAAAGATGGTTATCTGACCTTTGGCTCCATTACCAAAGAAGGAAGAGTGGTTGATACTTATCTAGATTATGCACAGTCATTTGTAGACTATGTTAAAAAAGTAGGCGCTTTGAATAAGCTACCCTCTAGTGAGTATTCAACTCAAGAATATTTAGTGGGTGGAGCGGCTCAGTAGCTCTCATTTTGTTTCACATTTTAAGGTGAATAACTCGTGTGAGTTGTTCGCCTTTTTGATGCGTGTATCGATTCCAACGCTTTCATCCCCTTTATAATCTATCTGCAGCTTGAAGTGCTAATACACAACTTAGTCAGCCACTGTACTTCAAAAATGTCCTTAAGCAGGCCGAACAGTTGCGGTCTAGTCGACCAAAATTCGTTGAAAAAAGGCCTCCCCAACCTGTTAGGTTGCATCTAAAATACAGTTTTTACTCACACTCAAGAGAATTTGAAATGGCGGGCTCACTTCAAGATCAGCTTTTAAAGGCCGGGTTGGTAGACAAGAAAAAAGCACAAAAAATAAATAAGCAAAAGCAAGCTCAGCAGAAGCAGGCCCAAAAGCACAATAAAGAGTTGATAGACGAAAATAAACTGAATGCAGAACAAGCCAGAAAAGAACAGCAACAGCGAGATCGCGAGTTAAATCGACAAAAGAATGAGGCTGTTAAAGAAAAGGAGCTTAAGGCTCAAGTGCTGCAAATTATTCAGCACAGTGAGTTATCTAGAGAAGGGGGCGAGGTGTCTTACAGCTTCGTTTACCAAAAGAAGGTTAAAAATATATACGTCACTCAAGAACAACAAGAACATTTAAGCCGGGGGTTACTGGCGATTGTGGAAAATGCCGATGGTTTTTCAGTCATTCCAAAAGTTGCATCTGAAAAAATTTCTGAGCGCGTCCCTGAATGGTTTGTGACCATTGCTGAGAAGGAAGAGGTGGACGAAGATGATCCGTACAAGGACTACCAAATTCCAGATGACCTAATGTGGTGATACACAGCAACCGTTTTCTTTAAGAGAAGGACTTCAGTATGCATAAAGTTTGGGACCCATCCATTCGGATCGTTCATTGGTTAATTCTAATATTGGTTGTCGCATTATGGGCGACCGCTGAGTTTGGTGACGCTGATACCATGTACATTCACCAGTACATGGGCTTCGCTTTATTTACTTTGGTGGTTTATCGAATCATTTGGGGCTTTGTTGGGCCAAAGAATGCTCGTTTCTCCACGTTTGTCAGAGGCCCTCAAGGAGTCATTAACTATTTAAAAAACTCTCACCAGCATTTCGATTCTCATAATCCCTTGGGTGGGCTAGCGGTTGTTGTTTTATTGGTGACTCTGTTGGCCCAGGTGGTGTCTGGCTTTTTTACCAGTGAAGGCTTTATGGATGGGCCGTTTTATTACCTGTTTGAATTCGAAGCCAACGACATCCATGAGTCTATATTCGGTGTTCTACGGTTTCTGATTGTTTTGCACATACTTGCTGTGGTTTACCACCAAAAGTTTAGAAAGGAACCTCTGGTTCAAGCCATGGTGCATGGTAAGAAGCCTGGAGAAGGGGCCGACGAAAACTATCTATTGGTTCGGGCACTATTGGTATTTGCGATTGTGGTTGTCTTTACTCAAAGCTTAATCTGGTTGGTTGGCAAGGTCTCGTTGCCGCTGTTTTAGTCTGAATGAAAAAAACTCTTCAAAACCCTCATTTGGCGCTGGTTACAGCTTATTTGGTTGGTATAATCCCGCGCCCAAACAAAACTTAACCCTATTGGTGGTGTGTATTTGGTAATACTTGACTAAAATAGTCGGAAATATAATACTTCCGTCATTCATTTGTCAGGAGTCCTAATTATGCGTCTAACAACAAAAGGCCGTTACGCCGTAACCGCTATGCTTGATCTGGCCCTTCATGAAAACAAAGGTCCTATAAGCTTGGCTGATATTTCAACGAGACAAGAAATATCTTTGTCTTATCTGGAACAACTCTTCGCCAAGCTTCGGCGGGCAGGTCTAGTGGCTAGTGTTCGAGGCCCTGGTGGTGGATACCGATTAGGAAAGCCTTCCGAGGACATTAGCGTCGCAAGCGTAGTTGATTCTGTAAATGAGTCGATGGATGCCACCAGATGCAATCAGAAAGGCGACTGCCAGAAGGGTGAGAAGTGTTTAACCCATCACCTATGGTTGGATCTGAGTGATCAAATTCACGATTTCTTAAACGACATTTCTCTGTCGGACTTGGTTGCCCGCAAAGACATTCAGGATATTTCTGATCGTCAAGACGGCCAGCAAGCGCCGATGGTTGAAATGATCGAAGAAAAGATCGCCGTTAATAATTTTTAATACTACAGGCTAAGCCTGTAGTTTCGGAGTACCCATGAAATTACCGGTTTATCTAGATTATGCAGCGACTACACCTGTTGACCCAAGGGTCGCAGAAGCAATTATGGGCTGTTTAACTCTGGACGGTAATTTCGCTAACCCTGCTTCTAGGTCACACCTGTTTGGCTGGCAGGCCGAAGAGGCAGTTGAAGACGCTCGCAATAAGGTCGCTGAATTAATAAACGCAGACCCGAGGGGGATAGTTTGGACCTCGGGTGCTACTGAATCAGATAATTTAGCGATCAAAGGTCTCATTGAACACTATGGCCCATCAAAGGGTCGGCACATCATCACGAGTGCGTATGAGCATAAAGCCGTTCTAGACACCTGCGAATACCTTGAACAGCATGGTTGTCGCGTCACGTATTTAAAACCAGACTCGAGAGGTCTAATTTCTTCTGCAATGGTATCCGACGCCTTGGCTTCAGACACTGTGTTGGTGAGCCTGATGCACGTAAATAATGAAGTTGGAACTATCAATAATATTTCTGAGATCGGCTCTTTATGCAAAGAAAAAGAGGTTTTCTTTCATGTTGATGCGGCTCAAAGTGCAGGAAAAATAGAGCTGGATGTTGAAGCAATGAATATCGACTTGTTATCAATTTCAGCACACAAATTTTATGGCCCGAAGGGGATTGGTGTTCTATATGCTCGTCGTTCACCTCGTGTAATGGTCGATGCTCAAATTCACGGCGGTGGTCACGAAAGGGGGATGCGCTCCGGTACGTTACCAACTCATCAAATCGTCGGCATAGGGTTGGCAGCTGAATTAGCCAAAGCTGAAATGAAATCTGAGTCTGCTCGAATTAAAGAGTTGATGCAAAAGTTTTGGTCAGGGGTCTGCAATATTCCCGGGATTCATCTAAATGGAGATCATCAACAAAGAGTACCTGGGATAATTAATCTAGGTTTTGAGGGGTTAGATGGGGAAACCTTATTAATGGCTCTCAAAGATTTGGCTATTTCTACTGGTTCCGCTTGTACGTCAGCAAGTTTAGAGCCCAGTTTTGTTTTAAAAGCCATGGGCGTCAGCAGTGCTTTAGCCCACTCCTCCTTAAGAATTTCAATGGGTCGTTTCACCACCGAAGATGAAGTGGAGTTCGCCGTTAAAACGATCAAAGAAACAGTAAGCCGTTTACAGTCGGGCTTACAAAAGAACAACGGAAGCATGTCATGACAGATCAAGTAGATGCATATTTAGAAAAAGATTACGCAGCGGGTTTTACCACTGATGTTGAATCTGAAACATTGCCACCAGGCCTAAATGAAGACGTCATCCGTTTTATTTCTCAGAAAAAGGGTGAGCCGGAATGGTTATTGGACTGGCGCTTAAAAGCTTTTAATGTTTGGAAAGAAATGTCTGATCCAAACTGGGCGCAAGTAAATTATCCAGAAATAAATTTTCAGGACGTATCTTACTACTCCGCACCCAAAAGCATGGAAGACAAACCCAAGTCACTAGATGAAGTTGACCCAGAACTGCTGGAGACCTACGAGAAACTAGGTATACCTCTTCACGAACAAGCTGCATTAGCCGGAGTTGCAGTGGACGCGGTATTTGATTCAGTTTCAGTGGCCACAACGTTTCGAGAAAAGCTAGCCGAAGCTGGTGTAATTTTTATGCCCATTTCGGAAGCCGTACACGAACACCCTGAACTCGTAAAAAAATATTTAGGCTCTGTTGTTCCCCAAAAAGACAATTTCTATTCTGCATTAAACTGTGCAGTTTTTTCAGACGGATCCTTTGTTTACATCCCAAAAGGTGTTCGGTGCCCCATGGAGTTATCCACTTACTTCAGAATAAACGAAGCAAAGACTGGCCAGTTTGAAAGAACACTTATCGTCGCGGATGAAGGTTCTCATGTGTCTTATTTGGAGGGTTGTACTGCTCCAATGCGAGATGAAAATCAATTACACGCTGCGGTCGTGGAGTTGGTGGCGCTAGACAATGCAGAAATTAAATACTCCACCGTTCAAAACTGGTACCCAGGCGACAAAGACGGTAATGGAGGAATCTACAACTTCGTTACTAAGCGTGGTGTTTGTCATACCAATGCCAAAATTAGTTGGACACAGGTTGAAACTGGGTCTGCTGTGACTTGGAAGTATCCTAGCTGTGTGTTGAAGGGCGATAACTCAGTGGGAGAGTTTTACTCAGTTGCTTTAACGAACAACTTTCAACAAGCAGACACAGGAACCAAGATGATTCATCTTGGTAAAAACACCAAATCAACCATTATTTCTAAAGGGATTTCTGCAGGTAAAAGTGACCAGTCATATAGAGGCTTGGTCAGAATGAATCCTGGAGCAGAGGGTGCTCGTAATTTTACTCAGTGCGATTCCCTTTTAATTGGTGACAAATGCGGCGCTCATACTTTCCCTTATGTTGAAAGTAAAAACCCAAGTGCGGTGATAGAGCATGAGGCGACAACTTCTAAAGTAAGTGACGACCAAATGTTTTTATGTCAACAGCGGGGCATTGATCCTGAAAAAGCCATCTCAATGATTGTGAATGGTTTTTGTCGAGAGGTGTTTAAAGAATTACCCATGGAGTTCGCAGTTGAAGCGGGCAAATTATTAGAAGTCTCGTTAGAAGGCTCAGTAGGTTAAAGCTCAACATGAGTTTTCATAATTAACGAATACGGACCGATATTAAAAATGCTATCCATTAAAGATTTACAAGCCAAAGTTGAAGACAAAGACATACTTAAGGGCCTGAATATCGAAGTTAAACCTGGTGAAATTCACGCCATTATGGGCCCAAACGGCTCAGGTAAAAGTACCACTGGCTATGTGTTGTCAGGTAGAGAAGGCTACGAAGTGACTGGTGGGTCTATTACTCTTGATGGTAAAGATTTACTAGAGCTTGAAGCAGAAGAAAGGGCCCGTGAAGGTCTTTTCCTGGCATTTCAATACCCGGTAGAAATTCCTGGTGTTTCCAACCTGGAATTTTTAAAGGCTTCTGTTGATGCGGTTCGCGAACACAATGGCTTAGAGCCTTATTCAACTGTCGACTTTATGAAGCTGGCTAGAGAGAAATGCAAGTCGGTAAATCTTGATCAAGCATTCTTGAAGCGAGGCGTGAATGAAGGGTTTTCAGGCGGTGAGAAAAAGCGTAATGAAATCCTTCAAATGATGTTGCTTGAACCCAAAGTATGTATTTTAGACGAAACAGACTCTGGTTTGGATATTGATGCACTGCAAGTGGTAGCAGAAGGCGTGAATGCTTTAAGATCTGAAGAGCGCTCTTTCATAGTAGTTACTCACTACCAGCGTTTGCTTGATTACATTGTTCCAGATTATGTTCATGTATTGGCGGATGGAAAAATAGTGAAATCTGGTGGTAAGGAATTAGCACTCGAACTTGAAGAGAAAGGCTATGGCTGGATCGAGGAAGAGGTTGCTTAATGTCTGAAATTATTTCTAAGGCAGCAGAGCTCGCGAAAAAGATAGAAGGCCCCGAATGGTTAAATTCTTTTCGCACCCTTGGGCTAACCCAGTGGCAACAAGCTAAATGGCCAACACGTAAAACTGAGCACTGGAAATACTCAAGTTTAAGAGCTTTTAATGAAAATGATTTTTTTGCCACCCAAGTGCATAGGCAGGGTGGTGACGAACAAAAACTGAGTTCTGAGTTATTTGATATTCCTGGTCTAAATGCATCGAGACTGGTTTTTGTTGACGGTATTTATAGTGAAGAGTTATCGAGCGATAGATACCCGCTCAATGTGGATATTGTTTTCTTTTCCAAAGCGGAAGGTGCCCATAAAGAAATAATTTCTGAGTATCTCGGTTCTGCTATTGATTTGGAAAAAAATATTTTCGCTCGGTTTAACACGGCGGATTTAAATGAAGGCGTTTTAATTCAAATAAAACAGGATCAGAAAGTAGATCAGACTGTTCAAATTGTTCACGTGAGCACTAAAGGTGAATCAGAATTCACCGCTCAACAAAGAGTGCTAGTCATTGCTGAAAGGCACTCTGAGTCAACTATTGTCGAACACTTTGTTTCTACCGAAGAAATCCAAAATAGTTTTACCAATACAGCGACTGAACTGATCTTAAAAGACGGGTCATCCTTGAACCATTATCGCTTGAATATGGAGCAAGAAAATATCGTTCACGTGGGTAATGTCAGTGCCAACCTTCGTGCTAATGCAACGCTTAATAGTTTCGTCTTGGGTTTTGGTGGCAAGTTAAAGCGCATTGACTTCAAAGTGAATCATTTAGGGAGTGGTGCCCATTGCGAAATGGCAGGAGTTTATCTTCCTAAAAATAAGCAGCATATTGATTACCATACCTGTATTGATCATCAAGTCCCTCACTGTACTAGCAATGAAGTGTTCAGAGGCATCATGGCTGATGAATCAAAGGCGGTGTTCAATGGCCGAATTCATATTTATCCTGATGCTCAAAAAACCTACGCGGAAATGAGCAATAAAAACTTACTGCTTAGTCACAAAGCGGAGATAAATACTAAGCCAGAATTAGAGATCTATGCTGATGATGTTCGTTGTGCTCACGGCGCTACGGTTTCTCAAATAGAAGAAAAGGCTCTTTATTACATGCAGTCCCGGGGTATTAGTAAAAAAGAAGCGGAAGTTATGCTGAGCTTTGGGTTTATTAACGAACTCATCTCCGGTATCAAGCATGGGCCTATTCAAAATTTATTACGTCCGGTTTTAGCAAGACAATTTAGCCGTGATGAAGAGCTGTTGAAGCACATTATATAATTGAGGTTTTAATGTCTTTTAACGTCGAACAAATTCGCCAAGACTTCCCGATCCTAAATCAAGACATTAATGGGCAGAAGCTGGTGTATCTGGATAATGCGGCTACTACTCAAAAGCCTATTCAGGTCATTGATGCCATTTCAAATTTTTATAAAGGGTACAACTCAAATGTTCATCGGGGCGCTCATACGCTAAGTGATAGAGCAACGGTAGCCTTTGAAAATGCGCGGGTAAAAGTTAAAGATTTCATTAATGCTGAGTCTACTGACCAAATCATCTGGACTCGGGGAACTACTGAGAGCATTAATTTAGTTGCTGCCTGTTTTGGCGGAATCTCTTTAGAGGCTGGTGATCAGGTTTTGGTCAGTGCTATGGAACATCACTCCAATATAGTGCCTTGGCAGATGATTGCTCAGACCAAAGGGGCTGAAGTGTTGGCAATACCGGTTAGCTCTGAAGGTGAAATAGACCTTGAAGCTTTTAAAGCTATGCTTGGGCCAAAAGTTAAAATGGTCTCCGTTGGGCATGTGTCTAATGCGTTGGGCACAGTGAATCCAATAAAAGAAATCATTTCATTGGCTCATGACTCAGGTGCAAAAGTTTTAATAGACGGCGCGCAAGGAGTAGGACATTGGGATGTGGATGTTCAAGAATTAGACTGTGATTTCTATGCCTTTTCCGCTCACAAAATGTTCGGCCCAACCGGAATAGGTGCGCTCTATGGTAAGCGAGCATTACTTGAAGCTATGCCTCCATACATGGGGGGGGGCGAAATGATTGAAACCGTATCTTTTGAAGGAACGGTGTACAATAAATTGCCCTTTAAATTTGAAGCGGGCACCCCAAATATTGCAGATGCGATTGGCTTTGGAGCGGCTATTGATTATCTCAATAGCATTGACAGAAAGGCAGCTGCTCAACATGAGTCGGATTTGCTTGCTTACTGTGTTGAATTGGCGGCCAAAACCGAAGGTGTTAAGCCAGTAGGTACCGCATTAAACAAAGCTGGGGTATTTAGCTTTCTGTTAGAAGGCGCTCATCCGGCTGACATAGGGATGCTGTTAGACCAACAGGGTGTTGCCGTTAGAACAGGTAACCATTGCGCACAGCCGATAATGGATCAGTTTGGAATTCCAGGAACGGCTAGAGCATCGTTTAGTTTTTATAACACGCGGGAAGAAGTTGAGAGACTGTTTGCTGCGATTGAAAAAGTAAAAATGTTTTTATAGGAGACTGTTGTGAGTGTAGAAACCTATAGTCCAACTCAGGACGCAGTCATAATAACACCAGCTGCCGCCAAGCATTTTGCAAAGCAGTTGGAAAAAGAACATGCTGATGCGGTGCGCCTTAGTGTTAAAGAAAGTGGGTGTACTGGCTTTATGTATGTGATGGATCTTGTTAATGAGCCTTCAGATGGTGATTTGGTTTTGGATGTTTCCGATCAGGTGAAAGTTTTTCTGGATCAGAAATCATTGCCAGTCTTGCAAGGCACTGAAGTGGACTATGAGCTTGAAGGTGTTAACCGAACCATTAAGTTTAAGAACCCGAATGCTAAAGATCACTGTGGTTGTGGCGAAAGTTTTAATATTTAATCCCAAGGTTTAGATATTTACCCAAGGTGCTAAGGTCGGAATCGGGTTGGTTATTTGAAGCTCTAGACTTTGTGCTTGCTACATACTTCCAATCAAAGCTATTGCTTGAAAAACGTATAGTAATCTATCGTTGAAATTGCTCTCGTAACAGAATTTATTAAATAGAAGGTTCTTAATGGAACGTAAAATGGTTGCAACGTTGGAAGAGGTTCCGGCGCGATTAGTCCCAGCGGGTACTCCCATTACTATTCCTGCCGGTACATTTATAACCATTACTCAGTCACTTGGCGGTAACTACACGGTTACAGTCAATGGAAATATGGCTCGCATCGATGGTACTGATGCACATGCCCTAGGTTTAAAACCAGAAGAACTGACTTTTGAAGAAGTTTCTGGATCTGAGATTGTTGAAGATCAGGTTTGGCAGGCGCTGAAAACTATTTTCGACCCTGAGATTCCAGTGAATATATCAGATCTCGGTTTGGTTTATGGAGTTGAGATTAATCAGGCTGAAGGGTCGGTGTTGATTAATATGACTTTGACGGCACCTGGCTGCGGTATGGGGCCAGTGTTGGTTGGTGATGTGGAATATCGAGTTGCTAAAGTCCCTAATGTTAACGATGTTAAAGTAGAACTGGTTTTTGATCCGCCATGGTCGAAAGAGATGATGAGTGAAGAGGCTCAGCTCGAGACTGGGATGTTTTTTTAGATTTCCTCTAAATTGTAGTTTGGTTTTCCTTTACCGGAAAACTGGGCCTGCTCTTGCCGCAGGGGCACTTACTTTTTCGAAAAAGTAAGCAAAAACATGCTCCACTTCGAAGCCCTATGGGTTGCGCTACGTGCAATTCTTGTCATGAAACCTGCACCAAAGGGTCGTTCAGACGGCACATCCATGTGCCCCTTCACTTAGCCGGCATCCATGCCGGACACAACCCTTCAGAACAGCTTTCACGCCAAGAACTTCTGCGCAAGTCGCAATAGGAAGCCACAAGCACCATCGAGTTCCTTCATACAATTTATGTTATAAAGTGCCCCCTGAGAGGCCTGTGCATACCAGACGCGACTTCTAAGAAGTTCCTGGCGTGGAATTTGTGCTGAAGGGGGTAAGCGACATGGATGTCGCATCAGCGATGCGGGCCAAGGACGGCCCGTCAGAGCGGCCCTTCAGTGCAGATTCCATGACAGGAATGGCACGAAGTGCCAGCCGGAGGCCTTCGCAGGGAGCCCATTTTTGGTTACTTTTTCCTAAAAAGTAACTCCCCCGCCGGGATAAGGCGGCCCAGTTTTCCGGTAAAGGAAAACTCCAAATTAAACAATTAAAACGGGAAACCATCCCGTTTAATGGAATTAAGAAATGTCAAAATTCTGGAGTTCATTCGTCCAAGACCTGGAGCCCTATGTTCCTGGTGAACAACCAAAGGTTCAAGACCTAATCAAACTCAACACCAACGAGAACCCTTACCCTCCTTCGCCGAAGGTTAAAGAAGCCCTCAACGGTGAGCAGATCGACTTACTACGCCTATACCCAGACCCGAACTCCACCGCATTGAAACAAACCCTGGCAGATTATCATGGGTTAGATCAAAATCAGGTTTTCATCGGCAATGGCTCCGATGACGTTTTAGCCCTAACCTTTATGGCGCTGTTCTCACAGAAGAACAAGCCTTTGCTGTTCCCAGACATCAGTTACAGCTTCTATCCAGTTTACGCCAAGCTCTTCAATATCGAACCCCGTAAAATGCCATTGAACGATCAGTTTGAAATTGAAGTGGATAAATACGATCTGAACGATCAATGTTCTGGCATCATTTTTCCGAACCCAAATGCCCCAACATCTATTGGTATTACATTAGATAAAATCGAAGCATTACTTAAAGCGAATTCAGAAACTGTGGTAGTTGTTGATGAAGCTTATATCGACTTTGCGGATAACTGTGAGTCGGCTTGCAAGTTGATCAATCAGTATCCAAACCTTTTGGTAATCCAAACACTTTCCAAGTCTCGCTCTCTGGCAGGAAGTCGAGTTGGCTTTGCACTGGCGCAAGCGGAATTGATTGAAGGTTTAGTGCGTGTTAAAGACTCATTTAATTCATATCCTTTAGATCGTTTAGCAGAGCTAGCAGCAATCACCGCCTTTGAAGATAAGGAATATTTTCAACAAGGTGTACAAGCTATTATCGAATCCCGCAATTGGACTACCGAGCAGCTACAGCAGTTGGGATTTGAAGTGCTTCCTTCTCAAGCTAATTTTGTTATGGCTAAGCCAACATCTAAGCCAGCAGAAGAAGTATTTACCTCGCTTCGTGAGAAAAAAATAATTGTACGTTATTTTAATAAGCCTCGAATCGGTGACTACTTGAGAATTACCATCGGCACGCCGGAAGAAATGCAGGCTTTAATCTCTGCTCTTAAAGATATTTTGGTATAAGGTATTAATATGAATCCATTTGGAACCGACATAACACCTGAAGACATTATTGATACGTTGGGCTTTTTCGACGGTTGGGAAGAGCGTTATAAATACATCATTGATCTTGGAAAAGAGCTTCCAGAACAACCCGAAAGTTTTCGTACCGAAGATAAAATAATTAAGGGCTGTCAAAGCCAAGTTTGGATTGATGCCAAAAAAGAAGGAGATATATTCACCTTCGATGTAGATTCAGATGCTCATATTGTTAAAGGGCTATTGGGTGTTGTGCTCTCAGCATACAATGGAAAAAGCGCTGTAGAGATTTTAGAGTTTAATATTGATGCCTACTTTGAACAGCTGGATTTAATCAAACACCTAAGCCCGACTCGTGGTAATGGGCTACGATCAATGGTTGCTAGAATCCAAGAGATCGCCTCAGGTTAATCCTTAGATAGCATTAAATGTTGATTGGCGAGCTCCGTAATATCTTCATGTTGATGGCTCACCAATACCAAGGTTTTATTAAAGCTGTTCATGGTCTTTTTAACCCAATCTGTACAGGCCTGCCGGGTAATTTGGTCTTGTTCAGAAAAAGGTTCGTCTAACAATACAATAGGCTCTGGTCTTAACATGGTACGAATTAAAGCCACTCTTTGACGTTGGCCGCCGGATAAGCTTGAGGGTTTTTTCTGAAGCTGGCCTGATAAATTTAATAACTCCACCGCTGTATGAAGTTGGTCGCCATTGTCTTTTACGCCCAACTCAATGTTTTGCTTTACGGTTAAATGTTCAAAGAGATTTGTATCCTGGAACATCATAGCTACGGGGCGTTTTTCTGGGGGTAGATCGGCGAGACTTTGGTTTAGCCACAGAATATCCCCAGAGTCCGGATTCAAAAAACCGCTAATGGCTTCTAACAGTGTGGATTTTCCAATGCCACTTAAGCCTTGTATTGCTAAACATTGCCCTTCAGGTAATTCCAGGTTGTAATTTAGAGTCTTAGCATCGCGTGTCAGCACTAAATCTTTAATTCGTAGCATGTTTTTGTAGTCGTTCGAACCAATAAATAATGATAATTGAAAGCACTAATAGTATTGCAGACGCTAAACTGGCTTCAGCCAGTCGGTATGTGCCCGCGAAGCTATAGATTTGCCAAGGAAGGGTAGCCCACTCGTTATTGCCGAAAATTGAGAATATAGCAATATCACCAATAGCAAGTACCATGGCTAAGCAAGTCGCCATTAAAAATGCCGGTGAAGCAAACTTTATTTCAATACTCAGTCGTTGCCGAAATGACAATTTCAAATTACGAATTAAGCTTTTGTAGTTTTTGTCATATAGATGAAGCTGTGGTCGAAGCTGGCTGATCGCAAAAGGGATGACAATCAATAAGTTTAGTAACCAAACAAAAATAAAACCCCAGGCGTCTATATCTATTTTTCTCAACCAAAAGATAAAGGTGCCAACCGACAAAACCATAGCGGGTGTAATCATGCCGTGGGTAGTTAACCAATCATATAGTATTTTTTTATGGACGTTAGAAATATTTCTAGACGGAAACAGCATCAAGTAAGCACATAATGTTGCTGCAATAGCGACGGACACAGCAATTGCCAATGATATTATTGATGGCTTTAATAGAGACAGCCACAGTGTCATGTTAGTCAGAACAGGCAGAAAATTAGGAATTAAAGCCAACAGTGGTAACAGTAAGCATATCCATATAATGAAATAAATAACTGAATAGCCAATGACAAAACCCATTCCTTTAATTGGCTTAAAGCGGCTCTTTGGCGTTTGGATAGTTAACCAAGATGGACTTCCTAATCTGGTAATCGCAATAAATGTAATGCCAGCAATGATAAGTTGCACCCAGCTCAATACCAGTGCCATGGGGATGTCGAAGTCGTATTTTAACGCTTGATAAATAGCAACTTCTAAAGTTGTGGCTTTTGGGCCCCCTCCGAGTGCTAGGACAACAGCGAAGCTGTTAAAACAGATGACTGCTATAAATCCAAGAAGCAACCACACCGCGTGACGTATTGCAGGCCATTCAACTATCACTACCTGCTTAATACTGGACAGTTTCAACTGTGTTGCTAGTCGCCAACTATGATCTGGAATACTTTGATATTGTTGAAAAAGTATTCGGATAGCAAATGGCATATTAAGGTAAACGTGAGCGATTAGTATTCCATTTAGGCCATAGAGATTCCACGAGTCATTTGAAAGTGAATTTAACATAGGGGTCAGTAGACCAGAACGCCCTAATAGAGCAATAAGACCCGTGATCA
>JANQHX010000031.1 GCA_028282465.1 Gynuella sp.
CGTCTGTGTAGTTCTTCACGCCGATACCACATTCAATACCGTTACGAACTTCCATTACGTCGTCTTTAAAGCGACGTAATGATTCCAGTTCACCTTCGTAAATTACAACGTCATCACGCAATACACGAATTTTCTTGTTACGGTAGATAGTACCTTCCACCACCATACAGCCCGCAATCTGGCCGAACTTAGGTGAGTTGAATACGTCACGTACTTCCGCAATACCCACGATTTCTTCACGCAGCTCAGGAGCCAGTAGGCCTCCCATGGCTGCTTTCACGTCGTCGATAATGTCGTAAATAACACTGTAGTAACGTAGGTCAAGACCTGCACGTTCAATGGTTTCACGAGCCTTACCAGAGGCACGAGTATTGAAGCCGAAAATTACCGCGTTGGAAGTCACAGCTAGGTTTGCATCGGATTCAGTAATAGCACCCACACCACCTGCAACAATATTAACTTTTACTTCATCAGTGGCCAGTTTCAGAAGAGAACCTTTCAGTGCCTCCAGTGAACCCTGTACGTCTGCTTTCAATACAATGTTCAATGTTGGAATATCACCCTGTTCCATATTGGCAAACAGGTTGTCTAACTTCATTGCAGCTTGGTGAGCTTGTTCGTTCAGCTTGGTTTTCTCAGCACGGAATTCAGCAACTTCTCTTGCCTTCTTCTCACTTTCCACAACCATGAAATCGTCACCAGCTTCAGGTGTACCATTCAAACCAAGTATCTCTGCCGGAATGGCAGGGCCTGCCTCGGTAATCTGCTGACCATTTTCATCAAGAAGTGCACGAACCTTACCAAAGAAAGATCCAGCCAATACAACATCGCCTTTACGAAGTGTGCCGTCTTGAACTAAGACTGTTGCTACCGCACCACGTCCTTTATCAAGACTTGACTCAACCACAACACCTTTACCAGGAGCAGATGGTACCGCCTTCAATTCCAATATTTCAGATTGTAGGAGTACTGCATCTAACAATTCGTCAATACCTTGGCCTGTGTGAGCTGAGACCTTAATAAACTGAGTGTCGCCACCCCAGTCTTCTGGTACAACTTCTTTTGCGGCTAGCTCTGAGGTTACACGGTCTGGATCTGCTGCTTCTTTGTCCATTTTGTTAATGGCAACAACCACTGGTACTCCTGCGGCTTTCGCATGGTTGATGGCTTCTTCTGTTTGCGGCATTACACCGTCGTCAGCAGCAACAACTAAGATAACAACGTCTGTAGAACTAGCACCACGGGCACGCATTGCGGTGAATGCGGCGTGGCCCGGAGTATCTAAGAAGGTCACCATTCCGTTCGGAGTCTCTACATGGTATGCCCCAATATGCTGGGTTATACCACCAGATTCACCCGCAGCTACTCTTGAGGTACGAATGTAATCCAGTAACGAGGTTTTACCATGGTCAACGTGACCCATCACTGTCACAACAGGTGCACGCGTAACGGAATCTCCTTCGAATTTTGCATTGTCTTCAAGCAGCGCTTCTTCCAATGCGTTTTCAGAAACCGTGACATATTTATGTCCCATTTCTTCAACTACTAGGATGGCAGTGTCTTGATCCAAGACCATGTTCGGGTTTGAAACCACGCCCATCTTGAATAGAACTTTAACCACCTCAGTGGATTTCACTGACATCTGGTTAGCCAATTCACCAACCATGATCGATTCACCTAATTCTACTTCACGAACAATAGGGGCAGTTGGCTGTTGGAACTGGTGGTCACGACGCTTAGCTTTCTTAGGTCTACGACGACGCCCACCACCATCTTCATCAAGCATATCTAGCATTTGCTGGTGCTTATTGCCTTTACGATGCTCAGTTGGCTTGTGGTGATGTGCTTGCTCTTGTTCTTTATTGCCACGCTTGTCTTCTTTTCTAACTGCCTTGGCCTTAGGAGCTGTTTTTCGCTCTGCAGTGGCGGCTGGCGCTTCTGCAGCAGATGCTGGCTTAGCCGACGCTGGTTTAGCAGGAGCAGATTTAGCCGGATTTCTAGGTTTGGCCTGCGCGGTTGGCGGCGCATTTCTAGCTCTATCCCTTTCGTCTTTGGCTTTTGCTTCTGCCTTAGCTTTTTCAGCTTCTTCTTTAGCTTTCTGCTTAGCTTCCGCTTCTTTCTTAACTTGTTCTTCTGCGGCTTTTTGTGCTTTTTCTTCAGCGGCACGAGCCTGAGCTGCTTCCAACTTAGCGTCTTCTTCAGCTCGTTTATCTATAGCAGGCTCTTCGGGAGCTTGCACTTTTGCTACCTTAGTTTCTTCTGGCTCATCAACTGGAGCGGTTTCTTTTTTCACATAGGTCCGCTTTTTACGAACTTCTACGTTAACGGTTTTAGCTTTACCACCAGATCCAGAAGATTTAATTTGTGTGGTTACTTTTCTTTTCAGGGTTATCTTTTTTGGCCCTGATTTAGAGTCACCATGGCTTGCTTTCAAATGACTCAATAGCGCCTGCTTTTCTGAGTCTGATACCGTGTCTGTTTCACTATTGTGAGACAAGCCAGCATCTTTCATTTGCTGCAGCAAACGATCGACTGGTGTTCCTACATTTTCGGCAAGTTCTTTGACCGTCACTTCTGTCATGTCATGCCCTCCTACTATTCGTTCGCTTATTCGTTTTCAAACCATGGTGCACGGGCAGTCATGATCAGCTGTCCGGCTTTTTCTTCGTCCATGCCTTCAATGTCGAGAAGGTCTTCAACACCTTGCTCAGCCAAGTCTTCCATGGTCACAATGCCTTTGCTTGCCAATACAAAAGCTAGGTGCTTGTCCATTCCATCCATTGTTAACAGATCTTCTGCGGGCTCAGCACCTTCAAGCTGCTCTTCACTTGCTAACTCTTGAGTCAGCAAGGCATCTCGAGCACGCTGACGAAGTTCATTTACGATATCTTCATCAAAGCCCTCAATCTCAAGCATTTCTTCAAGTGGTACATAGGCCACTTCTTCTAATGATGTAAATCCTTCTTCCACCAGAACTTCAGCTAGGTCATCGTCAACACCCAACTTATCAACAAAGCTTTGCAAGACTTGTCCTGCTTCGGCTTCTTGTTTTTCACCCGCTTCTGACTCGGTCATGACATTGATTTCCCAACCAGTCAGTTCACTTGCTAGACGAACATTTTGACCACTACGACCGATGGCCATTGCGAGGTTGTCTTCTGACACAGCCACATCCATGGTGTGTTTGTCTTCATCAATCACGATGGACGCTACTTCAGCAGGAGCCATCGCGTTAATCACTAATTGCGCCGGGTTATCATCCCAAAGAACAATGTCTACACGCTCATTGCCCAGTTCGTTGGATACCGCTTGTACTCTCGAACCTCGCATACCCACACAGGCACCAACTGGATCAATACGGCCGTCATTGGTTTTGACGGCTATTTTTGCTCTTGAGCCCGTATCTCTGGCACAAGCTCTAATCTCAATTACTTCTTCTTGAATTTCAGGAACTTCAATTCTGAACAGTTCAACCAGCATTTCATTTGAAGAGCGGCTCAAGACTAATTGAGGCCCTCTAGTTTCCGTGCGAATTTCCTGCAGAACCGCTCTAACTCTGTCACCAATTCTGAATAACTCACGGTTAACCAAATTATCTCTAGGGAGTATGGCTTCAGCGTTATTACCCAAATCAATGATCAAGTTGTCTCTGGTAACTTTCTTAACTGTACCGTTAACCATTTCACCAACGCGTTCGCGATATTGCTCAACAAGCTTGGCACGCTCTGCTTCCCGAACTTTTTGTACGATAATTTGCTTGGCTGCTTGAGCACTGATTCGTCCGAAACCAGCATTTTCTATCTGAATTTCATGAACATCACCCACCTTCAAATCTGCACTGAACTCGGCAGCTTCTTCGCTGGTTAACTCATTTCCTAAACCTGGCACTACATCGTCACCAACAACTAGCCAACGTCGGAAAGTTTCATACTCACCGGTTTCACGGTCGATGTTGACATAAACATCTGCCTCGCCTTCGTCGTCGAAACGCTTTTTCGCTGCAGCGGCCAGAGCCAATTCGATTGCATCAAAGATAACTTCTTTTGATACACCTTTTTCATTCGAGACGGCCTCAACTACCAGAAGCATTTCTTTATTCATTGCTGTGCCTCACCTAACTGAATTCCTTTAGTCCTCAAATTGAGGAATCACCTGTGCTTTATCTATTTGTTCTAGAGGAAGGAGATACTCTGTATCTTCAATAACCAATTGAATGTCTCCATCCTCTATTCCATTTAATAAACCTTTAAACTTTCTGCGCCCTTCAAATGGCACGCTTAGCCTTACCTCTATGACATGTCCTAAATAGGAAGAAAACTGCTCTAGGGTAAACAACAATCTGTCCATACCTGGAGAAGAAACTTCCAGGGTATAGTTATTAGAGATTGGATCTTCTACATCTAGCACTCCACTGAGCTGCCGACTTACATCTGCACAGTCATCTATATTCACTCCGTCTTCACCGTCAATATAAACCCTAAGCACTGAATGCTTGCCTTGAGGCATGTATTCGATGCCCCAAAAAACATAACCCATACCCTCTACAACAGGCCGAAGCATTTCAGATAATTGCTCAGCTTTGGTACTCAAATTATTAATCTCCAGATACAAAAAATGGGCAACCTGTGCCCACAAATTTTCGATCCTACTTCGTTAAATAGATCGTTAATCTGCTGTTAAGTGCACAACTTTTTATGCACCAAACAAAAAGCCCCATACCTGGGGCTTTCAAAAAAACCCGTTGTGCCAGAAGCAACAACAAATTTTCAAAATACTTCTAATCAGTTTCACTGTTGTCAGGAGCACTCCCAGGAATGACTCCACAGATAAGACTGAATGCTGAAAGACTAGACTATAAAATCAAATCTTTCGTCATGACCGGCTTATAGCACATTGTGATATCTGTATCACGCTGGTTATTTGGTAGCGGGGGCCAGATTTATCCGGCAGGCGCCCTGTGACGACCGCTTAGGTCGATGAGCGAACGCATTAACTACCTAAACCATATGTTACATGGTAGCGGGGGCCAGATTTGAACTGACGACCTTCGGGTTATGAGCCCGACGAGCTACCAGGCTGCTCCACCCCGCAACAATAACTCTTTCCTAATCGATATCTACTGGGCCCAAAATCCGAAGGTCTTACCTTCGTCTTTTTCAGCTTTGGGAGCCCGACGAGCTACCAGGCTGCTCCACCCCGCAACAATAACTCTTTACTACTCGATATCTACTGGGCTCAAAATCCGAAGGTCCTACCTTCGTCTTTTTCAGCTTTGGGAGCCCGACAAGCTACCAGGCTGCTCCACCCCGCATTAATAACTCTTTTCTACTCGATATCTACTGGGCTCAAAATCCGAAGGTCTTACCTTCGTCTTTTTCAGCTTTGGGAGCCCGACGAGCTACCAGGCTGCTCCACCCCGCATCAATAACTCTTTTCTATTTAGCTTTTAATTTGCCTAAAAATGAAAATGCGCGCTTACAGCGGCGCGCATTATAGGAATACCCCTAAACGGGGTCAATGGCTGCTGCAAATTAAACAGCAGACAAAGAATTGGTGCCGATGACTAGACTCGAACTAGCACGGGCATACGCCCATCACCCCCTCAAGATGACGTGTCTACCAATTCCACCACATCGGCATTTAACTTTTCGAGGCTAACTTATTCTACAGCAGGAACGCTTGATTCTTCTGCTGTTTCGGTACCAACATCAACTTGTGGCACGACTGAATCTTCGGACACTTGCTCAACGACTGATTCTTCAAGACCAAGATCACTCAATCCATCAGCCTTTTCTTTAGCAACATATGCCAATGCAAAACTAGTTAGGAAAAAACCAGTGGCTAGAACCGCCGTTGTTCTACTAAGAAAGTTTGCGCTGCCCTGGCTTCCAAATACAGTCTGAGAAGCACCTGCACCAAAGGATGCTCCGGCATCGGCACCCTTTCCTCTTTGAATCAGGATAAAACCGATAATGCCTACTGCTAAAAGCACATGCACTACGATAATCAGTCTTTCAACATCAAAATCCATAACTGTCGTTTAACCTATTAACCTGCCGCTGCACAGATGGCAACGAACTCTTCCGCTATCAACGACGCGCCGCCTACCAGGCCACCGTCTATGTCTGGCTGTGAAAACAGCTCTTTTGCGCTGGCAGCTTTTACGCTACCGCCATATAAAATCTGAATATTTTCCGCAACATTAGTATCATGCTCTGAAATCATTTTGCGGATGTAAGCATGGGTTTCTTGTGCCTGCTCTGGAGTAGCAGTCTTACCAGTTCCAATTGCCCAAACAGGCTCATATGCGATAACTGACTTACCAAGCCCTTCGATACCTACCTTAGCAATAACGGCATCTATCTGCTCTTTAACTACTTTTTCTGTAATACCAGATTCACGCTCCTCCAGCGTTTCACCAATACACAGCATGGGACACACACCTTGCTCTAGGGCTGCGGCCACTTTGTCAGCAACAACTTCATTAGTTTCGCCAAACAAGGTTCTGCGCTCTGAATGGCCGACTAATACATATTGGCAGCCAAACTCTTTCAACATCGCTAGAGAAGTTTCACCTGTGAAAGCGCCACTTTCTGCAGTGTAGCTGCACTGACCGCCCCAGGCGATTCCAGTACCAGACAAACCTTCTTCAGTCATCGGGAGATAAACGAATGGTGCAAATACTGCTGCATCCATGTTATCCGTGGATATACCTTCTTTGAAAGCGGCTAGAAGTTCGGTAACCTTTGCTTTGGTTCCATTCATTTTCCAGTTTGCTGCTACCAGTGCGCGACGCATTTTTATCCCTCCGAAAAATCGAGGGCGCAATCTTAATGACTTTGTATACAGGTTACAAGCTGAAAAACCTCCAAAATCAATAACCTTATTGGAGTTAAATATTTGATTTTATTCAGATTGATGAAGATCAAGCAACACAAGACTCGACCTGCTCAGCTAAAGCTTTACAAGCCTGTTTCACCTCAGCAGGATTTTCTCCTTCGATCATCACTCTGACTACAGGTTCTGTACCCGAAGGTCTTAACAAAACTCTGCCACGGGTTGCTAGAGCTTTTTCAGTTTCTAAAACCGCGGCCTTAACTTCAGGTATAGACAGCACATCTACTTTTGATTTCAGGCGTACATTAATCATTTCTTGAGGCAGTTTACGCATGCCACTTTTCGCTTCGAACAATGAGTGCCCAGTCTCTTTGAGTGCCACCAAGACCTGTAATGCTGAAACTATCCCGTCTCCCGTGGATTGAACATCCTTACAGACAATATGTCCTGAATTTTCACCACCTAAAATCCAACCTTTTTCTTTGAGCTGCTCCATCACATAGCGATCACCGACCTTGGCGCGCACCAGTGGAATACCTTGTTTTGCCAGTGCTTGCTCAAAACCTAAGTTAGACATCAGAGTACCAACAACACCACCGCCTAGTTTATGAGCACTATGTCGGTAACTGGCAATGACGAATAACAGCTCGTCACCATCAACCAACTCACCTCGCTCATCAACCATCATCAACCGGTCTCCATCACCATCAAAAGCAATTCCTAAGTCTGCTTTTTCCTCTAGAACAGCTTGCTGCAATCCCCGCGGATGAGTGGAACCCACATCTTCGTTGATGTTTAAACCATTTGGCTTATTGCCAATCACTGTGACCTCAGCACCTAGCTCCCAAAATACTTTTGGGCCCACTTCGTAGGTTGCGCCATGGGCACAATCGATAACGATCTTCATACCTTTTAAGGAAAGGCCGGGGGCAGTACTTTTGCAAAATTCTACATAACGGCCTTTTGCATCTTCCACTCGTCGAGCCTTGCCTAACATATCGGACGGAACGGTCTGCATTGGCTTTTCCAGTTCGTCTTCTATTTCGAACTCAATATCATCAGGCAACTTAGTACCTTCGGCGGAAAAGAATTTAATGCCGTTGTCGTAGAACGGGTTGTGGGATGCACTGATCACAATGCCTGCATCACACTGAAATGTGCGAGTCAAATAGGCCACCGCCGGAGTCGGCATAGGGCCCGCCATATAAGTCTCAACACCAGCGGATGACAAACCTGCCTCCAAAGCTGCTTCGAACATATAGCCGGAAATCCGCGTGTCTTTTCCGATCAGGATTCGACTTTTGCCTTCTCGAGCAAAAACCTTACCTGCTGCCCAACCTAGCTTAAGCATGAACTCAGCGTTAATAGGTGAAGTACCCACTTCCCCGCGAATACCATCCGTGCCAAAAAACTTTTTCTTCCTTGTGGTCATTTATCTAGCCTCAAATTAACTCTCTAGGGTTTTTTCCAATACTTTCAGTGCGTCAACGGTTTCTTTAACGTCATGCACTCTAAAAATTTTCGCGCCTTTGTAGGCAGCTATGACTGCTGCAGATATGCTGCCTGCCAAGCGGTCATCTGTGTTTCGGTTTAGCAAGTTGCCAATCATGGATTTTCTAGACACGCCAACTAATAGCGGCCCCATTTGAACCAACTCATTAAGGTTATTGAGCAATTCGAAATTATGCTCAAGGGTCTTTCCAAATCCAAAGCCAGGATCAAAAACTAATTTGTCTTCACTGATTCCCGCATTGAGACAGGCTTGCTTCCTATCCATTAAAAACGCTTGTACAGACGCTGTCACGTTTTGGTACTCAGGTTTTTTTTGCATAGTTTTGGGCTGCCCCTGCATGTGCATTAAACACACAGGCAAACCTGTTCTCTTTGCCGATTCGACAGCACCCTCTCGCTGAAGAGCTCTCACATCATTAATAAGGTTAGCACCAAGAGATGCAGCTTCTTCCATAACTTCTGGTGTACTGGTATCTACGGACACAATAGTATCGAAGTTTGCCTTAATGGCTTCGACAACAGGAATCACTCGATCTAGCTCTTGAGAAGGCTTTACCTGGGCAGCTCCTGGCCGTGTTGACTCACCGCCAACATCAAGAACACTGGCCCCTTCCTGCAACATTTTTTCGGCTTGCTTAAGGGCAGAACTTAAATCGGTATAACGACCGCCATCTGAAAAAGAATCCGGTGTCACATTCAGGATTCCCATCACTTGGAGACGATTTAAATCAAGCTCTTTGTTACCACATTGAAGCCGCATAGTATTGAAGACGCCATAAAAAAACGGCACAGAATTGTGCCGTTTAATTTTAAATTAGCAAGCCCGACTTACCAATTTTTATTCAGCAGGCTGCTCGCCCTTGTCCCCTGAAACCTCTTCGGCCTGTGGTTCGTTGGGACTCGACGAGTCACCACCTTTATCGTCCCAACTTGCTGGAGGTCTAGGCTTCTTACCCTCCATGATGTCATCAATCATAGGACCATCAATAGTTTCATACTCCATTAATGCATCTTTCATTAAATCCATCTGCTCACGGTGGTTTTCCAAGATTTCAGTAGCCACCTTATAGGCCTTATCGATGATCTCTTTAATTGTATCGTCAACATCCCTCGCTGTTTGCCCAGAGTGAGAAACTCTAGAAGTTTGACTGCCTAAATAGCCTTCTTGTTCTTCTTCAAATTGGATTGGACCCAATTTACTCAGGCCCCATTTGGTGACCATATTGCGAGCCATACCAGTGGCTTGCTGTATATCATTTTGTGCGCCAGTGGAGACCTGATCTTCACCATAAACTAATTCTTCAGCAATTCGGCCACCATAAGCAGAAGCAATACGACCTTCAATATATTGCTTTGAGTATGACACCTTGTCTTCTTCGGGCAGATACATGGTGACACCCAGTGCTCGACCCCGTGGTATAATAGTCACTTTATAAACTGGGTCATGCTGAGGCATCAAGCGACCGACAATGGCGTGACCGGCTTCGTGATAAGCAGTCATTTCCTTGTCTTTGTCACTCATCACCATGGTCTTGCGCTCCGCACCCATCATGATTTTATCTTTGGCACGATCAAATTCTTCTTGAGTGACGACACGTTTATTTAATCGAGCTGCAAACAACGCCGCCTCATTTACCAAGTTGGCCAAGTCTGCTCCTGAGAAGCCTGGGGTACCACGGGCAATCACTTTGGCATCAACACCATCCGCCATAGGCACTTTTTTCATATGGACTTTAAGGATTTGTTCACGACCACGGACGTCAGGAAGAGAGACCACTACTTGACGGTCGAAACGACCTGGACGTAACAGAGCAGGGTCTAAAACATCTGGACGGTTAGTGGCTGCAATCACAATAATACCGTCGTTCACTTCAAAGCCATCCATTTCGACCAATAATTGGTTCAACGTCTGTTCCCGTTCGTCATTTCCGCCACCAATACCCACGCCACGGGAACGACCCACTGCATCAATCTCATCTATAAAGATAATGCAGGGCGCTTGTTTCTTGGCTTGGTCAAACATGTCCCGTACTCGGGATGCACCCACACCCACAAACATTTCTACGAAATCAGAACCTGATATAGAGAAGAAAGGCACTTTAGCTTCACCAGCAATGGCCTTAGCCAAAAGAGTTTTACCCGTACCTGGTTGGCCTACCATCAACACCCCTCTAGGGATTTTGCCGCCTAAGCGCTGGTACTTTCCGGGATCTCTAAGGAAGTCAACAAGCTCCTTAACGTCTTCTTTGGCTTCATCAACGCCTGCCACATCAGAGAAAGTGGTTTTAATTTGGTCTTCGCTTAACAATCTCGCCTTGCTCTTACCAAAACTCATCGGGCCTTTACCGCCCCCTGAACCACCTTGCATTTGCCGCATAAAAAATAGGAAAACCGCAATAATGATTAACACAGGGAAGGCGCCAATGAGCAACTGAGCCCAGAAGCTGGTTTGTTCTGGCTGCTTGGCATTAACGTCTACATTATGCTGCTGCAGCTCACTCATTAGATCATTAATTTCCAAGCCAATGGGGCGCGTAGTTTCATAACTGGTTCCATCTCTGCGCTGGCCTGTAATTGATAAACCAGAGAAAACTGCACTCTGAATCTGATCTCGTTCGACTTCTTGAACGAACTGAGAGTAGCTAATTTCCTGCGAGCTGGCAGAGGGGCTAAAATTATTAAAGACTGTGATCAAAACTGCCGCGATCACTAACCAGAGAACCAGATTTTTGGCCATGTCGTTCAAAGCTACACCTTTTCACTGAGCTAAATAGTAAATTTCTTTTTAGTTGCCTGTTCTTTTAAAGATTTCTAACCTTTAAATCCTTTGGCAACCACATACACTTCTCGGGATCTTGCCCTCGATGAATCAGGCTTTCGAATCATGCATTTCTGAAAGCTATCTTTTACATCTTTAATATACGGGTCAAATCCTTCACCCTGAAAAACTTTTGCAACAAATGAGCCGCCAGGATGCAAAATCTGTTTTGCCATATCCAAAGCCAGTTCTACAAGATACATAGCTTTTGGCTGATCAACAGCAGACATACCGCTCATATTGGGGGCCATGTCAGAGATTACAAGGTCAGCACCACCATCACCAATTGCCACTAGAATCTCTTCATAAACGGAATCCTCAGTAAAGTCACCTTGGATAAACTCGACATTAGCCATGCCATCCATTTCCAAAATGTCGGATGCCACCACACGACCATGGTCACCCACCGCTTTTGCCGCAACCTGTGACCACCCCCCAGGAGCAGAGCCCAGATCCACCACACACATACCGGGTTTAATGAGTTTATCCTTCTGGTTAATTTCCACCAGCTTATAGCTGGCACGAGAACGATAACCGTCTGCCCGAGATTGCTTTACATATTTATCGTCAAAGTGTTCCTGCATCCAACGATTGGAGCTTTTTGATCTTGCCAAAGTGAAACCTGCTGCTTAAATGTTTTGTAAAGCCCCAACATTGCTAACTGTTAAACCGCTGAGACTAAATAATCTTAGACAAATAGGTCGCTTCATATACAATGCGCGCCCATTTTTTTGAATTCTAACATCATGACACTGACACAAGAGCAGAAAAAACGTTATCGCTCCATAGGCCACGAACTCAAACCTGTGGTTATCATTTCCGGAAATGGCTTAACGGACGGCGTTATTAATGAGGTTAATCGAGCTTTGGAAGACCATGAATTAATCAAAGTGAAGGTTGCTGTGGGTGATCGTGAAGTTCGAAAAGAAGCGACAGAAGAGATTTGTAAACTAACCAAATCTGAATTGGTTCAATCCATTGGCAATATGGCTCTATTGTTGCGCCGTTCTCGTGAGCCTAATAAGAAATTATCAAACTTGGTTCGATTCAATATGAACTAAGAGGCATCAACTGCTTACTGATACTAATACTCCTGATACTAAAAAGCCTCGAATCCGAGACTTTTTTTATTTATCTACTTTTGTACTTTATTTGTACACAGGTTTTTGAGCACAAATCTGCAATACTTTGGATTTTACTTCTGCAATGGATGAAGAAGCATCTCCAGATTCCAGGCCATCCAATACATCACAGATCCAGCCAGCCAATTGACTTGCATCTGATTCTTCAAAACCTCGACGGGTAATCGCTGGGGTACCAATACGTAAACCAGAAGTTACAAATGGCGAGCGCGGGTCATTTGGAACCGCATTTTTGTTTACAGTGATGTTGGCTTCACCTAAAGCAGCGTCTGCGTCCTTACCTGTGTATTCTTTACCTATTAGATCTACTAAGAATAAATGATCTTCTGTTCCATCAGAAACGATCTTGATCCCGCGTTCCTGAAACACAGAAACCATCGCTTTAGCATTCTTAACCACTTGAGCTTGATAGGTCTTAAACTCTTCTTCCATAGCTTCTTTGAAGCATACGGCCTTCGCAGCAATAACATGCATTAAGGGGCCACCCTGACTTTCAGGAAACACGGCAAAATTAAGTTTCTTGTTAAGTTCTTCGTCCTCTTTAGCCAATATCAAACCACCACGAGGCCCACCCAATGTTTTGTGGGTCGTTGTGGTTACCACATCAGCGAAAGGTACCGGGCTTGGGTAAACACCCGCAGCAATTAGGCCCGCGACATGAGCCATATCCACAAACAAGAAGGCACCCACTTTGTCAGCAATTTCTCGGAAGCGAGCCCAGTCAACAACTAAAGAATAGGCAGAGAAACCTGCAACAATCATTTTGGGTTTATGCTCAAGCGCTAATGCTTCAACTTGGTCGTAATCAATTTCTCCGGTTTCCGGATTCAAACCATACTGAACCGCGCTGTAAATACGACCAGAAAAAGAGACGTTAGCACCATGAGTCAAGTGACCACCATGAGCCAAGCTCATCCCAAGGATGGTATCTCCAGGCTTACAAAGTGCCATGTAAACAGCAGCGTTTGCTTGAGAACCAGAATGAGGCTGAACATTTGCGTAACCTGCGCCAAACAATTCTTTTGCTCGATCTATTGCCAGTTGTTCAACCACATCAACATGTTCACAACCACCGTAGTAACGCTTGCCTGGGTAACCTTCTGCATATTTATTGGTTAGAACAGAACCTTGAGCTTCCATCACACGGGGACTGGTGTAGTTTTCAGAAGCAATCAGCTCTATATGTTCTTCCTGGCGTGTCGCTTCTGCGTTCATGGCTTCTAGCAGAGCATCATCATAGCCTGCCAGTGTCATATCTTTGGTAAACATCTCTATCTCCCGATGTGTTCTTGTAGGTAGGTTCTTGATTGGCGGCGTATTTTACATAAAGCCCTAAAAAGGAACACTTGAAAAATCGTCATGATTCCTTCAAAAAAATTTATAGCGTTCCGGCAGGAAGCTTGAAGCCAGAAGCAGGAAGCAAAAGCATGCAAAGTACTATGCTTCAAGCTTCAGGCGTCTAGCTTCCGGCTTGGAAAACGACTACTCTTGCCGCCAATTTCATCTTACAGAAAACGAAGGAACACATTAGTGGCTCAGTACGTTTACACCATGAACCGCGTTGGCAAGATCGTGCCACCCAAACGCGAAATCCTAAAAGATATTTCACTGTCATTTTTCCCAGGCGCCAAGATTGGTGTGTTAGGTCTGAATGGCGCGGGTAAATCCACTTTGTTGCGCATAATGGCCGGTATCGATACTGAAATTCAAGGTGAGGCCCGACCACAACCGGGAATCAAAGTAGGCTACCTACCACAGGAACCTCAAATGGATGACAGCAAAACTGTCCGAGAGGTTGTGGAAGAAGCTTTGGGAGAAGTAAACGAAGCCAAAGCTAAATTAGATGAAGTATATGCCGCATACGCTGAGCCCGATGCCGACTTCGACGCGCTGGCTAAAGAACAGGCAAGGCTAGAGAATATTATTCAAGCATCTGACGCTCATAACATTGAGCATAAACTGGACATCGCAGCGGACGCTTTGCGCTTACCAGAATGGGATGCCAAGGTTGAGCATCTGTCTGGAGGTGAACGCCGCCGTGTCGCCCTGTGCCGATTACTGTTGAGCGCACCTGACATGTTATTGCTTGACGAACCCACTAACCACCTGGATGCCGAATCCGTTGGATGGCTGGAAAGATTCCTTCACGAATTCGAAGGCACTGTGGTTGCCATCACCCACGATCGCTATTTCTTGGACAATGTTGCGGGCTGGATTTTAGAGCTGGATCGCGGTCATGGTATTCCTTACGAAGGTAACTACTCTGGCTGGCTGGAGCAAAAAGAGCAGCGACTGGAAATGGAAAGCAAAAAACAAGCGTCCCATGAAAAGGCCATTAAAGCTGAGTTAGAGTGGGTACGTCAGGGGTCTAAAGGCCGTCAATCCAAATCCAAAGCTCGCCTAAAGCAATTCGAGCAGATGAACTCCACCGAATTCCAGACTCGCAGTGAAACCAACGAAATATACATTCCCCCTGGGCCGCGCCTTGGCGACAAAGTCATTAACATCGAAGGGGTTTCTAAATCCTTCGGCGATAAAATGCTCTACGAAGACTTGAACATGCAGGTACCCCCTGGGGCTATTGTCGGCGTGATTGGTGGTAATGGTGCCGGTAAATCCACACTCTTTAAGCTGATTACTGGCCAAGAGCAACCTGACTCCGGAACCATCGAAATCGGTGACACCGTAAAAACGGCTTATGTTGGTCAAATGCGCGAACTCAATGGCGAAAACACTGTGTTTGAAGAGTTGTCTGACGGCTCAGACATTATCCGCGTGGGCGGCTATGAAGTTCCTGCTCGATCCTATGCCGGTCGCTTTAATTTCAAAGGCTCAGATCAACAAAAGTTTGTGAAACAGCTATCTGGTGGTGAGCGAAATCGCTTATTCCTCGGTAAGCTATTAAAAGAGGGCGGCAATGTACTGTTATTGGACGAACCAACCAATGACCTTGATGTTGAAACCTTAAGGGCTTTAGAAGAAGCACTATTAGCCTTTCCCGGCAGCGCCATTGTGATTTCCCACGATCGTTGGTTCTTGGATCGTATTTCCACGCATATCCTTGCCTTTGAGGGCGACTCTAACGTGGTATTCTTCGAAGGGAACTACTCTGAATATGAAGAAGATCATAAGAAGCGAACTGGTGGAGAAGGCCCTAAGCGAGTTAAGTACAAACGGATTAAAACCTAAGTTTCATAAAACTTGGTTTGGCAGCAAGGATACAAACTATCCTTGCTTGCCCCGTGAGACTCCTAGCCTGTTTTCCACCTCTTCAATAGGCTATCCTGCATTTTCCATTAGTCCAATATACAAATCTTTAGATGAACTTAGACCTAAATCGTCCCCTCATGTCCTTAACTGGATTAGGGCTGCTGGCAGGCATACTGCTGTTACAATCGATGCACTTTTTGTTTGGATTCAGCGACAACATTTTCAAGTTGTTTTCTTTAATCTGCCTATCCGGCGCAGCAGTACTCATCATCGTCTGCTTTCGAATTGCCGTGTCTCTCAAGCTCAAAGCATCTCAGGTGGAAAAAGGGCAATTGGATGGCGTGTTAAAAAAAACCCAAGCCATGGTAAATGCAACAAAGCGCATCAAGAATGATCAACAAAGTCTGTTGCAGCTGCTAAACGCGATGGAAGATTGCTGTTGGATTCTCGACAGCTCTGGAAAGTTCGTATTTGCCAACGCTTCTCTTGGAGAATTACTAAATACCAAACCTTCCGAGCTGGTAAAAATGAATCATGCTCAGTTATCAGATTCTGATTTCTTAAGCATCTTTAAAAATGCAAATGATCAATGCTTGAGTAAAGGCAGCGAAGTTAAACAAGACATAAAACTGGAAGACCAAAGTTATTACCAACTCAGTTGCTCGCCCATTGTAAGTGATGATCAGATATTACGAGGCTTAATCGGCATACTGAAAAACACAACAGCACAAAAACAAGTTCAAACCCTGGAAGAACAATTTAAGCTGACAGATCAGTTAACAAACTTGGGAAATCGCCAGCTCGCTGTGCACTGGTTGAAAGATGCCATTGGTAGTTCGTCTGATGATTCTGAAACGGCAGTACTCCTCCTGGATATGGATAACTTTGAACTGGTTAATCGTGACTTTGGATATTCACAAGGAGACTTGGTTCTAAAAGAAGTGGGGCGAAGATTAGCAGGTTTTATTTCAGACACCTGCATGCCCGTAAGAATGTCAGGCAATCAGTTTGCACTGTTAATCAATCAAGTACATAACCCAAAAGAAATTCTAGATTTAGCACAAGCCATTCAAGCAGCGCTTGAGCAACCCGTCACCCTGGGCAACACAAATATAAAAGGTAATTTTTCAATAGGCATGGCGCGTTATCCAGAACACGGCAACCAAGCAGAGGAATTGTTGCTACAGGCCGAAACGGATATGAGAGCCACTCGACGAAATCAACCCGCAAATTAATTTAATCATTGGCTTTAGTCGCTAGGCAGGCGCTACACTTAGCCCATGGATCCGAACTCGCTATACGCAGCCATTGACTTAGGATCAAACAGTTTTCATTTGGTTATCATGGCCAAGAAAGAAAACAAATTGGTCTGGGTTGATGGTAAAAAAGACATGATTAGACTGGTGGCCGGTTTAGACACAGAAACAGGCAAACTGGAAAACGGTGTACGCAATCGGGCACTGAGATGCCTGAACAGCTTTTCAAAACTTATTCGAAAAATCCCCAATCATCAAATTAAAGCTGTTGGCACCAGCGCCTTTAGACAACTAGCTGACTCCGAGGCCTTTCTAAAACTTGCAGAAAAACGCTTGGGAGCACCCATTCATATTCTGTCCGGAGTGGAGGAAGCGAAATACATTTATCGCGGCGTGGTTGCGCACTTACCTAAAGACGAACGATTCGTCATCGATATTGGCGGCGGTAGTTCTGAATTTATACTGGGTGACGGTAAACAGGTCAAAGAGTGCCATAGCTTGGAGCTCGGTTGTTTATCTCTCACAGAAAATTTCTTTCCAGATAATAGAATTAGAAAAGACTCCTTTTTAAAGTGTGAAAAATTGGTGTCTGAAGAACTGGGTAAAATTCAGCCGCACTTTAAAGAACGAACCTGGCAAGCTGAATTGGGGACATCAGGCAGCATTAAATCCGTAAGTTGGGCGCTTCAAAATCTGAATCTCACACAAGGGGAAATTACCCGAGAAGGAATGGCTGACCTAAGGGAGCTGATTTTAAATTGTGAAACAACAGAACAGCTTTCTAAAAAAGTGGACTTGAACTTAGGTAGAACCAATGTTTTCTGCGCAGGATTTATTATTTTAGACCAAGCAATCAAACAACTGCACTTGTCTTATATTCGAATCTCGCAAGGGGCCATTCGTGAAGGGTTAATTGACGAAATGCTTAACCCTTGAGGTAAGAATTACAGCGATAGTTTTAAACGGCTTCTTCGCTGTCTTCTGTAAAGTCATAATCCATTGATGAGGTTGGTGCTTGAAGCAGGTGCCCTTGAATGTAGTTAGCGCCCGCTTGCCACAACAATGACATGATAGCCGCACTGTCTACCTGAGGCACAACACTGGCAATATCATATTTATGTATTTGAGCAATCAGAGACTCTAACTTGCCAGTACCTTCTTCACTATCTTCCACCGCTTCCACAAAGCTCTTATGCACTTTTATGTACTCAATGTCTAAGTGCTTATTCAAATTGAATTCGGTATCCACTCTGCCAAAGTGGCTAATGGACAGCTTACATTTCAGGACACTTAGGCCTTTACTAAATGCTTTTGCGGCTTTTAAATAATTTTGAGCGTCTTTTTCTGTAATCTGAAATACTAGCGTATCGCCTTTGAGCTTATGTTCCTTCAACACAGCATTTACCCAAGGCAGAAAAGTGGGATCGCCAACACTGGAAGGGGTAAGGTTAATCACAACTTGAGTATTGCTTCCCGCTTTTCGATGCTCCGCTAGCTCAGCAACGGTTCTACCCACAATCCATCGATCAATCTTGCCTGCCATATCTGCAGCCATTGCGGCAGAAATAAATTCTTTCGGCGGTATCTCATTGCCACTGGAATCTTGTAGTCTCAAAAACACTTCGTAATGCTCTTGGGTATCACCTCTTAAGCTAATAATCGGCTGATACATAACAGAAAAGCCATCATTCTCTAGGGCGTGATTAACCCGACCAATTAGATTTTCATCGGCGATATTTTTGAGATCATTCTTGTCGAAGTATTGAACCCGAGTTTTCTGTTGCATGGCCTGCTCTGCAGCTTGATGAGCATGACCCATGGGCTCATTGGCATTTGCACATTTGGCATCGACTAGCGCAATGCCAATACTGTCTTCAACTCTAACCGTCTTACCATCGACCTCAACTAAATGGTCATCAATGGCTTTGTTGATTTTAACAGCCATGGCTTTTACGGCTTCAACATTGTCAGAGGGAATTAAGAACGCAAAAATGTCATCTGAAATTTTCGCTAATGTCATCCCATCTTTGTTAAAACCTTTTAAAACTGAAGCCGTCTCTTTTAGTACGATATCTGCACCTGCAATACCGTAATTTGCTCGAATGTCATCAAATCCTTGAAGTTGTAAATACACAATCGATGAAGACGCATTTTGACTAGTGGCGCGGTGGTAGGCTTTGTCGAGTTGCTCCATAAAATGCTGACGATTGAACAACCCAGTCAGCAAGTCTGTATTGCTAATGGCCTGAATCTTAGCTTCGAGCTCAGCATTATTTTCAGATTTCGGACGAATCACTATCTGTGTGCAAGATTCGCCATCATAAGTCGCGGCCGAGAAGTTCATATGCACGGGAACCTTGGAGCCATCTTCTTTTTCGGCATCACAATCCAAGTCTGAAGATGAACCGTCTTCATAATTTTTTAAGCACTTCTTGAGCTCGGCATGCTTTTCGGACTCAACAATATCGACTAATGGAACGCAAAGAAGGTCATCAATATCGTCATAACCAAACATTTCCATGTACGGCTCATTTGCATAGATGTGCATGCCCTCATGCACGTAAGCAATGGCATCTTTCGAGCTCGCCAATAACAATTGAACCCGCTTTTCGGATTCTTTGAGGTGAATCTGATTGTCTTTCAGCTTACGACGCCCGTTTAGGGCGCTTATTTCTCTCAAGCACGCATGCAATACCAATGCGCCATCAGTTTCGACCACTAAATCTTTAGCACCTAACTGAATGCCCTTGGCATAATAATCTGGGTTATAACCATCCGTTAAAAGAACGATAGGGATATCCAGACCCTGTCCCGTCACCTGTTTCATGCAGCTGGCAACATTAACTGTATCGGTATTGGCTTTGGCGAGGATCAGATCCCAAGTCTGTGAATTTAGCTCTTGGGCTAGCTCTTGCTCAGAGGCAATGAAATGAGAACGGGTTGCCCGCCCGGCATTTCGGAATAGATTGATCAGAGGCTCAGCTTCATTTTGAGTGTTATGAAGTATAAGCATCCGTATAGGTGACGACGAATCGCTCATTAATTAACTCTAACGGTCTGTAGTTCTATTTATTATAACGGCTTGCGAAAAGCTCACCAGCTTGGCCCTAAAATAAATCTAAAGCAAGCGACTCGGTTCAAGCTACCTGAGATTAAAGCTTCCGCCACAAAGACTCGAATCCATCCTCTTCTTGAGCTGATGGTGGCTCTGGGTCGGGGGTTTGAGACTTAACGTCAAACGACCTTATCTGGAACTGATTAAAGGTGGAAGTGCCCTGTAGTTTTTTTATGAGTTGGTACTTACTTTCGGTACCTTTTACCGTGACTCCCACTTTATTGCCCACTTGAAAGGGCATTCTAGGTACCACTAAAGAAGCAGCTTGACCAATACTTTTGATTTCGGGCACCAGAAGCCCCCTCATAAAGTCCCCGTGCTGCCCCGTTTTATTTAGCGTTCGCACCGCTATGGGCTGGGCATTTGGTGCAATTAGCTCAATCCCTAATTGAGCGCCATCTTTTGTTGATTGACGCATCCAACGAATGACTCCAAGATTCCAGCTTGCGGACCCCTCTGACCTCAGAGTGACAATTTCTCCGGTTTGAACATTTGCAACCAAATTCCCTGACCACCTCAGGCAATAGCCCCTTGGGGAGGTATTAATCAAGCTAACTTCATACTTGGGATGTTCTTCTACAGCATCTGCGGGGAAATCTATACCTTCTTCCATAACATCCATACGATCATTATGGGGAATCAGATTTTTACCAGCATCAAACGAATCTTCCCAGATATCAGTTTTAGTTCTCGTTGCTATGGTATCACTGGCTTCGAATCGGCCTTGCGCTGCTTGGGTTAGGAATGGATTGCTGGATTCAGATGCAGAGCCTTGATAAAGCTGTCGATAGAATCCGATGCCTCCTGACAAATGAAAATGCGTAGGAATCAAACCCACTGCCACTTCCACAATTCCCGCTGCTGGGGTTCTGGAAAACGCTCTCTGTTTCATCCCACCCCAAGATTGAACCAAATGGTGCACCAAGGTAGTTGCCATTCCAGGAGGAACTGAAATTGAGGTTTGCTGTGATAAATGACTGGTTCCAGGCCTTTGGGCCACCTGAGACTGATGCAATGCACGAACCAGCATCGCAGTATTTAAACCCATGTAGTCTGAATACTGCTGAGGCTTCATTAAATGCCTGTAAACAGGTGAAGAGTCTGACTCAGGATTTATCAATAGAGTAGACTTTTCATCAGCCACCTCATCCAACTGAACATGACTGGCCCAAACCTCTAAGGCCTTATAGATTTCTGTGAGATCTCGTTGATGTAGCTGATTGGGCTGGCAGGTACCCACTAAAAGAATTCTTGCGTACACATCCTGAATGCTAATGGTGGCATCTGATGAATTCTGCTCATCCGCCATTCTGAAATTCGTCAGATTATAAGCGACTGCAATTTGATAGAGCTGGTGAACTTCGTGCCACACACCTCTCGGAGTATGTAAATACAGCTGATAAGAGCGAAGTATACTAGGCCCTATATCACTCATTGCTCTGTGTATGGATTTCGCAACTATGTCTTTGGCTTTTCCTGAACCCTGCTTCAAAAAATTATTAATGATAATTTTGTAGCCCGTCGCCAGGTGCGTTTGTAAAGCTTGAGATAAGTTAGCAATTTTTCTCTGGTTTTCATCCAGTACGATCGACTGGGAAAGGTATCTGCGATTCAGCGCATTACACACGTAGTGAATAGGATTTCTTACCAACTCTAAAAGATCATAACGAGAAGCGTCCGCTAAACGTAATTGGTTGAATTCAATCACTGCATGATAAAGCTGACGCGCAGTTTCGCCAATATTAGCCATTGGCAAATTACTTACCCAGGCATTCAATTGACGAGCCGTTGGCTCACAAAATGACAAAGTAGATAAATTCTGCTCAGGTATTTGCAGATATTGACGTTGCTGAGAACTATCCATTATTCCTACTTAAACCGCTAACTTATTCCATCATTATAGTCACAGCGAAACTGCCGGCATTTTTGTTCATGCTCTCTTGGTTTGCGCGCAATCTTATAATCCATTATTCAACCTATTATATTAGCAAAATATATTCCCGCATATAGAGATTATTAGTTTAGTAACGGTTACGTTTAAGCGATCACGGTTTTATTACTTTCCCCTGGAATTTCTTTGACTAGTTTTGGCACCAGAAAACCCGGCAATAAGCCTTTTATTTCAGACATCAAACTTTTTGCTTCAAGTTCATTCACGTCAAAATGCGCAGTACCTCTGACTGGATCCAATAAATGTAGGTAATAAGGCAAAATACCTACGCTAAAACATTTTTCGCTTAAATCCACCAAGGTTTCAGTATTGTTGTTTACGCCATTCAGCAGAACGCTTTGATTAAGCAAGGTGGTTTTATCTAACCCAGTCAGCGCGTGACTTAAATTCTCATCAATTTCTTGTGGATGATTAATATGGGTAACAAGAATTTTATCCAGCCCTATGGAATTCCACCAACTGATAAACTCATGGTCGAAACGCTGAGGTAAAACACTTGGAATTCGTGAATGAATACGAATTCTTTTAATCGTCTCGCTGGCTTGAGCAACGGCAATAATTTTATCCAGTGTTCTCACTGGCATAATCAATGGGTCGCCACCGCTCAGAATTAATTCATTAACGTCTTGGTGTTGTTTTAGAAACTGATCTAACGCGGTCAAGTCCTGAACACTGAACTGGTCATCGTCATATGGATAATGTCGACGAAAACAATATCGGCAATGAACCGCGCAGGTACCATTGGTAACCAATAGAACCCTACTCTTGTATTTACGAATTAATCCCTCACCATGCCGGTATTCAGATTCCATAAGTGCGTCATCAATAAAACCGTCAACCGACTTCAATTCTTTAGGGTCAGGTAAAATTTGCTTCAGCAGTGGATCGTCTAAGTCCCCTTTTTTTATCAATGAGAGGTAATGAGCTGTTGCTCTGACGGGAAATGACCGCTCGGCCTTTTCATACTTGGGTAATTGGTTGATGGAAATATCAACCAAATCAAGCAACTCAGCCAGACTTCGAGTCATGTTTTTTAGCTGCAATTGCCAGGAAACAGGCTCTACAGCAGCCTGGGAAACAGGTATCATACGC
Organism: Gynuella sp.; assembly: GCA_028282465.1. Taxonomy (GTDB): domain Bacteria; phylum Pseudomonadota; class Gammaproteobacteria; order Pseudomonadales; family Natronospirillaceae; genus JANQHX01. The sequence continues at coordinate 22,934 of JANQHX010000031.1, forward strand.
GCCTTTTATTAATAACCAATCTGCGGATCCAGAAAAATGGCAAGCTATTCTACCAATGAATTCAAAGGCGGTCTTAAAGTTCTTCTTGATGGTGCGCCTTGCTCCATCGTTGAAAATGAACTGGTTAAACCTGGTAAAGGTCAGGCCTTCAACCGTGTAAAACTGAAAAACCTAAAGACCGGTCGCGTACTTGAAAAGACCTTCAAATCTGGAGAATCAGTTGAAGCCGCTGATGTCATGGAAATAGATATGGAATATGTCTACACCGATGGCGAGTTCTGGCATTTTATGAAGACAGATGGTTCTTTTGAACAGCAAGGCGCTAATGCCGATGCCATTACTGACGCGAAGGACTGGCTGAAAGAGCAGGACGTTTATGAAATCACTCTCTTCAATGGTGAGATCCTTAACGTCGTACCTCCGAAATTCGTTGAGCTGGAGATTGTTGAAACCGACCCTGGCTTAAAAGGTGATACTGCCCAAGGTGGTTCAAAGCCAGCAACATTGAGCACAGGCGCAGTGGTTCGAGTACCTTTATTTATCGACCAGGGTGAAGTCATCCGAGTGGATACTCGTAGCGGCGAATACGTTAGTCGAGCTAAATCCGAGTAAAACTAAGCCAGTAATGAGTTAGTGAAAAAGGAGGCTCAGCCTCCTTTTTTGTTTTATGAAGCTGAATTATTTCTAAACATTCATACGGAATGCCCATGCCTGATTGGAAACCCAGTGCGTCTCTATCAAACCTGAGAAAAAGAGCCGAGTTAAATCAAAAAGTCAGGTCCTTCTTCTCAGAGCGAAATGTATTGGAAGTTGAGACACCTTTGCTGTCTGAGGCTGCCAGCACGGACTTGCATCTGGAAAGCTTTCAAACCACTAGTCACCATTATCTTCAAACATCTCCAGAGTTTTTTATGAAACGCCTGATTGCCTCTGGAGTTGGTGACTGCTATCAAATCTGCAAAGCCTTCAGGGTCGAAGAAAAAAGCTCCAGACATAACCCTGAGTTTTCGATTTTGGAGTGGTATCGATCAGGCTTGGATGACACACAATTAATCTCTGAAGTAGCAGATTTTATAGCGAGTTTAATCAGCTTCGAAAGCATCGAAATTCGCTCTTATCAAGAGTGGTTTGAGAATATTTTGGACATCAACCCTCACTCCGCCAGCATTAAAGATTTGGTTGATGCGTGCTACAAACAAGGGGCAGCTAGTTGTGATACCTGGTCTCGTGATGAACTGCTCGACTTCCTAATTTCAATTGCCATAGAACCAGTATTACCCAGACAGAGTTTGTGCTTTATTACCCACTATCCTGCTAGCCAAGCTGCACTATCGCGAAAAGAATTAAATGTTAATGGTTATTCGGTGGCCCGAAGATTCGAAGCTTATTTAGGTGGCTTGGAGCTGGCAAATGGTTACTGGGAATTAACCGATGCCGAAGAGCAAGAAGCTAGATTTAAAGAAGATTTAGCCATGAGACAGGCAGCGGGGAAAGAACTAGTGCCTTATGATCAAAAACTTATCGCAGCTTTGGAAGCTGGAGCCCCTAACATGTCGGGGGTGGCACTTGGATTAGACAGACTTTATATGCTGGCGCTGAACACCAATAAAATATCTGAAGTGATTAGCTTCTCTGATTAAGCTCTTTATCTAATTCTGCGGTTTTCCAGATTTGGCGATTAGCTGCTCTAGTTTATTATTGATTCGCTGCTCTTTCTGTTTAACTTTTTGCTGCTGAACCTTTTTCTTCTGAGCAAACTCTTTTCGTTTTTCAGCCTTCGCCTTATCGATGGCATCCACTTTTTCTTTCGCATGCTGGGCTTCATCTGCTGAAACCACACCATCAACCTCACCTTTCAGATTGATTCGATCAGCGCCTTCTACTAAACAGCTAATATAATTGTAGTGCCTGACATAGGCAGACAGCGCCCTGCGTATTTTGGTTTTGGACACCTTCTCATCCGCCGCCAATTCCTCATGAATCCCCACTTTCAAAGGCTTAGGGTCTTTGAGGTTAAATACTTCTGGGTAATTAGAACTTAGCAGCTCTACTGCTGCCTTTGCTGCTTCACGATTTTTTTGCCGGGCGTTTTGATTATCAGTCATAAAAATGGGTATTAGTGCGCAAATCGGTGGCGCAGAATACCCATCTTGAACCCCAGAAACAAGGGAAAGGCTGTGGATATGAAGCTGTTTTTCCTTATTGAGGGATAAATGCGTATTGTCGAGGAATATGTGTTGGGAATATGCCACGCTTTTTCATCAAATGTTCAGGGATGCCCACACCTCGACCTTTAAGCTCGTGAATCTGTTCTGGGGTCAGATTTTCAAGAAACCTATGATATAGGCTGGAAACAGATTCCTGAGGCATATCTGCAACTTCTATAAGCAACGTAGTTACAGCCACTTCAGAGGACAGCTTGTGACGGATACCCGTTTCTTTTTTCACCATGGAAACCAATTTCGAAAGAATAAAGATATTGGTTTCATTAAAGATTAGACGTTCCATGAGTTTCACCTATCAAGACCACTATTCGTGTTTGACTGAAATTTAGGCCTCACAAACCAATGCTTCCAATTAATTCCTGCAACGATTTGCAATAACGCAAACCTGATCTCACTAGGTAATAGACATAAGTTTAAATAGCTAAATTACTTCTTAAATATCAATAACTTATAATTTTTGAAAGGTGTCACAAATATAAAAATTTCATTCTTTCGAGGTGAAATTCTCGACGATTTATTGCCATCAAATCGCATATTTGTATGGACTAGTTAAATTAGGTAATTTGCAGAAAGATAATTTGGTTGATTTTGGGGAGGGCTAGCGACAGCTAAATGAATAACTGCCGTATTTTTGTCGCAAAAAAACTAAATATTTTAAGAATTAATTGCCAATTTTTGCCCCATTTTAACTGGATTACCGGCAACTATATTGGTGTCCCATGGAATATCTGGGTTTTCAGAAAGGAGAACTACCGTAGACCCTAATTTAAAACGCCCCATTTCATCACCTTGATTCAAAGATATGTTTTGTACTCCATAGTCTGTCGTCATAACTTTCCTTTTCAATGGCGCCACTTCTCCCGCCCATTGAGTTTCAATACTCGCGACAATCATGGCACCTACTAACACCATCGCAATTTTACCGAGTTCAGTTTCAAACAAGGCAACGACTCGCTCGTTTCTTGCAAACAAACGCGGTACTTTTTCAGCGGTTACTTGGTTAACACTAAAAAGTCTGCCCGGAACATAAGCCATATGAGTGAGCTTGCCGGCGACCGGCATATGGATTCGGTGGTAATCTTTTGGTGACAAATAAAGAGTGACGAACTTGCCACCATAAAAATGGGAGCTCCAAGATTCATTACCAGCCAATAACTCAAACGCAGTGTAATCAACACCTTTTGCTTGAAATATTCGACCATCTTTAATATCGCCTGCTTGACTCACCTCTCCATCCACTGGGCAAACCATAGCGCAGTCTTCACTGGTGTCTAAAGGTCTTGCTTCAGGCTTGAGGGTGCGAGTAAAAAAATCATTGAAACTTTCATAGTCACTTAAATTTTCTCGTTCCGCTTCCTCCATATTGACCTGATATTTCTTAGCAAACCAAGGAATAAGTCGAGAAGTAATCAGAGGAGATTTGGAAGCAGCAGCTAGCCCGATGGTTCTTGAGAGCAAATGATGAGGCGCTAAATATTGCAACGCGACGAACAAACTGGGATTCATTGAAACACCTAACTAAAAGTTGAATATTAATTTTAGCTAGGCTGGTTTTTAAAAACTATCTATTACTATCTATTTGGCGGGCCTGATTAAAAAGAAAGTTACAGACTAAATACTGTATGTCTTTGTTCAAGGGCTGAATTAGCAGCCGATACTAAAGCACGAAACATAGTGTATTCCTGCTCATAGAAAGGCGTGCAGTGTGGGTACCTATCTGCATACACAGCGGCTAGAGGTGTCGATCCCACATGCATGGTTCTAATAAAAAATTGTTTCGCATCAGTTGCTTGAATAAGTCGTTTTGGTAACTGAGCAACCAGTTGGTCAAACTGTTGTTCTTTAAGCCAAAAACTTAGGGGAGAGGCATAGAGTTTTTCTGAAACGCCAGGTAAATCTAATTTAAAAGCTAAAGCCTGTATCAATGAAAACTGTTCTGTTCCTCGCTGATATTCAACCCTAAATGAGCCACCGATAGTTTGATGCAGTGCCACAAAGGCTCGAGGCAACCCAATGCCTAAATGAATAGCATCCAATAGCAGCTCATAAATTTGCAAGTCCGTCTCGAAACTTTTGCCACCTTGCCTTAAGCGCTCTAAATTGGTTTGAAAGTAACTGACATCACCATTAAATTTTTTATTGTTCCTACCCGGCCTGGCTGAAACCGCTAACTTTTTATCCGCTTCTTCTTTACCTGGTACAAACATTTTCGGTTGGTCAGCGAATACCTGTCGAATAGGGATTCCAACATATTCTAGGCTTGAAGATCGCCCCGCTTCAGCTAACCAGGTTTTTAGCTTACTCGGAAAACCTTCAATTAGAGTAGCTGTAGATGCCCGTTCTAATAAGGCCTTAAACTGTTCACCCCCCCAAGCAGCACGGGCCACATTTGCCAGCAATTGGCTGATAGGTAAGTAATAATTCAATGCTTTGTACTTGAAGCTGGAAACGGAGTCTGGTTCAGGGCCTTCTTTTGACGCCATGCCAGTGGAATTCACAAATCTTGGAGCAAAAAACAATTCGCAAACCGCCCTATTCCATTCCTGGCAACTGAAACCAAATATTTGTCGGTATACAGAGTCTCTCTCTTCACCCGCAAGAATTCTATGCTCGATACCTTCCGCCATCATTGGATCTAGCCAAGCAATTAACCACCAGCCAGCATTGTCGAATAGACTTGCCCAGTGGTCTGAGTCCTCCCAGGCTATTTGACGCCATTGATGCCAACTAGAAAGAAAACTGGCAGACACCAAGCTATCAGTAATCGCCATTAGCATTCTTCTAAATTGGGTTTTCTCTACATCTAATGTAGGCAGAGTCAGAAGAAACTGGCGAGTTTTTTCAGTGCCAATCAAACTGATAAGGTGTTTTAGGGTTTTTGGTGAATTGTCGAGTTTGCCATCGGATAAATAATGCAATCTACGGAATAACTGTAGACAGGCAATTGGGTCATCCTTCAAAACGGCTTCAAAGTCCTCAACACTGGAATCAGCTTTTGGAATATCAACTGGTGCAGTTAATATTGGGATGGACGTATTGAGTCTTGCTAACCAACCCTGTAGTGCAGACTCAGAAGTCTCAGACATGTGTAATCTACCCGTTCGTATTTTTCACTTAAGAATGCCAAGTATTCATGGAAAACCGACTATGTGACATAGAGCACATTAACCTTTATTGAATCAACGTACGTGCTTTTCGTCACAATGTCTAGGGAATACAAATTTCAATTTCCGCTAATCTGAGCACAAATTCACTGTTTAACCATTTATTATTAAATTTAAGCCAAAAATTTCGATTTATCGAATAGCGAATCAAAGCCTTCTGAGTTCTGGGCTGGCCTGACTGCTCCTATGCAATTCAGCATATTCTTCAGATAACCTAGAAACTGTCGCTACGTCGTCTAAATGAGCAAAACCGGAATCATGGTCAACATTGGCTCTAAAACAAACTCTGCGTTTATCTCCCAATAAATAGGAATAGGCAGGGAGATTTGATCGGTCATAGTGACGATTTAATACTCTGATCGTAAAGCGGCTCGGCAATCTTTCGATAACCGGCATCATAGGGTGGCCATCTTTTACAACCCTAGATAGGTCTGAAAGAACAATTTGTATGTGCGCATTACTATTTTGAAGCGCAAATTGCTTCATGCCTTCAACCACGTCTGCCTGCCCATAAATCTCCGGCTCAAAGTCGGGTGAGTAGATTCGAATTAACCGAACCGAGTCTTCTAATACGGCATTAATCGCATTTGAAAAGTCTTCATAAGACTTGAGTTTTATTACGCCAGTTTCTGAATCTGTGTCCATGTTTGCCTCTAAGGGAATCTCTGAATAAGTCCAGTTTCACTCTGGCTTTCAGGCGGGTTCTGAATCAAGGCGCCTTATTGAAGGAATGTCTAGGCCTTTCGAAATAAGGCAACGCAGAGTCAGGGCTCGCCTGTAAGCCCCGAAGGGCGGGCCTAAACGCGTTTTTCTCTTTGTTGAAACTCTTGCAAAGGTCTAGACATTCCCTGCGAGTTTCGCCGCGATAAAATTCACGTTTAGGTTCCGCAGAGTAATGCTGGACTTATTCAGAGGTTCCTTAATTCTCTCTAACATCCACTTCATCCAATGAATCTCTAATAGCAATGAAGCTTTGATAACGACGTTCCAATACTTCACCACTTTCAACTGCAGCAAGAACAGCACACCCTGGTTCTTTTAGATGTCGACAATTTCTAAACTTACAATGCCCTTGTAAAGCTACCAACTCTGGGTATGCTGCCAATAAGTCGTTTTCATCAAGGTGCCAAAGACCAAACTCACGAATCCCTGGTGAATCAATCAAACTACCTTGATCAGGTAATAAATAAAGCTCTGCTCTGGTGGTTGTGTGTCGCCCTTTTCCCGTCGCTTCCGACACGGTTTGGGTTGCAATGTTTACGTCAGGCAACAGGGCAGAGGTTAGACTGGACTTACCCACACCTGATTGACCAACAAAAACACTGCTGTGCCCTCGCATCATCTCCATCAGCTCTTGCATACCATGATCTGTTTTTGTGCTGGCTTGAATACAGCGGTATCCAAGGCTCTTGTACTCTTCAAAAGTGGTATGTAACCCATGATCAGAATTCATCAAATCGACCTTGTTTAATACCAGTACGGGTTTTAAACCAGAAATCTGGGCAGCGGCTAAATAGCGGTCTATCAAATTCACTGGTGTTTCGGGTGATGGAGAAAGCACCACAAAAACTAGATCCAAGTTGGCTGCTACTGGCCTGAGATTACCTCTTAGGTCTGGTCGCTGGAGTAGAGATCGGCGTTCGTCGCAAGCTACAACCACTCCCATGTCATCTTTTCCCTGACACCAAACCACACGGTCACCTGTCACCACTGCCTGTAAATTTGCCCTAGCATGACAACGGACTATGTCACCATGGTCACTGCGGACATCCAAACTGTTACCATAATGTGCACAAACCAACCCCGATTGCTCTGGACCTAATTCACCAACCTCTTGTTTGGCTTGAACGTTTTTGGCTTTTTCAAGCCTGGCTTTCTGAGATTCAGAAATTCGCTTTTGTTGCTGCCGGGATAACTTTCTCCGGGCCATTCTCACTCCAAGTACTAATTCGTGTATGCTTTACACCGCTGCAGGGTCTGCCTGCATCTATTTATATTATGCGTCAAAAGGCCAATGCATGGATAAAGAAACTAACCTGATCTGGATAGATTTAGAAATGACGGGTTTGGACCCAGAGGTTGATCGAATTATCGAGATCGCCACCATTGTGACCGACAAAAACCTAAACCTAGTCGCTGAGGGCCCCAATCTAGTGATTCATCAAGAAAAGTCACTGATGGATGGCATGGATGAATGGAACACAACACATCACGGCCAGTCTGGACTGACCCAAAGAGTGCTAGACAGTAATATTTCAGAATCAGAAGCTGAACGCCTCACCCTCGAATTTGTGCAGGAGCATACTTTACCTAGAAAGTCTCCTTTGTGCGGCAACAGCATTTGGCAAGACCGTCGATTTCTAACCAAGTACATGAAAAATCTGGAAAGCCATTTTTTTCATAGAGTGGTGGATGTGTCTAGCCTTAAAGAATTGGCAAGGCGCTGGAGGCCAGAGCTTGTTGATGGCTTTACTAAAAAAGGTGCACACCTAGCCTTGGATGATATTCGAGAATCCATAGAAGAGCTTAAGTACTATCGGGACCATTTTCTAATTGCACCTCTGGATATCCAATCCGGACTTTAGATTTTCAACCAAAAGAATTTTAAGGAGTATTTATGTTATTTGTAGTAACTGCCATGGATTGCCAAGACGATGACGCAATTAATCGCAGACTTGGAGCTAGAGAAGAGCATCTCGCTGGAGTAAAAGCCGCTGTTTTAGCGGGTAATTTCAAAAGCGGCGGTGCTATTTTAAATGACGAAGGGAAAATGATCGGCTCATCCATTCATATGGAATTTGAAACCCGCGAACAGCTGGACGAATTTTTAAAGAATGACCCTTATTCAAGAGACAATGTCTGGGACACCATTGATATTCAAGAAATACGTTTAGTACCAGTTATTGATATGCTAAAAGAAGCTGGGAAGCTGTAGCAGACTCTGATTAGCTCAAGCATAAAAGCTCGAAACTTGGGTCGCACATTGGTCTAGGTTTCGAGCTTTGAAATCGCCCATTCAATATGCTCCCTCAACAAATCATTAGCGCCATCTAAACCGTGTTTTAGCACCTGCAAAGCCCGTTCATCTTTGGAATTACCGAGGGCAACCGCAATATTTCTTTGCCAACGTTCAAAACCAATGCGTCTGATCGCGGAGCCTTCGGTTTTGCTAAGAAACTCTTGCTCTGTCCATTGAAAAAGATCAATTAATTCCGCTCTATCCAAGTTATTTCTTGGCTCAAAATCTTTTTCATCGGTTGGGGTCGAAAACTTATTAAAAGGACAAAAAATTTGGCAATCATCGCAACCATAAATTCGATTACCAAAGCTGGATCTCAAATGTTCTGGAATGGCACCTTCATGTTCTATGGTTAGATAAGAAATGCAAAGTCGGGCATCGAGCACACCCGCCTTAGTAAACGCTTGAGTAGGGCAGACATCCATACATGAGGTACAAGAGCCACAGTGAACTTGCTCATTAGGTGCATCTGAATCTAATTCCAAGGTTAAAAAGAGTGCCCCTAAGAAAAACCAACTCCCGGCTTTGTTGTTCAGTAACAGGGTATTTTTGCCCAGCCATCCCATGCCTGATTTTTCTGCAAGCTGTCTTTCCAACACCGGCGCGCTATCCACAAAGGCTCTATAACCTAATGGCTCTATTACCGCAGAAATTTTTTTGCCTAACTGAGTCAGACGCTTCCGCATCAATTTGTGGTAATCCCGCCCTAGGGCATATCTGGAAATATATGCCTTGGTTGGATGATCTAACAACTGATCTAGCCCCTCTTCATCAGGTCGGTAATCCAATCGAACCATGAGTATGGTTTTGGTTCCTGGCACTAATGCTTTAGGGTCGTATCGCAAGTCCTGATTTTGCTCGAACCATGACATGGTGCCATGCATACCGTCGTTTACCCAACGTTTGTGGTTTTCAATGTATTCCGAAACATCTGGAGCAACAAAACGCGCGTCTTGAAAACCTAAATCTGTTGCCCAGGTTTTTATCTGCGCTGCAATTTGCTCTTTATTGACTGCAGGTATGGATGTCATTTGGATAACATTTCTAAACTATTGGTTACCGCTAAATGTTAACATCTATAGTCTGTTAAAAATTCAAATTTCAATATATGTCTCAAGAACTTACCTTTATCGCTGCAGATGAATCCCAAATGTATGCCATAGGGAATACCATTGCCTATGGTTTGAATAATAGGGCTGGCGGTATGATTTATTTGGTGGGCACATTAGGTATGGGCAAAACCACTTTAAGCCGAGCTATTATTCAATCCTTAGGTTGGTCAGGTAAGGTTAAGAGTCCAACCTATACACTTGTGGAAACTTATGAATTAGGTGCATTACAAGTGTCGCATTTTGATCTGTATCGTTTAGCTGACCCCGAAGAGCTCGAGTTTATGGGGATTCGGGATTATCAAGGCAAAGGCCAGTTTAGTCTGGTAGAGTGGCCAGAAAAGGGCCAAGGAATACTTCCAAAGGCAGATTTGCTTATCACCCTATCCGAATATAAAAATGGCAGAAAGATTGCTGTGAAGGCTGAAACTGACCAGGGATTGACACTTCTTAAATCCATGAAATCAGGAGACCAATAAGGTTTTATGCGTCTGCTCGTATTAATTTTATTATCAATACTGTCACTTAGCTCCTTTGCTAATACTGTAGATGGTATTCGTGTATGGAAGGCGCCTGATCACACCCGATTGGTTTTGGACCTTAGTAACCCAGCCAAACATAAAATATTCTCCCTCCAGGGCCCGGATGGCAAAGTAGATCGCATTGTCATCGACTTACTGGATACTCAATTAAAAACATCATTATCTAACCTTCTACCATCTGGCAGTGGTGTTAGGGGCATTCGATCAGGTGTTCACGACAAAACTGATTTACGTCTGGTCCTGGACCTAGAGAGCGTCATGAAACCACGGTCTTTTGTTCTAAAACCCAATGCAAAGTATGGCGATCGCTTAGTGGTGGATTTACTGCGTCCTAAACCTGTTAACTCGTCTGCCACAAAAGAGGCAGTTAAAACCTCCAGCGATTATGCCAGCGGCAGAAGAAAACTCATTATTGCCATTGACGCCGGCCATGGTGGCGAAGACCCAGGTGCCATAGGCCCCGCAAGAAGTTATGAAAAGAACATCGTATTGGCTATTTCCAAGGAACTAAAAAAGCTATTAGAAAACGAACCCGGCTATGCACCATTTTTAGTAAGAACAGGCGACTATTACATCTCTCTTCAAAGGCGTAGAGCCATAGCTCGAGAAAAACAAGCGGATCTTTTTGTTTCTATCCATGCAGACGCATTTAAGAACCCCCAGGCCAACGGCGCCAGTGTTTTTGCACTTTCTAACCGGGGAGCAACCAGTGCCACAGCAAGATATTTAGCAGACAAAGAAAATGCCACAGATGTGATTGGCGGTGTTGGTGGAGTCGACTTAACCGATATTGATGACAATGTGAAAAGCGTTTTACTGGATCTCAGTATGACCAAAACCGTTGAAGACAGTTTGGTACTGGGGGACAAAATGTTGAGACATATAGGCAGTGTCGCTAGGCTACATAAACGCCAAACAGAACAGGCAGGTTTTGCTGTTTTAAAATCTCCCGATATTCCTTCGGTATTGGTGGAAACTGGCTTCATTTCTAATCCGAGAGAAGAAAAAAACTTAGGATCGCGGGCCTATCGGAAAAAAATTGCTAATGCCATTTTCAAAGGCATAAAAGATTATTTCGAGAATGACCCGCCACCGGGGTCATACATTGCTTGGCAGCAACAGGATTCAAATTCCACAACTAACTACACAGTTGTTAGAGGTGACACCCTCTCTGATATTGCACGCAAATACAGAGTCAGTGTGGCCCAATTGAGAGCCTTGAATAATCTCAAAAACAACACCATTAGAATAGGCCAAAAGCTTATAGTGCCTGACGTTTAAATCGTCTGACCTTCACAACCCGTGAGACTTTAAAATTCGATGCAACGAATAGAATTGCTATCCCCCCGGCTTGCTAACCAAATTGCAGCAGGCGAAGTAGTAGAACGACCCGCTTCAGTCATAAAAGAGCTATTAGAGAATGCCTTGGATGCAGGCGCGACACGCTTGGAAATTGATGTGGAAGCAGGTGGTGTCAAACTCATTAAAATTCGTGATAACGGCCAAGGCATTCATAAAGACGACTTAAGCCTAGCGTTAAGTCGACACGCCACTAGCAAAATTAAAGAACTCGACGATCTAGAAGCCGTTGCTACGTTAGGGTTTAGAGGAGAAGCATTGGCTTCAATTGCCTCTGTTTCTAAACTGGTTATGTCCTCCAACACTGAAGACGAGGGGCATGCCTGGCAAGTCACCAGTAGTGGTAGAGAAATGTCGACCGATGTGGCGCCAACAGCTCACCCAAAAGGCACTTCAGTTGAAGTTAGAGATCTTTTTTTTAACACGCCTGCTCGTCGTAAGTTTCTTAAAAGCGAAAAAACTGAATTCAATCATCTTGAAGAAGTAGTTAAACGACTAGCGCTCAGTCGATTTGATGTATCTGTGCATCTCAGGCATAACGGCCGTGCTATTCATGGACTGAGAGCTTGCACATCTCCAATTGAACAAGAGAGAAGAATCGCTAGTTTGTGTGGCCCGCAATTTATTGAAAGCTCGTTAATAGTCGACACCCAAGCTTCAGGGTTAAAACTCTATGGTTGGATGGGCTTACCAATGTTTAGTCGCAGCCAGGCAGATTTACAGTATTTCTTTGTGAATGGCCGAGTGATTAAAGACAAGGTAGTTTCCCATGCTATTAAACAAGCCTATCGAGACGTGTTGTTCCATGGTCGTCATCCGGCCTATGTACTTTATTTGGAACTAGACCCAGCTTTGGTGGACGTAAATGTACATCCTACAAAACACGAAGTGCGATTTAGAGACAGTCGATTAGTCCATGATTTTCTTTTTAGGACACTGCATAAAGTTATTGCTGAAGTCAGACCCAGTGATGATCAACCATCCATACCAGAGCCGATTTCCAGTGGAATAGAGAGCGGTGAATTTGCCGGTCAAAACCCCATTCCTCTTCATGCCTCTTCGGACACCTTCAGTAGTCAGGATTTAACCTCTCCAACTCATTTCCAACAGCCTAAGCATCGAGAGTCTATTTCTACTTCATCGGTAAGAGAACAGATTCAGGCCTACAAGGCGCTCCATGGGAATCACAACGAATCAAACAATACCATGGTGGAACATCAAGATGAGCAAACCCCACCACTGGGTTTTGCCATTGCACAACTTCATGGCATTTATATTTTGTCGCAAAATAGCAAAGGGCTTGTTGTCGTAGACATGCATGCTGCCCATGAACGCATTACTTATGAGCGAATGAAGGATTCGGCGGATGCCCAGGGGCTGCAGTCTCAACCAGTGTTAGTACCCTTGAGTATTAATGTTAGCCGCCAAGAAGCCGATCTTGCGGAAGAGCATTCTGACATGTTTTTGCAGTTTGGATTCGATTTAGGGAGAGCCAGTGAGGAGTCCTTAGTTATTCGACAAATTCCGGTGCTGTTGCAAAAAGCCAACCCTGAAAACCTAGTTCGGGATGTACTGTCTGACTTGGCAACCCATGGAACCAGTGACGCCATTATCGCTGCTAGAGATGAAATACTCGCAACCATGGCTTGTCATGGCTCGGTACGAGCGAATCGCCAACTCAGCTTGCCAGAAATGAATGCCTTACTAAGAGACATGGAAATTACCGAGCGTAGCGGCCAATGCAATCATGGCAGACCGACATGGACTCAACTGAATATGTCTGAACTGGACAAATTATTCTTGCGAGGTCAGTAATGCCGGAAACTTCAGTTGTATTTATTCTTGGCCCCACTGCATCAGGCAAAACTCAGCTTTCGATAGATCTTGCTAAAGCCTTAAATGGCGAAATTATCAGTGTCGATTCAGCGCTAATTTACAAAGACATGAATATCGGTACGGCCAAGCCTCCGCTAGAAGAACAAGCTGGCATTCCACATCACCTAATGGATTTGGTAACACCCGAGCAAGACTATTCAGTAGCCGATTTTAGGAAAGCCACTTTAGAAGCGATAAAAGATATACACCACAGAGGTAAAAAAGCCATTCTTGTTGGCGGCACTATGATGTATTTCAAAGCACTTATTGAAGGCTTAGCGACACAATTACCCAGCGCTGCGCCTGAACTAAGAAGTCAATTTGAGCATCAACTTAAAGAGCAGGGTTTAAAGTATTTAGCCGAACAACTTGTAAAGGTTGACCCAGCTGCTGAAGATCAAATTCATTTAGAAAATCCAGTAAGAGTGATTCGTGCTTTGGAGGTTTTCCACACAACAGGTAAGCCCATTACTGAGCATTGGGAAGAGCAAAGAAAATCAAAAGATAGCCAACACTTTCCTTACGATTTCAAGCAGGTATGTGTAGCACCAAATGAGCGCAAAACCCTGCATTTACGGATAGAAAAACGCTTCAAAGCTATGCTAGCTCAGGGTTTTGAACAAGAATTGATCGGCCTTCGTGACAAATATCAGCTAAATGAAAATTTAACTTCTATGAGAAGTGTCGGTTACCGCCAAATGTGGCACTATCTTGAAGGCCTGATCAACTATGAAGATATGGTGGAACAGGGTATTATCGCTACCCGTCAGTTGGCGAAACGTCAGTTGACTTGGTTACGTGGATGGCAAAACCTGCATTGGTTTGACAGTCTGAGCCCAACTCTTTCAGAAAAAGTATTGAAATTTCTCACAGAAGACTCAATATCCTGAGGCTCGTTCCTAACGGTTCGACTCACTCTGAAGGTCTCGGCCGCGAACCAGAGATTTGTCCAATAACAATAAACCTGAATCAATCAGCCTAACCAGTAAGGAAGCTGATTCAAAAACAAGTCTGAGAGAATAACAATATGAAAATGACCAAAATTATCACTGTTACTGCGGCTCTTGCTGCTCTAGGCCTGGCTGGCTGTCAATCAACTGGCGGTTCTGAAGAAGCAGCTGCTGATGCAAGTGGCGTAACTATCTTCAAAACAGCTAACTTCCCTGAAGCACCTAAAACTGACTTCACACCAACTCCAGGTGAGCAGGCTCCTTACTACGGAACTCCTGTTGATATCCCAGGTGTGGTTCAAAACGAAAACTACGACTTCGGTGGTCAGGGTGTTTCTTTCAACGAATTAACGACTGACAAAAACGGTCAGAAAGGTTCTCGTAAGTGTGACCGTGGTGACGGCATCTACCTAACCTTCCGTAAAATTCAAGGTTTCAAAGGCTGTGTAATTGCATGGTCAACTGAAAACGAGTGGGTTGAGTACACGGTAGACGTGAAAGAAGCTGGTACTTACACAGTTAATTTCTCTGTTGTACAGGGCTTCCAAGAAGAGCCACGTCCAACTTTCAAACTTCAGCGTATGGACGGTGACACAGCTGTTGATCTGACAACTGATGTTTCAGTTCCATTTACAGATTTCCCTTGGGCTGACTGGCATACACTGTCTTACCCAGGTGTTGAAATGACTGCTGGTGTTCAAACTCTGCGTATCGCCTACACTTCAAATGGTGGCGCGAAGACTCCAGGTAACATGGACTACTTTGAGTTCATTAAAGAATAATTTTTTAAAAATATAAGATGCACCCAATAAGGAGCACAGAATGTCAAAAGGGCACTCTCTACAAGACCCTTACCTGAACGCTTTAAGAAAGGAACGGATATCTGTTTCAATCTTTCTCGTAAACGGTATCAAACTACAGGGGCAAATCGAGTCATTCGATCAGTTTGTTATCCTGTTAAAAAATACTGTTAGCCAGATGGTTTACAAACATGCCATCTCTACAGTGGTTCCCTCTCGTAACGTGAAGGTGCCCCAGGAAGGCGAAGCCCCCGAGGCCTGACATCCCTAGGTGTAGCATCTACATCCGGCAACCTGTCAAAGGTTGCCGGAAACATTCCCATCGGCTTTCAGCGTTTGCTCATCTTTGAGCTATTATTTCCACTCTTACTATTCAGTGAACCCGTAAACCCCGGAGAAATACCCCATTGCTTTTTGAACGTGTCGAAGGTGGCGATCAAGCCATTCTAGTGCATATTGATTTCCCAGAAGGTGACGACAAAGAAGATCCACTTGAGTTTGAAGAACTGGTGATCTCAGCCGGAGGAAGTCCAGTGCAATTGATCACTGGTAGCCGAAATAGCCCGCACCCAAAATTCTTCGTCGGCACAGGTAAAATTGAAGAAATTAAAATGGCGGTTTCTGCCACAGGAGCTGAAGTCGTGCTTTTTAATCATGCCCTGTCACCCAGCCAAGAGCGTAATATTGAAAAAGAAGTGCAATGCCGAGTATTGGATCGCACGGGTTTAATCCTTGATATTTTCGCCCAAAGAGCCAGAACCCACGAAGGTAAATTACAAGTTGAGCTAGCCCAACTTAATTACCAATCTACCCGACTAGTAAGAGGCTGGACTCACCTTGAAAGACAAAAAGGTGGTATTGGTTTAAGGGGCCCAGGTGAAACTCAGCTGGAAACGGATAGAAGATTACTCCGCGCAAGAATGACGACTATTCGTAAGCGTCTGGAAAAGGTTGAGAAGCAACGCAGCCAAAATCGTAAATCAAGAAATCGGTCCAGTACGCCAACAGTCGCACTAGTGGGTTACACCAATGCAGGCAAATCAACATTGTTCAACACGCTGACGACATCAGATGTTTATGCAGCTGATCAAATGTTCGCCACTCTTGATCCGACACTGCGCAAATTACATGTAAACGATTTGGGCGATGTTGTACTGGCTGATACGGTTGGATTTATCAGGCATTTGCCGCACAAATTGGTAGAAGCGTTTAAAGCAACCCTTCAAGAGACCCGGGACGCGGACCTTCTACTTCATGTAATTGACTGTGCAGACGAAGACAGAATGCACAACATAGAACAGGTAAATGAAGTGCTTTCAGAAATTGATTCTCAAAATATTCCTACCCTAGAGGTTTATAACAAAATTGATCTTCTGAATGACTTCGAACCTACTATAGAAACTGACCCGTTTGGTAAACCAATACGAGTTTGGGTGTCTGCTAAAAACAATAAAGGTATGGCGTTAATAGGAAAAGCAATTGCTGACCTCCTCGGTGAAGATATTTTCGATGATGAAGTTCGGATACCACCAAACCAAGGGCAACTTCGTGCATTGCTTTTTGAAAAAAAGGCCGTATTAAATGAAATGTACGCGGAAAACGGTGATAGCCTGTTAAAGATCAGACTGCAAAAGAAAGATTTTTTGCAACTTCTGGCAGCCGCAAAGGTAAGCCCGGATCAATTTATTGAGCCGGACCCTAAAGAATTTTATGAATTTGACTCATAACTAACGGAGATCAGCATGGCCTGGAATGAGCCTCCTGGTGGAAATAACGATAAAGACCCTTGGGGTAACCCTAAACGTGGGAATGATGGCCCACCGGATTTGGATGAAGTTTTCAAAAAACTTAACGACAGGATAGGTAAAATTTTTGGTGGAAATGGAGGCGGCTCAAACAAAAATAGTTCGGGCGCTGGCGGCATTTTCTTAATTGTCGGTGTCCTAGTGGTTATCTTCCTTGCAATGGACGCTTTTTATACAGTCGATGAACGGGAGCGTGGTGTTGTGCTTCGGCTGGGTAAATTTTCTGAGGTCACCGATCCTGGTTTGAAATTCAAATTACCTATCGTTGATCAAGTTGAAAAAGTTTCAGTAACAGATATTCGAAGCTATTCGAAGACCTCACAGATGCTGACTCAAGATCAAAACATTGTTGAAGTAAGTCTTAAAGTGCAATGGCGAGCAGCAGACGCAAAAGCATTCGCACTTAATGTTCAAAATCCTGGACGAGTGCTGGAACATGCCACTGAAGCAGCATTGAGACATGTAGTGGGCGCAACGTTACTAGAACAAGTACTTACCCAAGGCCGTACGCAATTAGCACAAGATGTGCGCTTAAGGCTTCAACAGTCTATGGATACCTATGGCACAGGCATTATAGTTTCTCAGGTGAACCTGGAAGAGGCGAAGGCACCTTCTGAAGTACAAGCCGCTTATGACGATGTTGTAAAAGCAGGCGCTGACGAAGAAAGATTCAAAAACGAAGCCCAAGCTTATGCTAACCAAATCATCCCTGAAGCTCGCGGTCGTGCACAGCGTGAAATTGAGGAAGCTAATGGTTATAGAGAACAAATTATCGCCAGAGCACAGGGTGAAGCGGATCGTTTCAACCGACTCTATGAAGAGTATGCTAAAGCACCACAGGTCACTCGCGAGCGTTTGTATCTGGAGTCACTGAGCAAAATTTATGCGAACACCAACAAAGTGTTGGTTGATGTAGAAGGTGGCAACAACATGATGTATCTGCCTTTAGATCAATTGGCTAGAAACCGGGGCGACTCAAGTGGTTCGCCAACATTGACTGGCTCGGCGCCAGCGACTGACTCAGAAATCAATCGCCTGACTGACGAAGTGATCGAAGAGTTTCGCCGCCGTGGCATCATCAGATCAACTAATAACTAAGGAGAAGCAGAATGGGAAATAAAACATTTATCGCACTGATTCTTCTAGTCATCGTTGGGTTCGTGGGTTATTCATCAATCTTTATCATCACCGAGAAAGAGAGAGCTATTGTTCTCCAGTTCGGTGAAATTAGAAATGCGGATGTACAACCTGGTATTAACTTCAAAATACCCATCGTACAGGAAGTCAGAAAATTTGAAGGTCGAGTCATTAACCTAGACTCACCAACAGAAAGCTTCATTACAGTTGAAAACGAATTCTTGGACGTAGATTCCTATGTTCAATGGCGAATTCAAGACACACAGAAGTTTTATACATCAACCAATGGTGATACTAGCTACGCAAACACACTGTTGTCTGCCAAGGTAAACGATGGCTTGAGAGCCCAGTTTGGTAAGCGCACAGTAATTGAAGTGGTATCCGGTGAGCGTGATCAATTATTAAACGAAGTTACTGAGCAAATTGATATCGAGACTCGTGATGAATACGGTATCGAGGTGTTGGATATCCGGGTTAAAGCAATCGATCTTCCTCAAAACGTGGCGGCGAACGTTTTCAACCGAATTCGTACAGAACGTGAGCGTGAAGCGAAAGAGAAACGCTCCAGAGGTAGAGAGCAAGCTGAATTTATTCGAGCCAATGCTGACCGCCAAAAAGTTGTGATCGAAGCAGAAGCTTATCGCGAAGCAGAATCTATTCGAGGTGAAGGTGATGCTGAAGCGGCCAGAGTCTATGCCGAAGCTTACAACCAAGACGCTGAGTTCTATGCATTCTGGCGTAGTTTGAGAGCCTATGAAGAATCGTTTAATAACGGCGCTGATATAATGCTGTTGGAACCTGACAGCGACTTCTTTAGATTCTTGAGAAGCCAAGAAGGTGGTAGTTAGCATTAAACACTTTTAGGAATGTTTGTTTTACGGAAACAAACATCAAATTCCTAAAAAAACCCTGCGAAGATGCAGGCAAACAATGTAAAATAGGTTAACCGGGCCCACTGCAAAGTTGGCCCGGTTTTTCGTTTTTAGGAATTAAGATTAATGACTGCAGTTGATCGCTGGATCCTGCCAGATGGCATTGAAGAAGTTTTACCGCCTGAAGCCGGGCGAATCGAAACCATCCGCCGCAATTTACTAGATACATTCCATACTTGGGGCTATGACTTAGTCATACCGCCATTGGCTGAGTATCTAGATTCTTTACTCACCGGTGTGGGCCATGATCTGGACCTTTTGACTTTTAAACTGACAGATCAGCTCAGTGGCAAACTAATGGGGTTGAGTGCTGACAGCACTCAACAAGTCGCTCGAATGGATGCCCATTCTATTCAGAAACCCGGGGTAGCGCGTTACTGTTATTCATGCCCGGTATTGCATACCCGTCCTGCCAGCATTCATGTTAATAGAAGCCCCATTCAAATTGGCGCGGAGCTTTATGGCTATAGAGCAGTAGAATGCGATATTGAGATCGTAAGCCTGATGATAGCTTGCCTGCAGTCTGTGGGCGTTAAAGACATAACCTTAGATTTAGGTCATGTTGGAATTTACAGAGCTTTGGTTGAAAACATGGCTCTTCCTAAATCTCTTCAAGCTGAGCTCTATGGTATTTTGCGGTCTCGCTCTCTACCAGATTTAGAATTGTTCATTCAACAAAACAAAACTGATTATGCCCAACTGGACAAAGTATCCTTGTTGGCAGATCTTGTTGGTGATGAAACAGTGCTTTCGTTAGCAGCAGACCAACTTAAAGAACTTGGTGAAGCCGTCAATGGACCGATATCAAGGCTGACTTCCGTTGCTGAAGCTATAAAAGCTAACTTCCCAGAGATTCAACTGCATTTCGATTTATCAGAATTGAAAGACCTCAACTACCACACAGGATTGGTGTTTTCTGCCTTCACTTCAGGGGCTGGCACGGCACTGGCTAAAGGCGGTCGTTATGACTCAACTGGGGAAGTATTTGGTCGCAGCCGACCGGCAACGGGTTTCAGTGCAGACTTGAAAGTGCTGGCTAAGTTGATCAGCGGTGAGCAGGAACAAAAAACCCAAAGAATATTGGCACCAGCGATTTCAGATGACAGCGATCTCAATAGCAAAATCGCAGATCTAAGATCTCAAGGCATAGCAGTCATCAAGAGCTTTGGGCTCGAACATGACACTCCAGAAAACCATGAATGCAGTCATGTTCTGGAATCTGAAAACGGCAGCTGGACAGTTAAGCCAGCATAATCGAACTCTAAACATTTGTAGGTAAATCCAAAACAATGGCTAAGAACGTAGTCGTACTGGGCACCCAATGGGGTGACGAGGGAAAAGGTAAAGTTGTAGACCTCCTAACTGATAAAGCTGAACTGGTGGTTCGCTTTCAAGGCGGTCACAACGCTGGACATACCCTGGTAATAGACGGTGAAAAAACCGCATTGCATTTGATACCTTCAGGTATTTTACGTGACGGCGTACAGTGCTTAATTGGTAACGGTGTGGTGCTAGCCCCAGACGCCTTATTAAAAGAAATGGCCAAATTACAAGAGCGCGGAGTACCAGTTCGCGAACGTTTGAAAGTTTCTCAAGCCTGCCCTCTCATTCTACCTATTCATTGCGCCCTGGATCAGGCTAGAGAAACCAGAAGAGGCAAGTCAAAAATTGGCACTACCGGCAGAGGCATTGGCCCCGCATACGAAGATAAAGTCTCACGTCGAGGCCTACGACTAGGCGACATCTACACCCCAGAGTTTCCAGAAAAACTCAAAGAACTGTTGGATTACCATAACTTCGTTCTGAAAAACTATTTTGAACAAGATGAAGTGTCCTATGAGGAAACCCTAAAACTATGCAACGAATGGGCTGCTGAACTGAAAGACATTACCGTCGATGCCGTCGATATGGTTCATAAGGTTCGTGAAGCAGGCGGCAACATTATGTTTGAAGGTGCTCAGGGTTCTCTGTTAGACATTGACCATGGCACTTATCCATTTGTGACTTCGTCGAATACCACCGCGGGTGGCGTTGCCACAGGTTCTGGCGTTGGCCCACTTTACCTAGATTATATTTTGGGCATTACCAAGGCTTACACCACAAGAGTCGGTGGCGGCCCATTCCCAACCGAACTATTTGATGACAATGGCAAACACCTTGCGGAAAAAGGTCATGAGTTTGGCACCACTACTGGCCGAGCTAGGCGCTGTGGTTGGTTTGATGCGGTATTGGTTAAACACAGCATCCGTATTAACTCCATGTCCGGCTTATGCTTAACCAAGCTTGATGTTTTAGACGGATTAGAAACTGTTAAAGTCTGTGTTGGTTATGAAGACAAAGACGGAAACAGCATCAGCTGGCCAAGCAGTGCAGAGCAGTTTGATTCCGTAGTTCCAGTTTATGAAGAATTACCAGGTTGGACAGAATCTACTGTCGGCGCTCAAAAACTTGAAGACTTACCTGAAAATGCTCGCAACTATGTTAAGTATTTAGAAAAAGCGGTGGGAGCACCAATAGATATTGTTTCTACTGGACCTGACAGAGTCGAAACAATTGTTTTAAGGCACAGCTTCGAGTCTTAATAAAAGTCGAAACCAAGGCAGCATTCGCTGCCTTTTTTGTTTTCCCCGCTTTAACACTCTATGATTCACTCTATTAATTTAATATCCCATACTTTGAAGGAACAAAGCCATCAGCACTCGCAAAGGAAACCAAGACCCATTTGCCAATAGGGAAGCCAGCAATTACGACAACCCTATTCCCAGCCGGGAATTCATTTCTTCTCATCTAGAAAAACGTCAGGGCCCAGCCACTCATCCGGAGCTTTGCAAAGAACTTGCTCTTGCTGACCCAGAATCCATTGAAGCCCTTAGAAGACGTTTAATAGCCATGGTGCGTGATGGCCAATTACTGTGCTCGCGAAATGGCGCCTTTGGTTTGATTGATAAAATGAATCTGATCAAAGGTCGAGTGCAAGGCAGACCAGATGGCTACGGGTTCTTAATTCCTGAAGAAGGTGGCGATGATATTTTTTTAAGCCCTCAGCAAATGAAATGTGCCTTTGATGGCGACCGAGCCCTGGTTCGAGTCACTGGTAAAAATTTTCGGGGTAAAGATGAAGGCAGAATTATTGAAGTACTGCAAAGTAACACTCAAACCCTAGTGGGCCGGTATTACAACCAGGATGGTATCGGTGTGGTTGCCCCTGAAAGCAAGCGCATCACTCAGGATATTTTGATTCCACCTGGAAACAGCATCCATGCCCAAGACGGGGATGTAGTGCATGTAGAAATTTTAGAGCAACCACAATTTCGAAAAGCACCCATTGGCAAGATTACTGAGGTGATTGGCGAACACATGGCACCAGGCATGGAAATCGACATTGCCCTGCGCAGTTATGATATTCCTCATGTTTGGCCTGATGAAGTGACAGATCAAGCACAGTGTTTACCTAATCAGGTTCAAAAATCTGATCTCAAGGGTCGAGTCGATCTCCGGAATAAAGCCTTAGTGACTATAGACGGAGAAGACGCCCGAGATTTTGATGACGCGGTTTATGCCGAAGCCAAAAAAGCCGGTGGCTGGCGCCTCTACGTAGCTATCGCCGACGTCAGTCACTATGTCCAGCCAAACGCACCCTTAGATATTGAAGCAAGAAGCCGGGGCACATCTGTATATTTTCCAGAGCAAGTTGTGCCCATGCTCCCCGAGGCCTTATCTAATGGATTATGTTCACTGAACCCTAATGTCGACAGATTGGCTATGGTTTGTGAAATCGAGATTGATGATAAGGGTAAAGCTGAAAGCTATCGTTTTTATGAAGCCGTTATCCATTCTCATGCTAGGCTAACTTATAATCAGGTAGCAGCTATGCTACTGGAGCCTGAATCAGATCTCGGCCTAGAGGCCATGACTGACTTCGACCATGTACTGCCTCATCTATATACCCTATACAATTTATATCAAGCGCTTCGCAAAACTCGAAAATCTCGCGGCGCAATCGACTTCGAAACCACAGAAACACGAATCATTTTTGATGAGCATCGAAAAATTGAGCAAATTGTTCCCACCGAGCGTAACGATGCCCATAAACTCATTGAAGAGTGCATGCTGCTAGCAAATGTTTGTACTGCGAAGATGATGGAAGAATTAGAGATTCCAGCTTTGTATCGAGTGCATGACAGCCCCAGTTTCGAAAAGCTCGAGAACCTTCGTAGCTATCTTGGCGAATTAGGCCTTGAGTTAGGCGGCGGGTTAAAGCCCACCACCAAAGATTATCAGCGAGTAATGAAACAAATCGAGAAGAGAGACGACTTCAATCTAATACAAACCGTCTTGCTTCGCTCTATGACACAAGCCGTCTATCAGCCCCAAAATATTGGCCATTTTGGTTTAGCATTTGATGCCTATGCCCACTTTACATCCCCCATTCGACGCTACCCTGACCTGCTGATCCACAGAGCAATCAGAGCGGTGATTCACAGCGGCAAACGAACCAGTTTAGTTCGTCGGACTCGAGAAACTCAAAAGCTACCCTTTGAACAGAATTATCCATACGACCTTCCCGCTATGCTCGCTCTGGGAGAACATTGTTCCATGTGCGAACGTCGGGCGGATGAAGCCACCTGGGACGTGATTGCCTGGCTGAAATGTGAGTATATGCAAGAGCATCTGGGTGAAGAATTCGAAGGTACGGTGTCCAGCGTGGTGCCGTTCGGTCTATTTGTTCAGCTAAATGAAATATTCGTAGAAGGCTTAGTTCATGTTACTTCCTTAAATTCAGACTACTACCACTACGACGAGGTGGCTCACCGGCTCATTGGTGAACGTACCCGAGTTATGTTCTCCATGGGTGCTGAAGTCAGAATAAAGGTAGCAAAGGTTAACTTAGATGAACGCAAAATAGACTTTGAGTTGCTGGAGTCTAGGGGGCTTCCTAAGGCACCTCGGAATTACAAACCAGATACTAAAAAAAGTACCAAAGCCAAAAAGCCGACAACTGGTAAGAAACCAAAACCAAAGTCTAAAAAATCCGTTTCCAGAAAAACCAATAAGGCAAACAAAAAAACCTCTGGTAAAAGTAAGCGAAAAGCTAAGGGTTAACCTACTTTGTTTTGGTCGTTATGAAAAACTTCAGATGCATCCCCTGTGGTGTAGGTTTGCAAAATCATTAAGCCCACACCATTGGAATCATTACGAACCACCTCGGCGGTAATCACTGGCGCAGTATAATTGAGATCTTGAAATTGCACCCTCACCACAGAACCTCTGGTAAACTGTCCAATCTGATCTGGGCTTAAATGTACGTATAAACCATTGTCTGAAATGTCATAGGTTTCACTCAACAATACTGACCCAGTAGGAAACTCTACTTTGATCGGGGCCTTCAAATTAACTCTTTGAGACGAACGCTTTTCTAAGTTACTCATTTAAAGGTTTCCATTACGGGCATAGGTTTCTTAATAATAGACCTTAAAACGCAGCTCAACGGCTAAATTTCAACGATTATTTGACTTTTCAAACCAGGCTCTTTGAATGAACTCTAACGACCATATCAGTTTTGGCATACATCCAATCACCGCAATGCTTCAGGAAGGTAGTAAACGAATTAAAGAGGTGGTGGTCGCCAAGGAAAGAAAAGACAAACGCCTGCAAAAGCTAATTGATCTAGCAAAGGGTTCTGGTGTTCGGATACGCTTTGCAGATAAAACCAGTTTTGACAGATTGATAAAAAATCACGATCTGTCGGATAAAAGCCATCAAGGCGCATTGGCAATTTGTACGCCTGTGGCTGTCGGTAACGAAGCCGATTTGGACAACATTCTCGACAAAACGGAAAAACCTCTGTTACTTATATTGGATGGGGTTACCGATCCGCACAATATTGGGGCCTGTTTACGTACCGCCGATGCATCCGGCGTAACAGCAGTTGTTACACCCAAGGATAAATCGGGCACTTT
Source organism: Gynuella sp. (assembly GCA_028282465.1). GTDB lineage: Bacteria > Pseudomonadota > Gammaproteobacteria > Pseudomonadales > Natronospirillaceae > JANQHX01. Next base: position 47,811 of record JANQHX010000031.1, read on the forward strand.
AACCGCTACAGCCGTTAAAATTGCCAGTGGTGCAGCCGAAACAGTTCCGTTTATTCAAGTCACCAACCTTGCTAGAACCCTTAAACATTTAGCCACTAAAGGTATATGGATTTACGGTACCGCGGGAGAAGCAAAGCAAACTATTTATGAGTCAACATTTTCCTTACCCATGGCTCTGATAATGGGTGCGGAAGGTGATGGTATGCGACGTTTAACCAGAGAAAACTGTGACCAGTTAGTGAAGATTCCCATGCTGGGTCAGGTAAGTAGTTTAAATGTATCGGTGGCGACAGGTGTTTGCTTGTTCGAAATACAAAGGCAAATACTAACTTCTAATTAAAAAAATACTTAGCTTCAATTCGCTGCAAGACACCTTCTTCATGCATTTTGCTTAATGTCTCACTCACCTGTTTAATTTGAGACTCAGTGAATCTTCTATTACTAAATGCAAGGTAAGCAGGCACCTTACCCAATGGCGGGTGAACCCTTTCTATCCTGTCTCTCAATTGCAGCTCTTTGGCTTGCCATTGAATCAGGCGCCAATCGAAAGCAATTAAGTCGATGCGCTTAGCGGCAACACCCTGCACCAGTTGAGAAAGACTGTTGCGCTCCACTATTTGAATTCTGCCATCGGAAACAGCCTGATCAAACTCGGGAGTCACCTTTGCATCCCGAATTCTTCCAACCTCAAGCTCTTTTAATTCATCTAAGTTGCCATCAAATTGGATCTGATGTTCAACATGTTTCACTAAATGCATATCAACTGTAATTAAAGGTGCATCAGGAAAAAATAACCATTCTAACCGGTCAGGTGTTTTGATTGCTGGCATCAAAGCGTCTGATTTATGTGAGGTGACATTTCTATAAGCTCTTGCCCAATTACTTATTTCGAAGGTAACTTCCCAATCCAGTCGATCTGCAAGTTCATAAACTATGTCAACAATTATGCCGCTAACCTCTCCCTCTTCACTTTGCATGATGTAAGGAGGGATTACTAAGCCTTCTACCGTAAATGCTCTAGCAAAATTGCTAAACCATAAAAAATAAATAGTTAGCAGGAGAATAACTGGTCGCAAAGCTAGTATTCCTCAAGCAGCGAATTCCGTATATTGTGTTAGTCTAGAACAAATACAATAAACATTAGGCGCAAGATATGGAATTGGTTTTTGACAATATTCATTGGATAGTTTTGGCCATAGTGGCCTTTTTTGCTATTTCTATTTATAACAAGTTAGTGGCCTTAAAAAATCGTTTTAAAAATGCTTTTGCACAAATTGATGTGCAACTACAACAACGTCACGATTTAATTCCCAACCTAGTTGAAACCGCTAAAGCTTATATGGCCCACGAAGCAGAGACTCTTGAAAAAGTTATTCAAGCAAGAAACCAAGCCCAGTCTGCACAAAACTCTGCGTCTAAAGACCCGGCTAATGGTTCAGCAGTGAAAAAACTTGGAATGGCTGAAGGCATGTTAAATGGCGCACTGGCTAATTTTTTTGCACTTCAGGAAAATTATCCTGATTTAAAAGCCGATGGCACCATGCTCGAGTTGATGGAAAACCTAAAATCTACCGAAGCAAAAGTTGGTTTTGCGAGGCAAGGTTATAATGACTCAGTGATGACATACATGACTTATAAAGAGTCTTTCCCCAATAATATTTTTGCTGGCATATTCGGTTTCAAAGAAGCAGAGCTATTTGAAGTGCAGGACGAATCAGTCAAGGCCGCGCCGAAAGTCAGTTTCTAATATAAGATGGATTTTTTTGAACACCAAGCTGATGCTCGAAAGCAAACTGGCCGATTAGTCACATTATTTCTGTTGGCGGTATTGTTGACTGCATTCGCTGTTAATACAGTAGCATTCGCATTTTGGCATTGGTTTATATCTGAGCCAGAGCTTAGCTTAAAAAATTCATTTATTCATTGGCTCAGCACTCAATGGTCATTCGCCATATTAGCACTGGTGTTTTTTACTATTTTCATTGGTTCTTTTCTGCAATGGCTTTCATTAAAAGGCGGTGGTGCAAAGGTCGCTGAAATGGCTGGTGCAACACCGGTGGACTACCAATCAAGTAACCTTAAAGTTAAGCAATTTATTAACACAGCTGAAGAAATGGCCATTGCTTCTGGTACACCCGTTCCCGATTTATATGTGATGGAAAATGAATCAGGCATTAATGCGTTTGTAGCGGGATATCAAACAGAGCAGGCTGTGTTGGTGGTTACACAAGGACTTTTGGACAATCTAGATAGAGACCAAATACAAGGAGTTATCGGTCACGAATACAGCCATGTATTAAATGGTGACATGAGGCTTAACGTTAAACTAATCGCGATCCTCTCGGGTCTTCTAGCAATAGGGCAATTTGGGCGATTTATTGTTAATAGCCAAAGTTATAGACACAGAGGAGGCTGGTTTTATTCTGGAAGCGTCAGTAGTGTACGCAATCGAAATAGCTCCAGTGGCACTATCCCTCTCATTCTTGGTGGCTTTGCGTTAATCATTATCGGTGCCATTGGCGTCTTTTTTGGCCGAATGATCAAAGCTGCAGTGTCCAGGCAAAGAGAATTTTTAGCCGATGCGTCAGCTGTTCAATTCACTCGAAACCCTGACGGAATTGCTGGAGCTTTATATCAAATTCGAGAACTCACAGAAGGCTCATATTTAACCAATCGTCACGCTGAAGACATGAGTCATTTGTGCTTTGGTGAATCGGTGGTTTTAAAACGTTTTCGAAATCGCCTAGCAACCCACCCCCCACTCACCGATAGAATTCGACGAGTCAGTCCTCATTATTTAACTAAACAGCAGCATAAAGATAAGCAAGACATCAATAAGGACGTAGCCGACACCAATCAGGACACTCAAATTAATACCACCCATGGTGCAGCAGTTACCATGGCTAGCTTTGCGGTGGCATCTGTTGGCCAGCCTACACCCACTCATGTGGAATATGCTCAAAAACTCCACAAAGACATACCCGAGTCGGTGAAAATGATTATTCGAACCTCATCGGGTTCACGGGCGTTTTGTTACATATTGATCATGAAGGTTTCCGAAGGTCACGAACAACGAATTTTGGATCAAATAAAACCCCAAGACCCCGAGGCCGTTGCGCCACTCTCCAAGCTTTGGCCCTGGCAAAAGACCATGCCTGCTAGTTACAGGTTACCCATTTTGGATATGGCCATACCGGTTCTTAGACGGCACAGAGAGGAAGATATTCTAAATTTATTGAAACGATTAGATCAATTTATAAAGGCTGACGGGCAAGTTCACCTCAGGGAGTGGGTTTTACGGTCTTTACTCCGAATTCATCTGCGACAAGATTCCGTGATTGAGGACAAAACCTCCATTAAAAGCCTAACCAAGCTCAAATTTGAAATTCAAACCTTGCTGTCTGCTTTGGTGTATCACAGCAGTGACCGGCAAAAAGCGGAGCAGGCCTGTAAAATGGCGTTCATAAACCTAGGTTTGGAAAACACTTGGTTATTGAGTCCTAAAGCCATTGATTATTCAAAGTTATTTGGGGTGCTGGTAAAGCTAAGAAAGCTTAACTTTATGCTCCGCCAGCCAGTACTGCAGGCGTGTGCGGATATTCTCATGGCTGACGACCAGGTGAATGTAGACGAATACGAATTTCTTCGTGTGGTATCCGACACCCTAGGCTGTCCCATGCCGCCTTTAGTGGACCTCGAAATCCATCACCGCTCTTGAACGTCTGCCCCTTGAAACCCTTTACCAACTTCTATATCCTTGCGCGCCCTTCAGTTGCGCCTAGCAATTGAGGTTTTGTTTAACTCCTTACTTCACTGCAGCAGTTCCTGCTGACAGGAAGTGAAACCCATAGGGAGCATATAATGCGTCATTATGAAATCGTGCTTCTGGTCCACCCTGACCAGTCTGAGCAAGTACCTGCTATGGTTGAACGTTACACTGGTGTGGTAACTAAAGCTGGTGGTACTGTTCACCGTAATGAAGATTGGGGCCGTCGTCAGTTGGCTTACCCAATTCAAAAAATCCACAAGGCCCATTACATTCTTTTAAACATTGAATGTGACAATGAGTCCATCGAAGAGCTGAAAAGCACTTTCAGATTCAACGATGCCATCATCCGTTCTATGGTTATCCGTCGTAAAGACGCCGTAACCGAAGCTTCACCAATGCTGAAAGAGGTGAAGAAAGAGAAGCGTGATGAACCAAAAGCAGAAGACACATCTGAAGAAGTTGTTGACGAAACAACAGAAGCTGTTGAAGAAGCTGCAGAAACTAACGAAGAACAAGGAGAAGAGTAATGTCTCGTTTTTTCCGTCGTCGTAAATACTGCCGTTTTACTGCTGAAGGTGTTAAGGAAATTGATTACAAAGACCTAGACACTTTGAAAGGCTACATCACTGAAACTGGTAAAATCGTACCTAGCCGTATTACTGGCACCGGTGCTCGTTACCAGCGTCAATTAGCAACTGCTGTTAAACGCGCTCGCTACTTGGCATTGTTGCCTTACACAGACGGCCACAAATAATAGAGGTTATTTGGCATGAAGGCGGTTGCAGAGTTTACCCTTAAAAACCGATTTAATGCCATTTTACTGGTGTCCGTCAGCGCTGCTATTCCAGTTACATTCTGGCTTAGCGCAGCGCTATTAGCGCTAATTACGCTCCGAAAAGGGTACAACGAAGGAACAATCGCACTGCTGTGTTCAGTAGTGGGTGCTGCCATTGGGATGACTCAAACCGATATTTTTCTGGGTCTCCTGGTCAACCCCATGGTATTCGCTCTTGCCATTGTTCTTAGGTCTACCAATAGCTGGCTTTACAGCTTGGTTGCCGGTTGTTTCTTGAGCATAGTTGGCACCTTGCTAACACACCTTTTGCTGTTGGATTTTTTGAATAAAACCTTCGACTTTATGGTCGCTGAGTATCAGAAAATTGAGAACAGCGAAGCCTGGGTTAATGTCATTTTAGCGATGAAAGAAGTTGCTCCCTTTGGCTTAGCCCCTGGCGCGGTAACCATATCAATCTTAACCTTGATTCTCGGGCGATCCTGGCAGGCAGGTTTGTTTAACCCTGGCGGGTTTCAGAAAGAATTTCATGAATTAAGAATGCCGCCCAAGTTTTTGGGAATGCTAATGGTTACCGGTTTAGGTTTATTGGCTTGGAGCCCACTTGCGATCGAATCAGTGATTATTCCGTTGGTATTTTGCGGAGTTGCCCTGGTTCATGGAGTAGTAAAAAAGCGTGATATGGGAACGCCCTGGTTGACAGGTTTTTACATCCTCACGGTGTTCTTTTTTCAATTAATGATACCTTTAGTGGTGTTAGCGGCTGTCATCGACTCGTTCGTTGATATTCGCTCTAAGCTAGAGGTAGCTAAAGATTAATATTCTTAATCAATTTATTAACTGAGGTAAGCAAAATGGAAGTCATTCTGCTGGAAAAAGTTGGCAAATTGGGTGGACTGGGTGACAAGGTAACTGTTAAGAGCGGTTATGGTCGTAATTACTTAGTTCCTCAAGGCAAAGCCGTTCCTGCTAACGCAGCTAATGTTGAACAATTCGAAGCACGTCGCGCCGAATTGGAAAAAGCCGCTGCGGACAAACTGGCTGCTGCACAGGCTCGTGCAGACAAAATCAATGAATTACAGCTGAGCGTAACAGCTCAAGCTGGTGATGAAGGCAAGCTGTTCGGCTCTATCGGTGCTCGTGACCTAGCCGAGCTGGCTACTGGCGCTGGTATCGAAATCACCAAAGCTGAGATTCGTCTGCCAACAGGCCCAATTCGCAACACTGGCGAATTCGAAGTGTCTGTACACCTGCACCCAGAAGTAGACGCAGTTCTGCATATTATTGTCGTTGCTGAAGAGTAAGTAGGGCTGTTAGCACAAGCACCCTATTGAAGGCTGAACCAGAGATGGTTCAGCCTTTTTTTTTGCCCTGGTATTTATTGGTTGTTATATCTCATGCATCAGGGAAAGCCATTGCACATGAAAGCTAGCACTCGGTCTGCGCATGAAATACCATATTTAATTCTTTTACTCCGCCTCTTATTTGAATGACTGATTTACCTGCACTTGATTTGGATTCTGCCAATTCACCAGAACTCTCACATCTTAAAACTCCTCCTCATTCCCTAGAGGCCGAGCAATCTGTGCTGGGTGCTTTACTACTGGATAACAGCCAATGGGACGGCGTTGCAGAAACCATTACTAGTGATGATTTTTATCGGCAAGAACATCGCATCATTTTTAGAACCATGGAAAGGCTAGTGTCTGACTCCAAGGCCTGTGACATTGTCACAGTGGGGGATGAAATCGAGCGCGACAACAAGCTCAACAGCATAGGTGGCAGAGCTTATTTAATCGAATTAGTGGATCAGGCGCCAAGCGTGAGTAATGTGGTGGCTTATTCAGGAATCATCCACGAACGTAGTGTTCAACGGCGACTCATTTCAGCGGCCTCTGAAATATCGTCAAAAGCTTTTGACCCTCAGGGCAAAGACGCTGCCACACTGCTTGATGAGGCAGAACGTACAGTTTTCAAAATAGCCGAAGAGCGACCTAATCAAGGTGGCTTAGAAGGCATTAAGCCCATTCTGAACCGCTCAGTTGAGCGCATACAGGAACTCTATTCCTCCACGGATGCCATCACGGGTGTTACCACGGGGTTTTCCAAACTTGATGAGCGTACATCTGGCTTAAACGCCGGTGACCTAGTGATTGTCGCCGCTAGACCTTCTATGGGTAAAACCACATTCGCCATGAACTTGGTTGAAGCCGCAGCCATGAGCCAGAATCAACCAGTTATGGTCTTCAGCCTGGAAATGCCAGCCGACCAGCTGGCCGCACGTATGATTTCGTCTCTTGGTCGAATCAACCAAACTCGGGTTCGGACTGGTAAGCTTGAGGGTGATGACTGGGACAGACTCACCACCGCTGTGAATATGCTGCACAATCGTTCGTTGTTTATTGATGACACAGCAGGCATTAGCCCCACTGAGATGAGGTCTCGGGTTCGAAGAGTGGCTCGGGAACATGGCAACCCGGCATTGATTATGGTCGACTACCTTCAGCTTATGACTATTAAAGGGTTTTCTGAGGGCCGTACCAATGAGATCTCTGAAATCTCACGGTCGTTAAAAGCCATCGCCAAAGAATTTGATTGCCCTGTCGTGGCCCTTTCGCAGCTAAACCGTTCGTTAGAGCAGCGTCCCAACAAAAGACCGGTAAACTCTGACTTAAGGGAGTCGGGTGCAATTGAGCAAGACGCCGATATTATCTGGTTTATCTACCGTGATGAGGTCTATAACGAAGACACGCCAGACAAAGGCATTGCAGAAATAATTACAGGCAAACAGAGAAACGGCCCCATTGGTACCGATCGTTTAGCCTTTATTGGTCAATACACCCGTTTTGAAGATCTCGCCCATGGTTATGACGGAGACGGAGGCGAATGAGCCGAGGAACTCAGGCCATCATTCATCTCGATGCCGTCCAACATAACTTTTCCGTCGCTCACTCATTAGCTCCCAATTCCAAGCGCATGGCGGTAGTTAAGGCGGATGGTTATGGTCATGGCGCACAACAAATTTCCAAAGCATTACATAACTCCGATGGCTTCGCGGTGGCCACCTTAGCAGAGGCAGAAGCACTGCATATTGCGGGCATTAACCAAAATAAACTGCTTCTGGAAGGAGTTGCGAATCCGGATCAGTTGCAAAAAGCTAATGACTTAAACCTATGGTTGGTAGTGCATAAGCTCGAACAGATTGACTGGCTAACGGCATGTTCACTACCAAATCAACATTGGAATGTCTGGCTTAAAGTCGATACCGGAATGCACAGATTGGGTTTACCGCCAAACTCAGTGCCTGCTGCACTGACAGCACTTTCAGAGCTAGAAACAGTGGCATCAGTTACCTTAATGACCCACTTTGCCAGAGCCGATGAAATCGGCAATGCCCACACCCAACGCCAAATTCAGTTATTCAATTCTTTAACTGATAAAGCATGTGAAACAAGTCTTTGTAACTCACCAGGCATTTTTTTCTGGCCTGAAGCCCATGGCAGCTGGATAAGGCCGGGCATAATGCTCTATGGAGCAAGCCCGAGTGCAGATAAAACAGCTAAAGAACTGGGCTTAAAACCTGCCATGACCCTGAACTCACCCATTATCGACATTCATCAAATTAAAGCTGGGGAGTCCGTGGGTTATGGCGGCCGATGGACAGCCAAGTCTGACTCAGTCATAGCAACTCTGGCTATTGGCTATGGTGATGGGTACCCAAGACATGCTCCAAATAACACACCGGTTTGGATTAACGGAAAAATAGCTAAACTGGTGGGAACCGTCAGCATGGATATGCTCTGTGTCGACATTTCAAATCTTGAAGAGGTTCAATGTGGTGACATAGCTGAGCTTTGGGGCGCTAATTTGCCAGTGGATGAAGTGGCCAAGCACTGCGGCACCATAGGATATGAATTGTTAACCAGAGTAATGCCCCGCGTGGAAAAAGTTTACCTGTAAAGTTAATCGCCCGTGCCGTAGGCTTTTTCTACAACCTTTTCTTTCTGCTCCATGGTAAGCACCGACATAACTTGTTGATGAACTTTTACTTTTTGCATTTTTGTTCTGAGATTTAAAGACTGTCTTGCTTGATTAATTGAGCGCTGAGTAGCAGGTTCAATTGAACCGCTAGAAATCAACTCCTGATACCTCAATTCCAAACGATTCCTTTGATTCTGAAATTGCACCTGAACGAGTTGGTCATTTTCAAATATCTCATTAATTTGCGACTGTTGTTGATCAGACAGTTTCAACTCTTTGAGCATTCTAGCCAGTTGAATCCCAGTATTGATGTTTTCGTTTTCAGCCCCCATAACGGTTGCAGGAAGCAAGACTAAAACGGCTAAAAACAAGCAGTTTGTGAACTTAGAAATTATCAACTGACCCACAACTGAACTCCCGTAAGGTTTAAGAATCTTAGAACACGCAAAGATAAGCTTAGACCCGGTAAAGGTTGGGTAAACCGTTTTGAATAAAAACTTTCGATTAGAAAGAATTCCACTAATTTTATTGGGTACTTACTATGACCGAGCAAGCCAACCACCATCTGCTACTGATTGACGACGATTTCAACCTAGGTCAGTTGCTGAAAGAATATCTGGAAATTGAAGGTTTCAAACTCGACACTGCCCATAACGGCGCTGACGGTATCGCGAAAGCAGAAAAGGACTATGACCTAATATTGCTGGATGTGATGATGCCTGATATGAGCGGTTTTGAAGTTCTAAAAATCATTCGCCAAAAGAAACAGATTTTAACGCCTGTTCTGATGCTCACTGCGAAAGGTGATGAAATGGATCGAGTGTTAGGACTTGAACTTGGAGCGGATGACTACCTTCCTAAACCCTATTCTCATCGTGAATTAGTGGCTCGTGTAAAAGCTCTAATTCGTCGCTCACAAATGGATATGTCTCCAGAGCAAAAGCAAATTCACTTGGACGTTGGTGGTATCGAGTTAGACACATCCACCCACAGCGCAAAAGCTGAAGGCAACATACTAGAGTTAACCACCACAGAGTTTAAAGTGTTACAAACTCTGATGATTGAAGCCAACAAAGTAGTAGATAAAAATTCTTTAAACCTAGCCGCACTGGGTAGAAGGATTGAAGCTTACGACAGATCTATTGATATGCACGTGAGCAACCTGCGGAAAAAAATACAGGCCGTTGCACCAGACCTACAACGAATCAAAACGATTCGAGGTGTAGGTTATATGTTCACTGACGAGGAAAATGCGGCAGAGGAACAAGAGTGATCCAAGAACACTGGCTAGCCAGGCTTAACCCCTGGCATAGCCTGTTTGGAAAATTTTTTATATGGTTCTGGATTACTTTAGTACTGATTATTTCGGCTACCACCTTTGTAGTTCAACACTATTCCACCCCTTATCGAATGATCGCAGCTGATGACAGCTACGACCGAATCCTAAGACGACAAGCCAGACGCATTGTTTCGTTCTACGCTCGCTTTGGCCCGGATGCCATTCACCAAATTCAGCGCATCAATGAGCGAGAACAAATTCAAATCATTATGATTGATGATGATTTTCGAATGATTGGCAACCCCAGACCCAATCGAAAAGTGATTCCCATGATGACCGAGATGTTGGAATCTGAAAAACCCGTCATAGGCTTATTTGCAACTGAGGTCTGGTTAGGCCCAGTTCACTTGCAAGTAAACGACCGGCATTATTTTTTGCTATTGAAAGGGGTTCCCTTTCCTGAGGGGCAGGCGCTGCCACCTAGGTTGGAAAACCGCTGGATCGTCGCGGCTTTGGCACTCATTCTGAGCTGTTTCTTGAGCGCCGGATTGGCCTGGTCGTTCTCCAGACCCATCACCAAAATGAGACGCGCCGCCCGAAGCTTGGCCCAAGGCCGATTAGACACCCGTCTTGGAGACGAAATCGTGTTGCGCCATGATGAGTTCGGTGCACTTGGAAGAGACTTTGATGACATGGCTGCTCGGTTAGAAAATCTAATTCATGCCCAGCAACGATTGCTTTCAAATGTGAGTCATGAATTGCGGTCACCGTTGACACGAATCCAAGTGGCATTAGGTATTGCCCATTTAAAAGCACCAGATGTGATGACCAGTACTCTAGACCGCATCGAAAAAGAATCGAATCAACTGGAGCAAATGATCGCCCAGGTATTGAAGCTGTCCCGTTTAGAAAACCAAATGCAACATGTGCAAATGGTTGCTTTAGATCTATCGCAATTGATCAACAAAATTGTCGATGACGCCAATTTCGAAGCTCAAGCATCCAACAGATCTGTGGTGTTGAATGCACAGCATACCTTGACTGTTCAAGGAGAAAGCCAGCTACTCGAAAGCGCCATTGAAAACGTAGTCAGAAATGCCATTCGCTACACACCCGAAAACACTGCGATTGATGTAAATACTTTTGACCAAGACAATCAGGTAATTGTGACGGTTAGAGATAAAGGCGCTGGGGCGTCTGAAGAAATCATAGCCCATCTCTTTGAGCCCTTTTATAGAGCAGTGCAAAACGAAGGAAATGGCGCAGGTCTTGGACTTTCAATCGCCTATCAAGTGGTCAAAAGACATCATGGAGAAATCAGCGCACGTAATCATCCAGAAGGCGGATTAGAAGTTTGCTTCAAGTTCCCGGGCATTCCTTTAATTGATCCCTGACACAGAACCATCATTTTGCCCAGATCTGGAGTCTTCTTATAATTTAATGCTCTTATTTAACCACTCAGTTATTTGTCATGAATTCTGCCATTGAACAATTTGAAATTAAGCCTGCTACTGAACTAGATATTCCTACTATTCTGCATTTCATCAGGTCTTTAGCTGAATACGAAAAACTACTACCCATGGTTGAAGCCACTGAAGAAAAGCTTAAGGACACTCTGTTTGATAATCCTGTCGCTGAAGTTGTCATCGGTTTTTATCAATCTAAACCAGTGGGATTCGCACTGTTTTTTCAAAATTACTCTACCTTCTTGGCCAAGCCCGGTTTGTATCTGGAAGATCTATTTGTTGATCCTGAATTTAGAGGTTATGGCTTCGGCCAATCTTTATTTTGCTACGTGGCAGCGCAGGCAAAAAACAGAAACTGTGGTCGATTTGAATGGACAGTACTGGACTGGAATCAACCTGCCCGAGATTTCTATGCTTCCATGGGATCAGTGGAACATGATGACTGGATCATTAATCGATTAACCGGCGATGCGCTGGATAAAATCGCAGAAAATTTCCAGCAGTCTGGTAACGCAAATTAAAATTATGACTCCAGCCATCCAATTACTTAAGAAACTAAAGGTTAGCTTCAAACTTCATGAGTATGAAACGGATACCCATGATCTAGGTTATGGTGAAGCTGCTGCCAAAGCACTGGGGGTTCCTACCAATATAATGTTTAAAACGCTTTTAGCGAGTTCTGAAAAGAATAAGCCACCCTGTGTTGCGGCATTGGTACCCGTTAGTAGCCAACTTAATCTTAAACATCTGGCAAAAGCTTCGAAATACAAAGCATTAATGATGGCTGATCCGAACCTAGCTGAAAAATCGACAGGTTATCTGGTTGGAGGCATTAGTCCTTTTGGACAGAAGAAATCATTGCCCATTTTTGTAGATAGCAGCATCACTGAGTTAGAAGAAGTATTTGTCAGTGGTGGTAAGCGTGGATTGCAAATTTCGATCTCCCCCGAGGATTTGATTGATGTTTTAAATGCTCGCTCGGCGCATTTGGTATCACCTTGAATAGTTATGGTCGAGCTGAAATTAGCTCGACAATTCCCGTTGCGAATCACTTAAGCCATCACAATTTGTAGAGTGAATTACATTTTGGGCTTACGTTATTTGATAGCTTGAAATTTTCTGATAAGTTGAAAGCTGCACGGGAATAAAAACAACAAAGACCGGAGAAAAAATGAAATCAATTCTACTTGTGATCGTCACACTATTTACTGCCAATCTTGCGTTTTCTGAAGACCCATCCGTTATCGGCAAATGGGTCTCAGTGGATGATGAAACTGGACAAAGACAAAGCATTGTCGAACTTTATCAAAAGGACGGTGAGCTCAGGGGAAAACTCTTGGAGCTACTCATACCCGAGGACAAAGGCAGTGTTTGCAGCAAGTGTAAAGGCGACCTTAAAAACCACCCAATAGAAGGCATGGAAATCATCTGGGGACTTACACTTAAAGATGGAGTTTGGCAAGGGGGTCAAATCCTAGATCCCAGCCGGGGCAGAGCCTACAGAGCTAAAATTTCTCTTCAAGACAACCCAGACCTGCTGGATGTGAGGGGCTTTATGGGGATCGCCGCATTGGGCCGAACTCAAACCTGGCAGAGAGTGGAATAACTACAAATCTTGGTTTTCAAATTGGAATTATGGACTAACCTGAGAAGGTATATTCAATTGTTAACTGAGATTTCCAAATAATGGCCAGCATTCTAGTTGTTGACGATTCCAGCTCTATACGCCAGCTTGCATCATTTACGCTCAAGTCAAAAGGGCATGAGGTTCAAGAGGCTCCAGACGGTAAGGAAGCGCTCACTAAAGCCAAGAGCGCAGTATTCGACTTGGTGCTCACTGACCGCAACATGCCAAATATGAACGGTGTGGAGTTAACACAGGAGCTAAGAGGTTTACCCAGCTATAAAGCCACACCTATATTGATGCTCACCACAGAAAGTGAAAATGAAAAAAAACAGGAAGGAAAATCTGCTGGGGTAACTGGCTGGATCGTCAAACCTTTCCACCCAGATACCTTGCTCAATATCGTGGCAAAATTGCTAGATTAAGCATAATGGCTTTCGCTAAAGAGGCGCTTAATAGCAGACCTCTTTTTAACTTTTAAGGGATTGTTAATTAAAAATAATTGCCATCTTGGGCAACTGTATTGGCAACAGTAAAGGTTTTCACGCCCTCTGCCGTACCCAAAAGCAGCACATCTGCCGGTCGAGCCGCAAATAGCCCGTTAGTTACGACTCCCACAATTGAATTTAGATTGTTTTCTAACTCAACCGGGTTTTCTATCTTCATACCATGAACGTCCAGAATATGGTTGCCATTGTCAGTAACAACGCCTTCTCGATAAACAGGATGCCCACCCAGCTTCACTATTTCTCTGGCCACATAACTGCGGGACATTGGAATCACTTCGACTGGTAGTGGAAAACCACCCAACACTTCCACAGCCTTTGACTCATCTGCAATGCATACAAACTTTTTGGCAACGGCAGTGACAATCTTTTCTCTGGTAAGAGCAGCGCCACCGCCCTTAATTAATTCCAGTTTTTTATTCGCTTCGTCCGCACCATCTATATAGAAGTCCATGGCAGAAATATCATTAAGATCAAACACTTCAATACCATGACCTTTAAGCCTCTCAGCTGAAGCTTCTGAACTGGCAACAGCACCTTTAAAGTCAGTTCTAAATGCAGCCAGCTCATCAATAAACATATTCGCAGTAGAGCCTGTACCAATCCCCAAAATGGTATCCGCTCTCAGGTCAGGCTCAATAAAAGAAATAGCCGCTTGCGCTACCGCTAATTTTAATTCGTCTTGAGTCATATCATCGTTGCCCAATTAGTGTTCAATTTAGTTCTATTATAACTGACTCACTTCGTGCTTTCCGGTAAAATCCGCGCCTTTGTTAATATCCGCCCCCACAGGTCTGCAATGCTTGAGCACTACGTTAAAAAGATCCTAACCGCCAAAGTTTATGGCGCCGCTGTTGAAACCCCGCTAGAAAAAGCCCCTACCATCAGTAAGCGCATGGACAATAACATTTTAATTAAACGCGAAGACCTGCAACCTGTATTCTCTTTTAAGCTTCGCGGTGCCTACAACAAAATGGCCCATTTGACTGAAGAAGAAAAAGCCAAAGGGGTTGTTGCGGCTTCGGCGGGTAACCACGCTCAGGGCTTAGCTGAGTCAGCACGACTGATGTCTGTAAAAGCAACCATTGTGATGCCTAAAACCACACCTGACATTAAAGTGGCATCAGTACGAGCCCGTGGCGGCAAAGTTGTGCTCCACGGCGATACGTTTGACGAAGCGTTCGAACACTCCCAGAAGCTAGTTGAAGAAAAAGGCTTGGTGTATATCCACCCCTATGACGACCCAGAAATCATTGCGGGTCAGGGCACGATAGCGAGAGAAATTCTGCATCAAGAAAGTGATATTGATGCCATGTTTATTCCAGTCGGCGGCGGAGGCTTGATAGCAGGAATCGCTGCCTATGTGAAATACCTGAGCCCAACTACCAAGGTCTATGGTGTCGAGTTTGAAGAGTCTGCATGCTTAGCGGCAGCAAAAGAAGCCGGCGATAGAGTTGTTTTATCTCAGGTAGGCATTTTTGCTGATGGCGTTGCTGTGGCCCAAATTGGAAAACACACTTGGGAAGTCTGCAAAGACCATGTCGACGATGTCATTACCGTAACTGCCGATGAAATATGTGCTGCTATCAAAGATATCTTTGATGACACCCGATCCATTGCCGAGCCTGCAGGTGCTGTGGGTCTTGCTGGTCTTAAAAAATATATTGAAGAGCACCAAGTTACTGGAAAAAAACTAGTGACCACCTGCTCAGGGGCCAACATGAATTTTGACCGCTTAAGATATGTTGCGGAAAGAGCTGAAATTGGTGAAAAGCGCGAAGCCATTTTGGCAGTTACCATTCCTGAAAGACCTGGAGCCTACCAGAAGTTCCTAAACGTAATTGGAAAGCGAATGGTGACAGAATTTAATTATCGTTATGACGATCCACAAAAAGCACAAATTTTCGTAGGCTTGAAAATCAGCAGTAGCTCAGAGAGACAGGAAATTGTAAATGCTTTAACAGAAAAAAATTATCCGGTAACAGATCTTACCGATAACGATATGGCTAAGTCTCACGTTCGACACATGGTGGGTGGCAGAGGCCATGGTGTTGAAAATGAAAAGATATTTCGTTTTGAATTCCCTGAACGCCCTGGTGCATTATTGAATTTTTTAAAAGTAGTTGGCGATCGTTGGAATATATCTATGTTTCACTACCGAAATCATGGAGCAGCATACGGACGGGTATTAGCGGGTTTACAGGTACCAGATGTCGATAAGCCTGAGCTGCAAGAGTTTCTAAAAACCCTGGGTTACCCATACTGGGAAGAAAATGACAACCCAGTCTATGATTTATTTTTGTCTTAGTCCTTCTGGAGAGCTTTAAAAACCATGACTGTTTTAAGATGGGTGACGTTTGCGATCATGCTGGTGCTGGAGTTTGCTGCGTTAATGTCTGGGCTTTGGTTAAGCTTGATCGCCTGTATGTTTTTTTGCTTTGCTTTAATCATTCCACCCAAGCAACTGGAACCCATGCTGCCGGTTAAATACATGACCTTTTATACCGCCGGTCTAATTGTAGTGGTGTTTACATCGTTTCTAAATGTGGCATTGGTTTCTTAAGCCAGAGCCTAAACAATGGTTTTAACCTGACTGAAAACCTTTGCTACAGTCCGCGCATTGCTTTAAATTTTTGTGCTTGGCGCCGAGACATTTCAATAGGTGACACGCCATTCACCGTTATTTCGAGACCATTATTTTCCAAAACTTCGATATTTCTAATAAACTCAAGATTAACAATAAAATGTCGATTAGCTCGAAAGAAATGGCTCGCTGGTAAACGAGACTCAAGATAGCTCAGTGACCTTTTAATCATAGGTTTATTTCCATCAAAATAAATCCGGGTATAGTTACCAATTGATTCACACAGACATATTTTTTTCACTGGGATAAACCAGCATTGGTCATTATCTTTAATAAAAATATGTTCATCCAAGCCAAGAGCACAATCGCTATCTTCTTCCACTTTAATCTTTGGTGTCACCCTAGAAATTGCAGACTCTAAACGCTTAGGATCAATCGGCTTCACTAGATAATCAATGGCACCCACATCGAAAGCCTTTAACGCAAATTCAGCATATGCAGTCGTGAAAATAACATGAGGAAAAAAGGTCAGGCTTTCCAATAGCTTAAAACCATCGCCCCCTGGCATATTAATATCAAGAAAAATACAATCTGGTTTTTCGTCTTCAATTAACGCTTGTGCATCCTCTATGCCCTTCGCTTCACCAATAATCTTAATCTGCGAGAAACTGGTCAGAAGATAACGTAGTTCATCGCGAGCTAAACGCTCATCATCAATTATCAACACTTTCATTATTCACGCCTAAGATTCAAGCTCAATGTAAGGGTGGCGAATGCAGGCAATCACATGGCTGTCTTGTTCATATAAAGTCAAGTTTGCACTGTCTCCAAATATTAACGCGAGTCGCTCTCGAGTGTTACTCAGCCCTATGCCCTTCTCTCTAGATTTTTGAATACTACCGGTATTCATGACTTCAATCTGTAATTCATTATCTATTCGCTTTATTGAAATATAAGTAGTTATCTCGCCGTCTATCTTACGGCCATATTTAGCTGCGTTTTCTACCAACGCCTGCAAACAAAAAGGCGCTACTTGAGCTTTTTCTAGCTCTGCATCCAATTGCCAGTTTACTATCAGTGAATGGTCAAAGCGCACGTTTTCAATATCAATAAACTGTTTAACCGCATTTATTTCTGTACCCAGCTCAATGGTATTAGAGTCGACTTGATACAGACTAAATCGCAAGAAATTAGAGAGGTAGGTCACCATATCTCGGGCAGCATGCTGGTCTTTTAAAATGAGTGCACGCAATGAATTTAAGGTATTAAATAAAAAGTGTGGATTCAATTGTTGCTTTAAACCATGTAGCTTAGCCTGAGTAACCGCTTGTTCCAAAGCCAGCTGTTGTCGAATAGCAGTCTGCTTTATTTGCCAGACCAACCAAGTGTTGTATAAAAAAGACCAAATAAGTAAAAAACCAAAAATAACCGTAAAAATAATTACCGCAAGAGGTAACGGAGTTTGGGCGGCAATAGGTGTGATGACTTGCCAAAGAATTAATAAATACAAAACCAGGAATGTACATAAAAAACAGAGTATGGCCCCTTGCCCAATCATCTTTAGCACATTATCTGTTTGCTTTACCTGATATTTGAAGAAAGGGCGTAATATAAAATGACTGATCAGTAGTTTCACACTTCCTAATAAAATTGACCAACAAATCATGGTGGCTAGATCATGCTCAATATTTGAAGTAACCAGCGCACTAAATAGCCAATATAAGATGGCAATGCTCCAACCAAGAAGCTGAAGAATTGAATAAATACTCGGATGTTCATCTTCTGGCAAATTTCGACTTGCTTGTAACGTATAGATGACTGTCCAGATCGAGAGAAAACCTGCATATACAAATCCAAGAAACTGCATAAGCCGTTTGATATCTAAGACCTTATGAGCACCTAACCCATGTAGCAGCCCATACTCAACAATGGCCATTAATAGGGAGATACCAAGAATAATGGGAATCATCGAAGAGGCTCGAATCACTAATGATGTTTGCAATTGCCTCCATTTGCGTAAAATAGGACTTATAACAAAAAAGCAAATACCCATTAGTATGGATATCCTACAAAGTAGTCTAACCATGTAAGTGCCAAGTAACGCAGCTTGCACATCATAGACATTAGCGAGAATTATCAAATAGCAGGCTAAGACTAAGAATGGAATACTATGTTTTGAAGCAAGTTGGGGTAGCGAGTTCATAAATTCTATCGGTTTAAATAGTATTGAGTAATATCTCATAAGCTGCGTGTAGGCATTTTAATGTGTTCACTTAATAATGACCGTTGATCCGCATTATTTTCCATCCAGCATCCATTCTAACCACTGGTGTACTTTTCAACCGGATGACAAAGATTTTTTTTATGATAAGTGTAGTTTTAATCGCTTTAAAGGAATGAGGAAACACTATGACCCCTTCTTCAAGGTTACATTATATGGATGGTATTCGAGCCCTTGCCATGATGGCGGGTGTGCTATTGCACTGCTTGTATACTTACGGTGAAACCTATCGACATCTGGTTCCGGGCGGCGGCCCTGATGGTTTACATTTCATCGATTCATTAACTGTGTTTCTGCATAGCTTTCGAATGCAACTGTTCTTTTTGGTATCAGGATTCTTCGCCTGTCTGCTAGTTCAAAAACGGGGATTAATGGGTTTTTTAAAGAACAGAAGCCTTCGCATACTACTGCCATTCATGATTTTCTTACCCATAGTCATGATAGTTCTGGTTTTAATCATTTCTTATCATATTACTGAGGTTGAATACCAAAGCCTGTTTACCCAATTAGCCGCACAGATATATGAAGCTCAACAAGTAGGCATAGAGCATCCATACGATTTAGGCCCCAGGTCGGCACATTTATGGTTTTTATATTACTTATTATTTTTTGGAATTTGTACGCTGGTATTAGCCAAGTTTTCTATTCCAGCTATCAACCAAATAATAGGAAAACTTCTTAACTCAACAATCGGACTGTGGCTAGTGATTCCAGCGCTCTCCATTCCCGGATACTTCTTAGCCATTGGATACACCGGATACCTACCAGCCCCGGACTCGCTCACTCCACAATTTTGGCCGTTCGCATTGTATGGTGTTTACTATTTATTAGGGTGGTTTCTATTTCAGAATATGCACGTCATCGACAAGATGGGTATAGGTATCTGGTGGAAGACAACTGCCGCGGTTGTACTCTATTTACTGTTGTTGCAATCTTTGCCAACGATCAACATAGAGGAACTCAATACCGGCAACCTGATTAGCCTTAAACCGTCATTTAGTGACAGCATTATCATCGCAGTAGTGGAAGCCTACCTTGCATTTTACTTAGTGAGTATTTGTTTGTACCTGGGGAAAAAATGCTTATCCCAAGCCAGTACCCAAATGAGATATATCTCTGATGCTTCTTACTGGGTCTATATTGTTCACTTACCTATTGCGGTTTTTATGCAGGTCATGCTAATTGAAGTACAAATATCTATTTGGATTAAAATGGCAGCTGTACTACTGGTAACATTAAGCCTTTCTTTTTTAAGTTATCAATTATTGGTACGTCACACACCCATTGGCTGGATGCTCAATGGCAGGAAGAAAAAAGCCAAATCTGAAACAGTACAATACAGCTCGTGAAGGCCATGGCCTACATTCAGGTAGGCCACTTCTAGCTAAGTGATGATTTACTTCTGGGGTAGCGGTGTCCAGATTCTATCCCAAATCCAACCAAGTCTACTAAAGTCTCTGGGGGTTTCTAGCTGCACATCTTCGGTAGGAACAATGGTTGAATCTTGAACCTCTGCCACTTTAAAAGAAAAGACATAATTTGGCTCGGAACCCATCCTTAAATCAGTCATGGCAATATCGTCATCAATCTGCGAAAAAGCGAAATAGCCTCTAGTAAAGTGCTCTAATTTTGTCACCGGCGGATGCTCTTCAATACCAGCGCTTAATTCTAAGTTCCTCGGGTAAAAATCTACATATAGAGGTGCATCACCATCTAATAAAGAATAGTAGGATTCAAAATATTGATCGTCTTGAATTCCGATGACTCGCCACAGCAAGGTATTAAATGGTCCTGGCGATGACACCACTTGCGAATACGCAATACCTTGGCTTTGTAATTTTTCTTTTACTCTATGATCCACTATTTGAAACGCAACTATTGCCCAAATAAGATATGCCGAGCTCATTACTAACCCGATACTGTTAATCCTATGGCCTATCAAATTCGTTCGCTTAACCACGAGAGCCGCGATGCACCCAATCAAAATAGGTAAAGTAAAGAAGGGATCAATAATAAAAAATACGGGTAAGGCCAAAGGTGTTTTATCAAATGGCCAAAGGATCTGTGTTCCATAAATAGTCATCAGATCCAACAACACACTACCTTGCAATATAACAAAGGTGAGTACCAACCACTTTAAATAGTATTTCTTGGTTGTTGGATGAATAACAGTGATGAGCCAAGCCAATATGGGTGATAACAGCGCTAATACAAAAATGGAATGACTAAAACCCCGGTGATAAACGAAGTCATTGACCGGGCTACCCATTGGAAGAAACACATCTAGATCTGGGAGAGTACCAATAATAGCCCCCCAAGCCATTGCTTTTCGACCTACCTCTTTGCCAAGAATTTTCTCGGCACAGGCCGCCCCAAAGGTGAGTTGTGTTAATGAATCCATTGATCATCCAAATGTTGAAAGTAATACCAATTAACGTCGCCGTTTATGGCGACCAAATACTGTTAGACGTTTGAACTAAGTGCAAAAACTCAGATGCTAACCATCTAATCAACTAGCGTTTACGCGTCTTCACCTGATTCTGGATCACTGCTCTCACTAACACGACGGACGCCAAAAGTAACCGTAGGAGGAATACCCATACCCAAGTCGATATCCGCTACCCGGTAATTACAGCCACTTTCTTTTAACAGTGCATTTACCTTTTCTTGTTTTTCAACAGCTTTAATAATGGTGTTGGCTATGACTTCGTCACTGCTAAAGGAAGTGACCGACTCATTGACTTTATCTGTTAGTTCTTTGGCTTTGTCTAGTAGGCCCATTTGCGCTTCCAAATTTGTTGGGATTTATTATCTAGGAGCTTATTGATTTGATGGTTTTTGTTCAATACGGGTTTAGGGTTTGTCTAAATTTTTAATATCTTTATTAATCCAGGGTTCGTTTTATTTGGCTCTTACTTCTTAGCACAAAAACAAAACCCTACCCCGGCAGCTGCCATTCAACCCCACCTCTTCCAATACTTTCCAACCAAGCATTGGCCTGGGAAAAATGCTTGCAACCAAAAAAACCACGATGGGCAGATAGGGGAGACGGGTGCGGCGCTTTTAATACCAAATGTTTAGTTGGATCAATGACTCGACCTTTTTTCTGAGCATAGCTACCCCATAACATGAATACTGTGGGCGGTGCTAATTCATTTACAGTTTCCACTACGCGGTCTGTAAACAGTTCCCAACCTTTTCCTTGGTGAGAGTTCGCCATGGATTGCTGCACAGTTAATACTGCATTTAATAACAGTACTCCCTGCTGCGCCCAGTGAGTTAAGTTGCCATGGTTAGGAATTTGAAAGCCTATATCTGTAGCCAATTCTTTGTACATGTTTACTAACGATGGTGGCGTTTTAATGCCTGGACGAACTGAAAAGCTTAAACCGTGTGCTTGGTTCGGGCCGTGGTATGGGTCTTGGCCCAAGATCACTATTTTTACTTTATCAAAAGGTGTGTAGGCGAAAGCATTAAAAATGTCTTCACCCTTTGGGTAGATTACTTTACCCGCTTGTTTTTCTTGCAACAAAAACTGTTTAAGTTGTTGCATGTGGGGCTTTGAAAATTCGTCTATTAGTTTTTCTTTCCAACTGGGCTCAAGACGAATGCTGTCAGTATTCATTTATATCCTTAATTATTTTGATTGGCTGCTTACGTCTACAACCACTCTTTTAAAACTCTTGCCTTGTAGCATGTTGTCAATTTCTTCAGGAAGTTGTTCTAATCCAACCACTCTTACCATGCCCGGCAGGTTATTGATGTTCCATAGACTGTTTAGCTTACCCAATACTCGACGTCGGTCAGCGGTTGTCGCATCTGCACTGGCAACACCAAGTAATTGCACACCACGTAATATAAAAGGAAAAATATCAACAGGTAACGATGTGCCTGTAATCATTCCGCAGGCGGTTACCGATGCGCCAAACTGCAAGCCTTTAATTATGTTGACTAAGGTTTCGCCACCTACTGTATCTACTGCCCCGGCCCACCTCTGCTCAAGAAGTGCTTTGTGACTATGCTCTGCTAATTCTTCTCTGGATAAAATCGTTTCAGCACCGATTTCATGAAGCCAGGTTTCAGCTTCGGGTTTACCAGATACTGCATGCACTTCGAAACCCAATTGAGCCAGTAATGCCAAGGCGATGCTACCAACTCCACCTGAAGCACCAGTGACCACTACCGGACCGGCTTCTGGATCTAAGCCATTCAAACTTAGCTTTTCAACACAATAGCCCGCGGTAATTCCTGCTGTACCCAGCATCATGGCCTGTTGTTGCGTCATGCCTTTGGGTAACGGCACAGGCCAAGCCGCTGGCACCGAAATGTACTCGCTGAAGCCACCATAAGTATTCATGCCAAGGTCAAATCCAACCACAATGACTTGATCTCCTGGGTTGAAGCGACCACTACTGTCTGAAACCACCACGCCTGCGGCATCAATGCCTGGAATGTGAGGATATTGCTTAGTGATGCCTTTATGTCCAGATGCAGAAAGCGCATCTTTGTAATTGAGGGAGGAATAGCTAACTTTGATCATGACTTCGTGATCAGGTAGATCGCCAAAATCTCTTTCAATAACTCTCTGTGAAAACTTACCCTCTGACTCGTAGGCCTCAAGTGCCCTAAAACGCCCCATGGAATTCCCCTGTGCAGAAAGATTTTGCGGCTAGGGTACCTTACCCATGTCAGTGTCTCCACTGGAAAAACAACATTCGTAAGCTAGCCTGCTAACCTGATATGAATACCCTTCTTGGAGCCGGTCATGTCAGATAATGATCTAGAATCACTTAAGCACAAATTGGAACAAGCAGAAGCGTCACGGCTGGCCCAAAGCCGATTTTTAAGCAACATTAGTCACGAGCTAAAAACCCCCATACAAGGGGTACTCAGATTGCTTGAGCTGCTGTCGGCGAGTGAGCTCAACGCTGATCAGCGGGACATACTGCTAACCTGCCAAAACAGTTCCAGCCGACTACTTGATCTAGTCCGAGATATTCTTGATTTTCATAAACTGGAATTGCAGCAACTAGAGCCAGACCATGTAGAGTTTGATTTTAGAGATATGCTCGAATCCACGGTGAGGTTGTTTAGTGAACAAGCCAGCACCAAAGAAATTGAACTGATCAACTTCGTTGACCCAAACCTTCCTGAAAGAGTGGTTGGAGACCCTATACGCTTGAAGCAAGTGCTCAATAATTTTATTCGTAATGCTGTTAAATTTACCGAGAAAGGCCAAGTACTGGTGCAAGTCACCTTAGAGACTTGGCAACACAATAAAGCTACGGCTCTATTTAAAATTTCAGATTCAGGCACAGGTATTTCACCAGAAATAAAAGACAAACTTTTTACCGCTATGCTACCCGGAGGCTCACAAACCGGCACAGGCCTGGGCATGGCCCTGTGCAAAGAGCTCGTGGAACTTATGGGTGGAGAAATAGACGTGACCTCAAAACCCGGAGAAGGCACCTGTTTTTCATTCAGTTTGACATTTGACACTCCTGAAACCACTGAAGCGTTTCCCAAACATGAAATGAACATTAAAAACGGGTTAGTACTTGCCAGCAATCCACATCTTCAATTTGTGGTTGAAAAATATTTGAATCATTTTGGCGTTAACTGTACCCACTGTGAGAATTCTGAAAACATAAAAGAATTGTTGAACACAGAACCTAAACCGGATTTTGTCTTGATTAATGGGTACGATTTAGAGCCTGGCTTGCTCTTTTGGTTGAGTAAAAACTCGAAACAAAATATTTTGATGACACCATTTGGCTCTGACCTGGACACCCCCTACTTTAAAAACCTTCATAAGCCTATTGCATTAAAAGATTTAGTACTATTAGCCAAACAAGCTCAAACACCCTACAACCGGATATTAGAAAAGCTAAAACAACTCACCATAGTGAAACCCATGATGAATGTTTTACTCATTGATAACAGTGAAATTAATATCAAACTATGTAGGCGGCTATTTGCAGTTAACGATGCTGATTTGCAGGTTGCCCCTACTTATAATCAAGCAAGCAAGATGCTTAAAGACGATCAGTATCATCTGATAATTGCCAATACTCAAATTAACGGTGTCGACAAATTAAATGACATTAAAGAACTGACAGCTGAGTTTTTGGAAACACCCTTTATTGGCTTGAGTATTAGCCATAGCCAACAAGAACAGAAACAAGCATCAGACGCAGGGCTTATTTCATTGCAGGAGAATCCAGTAAGGTTTGAGCCGTTATTGAAGACAATTAATTCCTATTTTTCGGAATAGTGTTGGGATGTTATTGTTGATCTGAGTGGGTAAAACGATGAAAATTTTAGCGTATGGGAAGGTGCAAGTTTAAGCCACTTGACTGGTGACAGCCTTCTCCCAAGCTTCTTTGGTTGCTAAATCAAATGCCACTAAATACACGTCTTGTAAAGTTTGCAAATACTCACTGATGCCTAGAATGGTTTCTACAGACACCTGACAAGCTTGCTCAAGAGGGTAACCATAAATACCACAACTAATGGCAGGAAACGCAATACTGTGAGCCTTCTCTTGCTCTGCAAGCATCAAGGCGTTTCGATAACAAAAACCTAGTAATTCTGCTTCGTTGTCTTGGCCTCCATTCCAAATTGGGCCGACTGTATGAATAACGTGCTTAGCAATCAGATCAAAGCCAGGAGTGATTTTCGCTTGCCCTGTGTCGCATCCCTGCAAAGCCTTACAGGCTTCTTGCAGGTCTGGCCCAGCAGCGTTATGGATAGCGCCACAAACACCAGCGCCTTTTAATAAGCTAGCATTTGCAGCATTAACAATGATATCGACGGCCAAGGTAGTTATATCGCCTTGAATGACGGAGAGTTTCATCCATTTTCCTTGATGTTGAACAATGGGTCATTCTCAAAGTACAGTCTGATAATTATAGGTCAGTTCAATTCATTGCAAGGTAACAATTTAGCCTTTTTATTCACCCATTGTATTCACGAGTAGGCGCGTCAAAACCACAGCTAGTGCCATCTGTTACTCGTACTTCTTCTTCCCAGGGTAATTGATATTTGCCTTTAACCATGTCTTCCATATAGCTGTATGGGCAATCTTGAGCACCGCCTTTTACCGCCACAAAGCCACGATGGCCTAACTGATAAATATTATTTTCGACGCCCCAATGAACACGAGCCTCCCTAACCAAATCTGGGCGAACTTCAGCCGAAATAATTTCATCGGCCCGTCCGGTTTTGCCGTGGTTAAGTACAGTGCCATCATAATTCACAATCATGCCTTCACCCATAGAATCAAATGAGCCATCACTGCCACACATACAAACATTGGCAGTCACCATAAGATTACAAAATGAATTACTCTGATTGGTGAATCGCCAAGCCTCTCTAACCGGGGCAGTATAGCCGGCAGTTCGGAGCATGATTTCGGCACCTAAATACGCGCACTCTCTCGCCATTTCAGGGAACATACCATCATGACAAATAATTAATGCCAACTTGCTGCCTTTTGGGCCATCACAAATGGGAATGCCATAGTTGCCCGGTTCCCAAGGTTCAACCGGTACCCATGGGTGTAACTTACGATAATTAATTTGAATGTCGCCTTGGTCATCAATTACCAACCCTGTGTTGTAAGGATTACCCTTGGGGTTGTATTCCATTATGGAAAAACAGCCCCAAATCTTATGTTCAATACAGGCTTCCTTGAATGCTTGAACTTCAGGACCGTCAATAGAGCACATTATTTCTGGATTGGTATCCATGCTTAAACCATGCAATGAATATTCAGGGAAAACCACCAGATCACAGGTATCTAAATTACGGCGAGCCTTACCGACCATAGCCACAATTTTTTGAGTTTGTTGCTCCAAATCTGCTTTGGTTTCGACAACAGGTAGTTGCAACTGAACAACGCTAATGACGACACCATTTGGGCTTTTATTAAGACCACCAAGTCCGCTCATAATTATTCTCCTTATGAAACCATTTTGGGTATAGCTTGAATCAAAGTCTGGGTAAATTCTGATTGTGGATTATTCATGACTTCATCAGTATTTCCGGATTCCACAATTTTTCCGTTTTGCATCACCAAAATTCGTTGAGACAACATGCGCACCACATTCAGATCATGACTCACAAATAAATAACTTAATCCTAACTCCCGTCGTAATCTTTCTAATAACTGCAACACGATTGCTTGCACAGAGACATCCAGTGCTGAAGTAGGTTCGTCGAGGATTAATAGCTTGGGTTTAACGGCAATGGCTCTGGCAATACCTACCCGGGCTTTTTGGCCACCACTCAGTTGGTGGGGCAATCGAAAGATAAGTTCAGAATTCAAGCCCACCTGGTCGGCTAATTGATGAACTTTGCTATCTAGTTCAGATCTATCGGTGATATTTTCCAGTCTTTTTAAAGGTTCAGCGATGAGTTGAAAAACCGTATGCCTTGGGTTTAGGGAACCCGTTGGATCCTGGAAGACCATTTGAATTTGTTTGCGAAATTCACTTTTAATAAACTGTTTATCTGATATTAAATTTAAATCCTGCCCTTCAAACAAAACTCTGCCTTGGGTGGCTTGCTCTAACCGAGCAATTATTCTCGAAGTGGTGGATTTGCCACAGCCAGATTCTCCCACTAAACCCATGCATTCACCTTTGTAGATTTTGAAATTGACCCCGTCTACGGCATTAAAGGTTTTATGCTTGGTATCCGTTAACACATAGGTTTTGACCAGTCCTTCGATGGCAAGCAAAATCTCTTCAGATGGCTCTGGTGGTGTCTCCAATAAAAACTCTGGAGGGATTGGAGTCAGGACTTCAACTTTAGAGTTTTGAGCCGGTGTCGCTGCCAACAGTTTTTGTGTGTATGGATGCTGTGGGTTTTTAAATATTTCATGATCGTCACTGGTTTCCACCACTCGACCTTTTTCCATCACAATAAACTTATTGCAATACTCCGAGGCCATGCCCAGATCATGGGTAATCAAAATAACCGCAAGATTATTTTTTTTCGCTAACCCAGAAACTAAATCCATAATAGATTTTTGAGTAGTAACATCCAGCCCTGTGGTGGGCTCATCCGCTATTAGTAATCGTGAATCACAGGCCAAAGCCAAAGCTATCATTACCCTTTGACACATACCACCACTGAGTTCAAAAGGGTAAGCATTTTTAACCCTGTCTATATCCTTAATTTCAACTTGATTTAACAGCTGAGCAATTTTTTTGGGCGCGGTTTCTTTGGAAGCCTGGGAATGTTGTCTGAGCATATCCGACAACTGGTCACCCACCTTACGAATGGGATTCAAAGTAGACATAGGATTCTGAAAAATCATGGCGATTTCTCGACCACGAATATTTTTGATTAAATTCTTTTTGGCTTTAATTAAGTCCATGCCATCGAATTCAATATTGCCTTGATCAACCCAGCCATTTTTCCCTAACAGATTTAGAATGCTATAGGCAGTTACCGATTTACCACTGCCACTTTCTCCTACGACAGCAACTACATCACTTTTATTCAGACTCAGGTTTACATCGGTAACTGCTGTTACCTCGCCCCGGCGAGTATTGAATTTGACTGCCAAATTGGTTATTTCTAAAAAAGACTTCACCTGTAATTAGGTCCTTTTCTGGGGATCAACTAAGTCGCGCAGGGCATCTCCCAGCAGATTAAAACAGAACACTGCCAGCATCAGAGTGAAACCTGGAAACAAAGCTAACCACCATTCCCCAGAAATAATATAGTTAGCACCCTCGGCAACCATAATTCCCCATTCTGCATCTGGTGGCCTTACGCCGAGCCCAATAAAAGATAAACCAGCAGCGTTTAAAATGGCCCACCCCATATTGAGAGATAACTGCACCATTAATGCTGGCAAACAATTAGGAAATACGTGAAAAGCCAGGGTTCTTAAATGGGTATTGCCACATAATAAAGCCGCTTGCACATATTGTAGATTTCGCTGAATGGTCACTTCGGCTCGGGCGACACGAATATAAAAAGGAATATTGATTAGAGCAGTGGCGTAAATAACATTAATTAATGAATTACCCATTGCTGCCACAATACCCATGGCGAGTACAAATAATGGAAACGCCAATATGGTGTCAGCCAACCGACCCACGATTCGATCTACCCAGCCACCGTAATAGCCAGCTAAACAACCCAAGGCACTGCCAATCACAAAACTAATAGCCACTGCACTTAAGGCGATAAATAAATCCAATCGGGTGGCAATCACCACTCGGCTAAACACATCTCTTCCTAGGTGATCGGTACCAAACCAATGCTCAGCACTGGGTGCCTGTAAAGCGATGGACGTATTACTGGCTAGAGGGTCATAAGGAATCCACATCCACCCGGTTAATGCTACTAAAACAAACAAACCAAACAGCAGCATGGCGAATAAGGAAATCGGGTTTTGACTGAGTATGTACCAAAGTTGTTTTAGAGTAGAGTTAGCCATCAATACCCACCCTTGGGTCAACTAAGGTATATAAAATATCGATAAACAGATTAAGAAATACGAACAACAGAGCCATGCAAAGAATAAAACCTTGCACTGCGGCATAGTCTGAAGCCACTAATGCATCTACGGCAAATGAACCAATACCTGGCCATGAAAATACTTTTTCGACTAATACATTAGCGCCGAGCAAATAAGAAAACACTAAGCCCATTATGGTTAACAACGGCAATGAAGCATTTCTTAAGGCATACACAAAAATAATGGTTCGAGAGTTTAATCCATTTGCAGTTGCGGCCTTAACATATTCACTACCCAAAGCAGTTAACATTGCTGAGCGTGTCATTCTGGCTATGGGTGCAAGTGCAAATACGGCCAATGTAATGGCCGGAAGAACTATTTGTTTTAATGACGCCCAAAACGTTTCTGTGTCGCCTGCAATCATGGAATCAATAGTGTAAAACCCAGTGACATGAGGAGGAGGTAGATAAATAAAATCTAACCGACCAATGGGTGATGGTGCCCAACCCAATAGGTAATAGAAAATAAACACAAAGAATAACCCACTGAAAAATATGGGTGTGGATGCACCAGCGGTAACCAACACACGGCATAGATGATCAACCCAAGAATTCGGATACATAGCAGCCAAAATCCCAAGAGGAATGGACGTAATTAATGCCAGAAAGAGACCTGTCAGTGTCAACTCCAGTGATGCCGGAAAACGGCTCGATAACTCTTCTGACACTTTTTGACCCGTACTTAAAGAAACGCCCAGGTCGCCTTTTAATAGGTTTTCGCAATAGACAAAAAACTGAATAACTAAAGATTTATCTAACCCTAGCTCTTCACGTATCTGCTGAATGGATTCTTCGTCAGCAGTAATGCCTGCAAAATAAACCGCGGGGTCTCCAGGTAAAGCTCTGGTGAGTGCGAACGCAATGATGATGACGCCCAACAACGTAGGAGTAGCCAGCGCAAAGCGCTGACCAATTAGCTTTAATTTCTGAGTCCACACAGAAATTGTTCCTCAATTACTGCTTAGTAAAAGCACGAATGTCTAATTGCCTATGAAACCAGTTAACAAAACCCTCCACCCCTGGCTGCATAGCAACTTCTAAAGTGGGTTGCCAAATAGGGACCATAGGAACTTCTTCAAAACCAATCTCCATCAGACGCTTAACATTGGGCTCATAATCGGGAGCATCCACCGGCATTGGCAAGGTGATATCGACCAGTGAAGCAACCTCAGAATTGTCATAATTCATGGAATTAAATAGATGGCCTTTGATGTATACCCAATAGAAGTAGTAATCAGGATAATTTAACCAACCACCAAAGTTTTTCAGGTGTAATTCCAGACCTTTTTCCACTAACGCTTTGGTTCTCCAACTTGCTCCTGGAATTTTATTGATGTCAGCTTTGATACCGATTTTGGCCAAACTTTCTTGCATTAATAAAGCAGTGGGTTCAGTCCACTGAGCAAAGCCTAGATTGATAGAGATAGGCACAGAAAAGCCATCTGGATAACCTGCTTCTACTAATAATGCTTTTGCTTTTTCAAGATCGGTCGAGTATGGAAATGGCTGTGGCCATTCTGCGGTCATGGGCTTCATGCTCGCGCCACCCCACATTTTTTCACCTAGGCCATAAGCGGCTGCATCAAAAATATCTTGATAAGGTAAGGCATATGCAATGGCCTGGCGTACCTTCACATTTTGAAACGGTTCAAACTCAAGGTTCATACCCACTGCGTGAAGAGCATTGTCGATGGTTGAGCTAACAACTGTTAATTTACCGGCATCGGCTAATTCTTTTGAATCTTTATTTGGCAGACCCAATGCAACGTCAACATCTCCCCTTTCAACCAATGCGCGACGAGTTGCCGCACTGGGCACTTCACGCACAATGACCCGTTTCATGGCTGGTAAGTCACCGTTTTTCCAGTCGTCAAATCTTTTATAAACAAGCTGCTGACCTGGATCCCAACGCTCTAACATATAGGCACCACCGCCTGCAGGATTTTTATGCAGATATTCTGTTGCCCAAGGGTCTTCAGCTGTAGCATTCTTTTTTGCTACATCGCTGTTAATAATAATGGGAACTGGCACTGCTAGGTCAGGCAATGTCAACTTGCTTGGAGAGGTCATTTTTACTTTAAATGTTTTTTCGTCTATCACTTCAAACTGATCCGGCGAAGTCATGCCTCCAGCCTTCATCTGAACCGCAGGGAAACCACCTAAGGATACCGCCCGATCAAATGACCATTTCACATCCATAGCCGTTACCGGAGAGCCGTCCCAGAAAGTTGCGTCTTCTCTGAGCTTAAATACATAGGCATTACCGTCATCCACCAGCTCCCAACTGGTTGCTAATTCTGGCTCAATAACTGTTGAGTCATATTTGAAACCACCATTGCCTTCGGACTTAACCCCAAAAGTAACGAGCCGATCATACATGTTCACTGCCACTTGATAGCTAGGCCTGTTGGTACCAGTACGATGAATATCCATACTGTTGACGCCTGCACCAGTAACAATTACCAAAGTGTCTTTTCTTCCAGCGGAAAAAACATTCACTGAAAGACTCAGGGATATTAATAAACAGCTCAAGGCTGTTATGGTTTTTCGAAAGCTCGTTTGAATCATTACGATCACCTCATTTATTTGGGCAGCAAAAGACCCTCAGAAATAAATCTGAATATTTTCGGTTTTAATTATTTAAATTATTGAGTAACAGTAAGAAATTTATGTATTTCTGATGTTTAGCTCCTTCAGTAATTTTTTGACAGCAATAACCAAGCCGCAATAGCTATATTAAGTACGACTTTCTATCCATTAGCTAAAACTCACCGGCTTTTCCCATATCGCTAAAGCCAAACAGCCGTTGGGAGAATATATTTGATGATTCGTGTCTTTCTTATGAATTAATAAGCTGCCCTGTTTATATTCCCCATTATCATCTTCCTGAGAACCAGCCAATATAAAAATATGTTCAAACCCTAAATGGTAATGATTGGGCACCTTAGCCTCGGGCTCGTAACAAAGCAGTGCAGCAGACGGCCCTTCATTGGGTTCTTGATATAAATAAGATATCTGAACTCCGTCTCTTAATGGCTGCCATTGAAAGTCGGCTTTTACTTTTTGTTCATCTAGTAAGTTATGAACTGAAAGGTATTTTTCAAAACTACTCATAAACGTCCTCCAGTGCAGAAATAATATTTTCAGACTGATCTACCCAACCAACAATGCCACCCTGGGCAATTACCATGTCGATGGTGGATTTTTTAAACTCTGGGAAATAGCTTTCCGTGCAATCGTCTACTAGCAAACATTCATAACCCCGATCATTCGCTTCACGCATAGAGGTTTGAACACAAACCTCTGTAGTTACGCCTGTAAAAATCAGATGACTGGCATTCAGCGATGTAAGAATTTTTGAAAAATTTGTATTGTGAAATGCGCCCTTACCCGGCTTAAGAATCACTGGCTCTCCCTCGATGGGAGCCAGCTCTGGAATAATTTGATTGCCGTCGGAAGAAGAAACCAGAATACGCCCCATGGGCCCCTCATCACCAATCTTTAATGTTGAGTTACCCCTGGCTATTTTTGATGGAGGGCAATCGCTGAGTTCATCGTTATGTGCTTCTCTGGTATGAATAACTGGCAGGCCAAGTTTTCTGAAACAGGTTAACAAATCGAGTAAATTTGGAATTATTTTTCTTAATACACTGACATCATTTCCTAAACTCTCTCCAAATCCACCAGGTTCCACAAAGTCTTTTTGCATATCAATAATAACTAAACAAGGTTTGTTATTGGGTAATGGATATGGGTAGGGTTTTGCAGTATGAATAGAATTCATGCAGCTGCCTCCATATGCCCGGCCATGGCTTTACCAATTTCTGTGAGATCAACATCATTGGGTTTAGATTCCAGCACCACTTTACCTTTCGACATCACATAAAAACGGTCACTTAGCTGTAGAACTTCATCTAAGTCTTCACTAATTAATAAAACCGCAGCGCCTTCATTTCTGGCTTCCATAATTAAATTTCGAATATCGGAAACGGCTTTGAAGTCCAATCCAAAACATGGATTAGCAATCACCAGCACATTAACTTGTTGAGACAATTCACGTGCTAAAACAGCTCGTTGAACATTACCGCCCGAAAGATTACTGATGACTTCGTCTGGCCCAGGTGTTTTAACATTGAAGGCAGTAATCAGTTTTTTTGATTCCCGCTTGATTGCAGAGAAATTGAGAAAACTGTTGAACCAGGAATTGGGCGCCAAATCGAAATTGCGAAGGGCCATGTTATCTGCAACAGACATATTACCTACACAGGCATTTTTGAGAGGCTCTTCTGGCAGTACGAAGTATCTGTGTTTTTGTAGATCTCGCCTTACGGGAGAAAAGGTTTGTCCATCAACTTCAATAACACCGTTTTTCAAGGCTCGCTGGCCACCCAAGCCAGCAGTTAACTCAGATTGACCATTACCAGACACTCCTGCAATGCCAACTATTTCACCCGGATAGATTTGCAGACTCAAATCGTCAACTGCTATCAGACCATCATTATCAAGAATAGAAAGATTCTTCAGACTTAGTTTTGCTTGGTTGGAATTTACCTGCGTAGCATCCCGTTCCAGTGGTGGTAAATCTAACCCTTCACCCATCATCATTTCAGATAGAATTTCAGGATTGGTTTCTGCTACCGTCTGCGACCCCACAAAAGCACCCTTCCGTAGCACAGTTACTGTGTCAGCAAACCCCATTACTTCACGAAATTTATGCGTAATGATGAGCACTGCCAGCCCGTTGTTCTGAGAAAGCTTTTTAACTTCTTGTAGAATTTCGTCAGCCTCATTAGGCGTTAATACCGACGTGGGCTCATCCAAAATTAGCACCCGTATATTTAGCATTAACTGTTTAATGATTTCGAGCTTCTGTTTCTCTCCGGCAGAAAGAGATGAGACTTGTTTATCGAGCTCAAACTGAAAAGGCATGGTTTGCATTTTTTTAGAAACCACTTCAGCCTCTTTTTTCCAGTCTATAAACGAAGGTAAAGCAGGTCGGGCTAGCACAATGTTTTCTAGCACCGTCATATTATTGATCACGGTAAAATGCTGATAAACCATTCCAATGCCTAACGCAGCAGCATCTTTAGGCTGATTAATACTCTGCTCTTTGCCGTCTACCAGAATTTGACCTTCGTCTGGATTGTAATAACCCATAATGCACTTCACGAGGGTGCTTTTCCCAGCTCCATTTTCACCCAGCAACGCATGAATACTTCCTGGCTTTAAACGAATGGTGACACCATCTAATGCCGTCAGCTCACCAAATTTTTTAGTGATATTAAAAGCATCCAAAACCGCTTCACCAGTGGAGATCCCTGAGCTATGCATCTTAATAGCCTGCTAATGCTTTTAGGACGGATTTGGATTCAGACACAGAGCCAAATACTCCGCCTTGCATTTTTACCATGTTGAGTGCGGCATGATGGTTGTTGATATCGGTTGCACCACAACAATCACTCAACACTAAGCATTCATAACCCCTGTCGTTCCCTTCTCGCATGGTCGTACTCACACAAACGTCAGTGGTGATTCCAGTAATAATTAAGTTCTGAATACCCACCTGCCTAAGCACTAAATCTAAATCAGTTGCGCAGAAAGAGCCCTTACCCGGCTTATCAATAATGGGTTCGCCATCAATAGGATAAAGCTCTTCGATAATGTCCCAACCTGATTCACCTCGAATAAGTATTTTTCCACAGGGGCCAGCGTCACCAATTCCCGCACCAATTTGTTGGCTGCGCCATTTTTTATTTGCGGGTAAATCAGATAGGTCGGGTCGATGACCTTCTCTAGTGTGAATGACATGCATACCGATTTCTCTAGCTCTTGATAGCAGAGTTTTAATAGGCTCAATAGGTGCTCTAGTAAGAGATATGTCATAACCCATGGTATCGACATAGCCACCTTTACCACAAAAGTCTGTTTGCATATCAATGATGACCAGTGCGGTGTTGTCGGGTCTAAGATCACCGTTATAAGGCCACTGGTATGGATCCGCGTTAATAAATATGCTCATCGTGGTTACCTCGTAAATTCGCCGGGCATGCCAGCCAGATTTTGTTTCGCTGATGAGGTCATGATCATAATCATCAGAGTTAAGAAATAAGGGGCAGCATTAAATAAATAATATCCCCAGGAAATACCAACAGCTTGAAGGGCTGGTCCTAGTGCAGCCGCTGCACCAAATAACAGGCTTGCGTATAGACAATAGATTGGATTCCAACGAGCAAATATCACCAATGCAACCGCCATTAATCCTTGTCCGCTGGAAAGCCCTTCATTCCAACTGCCAGGATAATAAAGCGATAAATAAGCACCACCTATTGCAGCTAGAAAGCCTCCAGCCATAGTGGTTAATAATCTGATTAACTGAATTCGATAACCCAGTGCTCTAGCAGCGTCGGCGCTTTCACCAACGACTCGAATCATTAATCCCCACTTAGTGTTTTTAAGCATAAAATAGATAGCTGGTACCAATGCAAGGCCGACAAAAAACAATGCATTAATTTCTAATGCTGCTCTTAATACTGGAGAGTCACTCCAAAAGCCTAAGCTGACTGCAGGTAAATGCGGTGCTGTAGGTTGAATAAAGGGCTTTCCTAAAAAGAACGCTAACCCAGTTCCGAAAATCATTAATGCAATACCCACAGCAATATGATTAACCTTTGGATTTTGACACAGTAGGCCATGAATCAACCCGAGTATTAAACCGGAACAACCGGCACCCAACACACCTAGCCAAGGAGACCCTGTATAGTATGAAATGGCGTAGGCAGACATGGCACCCATGACTAAATTACCTTCCAAACCTAAATTCACTCGCCCAGATTTTTCAGTAAGACACTCACCTAGCGAAACAAATAAAAATGGCGTTCCAACTCGAATAGCTCCACCAAGAACCGCAATCAGCACACCCCAAACCCCAATATCCGTTTCACTCATGCTGCATTTTCCTGTGCGGTTTTTTGACTTTGGAACAAGTTTGGAATTTTTAATCGACCATAGAACACTTCACTAGCAAGAATGACGACAAAGATAATTCCTTGCATCACTAACACAGACGCATCAGGCAAATCATGACGTCGCTGCATTAAGCCACCACTGGCTTGAATACCGCCCAATGATATCGCAAAAAGTATGATCGCCATGGGATTATGGCGCGCTAGAAAGGCTACTAGTATTCCCGCATAACCATAGCCCGCGTTTAGTGAAGAATTGGCTCGCCCATGAACCGCAGCAACTTCAACGACACCAGCAATGCCAGCACAAGCACCGCCAATGAAACAACTAACTAAAATAATTTTTCCTACATTAAGCCCTGCAAGTTTAGCGGTTCTCGGATTACCACCCGTAATTTTCATGGAAAAACCAAAGGTAGTTCTAGAAGTTACAAACCAGAGTGCTATGCAAAGTAAAATGCCGAGAACTAATCCATAATGTATAGAGCTTTCCCCTATCACGCCCATCATATTTGCATCACCAATATGATGAGTGGAAGGTTTGTTCAAGGTTGCAGGGTCACGCATAAACCCAACAACTAAAAAATTAAGAATGGCTATCGCAATGTAATTTAGAAGAAGAGAGCTGATGGTTTCATTAACACCGCGATAATATTGAAGAGCGCCTACTCCGAGTATCCACAGCCCTGCGCTTAATGCACCGGTAAACAACATTGCAAATAATACAAAACCAGGTGACATACCATTTAAGGAAATACCGGTGATGGCTGCAAATAAACCGCCCATGACAACAGCACCTTCACCACCAATAACCACCAAGCCAACACGAGCAGGTATGGCCGTACACAACGCGGTTAGCATCAATGGCGCAGCTCGCACAAGGGTATTTTGCCAAGAGAACCAAGTGCCAAATGCACCTTTGTATATGGTTTGATAAACCTCAATAAAGGAATTTCCACTGGCCCAGATAAAAATACTAATCAGAACTAAGGAAATAATAATAGCAACCAGAGTGACCGCGAATGCTTCTAAAGTTTTTAACATTTAGACTTCTCTAGTTAGTGAGAATAAATAAGCCATTACCAAGTAATAGATAAAATTTTTTGAAAAAGCAGGGCGGTGATCCGCCCTAAAGACTCATGAAGTCGGTTTCGGAATTTGCGTAGAAAATGGCATTATCAGACTAGCCAATGACACCTTCCACTAGCCAGTCCATGCTCTCTAACCAAATATCTGTTTGGCCATGGGACTTGCCTTCTGGAATCACAACATTTCCTTTGTTGTCTTTTATGGGCCCTTTAAATATTGCAAAGCCCCCTTCCATTAATTTGGCTTTCACGGCATCCGCTTCAGATTTAGCGGCATCTGTTACCGCAGGGCCATAGGGTGTTGCTTTAACAATGCCTTCTGCTAAACCACCACGAACCAAGTTAGGAATGGGTTCTTCCTTGGCTATTTTTTCTGCGTACATGGCATACACTGAACTCCAATTCCATTCTGCACCAGTTAAAAAACCTTTAGGCGCCAGCGGAGAGTTATCTGTGTGATAACCACAAGAATAAATGCCACGTTTTTCCGCAGTTTCAATCACAACTTTCGGGCTATCAACATGACAGGTTAAAACATCTATGCCTTGGTCTACCATACTGTTCGCGGCTTCAGCTTCTTTCACTGGAAGCGCCCAACCACCAGTAAATACAACGTTGGTTGTAATATCTGGATTCACACTTTGTGCACCCAAGGTAAACGCGTTTATATTTCTTAATACTTGAGGAATTGGAATGGCTGCAATGTAGCCTAGCTTGCCAGTTTTGCTCATGTGCCCTGCTACGATGCCCGACAAATAAACCGCCTCGTCAATGTAACCAAAATAACTGCCCACATTGGTTGGGTGTTTCGTACTGTCCCAAAGTCCTCCGCAATGTAGAAAGGTGACCTGAGGATATTTCGGTGCAAGCTTTAAAATATGAGGATCGAAGTAGCCAAATGAAGTTGGAAAAAGAATTGATGCACCGTCTAATTGAATCATACTCTCCATGGTTTTTTCGACTTCAATAGATTCGGGCACTTTCTCTTCATCAAAGGCTTTTACCCAGTTTAATCCTGCAACGCCAGACTTACCTTCGAAGTGCGCTTGGTTATACCCAAAATCATCACGTGGCCCAACGTATATAAACCCCATGTTGACTTTTTTGGTAGCTGCTAAAGAAACTGGCGAAGCAATTCCTGTTGCGACTGCGGCAGCACCTAAACCCGCAGTTTTTACCAAGGAACGACGAGAAACTTTTTTATCTTGCAATGCTACTTTCTTATCCATGTTTTAAGTCCTAACCTATTGAATGGCTCTAAGATGGTGTACTTAATGCAGAGCATCAGTTGTGCCAGCGAGGATTTCACTTAATATATTGCATAACCCTAAATTACCTAAGTAACTGAAATTTATAGACAAAAAAATTTTATGTTGTATACAACGATGTGCATCTTGAAATATACATTAAGCTTAGTGCTTTACTGACCAGCTAGTTAATGGTGCAAGCACCGAACATAAACAGAGCACAACTATTTTTAGAAACGAGCACAATGACAATAACCAAGCCTAATGCCCAATCCATTTATGAGTCACTCAAGAGAATGATCATTGAGTTTCAGATAGCACCTGGAAGTCGAATTACTGAAGCACAGGTTGCCGAATATTTTCAGGTGTCGAGAACACCTGTGAGAGCTGCGTTGCAGCGCTTGGAAACCGAAGGGCAGTTAGAAATAAAATCCAAACAAGGATGCTTCATTCGAAACATTGATATCCAAACCATTTCTAATTATTACGATGTAAGAATTGAGCTAGAGAAAATGACGGTCAAGACCGTCGCCAATCTTATTAAGGTGAATGACGATGCTAAGCAGGAGTTAATTGCCCTTAGAGACCGTTGGGAATTAGAAAAAAGATATTACGGTATTAAGATCACCGAGAAGTTGAAGTTGGCTGAAGAACAATTTCATATTGATTTAGCTGAAATTAGTGGCAATCAAGTGTTAGTGAAGTACCTTCATGATGTGAATAATCACATTCGACTGGTTAGACAATTGGGCTGGCCTGATCAAAAAAGTCTGGAAGACACTTACAACGAGCACTATTTGGTTTGCAACCTAATTCTTCGAGGACATGTTACAAAGGCTATAGATGAAATGACTCACCATATCCGGAAAAGCCAAGACTTAGCTGAGCGCGTGTCATTGAAACAAATTTATTCGAAAAAGAAGCAAGTGTTTAATTGATTTCTCTGCTCCATTAATTCAGAATGCCGCCCATCAGGCTGATGGGACGCCTACCCCACCCAAGACTCTGTCACCCCTAACTAAGCTCTCCCGCTGCATCATGTAAGACAATGCATAAAGAGAGACTTAGTTTAGTAATCAAGTTACTTAATCGGTAACTAACGCGCCAAATGTGGGAACTGGCTAATGAATGTTAGGAGTCGATTATGTCTACCTCTCAGGGCATTGAGCCCGTTATTTCTGAATTAAAATCCATTGCCAAAAAGCATCTTAAGGCACTTAAAGATCAACATAACTCAGAT
Organism: Gynuella sp.; assembly: GCA_028282465.1. Classification (GTDB taxonomy): domain Bacteria; phylum Pseudomonadota; class Gammaproteobacteria; order Pseudomonadales; family Natronospirillaceae; genus JANQHX01. Next base: position 87,170 of record JANQHX010000031.1, read on the forward strand.
TATGATGAGTTATTGCTTAAGGTATTCCCTGGCTTTACAAAATCTGACTTACAACTGAAACATGTTCACGATGTGATGGCCAGAGAATTAGGTTTTCCTAACTGGAGAGGCCTTATTGATCAATGGCAAAAAGATCAAATCACAGACTGGGGAAGCCTGTTTTATCCAAAATATTGTGACTCTATTTATTTAAACATTTGGTGTCGTAATTTGGATGAAGCGCTAGAAGTAAAATCAGACAGCAAAAAATGGTTACTGCCGTTTAAAAACCAATTCATGTTGGTAGATCTAGATTTCATGAACGCGTTAACTCAGTCAGGTTCAGAAACATGGCCACTAATTTGGGACAGCTACTCAAACTTAGCTGAAAATCTGGGTAGCCCAGTACGTCAAACCTTAAAATATCGATTTGATCGATGGCTCAATGGTCGACGTATACCAAAGTAGTTCAACACCGAAAAGGTTTTCTTGATTACAACCTCGAAAGCCTTTTTGTGAATCATTACACTTTAAAGATATAGCCAATTTTGAGCATCATCATGTTTTTAATTTCTAATTAGCATAGAATTTTTAGCTCTATTGAAGGTCGAATCCAAAAATCTATTGAGCTTATTCAACATGAAAACAATCGCCCGCAATTTAATTTTTTTATTTTCATTATTTGCCGCTCAGGTTTGTGCAGACCCCATTGTGATTGATGTGCGCACGCCCCAGGAATGGAATACAGGCTATGTTGAGGATGCTCATCTTATTCAGTGGCGGGAAATTCACGATAAAATAAATGGAGTAACTACAGACAAGAACGCTGAGATTATCGTTTACTGTGCTGCTGGGGTGAGGGCTGAGAGAGCAAAAAGAATTTTGGAAGGCATGGGCTACACCAAGGTAGTTAATGGTGTGAGCCCACAGATTACAGAAGACTATCTGAATTCTTTGAAATAAGAATCACTCACCTTCATATTCACAAAGAGCAAATACATTCAGGTTTTGCTCTTTAAGTTTTTGGCTACCACCCAGGTCAGGCAAATCAATAATAGCGCAAGCTTCCACTATTTCTGCACCTAATCGTTTAATCAATGAACTCGCCGCCAGTAAGGTGCCACCCGTTGCAATTAGGTCATCAACTAAAATCACTTTGTCTCCTGCTTTCAAAGCATCAGCATGCAATTCCACTTCGGCTGTTCCGTACTCCAGTTGATAACTCTCTGTAATGGTGTCAAAAGGTAGCTTGCCTTTCTTTCTTACTGGTACAAAACCTGTTTTAAGTTCATAAGCCAATGGAGCGCCCAAAATAAAACCTCTGGCATCTACCCCCACTACAGCTGTGATTTCAGAATCAAAATATCTCTGCACCAGTGTATCTATCACACACCGAAAGGCCTTTGCGTCCTCCAGAAGTGTTGTGATGTCACGAAACTGAACCCCCGGCTCCGGCCAATTCGGAATAGTACGGATATAGTCTTTCGGATCAAAAACTGAATTCATGGATTTAGCTCACTACTAGTCAATATATAATTTTAATTTCGAGGTGGATTTTATTATCTAAATGCGTTCAGGAATAGCCCCAGCTTCACTACTACCACTGGTTGGAAACATTTTGGATTCGGGTATTAGCATAGTCATTGCCGCTTTATTGTAACTACATTGACCTACATTTCAGGAACATTGTAACCGTTGGAGTTGAGAAACCTTGGGCCTAGTATAAATCGTACATTCACTGTCGAGGACAAAAAAATGTTACGTATTAGCCTGATAACTTTAGCATTAATTGGAGCGGCTCAAGCCGATGACTGGGGCAACTGGGAAAACCTACCTGACGGCGTTGACGATGTCGATACCATAGAGGTCACTATCACTGAAGCCAACGAAACACTAGAAGCCTATGTGGAAGCCGGTGATGTGGAAGGGGCTTCTGAATACCTGAAGGACTGGTTGTTTGATGAGGATGAGCTGGACGACGATCACTTAGCTTTTCTGGAAGACATAGCTAAAGAAGAACAAGCCATGCTTGCACTCATCACACAATGGCTAAATGAAGAAGAAGCGCTTATCGCGAAGCTTGATGACTTATATGCCATTCAAGATTATGAAGACTTAATGGAATACGAAGGTGAGATTCCTAAAGAGCTGCTTGAAGAGCTTTATGATGAGGTCATTGATGACGAACTGACTCGAGAAGAATTTGAAGAACTTCTTGAAGATGAGAACTTTAGCGAAGAAGATTTTGTAGCCATATTCGACGATGAAGACTTCTTAGATGAAGATGAAATTGAAGATTACCTTCAGGATGAGCTTGCTGACTTTGTTGAAGAGATGATGGAAGATAGCTACGACGAACAGTACACTGATGACGAGCTAGCCGATGTAGATGCACAGGACGTAGAAGAAGTTGACGACTTATCAGATTTGGAAGATGAGTTGCCGAAAGAGGATGAATACGACGTTGAAGACATTGATATGTCAGCAAACTAACTAAAAAAGGGTAATAACAGTGGTAGTAGTTAATAAACTCACTCGTTACGCCCTAGCATTCCTAAGCCTGGCAGCGTGCCAGGCTATGGCTTGTGATAGGGGTAGCGCGTTAAATGACGCAAAAGCTTATTCTAAGAATAATCAACCTTACTTAGCATTAGACACATTACAGACTTACCAAAAAGACTGTGGCCCTGATGGACTGGTTGCCCTCGAGATAGGCCAGGTGTATCTGAATCTAGGCAATTACAAGAAAGCTGTCTCCGCCTGGGAAAATGCAATCGCAACTTTCGATATGCCTGAAGCTGTAAAACTGAAAGTTCAATTACGGATTTTATCTGCAAAAAGCAAAGATAAGCCTTTTTCTTTTACTCCTTTCATAAAAGCCGAAGCAGGATATGAAAATGAAGTGGATTCAAGTTATCAAATCTGGCTTGCATCACTGAATGGTGCCTATTCATTTCAACCGGTACGCGTCCAAAACAATTCATTGAAAAGTCGTTTGCAAGCCAGCTTAACCACAAGATACAAGTCTTACGCATCTTTTGATGATGAGTCCCTCTTTTGGATCGCCACTGCTGGGCCTTCGTTTAGATTGGGTGATTGGCTTAATACCTATAGATACACGTTTTTGACTGATGGCGATGTTGATCAACAAAGTCTGTCTACTCAATTAAGATGGAAACCATCGTCATGGTATTTGCAAACAGGCCTGCAATGGTTATATACAGATGAAGCGTTAAGATCGTCCGTCGCTATTGGTCAGCGAGCTAACATCTACTCATGGAAATTGGAAGCAAGGTCCCGTGATGACATCGATGAGTCAGTTGAAGATGTGACGTTTAACATGACTTATGGCAGGACTTGGCAATTGAAACTGAGAGCCAAACAGGATGTTGAAAACGAAAGTACCACCGAACAAATAGGTTTAAATTATAAGCCAAGAAAGCAATGGACTATTGGCAGCTTCGTAGAGTTTGAACAATCATCAGTAGAAGACTATTGGAAAACTGGCGTTAGTTTGTCTTGGCTTCCTTAAGCAGTTAACTAGTGGGCTATAGGATTTGTGGGTTAACCTGTCATCGATTCTGACAGCATGGCCCACAAACACAAGGGAATCTCTGAATAAGTCCAGCATTACTCTGCGGAACCTAAACGTGAATTTTATCGCGGCGAAACTCGCAGGGAATATGTCTAGACCTTTGCAAGAGTTTCAACAAAGATAAAACGCGTTTAGGCCCGCCCTTCGGGGCTTTCAGGCGAGCCCTGACTCTGCGTTGCCTTATTTCGAAAGGTCTAGACATTCCTTCAATAAGGCGCCTTGATTCAGAACCCGCCTGAAAGCCAGAGTGAAGCTGGACTTGTTCAGAGCTTCCCTAGGACTCAACAACACAATGGCCTAATGAACGGATAGCAATTTATAGAATGATAAAGACTCTGCGCTTCAGTTTATTTACCCGTATTTATCTATTGATCGCCTTATCAATTATTGTCTGTGCTCTGATCGTGATGAGCACAATCACCTGGCGCGCGTCTTCCAACTTCAATCAGTATCTACATAATCACATTAATCCATTGCATCAGTTGGTACAAAGTCAGTGGCAGATATTAAATAACGACCAAGAACGTAGCAGCTGGCTAGCATTGGTTGAGCAATTAACTAACTTGAATTGGGAACTAAATAAACATAATGACCGAACAAGGTCATTAGTCATTCTTCAAAGCTCATGGTGGCAACAAAGTGCCCGACTTGAACTGACCTTAGACGAACAAACATCGGTCAACATTAACATTGAAAATTGGAATGACTGGGATGAAGGCTATGGTTGGCTGGTACTTAATGCGCTATCACAAGCAGCAGTCACAGATCGACCTAGTGTTCTTCAAAAACTAAATGATGAGGCCGCATGGCAAATTACTCGACAAAGCAGAGATGACTTTGACCTCTCTAGCATGCAGAGAAACCGACTTAGCCAAGGGCAAATGGTTCGCTTTAACCAGAAAGCAAGTGGCGATGTCTATTTACTCTACCCTGCAGGTGCAAACCAATTAATTAGTATTGGGCCATTCAATGAATTTGAAGCCATTGGCTTAACACTTTGGATTGGCATTTGCCTATGCATTTTATTGCTCTTGGCTTTTTTCATACTGTTAATCATTAGGCCATTAAAAACTCGGCTTATTTCGTTGACACAAGCCGTCGATGCAGCCGCACAATCAAAAGCTGATATTGATTGGCCGTTACACCCAGAAGATGATCTGAGCAATACTATCCGCCATATTAAAACCATGGCAGAAAATTTAATTTCTCAAGCTGAAGCTAACAAGCAGCTCAACATGGCTGTATCCCATGACATCAAAACCCCCCTAGCCAGAATGTCTTTCGCTTTATCTCTGTTGGAAGGTGCTTTAGAAAACGACAACAAATCTGAATCTCAAAAATACATTGATAGGCTTAACACTGATGTTGAAGTGCTTACAAATCTGGTTCAAGAGCTGTTAATGTTTCATCGCATCAACAGCCAATCTAATCAGGTGACAGAGCCCATAGACTTAGTAAGTATTTGCCGTAAAGCCGTTTCGAGCCACGAAGCAGAAATAGAGGTAGACGAACACCTTTGGACTCAAAAAATGCCCTGCTACCTACCTGCCTATCAATGGCAAAGACTCATTAATAACTTGTTGGACAATGCTTGGCAATACAGTGACCATCGCCCTATTAAACTCAGTTTAACCCGTGAGGAGTTTAATTATTCACTCATAATTTATGATCAAGGCCCTGGCATGACACAAACTCAGCTTGAGCGCATGACTCAGCCGTTTACACGGGCAGAAGAGAGCCGAGGGTTAGGGGCTGGAAACTCTGGTCTTGGTCTTGCTATGGTACAAAATATTATTCAGCAGATAGGTGGCCGACTAGAGGTTTGCCGCGATATTCCAGATTACTTTGGCTTGAAAATCTCAATTCCTACAAAAACATAACATTGTAGCCATAGGGATTTAACAAACTCTGCTTTAGTATCGTTTCGAAGGAGATTAAACAGACGTATGCTTCGACTAATTATCATCACAATATTCAGTGCTCTCTGCACAACTGTCGCCTATGGAGAAGAATGGGGGGAATGGGATGATTTGCCTGATGATATTTTTAGCCTTGAAGACGAATCCATCAGTATTGAAGAAGCTATTGAAACACTGGCAAATCTGTCTGAAAACGATGATCTCGAAGCTGCCGAAACCTACCTTAAGCAATGGCTTTTAGACCTCAATGACCGGCTGGATCTAAACGAGGACGAGCTAGAAGATATTCTAGAAGATCTGGCCAATGGCGACGAGTTAGACGACCTTGAACTGGATGCTCTCTCCGATCTAGATGACCTTGAAGACCTAGAATCCATTGAGGACTTGGAAACCATTGAAGAATTGGAAGACACGATCGAAGACGAACTGGATCTAGACGAAGATGAGTTCGAAGAACCAGAAGATGACGACTTCGAAATCGACGATGACTGAGTTAATCAGAATCTCTTTAAAACTACCTATCTGCACTGGTAGTAGCAGTGACTGGTTAGCTCAATGAATAAGCATACTTATAGCAGAGGTTCACAGCATTAATGCTTGATGCAGACATCAACTACGGTCGAGTCACAATTGTTGAAGATGATTTAGAGCTTTCACATTTGACTGCAGATTATCTGAAACAAAACGGCTTTAGCGTGACTGAGATTCACAATGGTTTGGACGCTATTGAATCCATCACTCAACATAATGCTGACATTGTATTGCTAGATCTCATGCTGCCTGGCACCGATGGAATTAATGTTTGTCGAAAAATTAGAAGTCACTTTTTTAAACCCATTATCTTTTTAACCGCGCGAGATGATGACATAGATGAAATTACCGCTTTGGAAGTGGGAGCGGATGGCTACTTAGTAAAACCCGTTATTCCTAGAAAACTAGTAGCCTATATAAAAGCTAACCTGCGTCGTAAACATAATTCTGACGATAACGAGAGACTCATCAATCAAAATGAGCAAAGAACATCGGAAGAAAAACCAATAATTGAGTTTGACGAAATCAATCAGCGCGCCAACGTTGAAGGAAATCCAATAAAACTTAGCCAACCAGAATTCAAAATATTAAAGTGCTTGGTTGAACACCAAGATAAAGTCTTAGATCGAGACCAACTCATGCAATCCCTGCAAGGCATTGAATACGATGGCCTATCGAGAAGAATCGACATCATTATTTCAGATCTACGAAAACTGCTTCCTAACCCAGAGCTTATTAAAACAGTGCGAGGCAAAGGGTATTGCTGGAATAGCTAGCTAGATAGACTCAAGAAGCAAATGAGTAATTTACCCAATCGCTATGCCTTGAAAGCTGACATTGCCAGCAAATTTTCCAAACAATCCTTACATAAACACACCTCATTTTTCACATAACTTATTGCACACCAGCTATTACGATATCTGTTATTTCCGTTACGAAATATCTTAAACTGAATCTCAGTTTACTTCTCACCCTGCATGCTTTGGTATCGTCCCACAAAAGTTTTCATAAATAGGGTTAGGAGATAAGACGTGTCTATTAAGAAGAATATATATCTGCGGTTGCTGGCTAGTTTTATGTTGCTATCGCCCATTCAAGTTATAGCTTTAGAACCCATTTCAACCGATGGAAACAAGGTATTGGTGGGTGGCGAAACAAGAGGTTTAGCAGGTATGAGCCTATTTTGGAGTAACACGGGATGGGGCGGAGAGAAGTTCTATACTACTGAAACGGTCGAACGACTAAAAAATGAATGGGGTGTTGAATTAATTCGTGCTGCGATTGGGGTAGATGAGTACGGTGGCTACGCTATGTTCCCTGAAGAAAATGATCAAAGACTAAGAACAGTTATAGATGCAGCCATTGAAAACAATATTTATGTAATCGTTGACTGGCATACCCATGACGCACACAAGGAGTGGCCTTTAGCAAAGAAATTTTTTCGACAAATCGCCAAAGACTATGGCCAATACTCGAACATCATTTACGAAATTTACAATGAACCGCTAAAGGTTTCATGGGTTAATCACATCAAACCATATGCAGAAGATATTATTTCTGAAATTAGAAAATACGACCCGGATAACCTAATTGTTGTTGGGACACCAAACTGGTCTCAAGATGTGGATATCGCATCTTACGACCCAATTTCTGGTTTTGATAATATCGCCTATACGCTTCACTTTTATGCCGGAACCCATAAAGCTGAATTAAGAAGAAAGGCAGAAATCGCCTTGAACAATAACATTCCTTTATTTGTAACAGAGTGGGGTACCGTAAATGCAGATGGTGATGGCTCTGTAGATAAATCAAGTACTACGAAATGGATAAAATTCCTTAAAAAACACAGTATCAGCCATGCCAATTGGTCTGTTAATGATAAAGCCGAAGGAGCATCTATTATTCAGCATGGAAAATCTTTAGATCATTTAACCGATTCAGGGAAACTGGTTAAATCAATTATTCAGAAATGGGTCAACACTGATAAAACTGGTCAAATAACTCCGCCAACAATCCATATCAATGCTGAAAGCTATTCCGAAATGAGAGGGATACAGACTGAAACCTGTTTTGATGTAGGAGGTGGAAAAAACCTGGGCTGGTTAGATGAAGGTGATTGGATGACCTATGAAGTCGATATTCCTGAAACTGGAAGTTATGAAGTTAAGTATCGCGTTGCTAGTTTAGATGGAGGTGGTTTAAAACTTGAAAAGGCTGGAGGAACGCCTGTTTTTGGTAAACTGGAAATACCCGCAACCCATGCTTGGCAAGCCTGGACGGATGTGAGTCACCATGTAAAGTTGTCTAAAGGTAAACAAAGAATAGCCATTGCAGTAACCAAGGGTGGGTGGAATCTTAATTGGTTTGAACTGCATTTAGTATCTGAGCCTCTAACGCCAGAACCCATACTGGATACTCGGGCTTTATTCATTGAAGCAGAACACTTTGAAAATATGAGTGGTATTGGTGTGGAAGCGACCACTGATACTAGTGGAGGACAAAACATTGGTTGGTTAGATAAAGGAGATTGGTTTTCTTATTATATTGAACCTCCCGTTAGTGGAAAATACTTAGTTAGCTATAGGGTAGCTGGCAAGCATGGTGGTGAGTTGCAAATCGAAAAAGCAGGTGGACAGACTATCTATGGAAAGTTATCAGTGCCTGATACTAATGGTTGGCAAAACTGGACTACTATTAGTCATGAGATTGAACTTAGTGCTGAGAAACAAAGAATCGCTATTTCAGTGCCAAAGGGCGGGTGGAATATCAACTGGTTCAAATTTGAAGCCATATAATCCGAACAAGTCCTTATATAGTTTTTAAACAGATGTTTCTAGTCAAGGGCTGACGATCAAATATATTCTTTATGGCACCTTTTCAGGAGATAATTGGTGCACTTGTAGTAGCGAATGGGTAGTGTCATTTTGGCGAGCAAGCTTAATATTTTAGCCCTATTTACTGATCAGCATTGTTATGACAGAAGTTTGTTGTCAGGCATTTACGATGCAGTAAGCAAAAAGACATTGAACTGGCATATCCATTTAGCCGATCCCTGTGAATTAGAGCATTATTCACATTTGTATCAGTGGCAGGGTATGTTACTGAATGGTGATGTTCCGCAATACTCTGCTTGGTTAGAAAAATTTAAGCTGCCGGCAGCAGCAGCCTGTGGCTTTCACTTCGAGTATCCATTTGCTACAAACATCAGTTATGTTTATCCAGACAATGAAGCTTTAGTGCGTCAAGTAGTTGATCATTTTCGAGCAGGAGGGTTAACACAAGTGGCATTCTTTTCAGGTTTCAATCATCAGAAACCTGACTGGATTTATTCACGACAGGCGCTGTTTAAGTCTATTGCCTCTGATAGTGGATTGGAATATTTGCAATTACCCTCAGCTAATTTGGACTTATGGTTAAAAGAGCTAGAAAACCCTATCGGAATTATGGCTGCCAATGACGTATTTGCCCGACACTTAATTAATGTCTGCGAAAAACTAAATATAGGAGTTCCAGAAAAAGTTTCTGTAGTTGGCGTGGATAATGATGATATCGAAAATGCACTGACACCTATACCTATCACAACACTCGAATTAGACCCGCATCGCATTGGCTATCGACTAGTACAAGAACTTAGAAGTCGTCTAACAAAACTCGACGATAAAAGTCCTAGGCATATAGCTATTGCCCCAAAACACTTTGAGATTCGCTTATCTGGCCAACAGGAAAACATCTCTGATCCGTTAGTAGCTCAAGCAATGCGATTTATAAGCTGCAATTACCATTTAAGAATTAAAGCTGAACAGGTTGTGGACTTTTGTGGAGTATCGAGAACGAAATTAGATCAGTTATTTAATGATAGCTTTGGGAAAACAGTACATACAGTGATTGCAGAGCTGAGATTAAGCAAAGCTGAAACACTGTTAAGTGATACGAATCTTCCAATATCAGATGTAGCATTGAAAATAGGCTACCCCAGTGTCCAATACCTTTACAATGTATTCGCTAAGAATTATCAGTGCACGCCAGTACAGTATCGCCATAGGCATCAGTCAAAAAAACCTGATCGGTCTTGTTAAATTTAAGACAAGACAAATTATAGAAAACTTCCTAATAAACACACCTTATCTTTTATTAATAGCTTTGAAGGAACCAAGGCAGTAAAAAAGTAAAAGCCTTGCTAAACAAGGCTTAGGTATTTATTGATGAACTGGACTAACGCTGATAAATGACGGTAGTTTTCTCAATACCATTTTCCACTACTGAATCAAACAACATCTTTGATGCACCCTCTACAGCCAGCATCACTGGAAATAAAGGCGGCCCATCTTCAATTCGAGTAAACTCTATACGACAAGAGTCTCGTCGACACTCTTGGGATGTGATTTCAACAGATTGATTAGCGTACTCAAGAAGCGATGCTTCCATATCACTTAGTGACCTAGTCATCTCTGCATCCCATTGAGAATCGACATCTTGCCCAAAAAAAGTTTCCTCGGCCAAGATGTAGTCTGAAACCTGAGCATCCAACTCATACTCGATGTTAGTTGTATCCTCAGACGAAAATTGCGAAGACTCTATATCATCCATGCGAAGCGTAAGTTGATTTAGTTGATTCACCAATAAGTCCACAGACTCTAGCGCTTGAGTCTGTGATGCTTGCAATTCAGCAAGTCTATCTTCAATGTTATTTAGACCTTCGAACTCAGACACCGCCACTAGTTGTGTGGAATCTACTTCCAAGAATTCCTTGGTCTTAATCTCTGATGAGAGTGAAGCCTCACTGTCGAAATGATCTTGACTATTCAACAGAGAATAATTCAAGCCAATTGACACGGCAAAGACGGTTATTAAAAACAGCCCTGTGATGTTTTTTAACATCTGCAGCCCTCTATCGAAAAACACCATTTACTACATTATAGGAATGCAAAATGTCACCTAGCCCTAATCGACAAGACAGCTGAAACGAATAGGGAGCAATATTCACATTGTCCATTACATTTGTTAAAGCTATCTGGGTAAACGAAAAAATCCTTCTAGCATTTTGCGTGTAGGATGCACCCAAAGAACCCGTGATGCTGTAAGTAGAAATGTTGCATAGCGAGTCTAAATTAGCGTCGTTGACCCTCACAAAAACAGAATCCATAGAACGGTAACCCGCGAGATCGCAGATCACAATGTTAGGGCCAGAGCTGGTTGCTCGGATAGAGCCTGCATTGTTAACCACACCACCACCACCCGCTGGCTCAATAGAACCGAAGATTGCTTTACAACCTGCCAGCCCTGTTTGTGCCGCATATGAAGGCATTGTGATTAGCAATACAGACGCAACAAAAAGCGATGACAAAATGAATTTGAAGTTTTTCATAACATGCTTCCTTTATTTAATGAAAATAAATTGCTTTTCACTGTTTCATTGAGAAATAAAATCCTTCCACTCAGAACAGCAAGTGAGTTACGAAGTGAAACAGATGGCAGATCAAATAATGAAAACATTCAAAATTACTGTTTAAGTATTTAAAATTTTATTTGTGATTAGGACTAGCGTGAATGATTGACAAATGGTGGTGCAGAGATGAGTATCTGAGAAACCTGACCTTGGATAGAAAGCCTTTAATGCGGTAGTGCTCGCGACTGGCAAATCACGCGAGTTAAAAGGAGCTGGCTCGAGTAAAGAAGTGCAATATATTAAATAGAAGCAGCAGCCGACTATGCAAAGGGCACCTAGTAAGGTTCCAGCTGATAGAACGCTGCCGCAAGTTCCAATAGATCACCATCAGTGTGTGGGCTGTTCTGGTTTCTATTAGTGACTTCTATAATTGGTTTATAAGACCGTTGTTGCTATACAATTTCGGGAATCCCCATATATAAAGACTAGCGTTTTCTTAAAAGATTTGGTTCTACAAATCGTTTTCGTTTATGAGGCTCTTGTTGCCAAATAAGAGGTGAATTTGACCAATAATTGTTAATAAAGTTACGATTTACGTTGTCACCGTAAGCATTAAATATACGAAATCTTTCATTCTCGTACATTTCGAAAATGCCATATTCGTTACCATGGTTATCCCTAATAGCAACCAAAAGAATGTCACAAAGGGTATTTATGCCTTCACCTAAAGAGCACTCGGCAGCATCGGCAATGAATCCGTAGTTGTAAAATTGATGATTATCATCTCGATTGTCCATTAGGGTTACATGGATTTCTCGGTTATCTCTGTCTCGACTTACGCGATAGCTGTGCATTTCATGGTTTGGATCAACATAGCTAATTTCAAATTTTTCCCATGGCCCAATTGCTGTTCTATTCGCATTAACTTCTTCGCCGCCAGCACTTTCAGCAACAACATATTGTCCGTGATAGGTTCTCAAAGCGACTCGGTTTGTTCCATCATTAGTAGATACAATTTCAAACTTTTCATGGCTTTTCATCCAAGTGGCATTGGCATTTAAGCCATGACCACCGCCATGTAACGCACTAAGGTAATGAATACCATCATAGGTTCGAAAGCTGACTGTACCATCGTCGTGAGTCACCATTGTAAATGTTTCCCACTCGTAAGCAGCGCTCCTGTCTGACTTTAATGTGCTACCACCACCATCATGTGCCACAAAGAAATGTCCATTATAAGTTTTAATATATACCTTTACCTCATTTAAGGGTTCGACGGGAGCTTCTGATTGAGCCAAACAAATTGAACTTGCACTAACTGTAATAATAGCTATTGCATATCGAATTAAGTACTTCATTTTTTAATATCCTTATTTAAAACTAATCCAAAATCACAACTATTAGAAATCAGTATCTCTAACAGGTGTACTATTGATCTGCCGATTCTATCTCTTGATGCTACGAGCACTGATAAAAGAGGTGTCAAATCAGCACAACCTCATATTAAAATCAAAATGTGGATGAAATATGGCTAATGCAGTCTAAACCAAATTATCGCGTTAGCAGATGTCGTTTGATAAACTGGAATTCGTAACGCTTCTCCCAAATCACTAAAAAGATGAACTCTGAGGTATTTTATGATTCAAGTTTTAATCGTTGAAGATGAGCTCGATATAGGGGTTTTGGTTAAAAACTTAGTGAATAAAGCAGGTATGCAGGCTCACCATATTGATCGTGGGGATGAAGCACTCAAATGGATTAAACAAAATGAACCTGATATTGTTGTACTTGACCTTTCGTTACCAGGCTTAAGTGGTGAAAATATATGCCGTAGCGTGCGAAGATTTTCTGATATCCCCATAATCATGGCTACTGCTAAAGTAGAAGAAGTTGACCGGTTAATAGGATTTGAGCTTGGAGCAAATGACTATCTATGCAAACCCTATAGTTCAAAAGAGTTGATTGCTCGAATTAAAAATTTATTACGTATTTTTTATCCAGAACAAAGGGAAAACCAAAGCAATATTTATTTAGAACACAAACAGCTTGAAGTGTACCTAGATGATAATAGGATTCACTTATCTAACGTGGAATACAAACTGTTTTCACTGTTATATAACCACCCGAAAAGAGTATATTCTCGCGAGCAAATTATTGATTGTATTCATGATGAGCAGAGAGATACATCAGACAGATCAGTCGATAGTCTGGTTAAAAAACTCAGAAAAAAACTTAAACAACTCGACACGAACCATAATTTCATTCAGTCTGTTTACGGAGTCGGATACCGGTTCGATCCACTTATTGATTAAGAATACAGTTTTCTAGTTTAGTCAAAAATATTTTGTATTTTAATTTTGAATACGATATGAATTTTATAATTCAATGAATAAAATTACTGTCCCTTTTTACAAGTCTATTAGCACCACCCTGTTTAGAAGAGTATTTTTACTGTATCTATTCATCGCGATTCTTACTACTAGCCTACATATGCTAATAGAGTTTCGCAACACTAAGGCAAATATTAACACCGAGCTTAAAACAATTAGTAAAGCGATTGAACCTGGTATAACAAAGGCACTATGGGATATTCATCATGAACAATTACAGTCAATTTTAGAAGGAACTCTCAGCCAGCCATCAATCATCGCGATAAAAGTCGAAAATGAATATGGTGAGGAAGTTAGTTTTATTATGGATAAGAATCTGCAATACAAAGCAACAAACCAATACTCTCGATACCAAATAGATAAGCAGATATATGAATTGAAAACTGATCTATTCTATTCAGACTCAGAGCAATTACATAAAACGGGCTCTCTTTATCTTTACTCTAACCACACCGTTGTATGGTCAAGAGTAAGATTCGGTTTCATACTTATAGTGGTAAATTCACTCTTAAAAAGTTTGGTTTTGTGGGCACTATTTATTCTATTTGCTAAGCGTATTATTACCCGCCCTATGAGTGCAATTGTGGATAGAATACAGCTAATTAAAGACCAAGGATTGTCAATCGACCAACCTAAGAATATTTCTGATTATGGCAGCAATGAAATTGAATTGCTTAAGCAAACTTTGGATGCGATGTTTGACAAAATGAAAAGGCAGCAAACATCATTAGAAAATCATTCAGAACAACTAGAACATACGGTTGAAGAGCGCACAAAAGAACTAAAAGATGCGTATAATTCCCTAGAAAAGATACGAGATAACGAGCTTCGCATCTTGAACAGTAAAAGACAATTTATGTCAGACATATCTCATGAGCTCCGTACTCCCCTTTCTGTTATTAAACTTCAGATTGAATCTTTGGAGGCAGGCATTGACGATATACCAAGCCATTGCACAAAGCTTAATTTTCGAATAGATCAGATAGACCATATTATTGGTGATTTGGCCATTTTGGCCAAAATCGATAACAATGAATTGTCATTTGACTTTAAGCCTGTAGATATTGGTTCTTTACTAAAAGATATGGCTGCATCATATGAGCCGCTCATAGAGAGTAATCAATTATCTTTAGAAGTATCAATTGACATAGATCCATCGTTAAGAATTAATGCAGACGAGCAAAGGCTGAGGCAGGTTATATCTAATATACTAGACAACTCTATCAAGTATACCGCCCCTCCCGGATTGCTTTGCATTGAAGCTAGAACTATTTCTGATACTGTTATTATAAATATTAAGGATACTAAACCAAGCGTAGACATAAATGAGATTCCAAACATATTCGAGCGACTATACCGCGTCGAAAACTCTCGTAATAGACATACCGGTGGATCTGGTCTCGGTTTGAGTATATGTAAGAGCTTTATTGAAGCTCATGCTGGCAATATTTCAGCATCTATCAGTGACCTAGGTGGACTTTCTATAACAATTTCTATTCCTATTAATAGAGAAGATGATATACAGAATTAGTCACCGCCATAATTAAGGTTTTTAAAGGCTAGCAATAATACTGATATGCATATTTGTAAGATGCACTAGATTTTCA
The DNA here is from genome assembly GCA_028282465.1 of Gynuella sp. Classification (GTDB taxonomy): domain Bacteria; phylum Pseudomonadota; class Gammaproteobacteria; order Pseudomonadales; family Natronospirillaceae; genus JANQHX01. Next base: position 102,577 of record JANQHX010000031.1, read on the forward strand.
CGTAATAACCAGAACAAAATTCATCAAACACTCAAATGCAAAGACACACAGGAGTTTTATATTCTTCACTGGAAAGAATTAAAACCTAAATCTTTGACTAAAAGACACTCTATTCAATTTTATACCTACCATTATTTAAGTTTTCAAAATACGAGTCGTAATTCCCTGATTCTCGTATTATCTCAATTCCTGAATTAAACCATTCGACTATTTCTTCAGCATTGTCTATCTTCTTTGAAACCAATAATACAAGAGGCCCTTTCAGTATTGGTTTTTTATGATAAGTAATTTGTTCACGCTGCTCTTTAGTAAACGAGTCTTGAAGAGATTGAATACCTGCTTCAAGAGTAAATGGAAATAGATCTATTCGTCCATGCAACAGTTTTCGCATATTTATTAAGTCTTCTGGTACCCGTGAAATTGTATAGTCCCCAGAAGCTTCAGCTATTTTAAAGGCTTCACCATAATAAAGGCTCCCAGTTGCACCAATTCTCCATTTTTTGAGATCTTCTATTTGATTCCAGTCGAATTCCAGGTCTTTTCGATGGAATAACACGATTGTTTCTTCAAAAATAGGGTTCGTGAAGTAATAGTCGTTGGCGCGATCTTCAATAGGCGACCACCCTCCTGAAGCATCCCATTCACCTTGCTTAACCAATTCTAAACTACGCTTAGTTGGGAAATATCCGAATTCAACTTCAACACCATGTACCGCAAAGGCATCACTAATTATGTGATTCATCAAGCCTTGATTGGGTAGAGATTTGGAGCTAAATGGAGACCATTCTTCACCCGCAATTCTTACTGTTTCTGCCTCTGTAAAACTGCTAACTATAAGAAGTAATGATGCTATAAATATTTTTCCAGTCGTGATTTTTAGGGTTACCATAAATTGAAGCCTAACTGTTTTCAATTCAATCGTGATAATTTTATGGGAAAATCATTCCACCATCCAGTTGAATTAAATTTTTGATTGATGAGGGAAAAATCGCCAACTCTTTCAACAGTTTAAGAGGCATCAGTTTTATCGCATTTAATATTACATCGCCTAATTACCGATATTCCTGACCCATTAGAAATACCGAATAAATTAACCAATTCCTATTTGGCCTTGTTAGACTCAATTATCCTTTCTCAAAAACTGCTATTCCTCGTACTCATAGACGCCTAGCTCTTTCGCTCGTTCAAACCAAATGTTGGACATTTCGATGTCCTTGGACACTCCAATTCCTTCGAAATAGCAACGCCCAACTTCAAAGACAGACTGTTGATCGCCCCTAATTGCAGCTTGAAGATAATAGTTAAAACAATCCTTCAGATTTTTATCAACTCCTTCGCCAGTCTCAAGACAAACAGCAAGATCAAATAGCGCATCAGGCAAGTTTTTATCAGCGGCTTCTTTTAAGAATTTGCTGCTTTTGAAATATCTCTATCAACATGCTTGCCATGTAAATACCAACTACCAATAGCATACGCGGCCTCAGCTGATCCCTGCGAATATGCCTCCTGAAGTAATGCGAACACCTCCTCAGCTTTCTCCGGAGACTCGTTAATAGTCTTTAAAGCCTTTTCATAAGAACTGTTTATTGTCTCAGCCATTTCAATTCCTAACTAGTTAGGGGGACACATTCACAAGCTGACATAATATCTCATTTTCTCCGAATAGGTTTTTACCTTCTAGCAATGAAAGCTTACTTATAAGCCAACCAATAAAGATTGATAAAGACTCTCTCTGCGCTATCAGGTTTACACTCACATCATTCAATTTAGCATCAAATACTTTACTATTTCGTTGCTTAAAGATTTCTTCAATTTCATCGAACAGATGATAAATACTGCTTTCCATTCTTAAAACTCTTTTAATATTTCACAAGCCGATATCTTAAGAGGCTGTGAATTCAGGTAAGCATTGATAGCGCGCTTTGTTTTAGGAGTAATGTCCTCTGTACCGTGTAAGCCATCTTCCTTTAATATCCTTTTTATTTGTGCAAACTCTGCAGCAAAGTTGTAGCATCTTCATAACCTTGTTTGGAAGACAAGTATAAATAATTAAGCCCCTTTTCTACATCTAGCCTAGCTCCCCCTGTTCCATAGTAGAGCATTGTTCCGTAGATATATTGAGCTTGGGGCAAATCCAGTTCAGCTGAATCTTTAAAATACTTATAAGCCAACATCTTGTCTTCCTCCAATAACTCGCCGACATCATGGTAAACACCCAAGCTATACAAGGCGAAGGGGTCTCTAGCATTTGCAGCTTCTTTTAGTTGATCAAGATGTCTCTTAATAAAATCACTTTCTTCTTCGTTTTCATTTGAATATATCGAGGCAAGTACCAGTGCAAGAGAGCAATTTTTTAAACTTGAAGATGCAATTAGTTCATGTCCCTTTATAACATTCCCCTCTTCAAGCAGATTATAAGCACTAAGAAGCTCTTCTGAATCATGGCTTTCTGAAAGCTTTTTTAAAAAATAGTCTTCATCAAACTGTCGATAGTAAAACATTTAACCACCTCTTTGGTAATTCTGACCTTTGGGACCAGTGCATCTAACCGTTACATGCTTTGCTTGACACCCTAATCTAATCTTAGAAAGCTTTTCAGCAGTTCTCTCAGCATCTTTCCTTGAATGTGAGGCCCAAACCGCTTGTTTACACTGCTGTTTCGGATCTCGGGACAATTACCAGGTATGTTATCATTGCAGCATGATACAACCGCGCAAACCCATAATCCTTTTCTTTTATCTGGCTTGATGGGGGATTTTTTTGGTGATGGCTTTGTTACTGTGGGTTTAGGTAATTTATTGCCTGTACAGGCAGGATGAGCTGGTGCTCTGGCACAAGTATTGGTGAGAGAATCAGGAAACAAACCCAACGGATCAACTTTAGTAAGAGGATTTCCGAGCACATAAGCATAAGTATTCAACCCACCCCGAAGTCCGATTGGGTCGGATTGGATGTAACGGCCTAGGCTAGGATCGTAATCTCTGTTGTAGTTATAACTATACCCAGTCTCGCCATCCCGATACTGACCCGGGAATGCCAATAACTGTTCAACACCACTGGCAATTTCTTCATGTACTTCGCCAAAAGGTGTGGTGTGAATTTCCCATACCTTTTCTTGGTTGGCATTGGTTAGGATTCTGGGCGTGCCTAGGTGATCATTGTGAATATGGAGTAGAGATGAGGTTGTGGTGTCTCGTGACCCTTCAATGACTTCAATCTTAACCGCATCGGCAATGACGCTGCCGGTGGCATTACCATGCAACAGTAATTGAACGTTATCTAGGTTTTCTTCTCCGACTGTGACGGTAGTAATGTACTG
>JANQHX010000102.1 GCA_028282465.1 Gynuella sp.
TCTTCGTTCATTTAGCTAGCTAAACGTCTCTCATCGCGCCTCGACTGAGCTCTTTGTAAGCTCAACAGCAAAGAAATAATTAGTGTGAACAGGCCCTAATATAGAACATTCTGTTGCAGCCTCTGGGCCACCACTGCAGATATCCAACATTTGCTCCAAGCCATTCTTGATGGCGGCAAGCTCGGCTATTTTACGCTGCACTTGCAGTAATTTCTCCCGAGTAATGGTCACCACTTCTTCACAGGTATGTTGATCCTTATCCAACCGGATAGACATCAAATGTCGTATTTCCTCCAAAGAAAACCCAGCCTCGCGCGCCCTTGCAATAAATAACGCCTGCTGAAAATCCGTATCTATGTATTGGCGATAGCCCGAAGGAGTGCGGTGAGAGGCACCCAGTAAGTTCTGTTGCTCATAGAACCTAAGAGTGTGGGTGGATAAACCCGTTTTTTCTGCGAGCTGTCCAATTCGGAACATGGAGTTAGCCTCATCGAAGTATTTAAATACTTAAGATGAGGCAAGTATAAACCTTAGAGTAAGGTTTAAGGTCAATAGATTAGTGAGCCTATTGATTTCTGACTATTAAAATCGCACTGAGCCTCCAACAGTTGGGACTTCTGAGCACGCCCATTCGTTAATGGATTCATTATCCAAATCGATAAAATAAAAACAGGGAAAATAGCTAAATAGGTTGAATTTATCATTCACATAAAGATTTAGACCAGCGTTGGCCTGCACATAGGTGAGCGTAGAATTAATTTCTATTGAGAAAATATCGTCAAAAAAATCGTCTTCTGAATCTGAATCGTCGAACTCAAATTCCGAATTATAGTGAACTCTGGCCCACTTAGCTGAGCTGAATACATCCCAACGTTTATTAAATCGATAACTCACAATGCCGCCGAATGCGAATCCCTCTGAGCCTACATTGGATTGAAAAGCTTCTGCTGTAAGAGCTGTGTTAAAGGCTCGATCTTCATTATGGAAACTGTACTTAAGTGAGCCAGAGGTTAAGGTTCCAAATTGCTCTTCAACGGCGACACTGCCATCCAAACTGTCGGTGAGTCCATAACTGGCTCTAACACTTGGCGTAATTAGATTCATTGTTATGCTTGCTTCACCCTTTTCCAAGGATTCAGTATTGGTATCCATCGCAATTGGCGCAAGGGTGCAACCACCCAAAGCCAAAACCGAAGAAAGTGCAGCAAAAAATATGGTAATCCTTTTCATAGATTTCCTTAGTAGTAAATGAAAATAGGGAAGCAGTTGATACTATCGAGTTAATACTTCTTTTTATTGGCAAGTATCAACAAAAATCACGCACATAAGATAACGGTATAAAACCAAAGATGACAACTAATTTTTATCATTGAATGGAAAAGTTGATCAAAAAACTACTTTCACCGCCTAAATATTCAACAGCCGTAAGCAATCAAAAGCAAAAGTGATAAAAAGCTAATCATTTCAAGAATAATGTAAATGTTTTTGAGCCCCTAATTCCTGACTATTTTACTAAGTCTTATAAAACAATAACTTAGAATGCTAATTTGGTTTTTTGAAATATAACTGTCATCAAGTTAACAACTAAATTTCATACAAGCTCAAAATATCTTTCACTTTCCCAGTGCTAAATGTCTATACAAATTTTAAGTAGTGGGTGTTGTCATGTCTCGCGTAATTCATGTGAAAGGTCTGCATAAAACCTTCAACAAAGATCTATCAGCTTTAAACGACATTAATCTAGAGATTTCAAAAGGCGAAATGGTGTCTTTGATTGGTCCATCAGGTTCAGGCAAATCCACTCTGATGAGACATATTTCTGCGCTAACTCTAGGAGATAAGAAAACAGATTCTGAAATTACCGTACTAGATGTTTGCATGCAGAAAGGCGGTAAAACATCCAAAGCAGCTCGACTCAACCGCGCTCAAATCGGTTGTGTATTCCAACAGTTTAATCTGGTTTCAAGACTCAAAGTTATGACCAATGTTTTGATTGGTGCTTTAGGAAATATTCCCGCATGGCGCGGTTACATTGGCTTTTTCACACAAGAAGAAAAAGCAAAAGCATTAGCCGCATTAAAGCGCGTAGGCATGGATCAGTTTGCTTACAACCGCGCATCGACTTTATCTGGTGGTCAACAACAGCGAGTTGCTATTGCACGCGCGCTCATGCAAGAGGCTGAAATTATTTTAGCTGATGAACCTGTTGCCTCTCTTGATCCAGAGTCTTCAAGAATCGTGATGGAAATTCTACAAGACATTAATGAGAAAGACGGTAAGACCGTGGTCGTAACCCTTCACCAAGTTGAGCTGGCTCGTAAATATTTTAAACGCGCCATTGCCTTAAAAAACGGCAAACTTTATTTCGATGGTGATGCGGCATTACTCACCGATGAGAAACTCGCTTCACTTTATAGCAGCCAACAAATTAATGAGCTTAGAGATGAAAATTCTGAGCCTCAACTAGCAGCCAATGATACAGAAACAGAGAAAGAAGAAACTGTATTAATGGCTGCTTCTTCATAGATTACATACGCATAAAAAAACAGGGAGCACATGTAATGTTTAAAACCACCAAGAAACTATTAATGGCTATGACGGCTGCGCTAGCGTTAGTTAGCTCTATGTCATTTGCTGAAATGAAAGAACTAAAATTCGGTATTATTGCCACTGAATCCAACCAGGGTCTGAAAGAAATCTGGACGCCTTTCCTGGATGACATGGGCAAAAAAATGGGTATCAAAGTTAAGCCATATTTCGCAACTGATTACGCTGGCATTATCCAAGCTATGCGTTTTGATAAAGTTGACGTTGCATGGTTTGGTAATAAATCTGCTATGGAAGCGGTAGATCGTGCTGGTGGTGAAATTTTCGCCCAGACCGTTGACGCTAGCGGTAACCCAGGTTACTGGTCTTTGCTGATCACTCATAAAGACACTGGCATTATGTCTGTTGAAGACCTGCTAGCAAAGTCTAAAGACCTAACGTTTGGTAATGGTGATCCTAATTCAACTTCTGGTTTCTTAGTACCTTCATATTATGTTTGGGCTAAAAACAATGTTGAGCCAAAAGAAATCTTTAAACGCACTCTAAACTCTAACCATGAGACTAATGCCCTTTCAGTAGCAAACAAACAAATTGATTTCGCAACTAACAATACTGAAAGCATGCGTCGCATTAAAGAAAGATTCCCTGAAAAGCACGATCAAATTCGTGTGATCTGGAAGTCTCCTTTGATTCCTTCTGACCCAATTGTGTGGCGTAAAAATCTAGATGAAGCAACTAAGCAGTCTATCTACGCTTTCATCATGAATTACGGTAAAACTGGCGATAAGTCTGAGCTAGACAATTTAGCTAAGTTGGATTGGGCTCCGTTCCGCGCTTCTAGTGATCTGCAATTGCTACCTATCCGCCAGTTAGTATTGTTCAAAGACAAAATCAAAATTGAAAACAGCGATATGGCTGCAGATGAAAAAGCCACTAAGCTTGCCGAAATTAACACTAAGTTAGGTGAGTTGGATCGCATGATGAACGCTCTGGCAGTTAAATAATTATTTAGTTGCTTTTTCACTGAGGTGAGCCAGTGCTCACCTCTTTATTGATCTCATTCATCTATCAATTTTGAATCGGTTTAAACTATGACAGCTCAAACTGTAGCTCAACCTCAAACTAAAACCTTGGCAACCAAGTCAATCAATTTAATTGGTTGGATTGCTGTAATTGCATTTTTAGCCTGGAGTTGGGAAGGTGCTGAAATTAATTTTATCAGCATGATTCAAGATTCCGGCAATATGGTTGAACTTGCTGCCGATTTCTTTCCACCTAATTTTGATAACTGGCAGCTGTACGTTTCTGAAATGCTAATCACCATACAAATTGCTGTGTGGGGTACTCTTTTTGCCGTCGTATTATCGGTGCCATTCGGAATAATGAGTTCCGAGAATCTAGTTCCTAGATGGATATGGCAGCCAACACGTCGAGTAATGGATGCAGCCAGAGCCATTAATGAAATGGTATTTGCCATGATCTTTGTTGTATCTGTTGGCTTAGGCCCTTTTGCAGGTGTAATGGCGCTGTTTATTCACACAACAGGTGTGCTCGCGAAACTGTTTTCTGAAGCGGTAGAAGCGATTGAACCGGGTCCTGTTGATGGTGTGAAAGCCGTTGGCGCAAACCCAATTCAGGTCATTGTATTTGGTGTTATTCCCCAGGTTTTACCCCTATGGATTTCCTATTCACTGTATCGTTTCGAGTCCAATGTGCGTTCAGCAACAGTTGTGGGAATGGTAGGAGCCGGTGGTATCGGTGTGGTTTTATGGGAATCTTTCCGCGGATTTATGTTCCCAGAAACCTGTGCAGTGATTTTAATTATTATCGTTTCTGTTTCGCTGTTGGACGTTATTTCTCAGTATGTTCGCAAGAAGTTCATTTAACAGAAAATTAAAAATTTAACTTTTTAAAAAAACGGAACTTGTCTAGACAACATGACTGAAGACAATCAACTCCCCATCTACCAACAAGTCGCCATGGAGCTGGAAAAACAGGTTCGTGCCACCATGCAACCTGGCGACATGCTCAACTCTGAAATTTCATTAGCAAAAGATTTTGGAGTAAACCGCCACACCCTTAGGCGGGCAGTCGACCAACTTATTCAGGCGGGCATGTTGGTAAGACAACAAGGCAAAGGGACTCAGGTAGTCAGTAATAAAATTGAATATCATTTGAATCCAAGCGGTAAATTTACGCGTAACCTCAATAAGCTTGGCATGACTACCCATGCCGTGCTGCTTGAAACCGGTATTGAACCCGCCCCAGATGATATTAATTTAGCGTTAGGGTTACAGCCCACAGAAGACACTTACCGATTAACCACATTGAGGTTCATGGATGGACATCCGGTGTGTGTGATTAATCATTATCTGAATCCAGAGTACGTACCTAATATTTTTGATTATTACTCTGGAGGTTCATTGCATGAATTTCTTGCCAACCAATACCAGCTGCAGCTCAAAAGAAAAAAGGTAATGGTGTCGGCTTGTGCAGCGGACAACATGCATTCCATCAATCTTCGCTGCGGCTTGAATACGCCTCTAATGGTTATTCAATCCTTTAACATTATAACCAACCTTAACAACCATCCAATCGTTGAGGTTTCGGTCAGCCATGCTCGATCTGACCGCCTTCAATATCAAATTGACTTTGATCTCGGTGATTTACCATGACAGAAAGAAAACAATGGATAAAAGCACTTTCTTTAAGCAATGCCTCAGAACTGAATAAGCTCTGGGAAGATTTGCAAATAGATGTGGATTTTAAATATTTATCTGGCCCAGAAACTGGCTTATTAACATGCCGAGGAAAGATGGGCGGCACTGGTAACAGTTTTAACTTAGGTGACATTTCCGTCACTCGCTGCTCAGTGCAATTAGCCAGTGGCGAAATTGGAACCTCTATTCAGACTGGCACTAATCATAATAAATCTAAGTACGCTGCACTCATTGATGCACTCATGCAGACTGACCAAAAAGCGATGCTTCAAGAGAAGATTATCAATCCACTTGTGGCAAATCGAGAAGAAAAGGCTCAGGCAAGACAAGCAGAAATAATGTCAAGTAAAGTCGATTTCTACACCATGGTTAGAGGAGGTTAATATTTTGGACAGCTTAAATAATTTTGACCTTAGTAATTTCCTACAGCAGTCGTTTAGAACTATTTTAGATGCGCAGTCTCATCCAGGACGAGTCTGTCATTTAGAAAGCTCAGATCCAGAACATGCTGAGTTGTCAGCTATGTACGCCATTATTCAAACCCTATGCGACAACGATACAAGCTTAAATCTTCATGAGTCTTTAAAGTTAGATTCATATAAGCAATGGATGACTTATCAGGTTAGGGCCAAACAAACAGAATCTATTTCGGCAGATTTTCTTGCACTCCCTTGCAACATCCTAAACTCTCTTTCACTGCAAGATTTTAATCATGGCACTTTAGAGTGCCCCCACTTGTCGTCAACTTTAATCATTGAAGTGGATGCATTAAATACCACAAATCAGAATTCGATTGAGCTTAATCTTTCTGGGCCGGGAATAGAAAACCATACCAAAGTGGCCATAGATGGAATTAGCAATGATATTTGGTTAGAGCGCATTCAAAGCCGAAAAGACTTTCCTTTAGGTGTAGATCTTTTAATTACTTACAAAGACAAATTTGTTGCCATTCCTAGATCCACAATTCTTCAGATGGAGGTGTAGTTCATGTACGTAGCCGTAAAAGGTGGCGAGCGCGCCATCGAAAATGCACATAAGCTTCTTGATCACCTCCGACGTGGAGACGCCAGTGTTCCAGAGCTGAGTTGCGAACAAATTAAGCAACAAATGCCTCTAGCCGTCAGTCGAGTTATGGCAGAAGGCGCTATGTATGATCCAGATCTAGCAGCATTAGCGCTCAAGCAATCGGCAGGGGATTTAGTCGAGGCAATATTTTTAGTGAGAGCTTATCGAACTACGCTGCCAAGATTCGGTTATTCCATCGCCATTGAAACATCAGAGATGAGAGTGGAGCGCAGAATTTCTGCCACTTATAAAGATTTACCAGGTGGCCAGGTATTAGGGCCGACATTTGATTACACCCATCGTCTTCTTGATTTTAAGCTAGCGGCAGAATCGCAACTTGAAGCCGCTCCTAAAACAGAGGAGCCAGTGAAAGCGGAACCTCTGGCTAGAGCCAGTGAAATTCTTTTTAAAGAGCAACTCTTAAAAGCTGAAGTAGATACCGAACAAACACCCACGGATCTCGTACAAGAGCCATTGCAGTACCCAGCGGATCGTTCAGCAAGACTTCAAGCATTGGCACGAGGTGATGAAGGATTCCTGATGTCTTTGGGCTTTTCAACTCAGAGAGGGTATTCACGAAACCATCCATTCGCTGGCGAAATAAGAATGGGTTGGGTAGAGGTGTATGTTTATTCCGACGAACTCGACATGGAAATCTGTGTGGGTGAAATTCAAGTTTCTGAATGCAGCATGATTAATCAGTTTGCCGGCGACAAAAACAATCCACCTCAGTTTACTCAAGGGTATGGCTTGGCATTTGGATTCAATGAAAGAAAAACCATGGCAATGGCCTTAGTAGACAGAGCACTCAGATGCGATGAGTTAGATGAGCCTGTTGAGTCACCAGCACAGAATCAAGAATTTGTTTTATCCCATTGCGACACACTAGATGCCTCTGGTTTCGTGTCTCACTTAAAACTGCCCCACTACGTTGACTTCCAATCAGAACTCGAACTCATTCGAAACCTAAGAAGTCGTTTCAGCGAGGAAAAAGATCATGAGTGAACAACTATATAACTTTGGTTATTTGGATGAAAACAGCAAGCGCATGATTCGTCGGGCATTGTTGAAGGCAGTTGCTCTGCCAGGTTATCAGGTTCCTTTCGCTGGTAAAGAAATGCCAATGCCATATGGCTGGGGAACAGGAGGTGTTCAATTAACCGCTTCCATTATTGGCAAAAAAGATTGCTTGAAAGTTATCGACCAAGGCGCAGATGACACCACCAACGCGGTCAGTATTCGAAACTTTTTTAAGCGCGTCTGCGATGTTGAAACCACCGAAGAAACCGGCGACGCAACAGTCATTCAAACTCGACACAGAATTCCAGAACAGGCACTCACTGAAAACCAAATCATGGTTTTTCAAGTACCTATTCCTGAGCCTCTGCGTTACATAGAACCCAGTGAAACAGAAACTAGAAAGATGCATGCGTTAAAAGAGTACGGTGTCATGCATGTAAAGCTTTATGAAGATATTGCTCGCCATGGTGAAATCGCCACATCTTATGCTTATCCGGCTGAGGTGAACGGCCATTATATTATGGACCCTTCACCCATTCCCAAGTTTGATAACCCCAAGCTAGACAATAGCCCAACACTTATGTTGTTTGGAGCTGGTAGAGAGAAAAGAATTTACGCCGTTCCACCTTATACCAATGTCAAAAGTTTGGATTTTGAGGACTACCCTTTTACGCCACAAACCTGGACAAGAAAATGTGATCTATGTGGTAGTGAACATAGCTATCTAGACGAGATTGTCACAGACGACAAAGGTTCAAGACTTTGGGTTTGCTCTGACACTGACTTCTGCCAAAAAAATCAGGCAAAACAGGAGCAGTCAAATGTTTGATTTTAATTTCCAAGAAATTCAACCCATATTAAAAGTTGAAAACCTCAATAAATTATTCGGCTTCAACAAAGGTTGTCAGAATATTAACTTCGAATTATTCCCTGGTGAAGTATTAGCCATTGTGGGCGAATCAGGCTCAGGTAAATCGACTCTATTGAACAGCCTCAGCGGCCATGAGCAGCCGGATTCCGGAGATGTTATTTACCACGCGAAAAATGAGCAGGATTACTCCTTATACAAAATAAATGAATCAGAGCGACGTCTATTAATGCGCACTGAACTTGGCTTTGTTCATCAAAACCCTAGAGACGGATTGCGATTGAGAATAAGTGCCGGCGGAAATATAGGTGAACGACTAATGGCTGTGGGTGAACGCCACTACGGTGATATTCGTTCAAAAGGTGAAAACTGGCTAGAGCAAGTTGAAATTAATTCGGATCGTATTGATGAACAACCCAGATTCTTCTCTGGTGGTATGCAACAACGGCTACAAATTGCCAGAACGTTGGTGACTCACCCACGGTTAGTTTTTATGGATGAACCCACTGGCGGGTTGGATGTTTCAGTTCAAGCAAGATTACTAGATTTAATAAGACAACTTGTTCAAAAACATCAGTTAGCAGTAGTGCTGGTAACACATGATCTGTCGGTGGCTCGATTACTGGCCCATCGAATTATTGTGATGAAGCAAAGCGAGATTGTTGAAACCGGCTTAACCGATCAGGTTTTAGATGATCCACAACACCCATATAGCCAGTTACTGGTTTCATCCATTTTAAATTAAGCGAGTGTTTACTATGAATAATGCAACACAATTAACACCAGCGCTTGAGGTTAAAAACATTACCAAGACATTCACCCTGCACCAACAGCAAGGCGTGGCTTATACGGTTCTAGACGACTTTTCATTTTCTTTGAATAGAGGCGAATGCCTAGTGCTGAATGGGCCATCCGGGCAAGGTAAAAGTACCGCTTTAAAAATTCTCTATGCGAATTACCTTCCCGATTCAGGCGAAGTTTGGTTTCACTTTAATAACCACTCAGTGGAACTGTATTCCAGCAATACGCACCAAGTAGTTTACCTAAGAGAAAACCACATTGGTTATGTTAGCCAATTCCTTCGTGTTATTCCTAGAGTCAGCGCCCTTGATATTGTTGCTGAACCACTTATTTCTCAAGGGTTTGATGAAAGTGCTTCTCGAGATAATGCAGCTGAATTACTGACTCGTCTTAATATTCCCGAAAAACTGTGGTCATTATCTCCTTATACATTTTCAGGTGGGGAACAACAAAGAATAAACATCGCTCGAGGATTTATTAAGCCGGTACCTTTTTTGTTTTTAGATGAACCCACAGCTTCTCTGGATGAAAAAAACAAACAAGTAGTGCTCGAATTGATTAATGAATTCAAGCAAAACGGTACCGCTGTAGTTGGAATATTTCACGATGCAGACATCCGCCAGGATTTGGCAGATAAAATTATCGACCTATAGGGCTCAGCATGAATATTCAAAATGAATTAGTTATTAGTAATTGCCAGCTTGTTTTAGAAGATGAAGTCGTTAGTGGAAGTTTGCATATTAAAGACGGAATGATTGCAGACGTACACCAAGGCAAAAGCCAACTTAGCTCGGCCGTTGACTTGAATGGTGACTATGTTATTCCTGGTTTAGTGGAACTCCACACAGATAATATGGAGAAACATTTTGTGCCACGGCCTGGTGTTAAATGGCCTGGGCAATCTGCGGTGCTTGCACATGACGCGCAAATTGTCGGTGCTGGTATTACAACCGTTTTTGATGCGATTGCGGTAGGCGATGTGAACGAAAGTAGTTACCGCATGGAAAACCTCCAAAGAATGATCGACTCGTTAAAAGAGTCTACCGAGAAAAACTTAACCCGTGCTGATCATTTCTTGCATTTAAGATGTGAAGTGAGCCATGAAAATTGCTTAGAGTTATTCAAGCCACTTTCTGAAAACGCTATGGTTCATCTGGTGAGTGTTATGGATCACTCACCTGGGCAAAGACAATTTGCGAAGATGGAAAAGTACATTGAGTACTACCAAGGTAAATTCAAACTTACTGATCAAGAAATGAATGAATTTATTGAGAAGCAAGTTGAAAACAGCAAGAAGCATAGCTCGTCTTTCCGAAAGCAAATTGTTGAATATTGCCAAGAACATAATATTCCAGTGGCTAGCCATGATGATGCAACCTTGGAACATGTGGCAGAAGCTGTTGAATACAAAATGAAAATTGCTGAATTTCCAACAACGGTTGAAGCAGCGCAATCCAGTCACGACCATGGTCTTAAAGTTTTAATGGGTGCGCCAAATATTATCCGTGGTGGTTCGCATTCAGGTAATGTGGCAGCGGCAGAGTTAGCAGAGTTGAACGTTTTGGATATTTTGTCGTCAGACTATTATCCAGCAAGTTTGTTAGATGGTGCTTTCAAGTTAGCTGATTTGCCTGAAAATAATTTTTCTCTACCGCAAGCAGTGAAAACAGTTACCCTCAATCCAGCACAAGCATCAGGCTTACACGATAGAGGTTTGATTGCTCAAGGTTTACGTGCTGATTTAATCCATGTTCGAATGAACCATGGTTTTCCTTTGATTCGACAAGTGTGGAATCAAGGTGAGAGGGTATTTTAATGGCCCGAATCATTTATGTGATGGGACCTTCAGCATCTGGAAAAGACTCGGTTCTTAATTACTTAAGAGCCGAGTCGGTAAAAAACGGGTTTGTCATTGCCCACAGATACATTACCAGAGATGCCGGTGCGGGCAGTGAGAACCATGTTGAGCTGTCGCAGGAAGAGTTTGATTATCGGTTAAATAATAATTTTTTTATTTATCATTGGGGTGCCCATGGTATTCGCTACGGTATCGGCACTGAAGTCAAACAATGGTTAAGTGGAGAAATAAGCGTACTAGTCAATGGTAGTCGTGAGCATTTCAACTCACTGGATACTTCGGTAAAAAATGAGATGCTGGCGATTTACATTGATGCTGATCGGGATACTCGATTGCAGCGACTTGAATCCAGAGGTCGAGAGTCTGAACAAGAAATTAAAACACGCTTAGACAGACAGCCGTTAACTAACTTAAGCAATGTTGAGTTAGTAACAAACAATGGCTCAATTGAGGAATGCGCTAATACGATTCTCAATTTGATGTAACAAACTGACAAGTCTGAAATGGAGAACGTCATGAAACTAAGATTTTTAGGTACAGGAGATGCCGCACAGGTTCCAGTTTTTGGCTGTGATTGCCCCGCATGTGTTCGTACGTCTGTTATCTCAAGTCATATTCGTCGCTCCAGTTGTTGCACGATAGAGTCTCAAGGGCAACGATTACTCATTGATGCGGGTATTGAAAACTTAGCGGGTTATTTAACTGCGAACCCTGTTGATTCAATTCTGCTGACCCACTTTCACGTTGACCATGTTCAAGGTTTATTTCCCATGCGCTGGGGTAAAGGGCCTGAAATAAAAGTCCATTGCCCTGATGACAAACAGGGTTGTGCCGATTTATATAAACACCATGGCATGCTGAATTTCATGCCGATTCAAAAACAGTTTGAACCTTTTAAAGTTGGCGACTTCACTGTGATTGCAGTGCCATTGAGACATAGCAAACAAACATTAGGCTATTGTGTTGAGTCTGAAGGAGTGAAGTTGGCTTATATGACTGACACTAAGGGCTTTCCTGATAAAACCCTAGATTTCTTGATGCAATGGCAGCCGGATACATTAGTCATAGACGCCAGTTACCCACCTACCACTAGCCAACATTCAGATGGAAAAAACTACAACCATAATTCCATTGATGAGGTTGAAGCCATTTTAGATTTGTTTATCAGCGCAAGAGTTAAAGTTCCGAAAATGTGGCTGACTCACATTAGCCATAAGCTTGACTGCTATTTGATGGAAAACCAACATTTTATTAACCCTTCTTTAAACATTGCATCTGACGGGTTAACCATTGATATATTGCCTCAAGAGATTCCAAGACACATAGGTCAACAACGTTTGATGGCCGCTGAATAACTCGTCATTTTGATCTAGGGAACCTCTGAACGAGTCCAGCATTGCTCTGCGGATGCGGAACGCCGCCCGGTCTAAACGTGATTTTATCGCGGCGAAACTCGTAGGGAATGTCTAGACCTTTGCAACGGTTCGGCGCTCCGAAGTTTCAACAAAGAGAAAAACGCGTTTAGACCGGCCCTTTGGGTGGTCCGGCATTCCGACTTGCAGGCGAGTCTTGACTCAGTGTTGCCTTCCCGGAACGCCGGATCGTTTGAAAGGTCCAGACATCCCTGCAAAAAGGCGCACCTAGGCGGCCCCCTTGCTCAGAACCCGCCTGAAAGCCAGAGCGATACTAGACTTGTTCAGAGGTTCCCTAGTCTTATTAACA
>JANQHX010000103.1 GCA_028282465.1 Gynuella sp.
TGCATCAAAGCGAACTACCGGGATCGTCATATTTTTTTGGTTAGGGTCGATCGCTGAAACTATGTCGCTGGGTATATTGAACTGAAGATCAATCGTATCTAAAGACAATAAATTCAATACCGGTCGAGCTGCCCCAATGAACTCTTGTTCATCAACATAGATAATGCCTACCGTGCCATCATAAGGCGCATCTAACCTTGTATAGGTCAGTTGGTTCCTTGCATTTTTCAAGTTAATCTCCGACTGAGACAAGCCCGCAGCAGCCTCATCTAATTGCGAAGCAGTGGCTGCATTTTTTGTAGCAGCCGCTTTTACCCGATCGTATTGGGCTTTTGATAACTTATAGTTAGCTTCAGCAAGGTCTACTTGAATTTGGTAATCGGTTTTATCCAGTTGGGCTAACAGATCTCCCTTTTTGACTTCATCACCTTCAGACACTGCTACTTCAATTAAAGGCCCTGCTACTTTAAAAGATAAATCCGCTTGGTTACTTGCTATGACTTCTCCGTGAAAGCTACGGAAATGCTTTACATTTTCAGACTGTACTTTGAAAAGTTTGACTGGTTTAATGATTTCGCTTGTTTCAGCTTCTTGTGATACCTCACCACAAGCTACTACGAGCATCGAGCTGGCGAATGCCAGCGTTAATTTGATTATTTTCACGGTTTACCTCCCAATAAACTCACATCTTCAGCCTTCTACTGATACACAGCATATAACAGTGTTGCGTAATTCATTTATTTGCGATACAAATGTCTCACAAAAGCCCAAAAGTAGTGGCAACTAATGGAGATTCAATGACGTTACAATCTAGAGAGACAATTAACTCAGGTCTGTTTCAAATTAATGGCGACAGGCGAGTATTGCAGTCGAAAGCATATATATACAAAGCCCTTCGCTTACTTTTAGAAACAAAGCCTTTTGAGAAAATATCCATCTCCGAACTGACTAAAAAAGCTGGCGTAGGCCGTGCCACCTTCTATCGAAATTTTGGTGTGTTAGATGACGTACTTAACCAGCAAAGCAAAGACCTATTAACTCTGTATCAGATTTCATTAGAAGGAAAGCAAAACCTGAACAGCCAGGATCGTCTGACACACTTTTTTAATTTTTGGACAGTACACCACGAATACCTTGAAACTCTGGCGCTAGCAAAGCGGAAAAACATTCTGAATCACTTCATGGATGCCCTTAATCAGAAAGAACTCAAAAAAATGGTAGATGATTGGGGAGAGCTAGATTCAGTGGGTGAAGAGTATTTCCTCACGGTTGTTAGAAATATTCTTAATGGTGTACTTTTTCACTGGATCGAAAGAGAAAAGAAAGAAACGCCAGAGCAATTAAGCCAGTATGTACTCATACCCTTCCAATTTTACGTACACAAAGAATCCATGAATCAGTGCTAGGTGTCTCACCTAGTACTACTTTTTATTCAGTTTAAATCCTAAAAAACTCGATAACAGACCCAAGTATCTCAAGCGATTATAATCATAAGCTTGGATTTACAGACTGTTATTATGTCTAGTCTAAACGACTAGATCTCATCCTATCCATTCAGGCCCAACCCAAACTGACTAATTCAAAGATCAAAGCAATTGCACTCAGTGGACTTGACTTAACTAATTCAAAGCATATACTTGCATGTACAAGCATTTTTTAGGAAAGCCTATGTTTGACCAATGCATTTACTTCAATCTGAATAAAGTAACAAGAAAAATTAACAAAATATGGGATCAAGCATTCCTAAAACATGGGCTCTCGCCAGCTCATGGTTATGCGTTACTAGCCATAGGTAAAAATGAGCAAGTGTCGAGTAAGCAACTTGCAGAACAACTGCAGCTTGATTTATCCACTGTGAGCAGATTTACAGACATATTGATTTCTCAAAAGCTGATAAAAAAAACACAAAGCAAAGAAGACAAAAGAAGCAGCTATTTATCACTTACTAAAATGGGCGAAAAAAAGTTTCTGGATCTAAACAAAGTAACATCTGAGCTATTCAAAAAAGTTAGAAAGGACTTCAATGGACAGCTGGTTTCTAACCTAGTCGATAATTGCAAAGAGCTTGAGGAGAAAATACAAAATGTCTGAGTTATTTTCAGAAGGTGAAAAGCTTGCACAAAGTATGTTTAATAATGGTAGAAACCTAAATGAAACCATGGTTCAGAAATTAATACGAACAGAATTAAACGAAAGGCAAGTAAACTTTATTAACCTACAGACTTTCTTTTTTATAGCAACAGCCAATGGCTCTGGTCAATGCGACTGCAGTTTCAAAGGGAGTGTACCAGACGAAACAGGCAAGTTAAGTCCCGCTATTCATGTTACTAGTCTAAGACAGTTGCGCTTCCCCGACTACAATGGAAATGGTTTATTTAACTCACTAGGAAATATTTTAGAAAATCCGCAACTAGGCTTAATCTTTATCGACTTTGAAAACTCAGTAAGACTTAGACTGAATGGCAAGGCAAAAATTTCAGAGTCAACCGATATTCTTTGGCCGACAGCTAACAGAGTGATTACGGTTGAGATAGAACAAGTCTATTGGAACTGTCCAAAAAATATAAATAAAAGCTTTGAAGCTCGCCCCAAAAAAGGAACATACTATGGCTCATAACTTGTTCAACGAATTGCTAATGAAAGATCTGGTTGGAGAACAGCGGCAACCAGAGGGTACTGAGATCTTACTGATTGAAGAAATCAAAAAGTTAAGAAAGAAGCTAGATGAAATTGACAAGGTCAGCATGATACGTCTTGAAGCAGAGGCTTGTTATAAGTAGTGCTCTAGAAGTTTAAGTAGCGATTTTCAAAATCTGACTGACCAATGGGTTTTGACCAATAAAACCCTTGGCCAATGTCGCAGCCATACTTTTTAACTAACTCAAACTCTTCAAGGCACTCCACGCCTTCAATTACAACTCTAGATTTAAAGGCTTTCGCAATGGAAACAACATTTTTTACCAGCACCTGATTAAACTCGGATTTATGGATATCTTTAGCAAACACCCTGTCTATCTTAATCTCGTTTGGCTCAAGTTTATTCAAATAACTAAGTGAGGAATATCCAGTACCAAAGTCATCAATTGATATTTGGTAGCCCTTGTTTTTTATTCTTTTTAGAATAGTTAACACTTCATTTGATTGTTCTAACGATTGAGACTCAGTTAACTCAAGAATAATCTTACTTGGATTCACTTCATAGGTGAATTGTAATTCATCTAAATATACTTCTAGCCGGGGCTCTGGCAAATCAAACATAGACAGATTAATAGAAATTGATTTCAACTGAGGATTCAACGAGATCCAATTAAACGCCAGCCTCAGAACTTGACAGCTAATTTTAAAAATCAGCCCTGATTTTTCTGCTAAGGGTATAAAATCACAAGGCGGAATAATGCCCTTTACAGGATGTCGCCATCGAACAAGCGCTTCACCACCTACTATTTCTTGAGTCGTCAAATCCACCTTGGGTTGAATCTGAATAAAGAACTGATCGGTATCGATGGCATCGGTTAAATCTGATAACAACTCCAGCTGCTTAGACAGGTTTTTATCAAATCTAGGATGATATTCATCCCATACCCTATCTTTGGACTTCGCATTGATGAGTGCGGAGTATGCTTGTCTGAATGATTCGCTGGCGTTGTGCTCATGATTCGTTAATAAGGTTGTTCCCACCCTTAACCTTACGGTTCTAAAATAATTGTCTTTACTTGCACCTTCGTCCCATATTTCCAACAGCTGAGCCATGGTCGTCTGGATTCCATCAGCACTATCAACCACCATACCAATTAGATTATCATCGAAAGAGATCATCTTAAATCTCTCTCCATGTGGCGTACTAAAGGTTTTCAGTTGTCCAAAACTTTTTAGCCGCCTAAAGCAACGAAGCGCTAGCTTTTTTCTGCGCCTTCTTAGTTCAGTACTGCCGAGAACCCTAACAAGATCAAAGTACCCCTCCATTGTAATTACCAATAAATATAAATTGGCATGTCTTTTTGCCCATCGGTCGAGCTGTCTTTGGGCGTAGCTGTAATAGTAGTTTTTATTTAATAATTCGGTATTTTGGTCAATTAGGGTTTGGGTTAATATCTTAGATTCCGAATCCCTCATCCGATCAGCAATGGCTACGGATAGTAATATTAATTCACAGAGGCTGCCAATCAAAAAGCTGTGCAATGTAAATACATTAACCGGAATAACAGCTGAGTAAGTTAAATAGACTACGGAGCCTCCGACTAAAATAAATATCCATGACCCTAAAAAGAACCGAGCAGGTTTGTAGCCAGATTTATAGCTACCCAAAGACATGGAGATAACTAGAATAAATACAGCAGTTAATACAGGCCCAAAATAGGTGTGAAGCACTAACTCTGATTTAAAATATCCGATTAATGCTAGAGGAGGAGTTAGAATAAGAAACAGTCGGGAAAACTTATCTAATGAGGGCGTTCTTTTTTTCGATTCCAAAAAAGTTCTACCAAAGTTAACGCCAAACCAAGCCAACCAAAAATTTAGAAACATCGTATGCTGGCCCAACCATGCAACGAACGACGTGGGCAATATAAGGTAGCCAAATCCATGAGATGCGGAAAAGTGCAAGAAAGCCGTCAATTGAAATGCAGGGTATAACCAACCACGTAAGCCAAGATTACTGATATAAATGATCGTATTGTATGCAGCAAGGCAGATTAGTAAACTAATTATACCTCCCCAGAAGAAATTATTAATTATCCCCTCTTCAATATGCATCTCTTCAGATAGCAAACGTAATGGCATTAAGCCGGTACCATCATGCTGCTTTCTAATTAGAATGGTTGTATTATCCTTTTCACCTAGTCGTATTGGAAAAACCACACCTCGATATTGACCATCAGGTAATGTTCGGTTTTTCAGCCCCCATGATTCAGAGCTTACGATTCTATTTCTATTTATTTGGTAAAAGTCTAAATATTGAAGAATATGGACATCTGTCTTTAAGTAGTAGTTCTTCGATTCACTGAGCGTACTTTTTATATCCAAGCGATACCAATAAGTATTTTTGGTAGGTCGCTGAGACTCTTGTAATAAATGCTTCTCAAAGTTTCCTTCTTTTAAAATATCGATAGGTCCTAATGGATCAGCTTCTAGCTTCACTGTCAGATAGGGAACCACATCCAACTTGGTAAGCGTTTCATCGACCACTAATTCCTTTGCAGTGGCGGCTCCGATATAGATCAGAAATACTATTGCTAATCTAATAATCACGCTTGAGAACCTTGATGATCAAATAATTTAAGGAAATCATCACTGGGTAATGGCTTACTCCAGTAATAACCCTGGCCGAGATCACAGCCCAATTCTTTTACAATCTTTAATTCTTGAGATGTTTCTATACCCTCTACAACGACTCTAGAGCCGAGCGATTCAGCCATTGACTTAATGTTTTTAACCAAGGTTTGATTGTTATGTGAACGATCAATATCTGAAATAAAACCACGATCAATTTTTAACTCGTCTGGTCTTAGTTTGTTTATATATATTAATGAGGAGTAACCAGTGCCGAAGTCATCCAGCGAAATCTGAAAACCCTTCTTCTTAAGCAGAAGCAAAGTTTTCAATACACTGTCTGACTGTTCCAGCTCCTCTGATTCGGTGAGCTCTAAAATCACTTTTGTAGGGTCTATGGAATGACTACTCTGGAGTGAATCTATGAAATCAATCAAATTGGGTATATTTAAATCCAGTGAAGAAATATTGATTGATATAGAAATATCTAAAGAATGAGCACTTAACCAACCAAAGGCTTTTTTCATCACGACTTTCGTAATTTCATGAATTAGACCGCTCTGCTCTGCTAACGGTATGAATTTAACTGGGGGAATCATGCCTATTATTGGATGCACCCACCTCACCAATACTTCCGCACTTTCTATGGTTTCTGAACTTAGATTTAACTTGGGCTGCATAAATATAACCAATTGATCATTGACCAATGCGGCTTTTAGCTCACTTAAAATGTGAAGCTTATCTTTAAATTTTGCGTCAAATCGTTCTTGGTATTCTAAGTAGGGCCGATCTTGTTTTTGAGCTTCGATAAATGCTGTATAAGCTTTCCGGTAAAGCTCTTCTTTATCTTCCATAGGATACTGAACAGCCACATAACCCATTCTGACGCGGAGTCCTTTTAGATATGGATCTCGTAGCCCACTTTGTTTCCAGAACTCTTTTAGTATTTCTAATTTGCCAAGCAAATTATTTCCAGGCTTAACAAAAAGAAGCATCTGTCCAACTTCTGTAGATATTTGTTTGTATGTATTTCCATCTGGAGTTTTGAATGACAGCAACCAGGGTATATTGCAAATGTTCTCTAGTATTGCTTGTCTTTGCTTGTTACGTCGGTCTTGAAGTTCAACACTTCCTAACACCCCCACTAACTCATGATAGCCTTCAACATGTAAGAGAACCATTATCAATGCCTGCCCTTTCTCAACAGCCTCCTTTAATTGAGATTGAAAAATGGTGTGAAAATAGTTTTTATTTGGTTGTTGAGTATCTGGGTCTATATAGTTATTCAACATCATAGCTTTTTCTGAATACTTCAGTTTATCCGCTAGAGCAATCGACATTAGCAACAGCGCAAGCATTGCTGACATAACTAACGCATGAATGTTAAAAAACGATGGGGCAAGCACATTTGTATAGGTTAGAAAAGTAATGGAACTGCCAATAAGAATAGACACGCATCCAATGAGAAAGAATCTAGCTGGCTTGTATCCGGATGAATAGATCGCAATAGAAACCAGCAAAACTAAAACGAAAGCTAGGAATAGTGAGACACCTATTAAGAGCAGCCAAATGTCATGCTCGACAAAAATGCCAATCGACATTAACACCGGTAACGACCACAGCATACTTACTATCACTTTATCTAAATTTGACGCTCGACTTTTTGTATCAAGAAAGCTCCTAATAAAGAGGAGTCCAAATACCACTGTTGAGAATATAAAAACCCCGGTATTTTGTGCGATCAAGCGAACAGCTTCGTCGGGCAAAAACAGATAACCAAACCCATAAATCGCGCAAAAAAGCAAAAACAAGCTTAACTGATGACAAAAATACCCAACTCCCGAGATTCCCAAATTAAGACAATAGATAACGCTGTTGTATAGAGTTAATACGACCAATATGCTGACAGCCATACCCCATAGAAATGTAGTATTTTCTTTATATAGATTGGCTTCTTTTTCATCCAACAGCATGAGTGGCATTATATTCGACCCTTCATCATACTTCATGATGATCAGCTCTAAAGAGTCGAATGGTAGTAGTTGAAATTCAAAAAACACACCTTGATAAAACCGTTCAGAAACCTCGCGGTTATCTATTCCAAGGGCCTCAGATTTGATGAGTCGACCATTTTGGAAGAGGTAGAAATCCATTCGTTGCAGTAATCCATTTTTAGACAACACCGAAAGATTTTTAATCTCATTACCTGTTTCGGCTTTAATTTTTATTCGGTACCAATGCGGCTTAGCCCCGGGATTGAAAGATTTATTAACTTTGTAGGATTTGAACTCCTGCGATCTGCGAATGTCGTCGATTGCAGCATCAATTTCATCCACCGGCATTGCTTCGAGATAGCGGGTTAAGTCCAGTTTTGAAAAGGAGTCAGGCACGGTTATGTCTTGCGCACTAACGTACGTAGCAAACAAGAGCAACACTAACCATGCTTTTTTCATTTCAGGTGATTTCTTAAGTGAATGTACAATCAGCCTAGCAGTACCCATTGGTTATCGCTAAGCCGTTTAACCCATAAGCCATTACGGTTTATTACTGTAGCTGGTATGCATTACTCAGGCTAAAGACATCAGAGCTCACAATGGTTAACTTTCGAACCGGTGGTATCCACAAACAGCTCTAATCAATATAGATCTTCAAATTGACTAATATACAGTTGGGACGTCTATTTCTAATTTTAATAATGAGTTGAGCTAGTGGAGAAGTATTTCCAGTAATGCAGATTACTCGTTTCCGATACTGGTCTACTATTTGTAGAAAGGCATTTGATTTTTCTGCTTTATGAACTCACCCATTTCCATCAGAAAACTAGTTCTGTTGACTCTCGCAATTGCGTTTTCACTGGTACTCGTGACGACATTAATAATTGTTCATCAATCACAGCGGGCGCAGCTAGAGAAAAATGCAGTCCAACAAGTAACGACATTAACAAAATCATACTTCGATTCCCTCAATACCATGATGATAACTGGATCAATTTCTCAACGGGAAATACTCAGGAACAAAACCATTGTTGGAGATGTAACAAACATTAGAACTGTTAGATCAGCACAATTGAATGCAATATTCGGCCAAGGCCTAGAGTCGGAACAAGCACAGGATGAGCTGGATCGTCTTGGATTGTCAGGACAAAAGGCAACCATTATTCGAGATGTTTCAGGAGTGCGCACGCTGACCATGGTAACTCCTGTTCTGGCTGAAAGTGATTACCAAGGTACTAACTGCATTACCTGCCATCAAGCAAAGGAAGGAGATGTACTAGGCGCAATACGAGTCGACTACTCTTTAGAAGCGGCTGATCAAGCGCTTACTGAAAGTTTAATGATTACATCAGCTACTCAAACAGCTCTGTTTATTGTTGCCTTTGTAGCCTGCGTGTTGGTGGTTAACTTACTCATCGTGAAGCGTCTTAAGAGAATGCAAAATGTAATGACTGCTGTTGCTCACCATTCTGATTTAACCCTAGCCATCAACGAAACGAGATTTGACGAAATTGGGCAAGTGAGTTTTGCATTTGATATTATGATTGGAAAATTCCGAAGCAGCCTCAACTCGGTGAGGGATGACAGCAACCAATTAAATTTATCAGCAGAAAAGATTAGTAGCTCTGCCCTTACTACCCAGCAAGCCATCCAATATCAAACCGAGCATACCGAACAAATTGCGACAGCCATAACTCAGCTTGCCTCTTCATCGAATCAAGTAAAGCAACATGCAATTGAAGCAAATAACTCAAGCAGCCAAGCTAATGAATTGGTCAATGCCGGGGAAAGCAATTTAAGTATCGCTAAGAACGGCACACAAACCTTAAATTCCGAAGTTCAACAGGGAGCGCAACAAATTAAGCTGCTTAGCCAACAAACCGAGAACGTCAGCTCGGTTCTAGAAGTAATTGAAAGCATTGCCGAGCAAACTAATCTATTGGCTTTGAATGCTGCGATCGAAGCCGCAAGGGCAGGAGAGCAAGGCAGAGGCTTTGCAGTCGTTGCCGATGAAGTGAGGCAGTTAGCATCAAGAACACAAGACTCCACGAAGGAGATTAAAAATACCATCTCTCAATTACAACTTCAGGCCAGCAGTTGCGTTTCTGTGATGAATACAGCTTCAGATAATGCTCAACAACAGGTAGGAATTATGCAAAATGTATCTGAGCAGCTACAGGAAATTCTTAAAGCTGTTCAACATATACAGAACCTGAACTCGCAAATGGAGTCAGCGGCAAACGAGCAAAATCAGGTAGCTGAAGATATCAACGAAAGAATAGTTGACATCACAAGCTCAGCTGAACAAAACGCGTTATCGGCTCAAGATTCATCTGATATTGCGCAACAGCTGCTGAGCCTCTCCAAAGCCTTAGATAAAGCGGTCAATCAATTTAGACTCTAGTATTTTTAGCTCTGAACTCAGAGCCACTAAACACGCGAGGGCGGTCAGGAATAATACGATTCTGGCTAACAGCATATAAATCACACTCAGGGTTAGTATGTTAGAAGCGTTTAAAAAGCTGGCAATATGCCAGCAGAGAAAAGGGGATGCTGCGTTACTGATTTATGCTTAAGCGGCTAGCAAAGGGTGTTGTTCCCATAGATGAGAGGGAAACCATTATCATCTAAATAGCGAATCCAGCCGACAAATCCTTGCGGGGAGGACAGTGAAAAACAACGCCCGTCTGAATCAGGTGTATCCATCAATACAACGAATGCGTAGTTACCTTCTGTTTTCAATATATAAAGATACTTATTTCGCGTGATAATGGGGTCTTCTGTGTTTTGATCGTATTGGATGTGGTGGTTCTCAATTTCATTGCCAGACACTTTGACTAAGGGTTGGTCGATAATAGATACCAATCCCATATAACCGCTTGGGTTAACAGCCAGCTCATCTTCTTGGTAATGCTCCTCCCAAGGTACGACTTCAAGATCAAACTTAACCCATTGATCGGGCCCGATTTTCAACCACTCACCATCTATTTCATGAACGATTCGCTCATCACTGTATTTGGTTGATGACGGAGAAACTAATGCCAAATCACGCATAGTGCCAATGACATTTTTGCGGGAATCATCGAATACGTGAATCACTGGAGGCGCTTTACCATCTGGTGTATCCAACTCATTCGGTAAATATACATATCCAATGCCCATGTTGTACCAAGGTGTGAATTCCACACCCTCTTGCGACTTCACGAAACCACTTTCGAATTGAAAAAAACCATCTTGCTTGGCATAAACCGCGTATGAAGGCCATTTCCAGTGAATACCTTGCCAAGTGGGCATATGGTCCTCATTTAGCCTTCCTGATGGCTCTTTAGCAGTGATGACGTCAAAGTACTCTATGTCTTCATGAGTTGAGATAAACCCAATAGGCAAGCCCGTTATTACATGTCCATCCAGCGTAATACTGAACGCGCTATTCTTAATAGTATCAATGTTTGATTGATGATTTTCTCCGTATGCATTTTTCGTTAAAAACAGCGCACTCAATATTAATGCAACAAGGTTTATATTTTTTATTTTCATGACACTCCTCCAATCAACATACACACCTATAACATTCAATCATCATGATGGGTCTTATAAATAAATAGTATTGCCAATATAAAAAGTCGTCTCATTTAGACGACTTAAAAAATATGAACACAAAGAAGGGGCCGAAGCCCCTTTTAACTTGATATTTTAACAGTGATTTTCACTGACTATCTTTTAGATATCCCTCAACAACTGTATTAAATCTGCTTTGCGCTCTTCAGAAGCATTAATGTATTCACCACTGGAGAACGAACCTTCACCACCATGCTTGCGAATAGCGCAATCAAACGCCTCAGCCCCGATACAAGTACCGTCAGACCAGATCATGAAGTCGTTATCGTCACGGTTGTTCATCAAGTCCGCCTGAGCTGTGTTGTTAGCCATATTCACCGCAGAAGCAGGAGCCACACCCTCATGGTCTTTAGCAACAGAACGAACCGCACCTGCCAAACCGATACCCCAAAGTGGAGTCGTTCTAATTTCACCCTGACCTAGGTCGTGCAGTAGTAGGTCGGTAAACGGACGAATGGTTTGGTTGCGTAGTTCTACTAACGGGTGAGCACCTGTTTGGGCTTCAGTTTTGTGACAATCAGCGCAGCCAAAGTCATTAAACTCATCCCAACCCTCGTGCTGAAGTAGATCTGGAGTACGGGCAGCCGGCACTGCTAGCAACTGCATGTAACGTACTAACTGTGTAAGATGCTCATTTGAAATATCGGCCGAAGTAACAGACATTTCGCCTTCTAACGCCGCCAATACCTGAGCTTCAACACTGTGCTGAGTAGCACTATAGCCAAAGCGACCTACATAACCACCGTTAACTATATTCATACGACCTGAAATGCCATCATTGTCTGCATCATCTGGATCGGCCCATGAAGCGATGAGCTCTTCAGGAATAGCTTCCAATAGGCCCATACCAATGATTCGTGGTGTTTGCTTATCGGCAGCGGTTTGCAAGTGAGTGCCATTGCCATCATCTAGGTGGCAGTCTGAACAACGGTCATCAAAGTTTGATAGATCTTTTGCTAACTCTGGCATACCTGGATTAAAACCATTTGAAGAGTTTGATGGATCCCAGTGGCTACCGTCTACGAAACTGGTACGGAAAATACGACGACCCACTAAGAAGTCTTCAATATTTTCAGGCTGCATATTTGGCGTTAACTGCATGTATGAGCGTGGGCGCTCGTTGTAACCCAGAGGATGGTAAGTTGTGTAACCACCCAGTAGAGAGTTCTCGCTATTCACGTACACACCAACGTTAGGGTCACGGTTAAAGCCTACGAAGCCGCCTTGACCAACACGGTAACGCCAGATTTGACCATAATAGTTCGCTTCGTCTGTTTCACCGGCGTCCACAATTGCCTGCCAACGAATAGTTACTTCACATTCAAGCAAGTCACCGACAGCAAACGGACGTTGCTCATCTGGATCAGTTTCATAGTTGTAGCCTGGCTGATCATCCATATCCATTTTGTTCACTGTGAAAGTGTACTGGTATTGGTTATTACCTAATTCTACTGGTGGTGGTGACTCGTAATAGCCTGTTTCGTTACCAAAGTCTTTGCCACACTTAACATACGGAATATTAGAACCGGCATTAGAAGAGTTAGCGGCATGTGCACCTAACATATCGAGAGTAAATACGATTCGAGACTCTCCGTGAGCAACATAGTCATCAATAGTGATGTTGTAGATACGATCCTGCCAGTATTCAAAATGAAAGTTAAAGTGATTCGGGTTGGCTGGATTGTTGTTTGGATCCATACCATCAATGCCTGATGGCTCATGACGGCGGTGACCACGACCAGCAAAGGTGGTTACGATTTTATCGCCTACATCTTGGAAGACTGTGTATTCATCAGATTCACCATCAAACAGAATTAGGCTGTAATCGGCAGGTGCACCTGGCTGAACACCAGATTCGGTATTGTTACTAGTACCAGTGTCTGACTCTGTATCAGTGTCGGTATTGGTTGAAGTACTAGTCTCAGTTTCTGTCTCTGTGCTGGTATCAGTTTCTGTCTCTGTTTCAGCGTCTGAACCGGTATCGTCTTCAGGCTCAACCTCCGTTGACTCCTCCCCAGAGGCAGATTCTCCAAACGTCCAAGTCAATTCATCTAAAATTTGTGGATCATTATCAATTTGCGTCTTTATTAAATAAGCCTGACCAACAACCAAGTTATCTGCAGAGCGCTCCCAACGACCATTCGTTAAAGTCGCCTCGCGACAGTCGCTTTCCAAACACAAGTACGCAAAATCACCACGGAAACCTTCATCAACTCGGAAGATGATGCCTGAAGTGGCTGAGGCTTGTTCGATACCAAAGTCAACAGATCCTGAGGCGGTACCAGAACCGGAAGAAGCGGTTTCAGTAGTCGTGTCTGTCTCGGTATCAGTCTGTGAGCTAGTTGCTGCATCTGTAGCAGTATCTGTTTGAGTAGAACCTGAAGAACTGCTAGTGGAGGAGAAGGTCATGGTACCCGTTGTAATGAATTGACCGGTTGAATCATCTTGCACTTTAAACTCAACCGCGTAGGCCGTGTCTAATGTCAGGTTGCTCAGGGTATATTCATAACGACCATTATTGTTAACAGCCGCATAACAGGTTTGATCAACGCAAAGGTAGCTCCAGCTGCCTGTCCAAGCCTGATCCTCAGTGTGGAATAACACACCAGTCGTATCATCAACGTATTCAAATCCAAAGTCTGCAGATGCAGATTGGACGTAGCCGGTTATCAATAGAGCAACCGCGATGAGGCGGGCTCTTCTGCTCAGGAAGTAAAAATTGCGGTGTCCAGTAGCCATGATTCCTCCGAATTTTGGGATGGACAGCAGCAAGAAGGTTTAAATCAACCCATTTCGGGATGATTTAGTTAACCTTTTGCTAGCTTATTGTAATTTTGCTCTTGCAATGCTTGTGACGAAATCGACATAAGTCTTGAGGAGTAATCTACATAGCAATGAGATTTTGAGCTTTGATAGTCCGGTTCAGGATTGTAATTGACTGTAATTTAAACAGTTTTGCGGGATTTTTAGGGGTTCTGATTACAGATTAATATGATTTTGATCACTAAATATACCGATTAAGGCCAATGTGAAGCCATCTGAACAAAAACTCAACTGGTGAAAACCTCGTTAGTTTATGCCCAAAGTCTCTCTTTCTACCGATAACCATCTTTAACCTGTGTTCTGTCAAGATTATAAAAACACAATATCTATATCAAAATATTTTGATATAGATATTGTGATCCCAAGATACCGCTGGTAAAGTGCGCCACCAATATGAATCAAAAATCCGCGAAATCATCCGAAGATTTGGCTGCTCAACTCAAGGCAGCGGCAGACCCTTTGCGGCTGCAAATTTTGCGGGTACTCAGAGACAACGCTTATGGTGTATTAGAGCTAAGCGATATTTTTGATCTTCGCCAATCAGGTATGAGCCACCATCTTAAACTGTTGGCGCAAAATGAGTGGCTAGACAAGCGCAGAGAAGGTAACTCGATTTTTTACCGCCGAGGCTTGGCACCACTGAATAGCTTACAAGCTAAAGTTTTTGAATTGGCAGACAGACTGGAGCTTAACGAAAAACTTCAGTCTGGTTTGGATAAAGTGCAACAAGAACGTATCAGTGCATCCACCGAGTTTTTTAACAAACACTCAACGCACTTTAAAGAACAACAGGATTTAATAGCCGAATTTGATGCTTATGGTGAAACCGCTAATGCGTTGTTAAAGAACAATTTACCTAAGCAGCAAAAGATGGCACTTGAAGTAGGGCCCGGTGCTGGAGAGTTTCTAGCAAATTTGAGCCAGAATTTTGATCAGGTTTGTGCTGTAGACATTTCTGCAGACATGCTTGAGCAAGCCAAGAGCTTTTGCTCTACCCAAGATTTAAAAAACGTAAGCTTGAAGGTTGGCACCATAGCTGAGTCCGGTCTAAACGAAGAAACCGTCTCAGCTATCACCTACAACATGGTACTGCATCATGTCCCGACACCAGCGGATGAGTTCAGTGCGAGCGCAAAGTTACTTCAGCCTGGTGGCAGACTGTTGATCACTGATCTGTGCCAACATGATCAAACCTGGGCCAGAGAGAATTGCGGCGACCTTTGGCTAGGATTTGAAGAAACCGAATTAAGGAGCTGGGCAATACAAGCCGGGCTTAAGCCTCTGCAAACCGCATATGTGGGTTTGCGTAATGGATTCCAGATTCAGTGCCAGCTGTTCGGCAAAGAGTCGGTTTAATTAAATTAATAACTCATCAAAGGGATATCACCCATGAGCGAATACAGCACCTTTACTTCCGAATCAGTATCCGAGGGTCATCCGGATAAAATGGCGGATCAAATTTCTGATGCCGTATTGGATGCCATCATCAAAGAAGATCCTCACAGCCGAGTTGCTGTCGAAACTCTGGTTAAAACAGGAATGGCTGTTATTGCTGGGGAAGTACGCACCAGCACCTATGTTGATCTTGAAGACATCGTACGTGATGTAATTCTGGACATTGGTTACAACAGCTCTGATGTCGGCTTTGATGGGGCAAGCTGTGCAGTGTTGAATGCCATTGGTAAGCAATCTTCAGATATCGCCATGGGGGTTGATGAAGGTGAGAAGAAGGAACTCGGCGCGGGTGACCAAGGATTAATGTTTGGTTATGCCACCAATGAAACACCAGTACTGATGCCAGCAGCCATTTATTATTCTCACCGCTTAGTAGAGCGTCAGGCGCAGTTGCGTAAAAGTGGTCAATTGGGTTGGTTGCGCCCAGATGCAAAATCTCAGGTCACTCTGCGTTATGAAAATGGTAAACCTGTAGCGGTAGATGCAGTGGTTCTTTCTACTCAACACGATGAAAATATTTCTCTGGGCGCTCTGCGTGAAGCGGTTCTGGAAGAAATTATCAAACCAGTTCTACCTTCAGAGTGGTTGCACTCAGACACACTTTATCACCTGAACCCAACGGGTAACTTCGTAATCGGTGGCCCTGTCGGTGACTGTGGACTGACCGGTCGTAAGATCATCGTTGATACTTATGGAGGAGCCGCTCGCCATGGTGGCGGTGCATTCTCTGGTAAGGATCCATCAAAGGTTGACCGTTCAGCAGCATACGCTGGACGTTACGTCGCTAAAAATATCGTTGCTGCGGGCTTAGCTGATAAGTGTGAAATCCAGGTTTCCTATGCCATCGGTGTTGCTGAACCCACATCTATTTCAATCAACACGTTTGGCACTAACAAAATTGACGAAATTAAAATTGCTGAGTTAGTTCGTGAAAATTTCGATCTACGTCCAGGTGGCATTATTGAAATGTTAGATCTGCGTCGTCCAATTTATCGGGCTACTGCAGCTTATGGTCACTTCGGCCGAGAAGACCAGGGATTTACCTGGGAGCTAACTGATAAAGCCGATGCACTGAAAAAAGCCGCGGGCTTATAAAGCTTGAAGCCGGATGCTTGAAGCTTGAAGCCAGCAACTAGCACAAAGAAAATAATATGATTAAACGACACACCCAAATGAGAGTCTGGCAATCAGCGATGACATTGGCTGAGGAGATTTATAAATTTTCAGCTACGCTTCCAGACTCAGAAAAGTTTGGTTTGCAGTCTCAAATGCAAAGGTGTGTTGTCAGTATTCCTTCTAACATTACTGAAGGTGCCGCTCGTCATAGTGATAGAGAATTTTTGAGATTCTTAAACATAGCAAAAGGCTCACTAGCAGAACTGGAAACTCAGATGCTGCTTTGTCAAAGGCTGTTCAATCTGAATTGGGATTTCGATAAATCCTTTAATTTAATCGAACAGGTTTTTGCTCAAAACGAATCTCTAAGAACAACCGTTTTAAAAAGTATTGAACACTAATTCAATTAATTTCGGGGTCTGAAGTAAAAGCTTCCAGCGTCAAGCTTCAGGCCTCAAGCGAGGAAAAAATGACAGATTACAAAGTAGCAGACATTGAACTGGCCGTATGGGGCCGTAAAGAAATCTCTATTGCAGAAAGCGAGATGCCAGCTCTTATGGCATTGCGCTCTAAATACAAAGCTGAACAGCCTCTGGCAAACGCCAAGATCATGGGTTGTATCCACATGACTATTCAGACAGCGGTTCTGATTGAAACTTTGGTTGAGTTAGGCGCAGAGGTTAGATGGTCTTCCTGTAATATTTTCTCAACTCAGGACCATGCTGCTGCCGCTATCGCTGCTGCTGGTATTCCAGTGTTTGCATGGAAAGGTGAAACCGAAGAAGAGTTCCTATGGTGTATTGAACAGACCATCGTAAAAGACGCGGCTGACTGGGGCGCCAATATGATTCTGGACGACGGTGGTGACCTCACAGAAATGCTGCATAACAAATTCCCAGAAATTCTGGCGAATTGTCATGGTATTTCTGAAGAGACAACGACTGGTGTTCATCGCTTATTGGAAATGATGGAGGAAGGCTCTTTAAAAGTTCCTGCCATCAATGTAAATGATGCGGTCACCAAATCTAAAAATGACAACAAATACGGCTGTCGCCATTCTTTGAATGACGCCATTAAGCGTGGCACAGACCATTTGTTATCCGGTAAAAAAGCCTTAGTTATTGGATACGGCGATGTGGGTAAAGGCTCTGCCGCTTCTCTTCGTCAAGAAGGCATGATTGTTAAAATTACTGAAATTGATCCTATCTGTGCAATGCAGGCATGTATGGATGGATTCGAAGTAGTTTCTCCTTATATCAACGGCCAAAACGACGGTACAGACGCAAGCATTAACAGTACCCTGCTTGCTGATACTGACTTGATTGTAACCACAACTGGCAACACCAATGTATGTGATGCACCTATGCTGCGTGCTCTTAAAAAAGGCGCCGTGGTTTGTAACATCGGCCATTTCGATAATGAAATTGATACTGCTTATATGCGTGAAAATTGGAAGTGGGAAGAGGTGAAACCACAGGTGCACCAGATTTATCGCTCCAACGACCAAGCTGATTTCTTGATTCTGTTATCTGAAGGTCGTCTAGTGAATCTAGGTAACGCAACTGGTCACCCAAGCCGTATTATGGATGGCTCTTTTGCAAACCAAGTACTGGCTCAGATTTATATTTGGGAGCGTAAGTTTGCCAATCTGCCTGAAGCGGAAAAAGCTGAAAACATTTACGTTAAGGTGCTGCCTAAGAAACTGGATGAAGAAGTTGCGGCTGAAATGGTGAAAGGCTTCGGAGGTGTTATTACCTCGCTGACTAAAACCCAGGCTGACTACATCAACGTACCAGTTGAAGGTCCATTTAAACCAGAAAGCTACAAGTATTAATTGTTACAGCGGGTGAACTATTAAATAGTGCACCCGCTTTCGAAGTGCCAATGCACTTATGAGAAACATCATGTCCAAACTTCCAATCTCTTTTGAATTCTTTCCGCCAAAAACGGAAGAAGGCAAATTCAAATTACTAAAAGTTCATGAACAACTTTCTAGCTTCAAACCTGAATTCTTTTCGGTTACCTATGGAGCTGGCGGTTCCACTCAGGAACGCACAGTGGAAACCGTTCTAGAACTAAATGCTAAAGGTATTTCCACTGCGCCTCATTTAACCTGTATTGGCGCAACTGAAGAAAACCTTACCGAGCTTCTAGATCTGTACAAAAATAACGGGATTAATCGAATTGTCGCTCTGCGCGGAGATCTACCATCTGGTATGGGTTCTACATCTGGAGAGTTCCAGTATGCGTCAGAGTTAGTCACATTTATCAAAGATCGCTATCAAGACTCTTTTACCCTTGAAGTGGCTGCTTATCCTGAAATGCATCCGCAAGCTGATCACTTTGATACGGATATCGAGAACTTCGTAAAGAAGGCTGAAGCAGGGGCGGACGCAGCCATCACGCAGTATTTTTTTAACGCTGATTGCTACACACATTTTGTTGAAAGAGTCCGTAAAGCTGGCTGCAACATTCCTGTCATACCAGGCATTATGCCAATCATAAATTACTCCAACCTTATTCGTTTTAGTGATGCCTGTGGTGCTGAAGTGCCGAGATGGATTCGAAAACAGTTGGAAGCTTATAAGGATGACTCAAAGAGTATCAAAGCCTTTGGCGCGGAAGTAGTTGCCAGCCTATGTCGTCAACTGGTTGATGCTGGAGCTCCCGGGCTACATTTCTACACTATGAATCAAACGGAAGCGGTTGAGTCCATTCTTGATAAAGCTCAACTCATCTAATTTAATATAATTTATGTGTATACAGCTGTTTCACAACTTAGCCTGCTTATCCCAGGCTAAGCCATTAATCGTTGCGCACAATTTTCAAGAGCTTGAAGCTAATTTCCCAATACTTGTTATACCGCTATACTTCAGCATCATCGGATAGGAAATCTACAGGTGCACATCATTGGCAAACGGATTACAAACCACATTTAATAACGCTCTGCTTAAACGACAAAAAGGCATGCTTCCTGATGCAATCAGGTCTTTTGCTATGTTATTCGCAGCAGTGACACTGGCTCATATTTGGAATCAACAATACCTGTTGGCAACTATCAGCAGTATTTTGACTTCTGTTTATGCACTAGCCATGGTGTGGCATCAAAAGCATCCAGTTACCAGTTTGAAAATGGCCAACATAATGGCTTTGATACTGGTATCGGTATTGAGCCTGTATTGTCTTTTTCAAATGTTATATCTGGGCGATATTCAACAGTCCACCTACTTAATTTTAAGCCTAATTGCCGCCAGTATTTTACTGGTTAACCCCACTCAATTTAGTGCAGTAACAGCCACCACCCTAGTGGTCTGGTTAACCTGTTTATTATTTTTGCCGAACCTGATTATTGCAGATTTGAAACACCACATGGCTCTGGCAGTGATCGTCACCATTGCTGCCGCAACTATATTTATTCACCGCTATCGGTTGATTCAGAGATTCAGTGCTGAAAGCCATCAAAAACAACTGATGGAAAAAACCCTTAAAGAAACCAACCGACAATTACGACAGAATGCCATGCACGACACTCTAACTGGCGTGGCAAACCGTAGGCATTTTGAAGATTACTTGGTGATGGCATGGAAACGGGCAAAAATTGGATCTCAACCCATTACTCTAATGCTGTGCGATATTGACCACCTATCAAAATATAATGAAGAAGCAGGGCATGAAGCCGGAGACATAGCCTTAATCAGAGTCACCGAAGTCATCAAGCGTACCATTCGTTTACCCCAGGATATGTTAGCCAGATTTAGTGGCGAAGCATTTATCATTATGTTTCAAAACATGGATGACCTGACCGCAAGAAAGGTTGCCGCCCGTCTTTGCCAGCAAGTTCAAGATGAGCACATTGAATATTCTGGCGACAGCTTCATTACGGTGAGTATTGGGGTGGCCACGGTCATTCCCGATGATAACAACAATCCAAGAAGTGCGATTCAGGAAGCCGATTACGCCCTGTATAATGCTAAAGCAAATGGTCGAAATGGTTTCGCCTTAGCTTAAGACTAGTGTCCCAAACATGCGTATTCCCAGAGTATATACCCCTCAAACCCTATCCGTTGACTCATCTATCGATTTAGAATCTCAAGCCTCAAATCACCTAGGCAGGGTTTTGAGAATGAGTGAAAACGATCCAGTAGAGTTATTTAATGGTAATGGACGCAGCTATGACGCCTTAATCATAAATATCACTAAAAAGTGCGTCACTCTGAAAGTCACTGCAACCCAACATACTCCCAAGCAATCACCTCTTCAGACCCATCTAGGACTAGCCATGTCTAAAGGTGATCGCATGGACTATGCCATTCAAAAAGCAACTGAACTAGGCATTCATGAAATAACTCCACTCATGGGTGAACGCAGTGAATTAAAACTAAAAGGAGAAAGAGCAGAAAAAAAAGTTCAACACTGGATGCAAGTGGCCGTTAGTAGCTGCGAACAATGCCAACGAAATATTCTACCGAAAATCAATCCCATCAAAGATCTTAACGCTTGGATAAATGAAGCCGAGGCCGACCTCAAACTCGTGCTGCATCATCGAGCTGAACAACAAATCTCAGATCTACCCAAGCCCAGCTCTGTGGCATTTTTAATTGGGCCTGAAGGCGGCCTTTCAGAATCTGAAATTGATATGGCTATTAATAAAAACTTTGAACCGCTATTACTCGGCCCTCGAGTATTAAGAACAGAAACTGCTCCCGTGGTGTTGCTTAGCACTGCGCAATTGCTTTGGGGCGATTTTTAATACTGTTATCTCAGAAAAAGCAGACAATTCAGTTCATCACACCAACAATTATTTACAACACAACAAATGCATTAGAAATTTTTTGGTCTTAAATTAAATAATGACAAAATATTTTAAATGGCAGTAGCATCTAGCGGAGGTTCCTGAATATGTATTCAGCCGAGTTTACTGATTGTCATTCCCAGTTAAAAAAATTATTGGCCAAAGTGAGTTCAGAAGGAATTTTTACCGATGTCGGCCAACATAATTTAAAAGAGTTTGAAGACTTCTATAAGAGCTATCACTCTCGTCTAGAACAGGAGCTCATAAAACCTGCCAATTCTGTTCCTAATTTTCGTGGCAATTTAGGCCTAGCCCAAGAAAACATTACTGAAACCAAGCAATATGTTGATAAATTCTGCACCAAGTTTTATCACAGAAAGCAAGACGATTTAGTGTTTGCCCAAGATTATGGACGTTTGATCTCGGGAGTTTATAACCTAATCCGAAGAATGGAATCATTGGAAAAATATTTGGTAGAAGAAAATATTTTACGTGGTTATAACGTCAAAGCGGTTTAGTGTTTAAACCATTGGCATCATAAAAACGTTCTAATCAGAAAACTTTTACACTGAGCTGTTCTCAATCTGCCCTTGAGGCAATGGCAACTCGGGCAATTCATGCATATTGCGAACGCTTTGTTCGAAATGGTGTTGGCTTTTATCGGAATCTTTTAAAGCTGCATAAAACCGTGCGAGCTCGGCATGAACCAGAGAATTTGGTGACAGGCTAGCCGACAGTTCAAAATATTCTTTCGCCTTACCCCAGAGTTTATTTCTTAAACTAATTCGGCCTAATGCCAGCAACAAATCAGCATCATTAGGGCGTTGCTTTAACCATTGTTCAGCCACAACTAACTGCTGGCTTGGTTGAACATTCATCTCACCATATGCAGTGATATAAGCTTTTGTGTAATTTAAGTTAATGGCTTTTTGCAGTTCTTGTTCAGCTAGTTTTGTTTCACCAAGTCGAACTAGATTTTTGCAATATCCGAGTTGAACCGCTTGATCTGTTTTAACGGTCTTATTTAAATTTTTCCAAATAGATTTAACATCTTGTGCCGATTTGCTGACTTGGAGTCTATGCAGTGTTAGCTCAACCTGATGCCGCATAGAGCCTAATTTTCCAGGTCGACCTAGTTTTTCAAGTTTCCCTATGGTGTTATCAAGGCTGTCCCAGTCTTCCAGTCGCTGATATACCCTGGCAAGCATTTCGAGAAACAATGGGTTTTTATCATCAGGCTCCAAGCGTTTGAGCGATGCTAATGCCTGTTCATTGTTACCTCGTTGCATATGAACAAGTGCTTGTAGCAACCCAACTAACACTGGGTCAGTACCTTCTGCAGATTCAGCGATAGTCAGCGCTTCATCGCACTCAAGGTCTTTACCCTCAGCTTGTGCCGCCAATGCACCTAGCAGATAATTTAAAGCCGGTATGCGGGCATAGGGAGCTGCTTTGATAAAAGATTTCTGAGCTTCTTTAAATCGTCCACGGGCAAGTTGAGCCAGTCCAGCACTGGTTCTCTTTTTGGCAGCATTGGATCGGCTCGATACGCGCCAGTTTGCAAAACGATGATCAACCCGCCAATTTACCAACATCCGAATCAAGGCATAAATAGCGACGACTAAGACTGACAAAAGCAGTAAAAAAATCCAGATGGTGGTTTCAATCACCTGGTTTTTAAATTTAATCAGCACATAACTGTCGTCTTGTTGAATTTGTTCTCCGATCACTGCAGCAGCAACAATAACTAACAGCAGCAGCAATATATTCCAAAGCTTTCTGGTCACTGTGTTGACTCCACGTCTGGGGCCTGCCTCTGTAACCGGTAAATCTGAGCAATGTATCCCTTTAAAAGCGCCAATGATTGGCCTATTTCTGGCAGCACCGGTGCTAACTGTTGATCTTTCAGACCTTCTAACTGCTCGATAATGTATTGAGATTGATTTAGATGATTGGCATATCGAGTTAACCACGCAATGGCTTGCTCTAAACTGGCCTGAAACATTTCAGTTTCACTTCTAATTACCGCACCCTGGGCCTGTTCTAATTTGAGCCTTAAGACGTCTTCAATAACCTGCTGTTGTTCTAGACCTGGAGGCATTACAAAATCATCGTCTAGAGTTCTAATTCGAAACACGTTTTCAAATCTTTTTAGCCAAGACAGACTCTCGTCTTCAGATTCTGACACTGACTCCCTAACTGGCGTCATTTCATTCCACTTCAGTTCGTCGAGCTGTTTTACCAGACTCGCGATCTTGAGATACACACCTATTTGATCAACACTTTGCACCGCAGCAAGCGAAGCCATTTCATCCGCTAATGCCGACCTAACATCTATCAAACCGGCATCATTACTGTCTTTCAAAACAGCATCTGCCGACTGAAGAATGGTTAACGCTCCTTGGGGATCTTTCTCAATACTCAGCCTCTGCTGAGCCAAGCGCATCAGATATTCTGCTTCAGCCAATAGCCATTCGTAACGGGTTACCCCATGGCTTTCTGTGAAGCGACGAGCCGTTGCGATCAATTCAGATTGTAAAATTTCAATACGCTGATTTTGTTGGGCAATTAGTTGAGCAGACTGTTGAGCGGAGTTTTGATTCTGAGCTTTAAGTTCATTAACTAAGGTTTGAGCTTGCTGAATTTGCTGGCTCTGCAACGCCAATGATTCCTGTAATTTAAGCCAGTACGTCCATCCCAGATAACCACCATAACCTCCCACACCGGCCACTATTAATAGCAGACCTAAAGTCAGCCACAGCAACCATTTGAAAGATGATTTTTTTGCCCTGGGTAAAGGAGGTGCATCCGGCTGATCACCTCTTTGATCCAGGTTTTCTATTAGGTTTTTATTATTTTCAGTCACCTGAGTTTTCCTTTACTTTCAGGGTGCCAGACGGATTAAGGCATCTGAAATTGGGTTTGTTTGAGCTCTTTTAGACATTGCATGATGCTGCTGTCATCAGCGCCCTGTGCAAGATGAACATTCGGCCAGCCTTTTGATTGAGCAATCTCATACATTCGCTGACTTGATACGACTAATAACGCTTTGGTATTGGGTTGAAAGTTGGTCAACACATAGAGATTGTCCAAGGCTTCCGCCGACGTTATCACCACAACATCGGCATTGGCCAATTGGTCCATCACCAAGCTTTGAGGCAATTTGGGTAGACGACGTCGATAGGCTTCAAGATATTCGACAATTGCGCCCCTAGCCATGAGCTCTTCCCGGATGAGATTTCTGCCGCCTTCGCCTCTAATGATTAGCCAGCGCTCTCCACTCACAACCTTTAGCCTCGGAATTTCAAGCAAGTCTTCTGACGTGCTGCCCAGTGCTGGCGTTTGAACCGACAACGGCCAATCAGACATCACCCTAGCGGTGCCTGGGCCATTTGCTAACCAACTCAGACCAATGGGCAACATTGGCCAGTAACGGTCAATCAGTTCCATGCCGAATCTTGCGGCATTAGGACTCACCACTATCACACCTGAATACTGATCCAGTGCGAGAATCTGATCCCGTTGAGATTGAGTTTCTGATAACCCTTCGATCACCAATAAGGGCAGACGAGAGGCTTTTATGCCTTCCTGCTCTAACCCCAACAACAGAGTCTCTGCCTGCTGGACTGGCCTAGTGATCAGTACATTCATTATTTTTCCTGAGCTTCATGTAAAGCAGCTAATAGTGGCCCAGCGCCCTTTTCCAGCAAACTTTCAGCGACTTTAACGCCTAAATCAGCAGCCAGCTTGAAGTTCTCTTCTCCTTCCTGATCTAACTGAACTTGATCCAGGCTCTGCAAAAGGATTTTTCCATCAGATGAACCCACTCTGCCTTCAAGCTGCAGTAAATCCCCTTCCAAAATAGAGAAGCCGGCTATGGGTACTTGGCACCCTCCTTCAAGTCGACGATTCATAGATCGCTCTGCCGTTACCCTTAAGGCAGTGGTGTAATCCATAAGGGGTGCAATAACCTCCATCACCGCTTCATCGTCCATTCTACACTCTATTCCCACCGCCCCTTGACCACCTGCGGGTAAAGACAGATTTGGGTCTAAGGTGTGTTGAATTCGATCTTCAAGTTCCAGGCGAATTAAGCCTGCCGCAGCCAGAATAATGGCATCGTACTGACCCTCATCGAGCTTGCTTAACCGAGTGCCCACATTACCTCTAAGAAACTCAATGTTAAGGTCTGGCCTTTGGGCGAGAATCTGACACTGTCGACGTAAACTTGAGGTACCCACCACAGCACCTTCGGGTAAATCTTCAAAGCGCTTATAGGTATTGGACACAAAAGCGTCCATTGGATTTTCCCGTTCACAAATCACAGCTAACCCTAAGCCTTCCGGAAATTCCATAGGTACATCTTTCATCGAGTGCACTGCGATGTCTGCTTCGTTGTCCAGTAGGGCTTTTTCTAACTCCTTCACAAACAAACCTTTGCCGCCAATTTTCGCTAAGGGTACGTCCAGAATTTTGTCTCCTTGACTCACCATAGTGACTAACTCAACGGTTAGATCATCGTGGATTTGTTCAAGGGTGTCTTTAACGAAATTGGCCTGCCACAGGGCCAGAGGACTTTTACGGGTGGCAATTCGAAGGGTGCGGGACATGAAGCTAGGAATCTTGTTTTATTTGAAACCTCAATAATACCCATTGCTGCTCACCTCCGCTACGATTTAGAGCAGCGTTTCGAGAATCAAATTAACGAATTTAGCTTTGGTTTTTATTCACGATTAACGACAGAACCATGTTGGCTTGATTGGCAAAAAGGCAGAAATCGTTAAAAACTTTTTCGTCTAGCTGCTTCGAGTCTACATCCCCATAAAGAACGCCCACGGTTCGTCTATTGATTGATATGGGTGCCACAAAGCAATCCCCCTGAGGCAATATATTCCGAAGAGATCGGTACCTAAGTTTTTCAGTGTCTTCATTCTTGCCCAACCAAATCGGCTTCATGGTATTGATCGCAACACTAAATACGTCTTTGGCGAGATCCAACTCAACGACTGGCATTCTGAAACTACTTAACCATTCTTTAGTTCCTGAACCGGCTACATATCGGGCGTCTAGATGAGTTTTATGGGTATCAAAAAGAGCAATTGCCACTCGAGTGAGCCCAACACCCTTATGCAACCCATTTAAAACGGTACTGAACACACGATTGATATCGGTTTTCTGTAAGGTCATATCAGATAGCTTACGCAATACACGCAGCTGGATTTCTGCTGGCGACTCTTCAGTTGGGGATTCAATCGACTGAATTTCTTCTGAGCTGGGGATCAAATGGCATACCTTGCTTGCCCCATAGAGTGAGGCAATGGAAGCCGCTTCATCAGCACCAGACAGAATTAACTCTTCAGACCGAGCTTGATCAAGCCCAGTATACCGAGACACTTCGATCACCAACTTGCGCATTTCTCTGGACTCCCAACCTAGGTGTACTGAGCGAGAGATTGCTTCGCCAATTAACACCGCAGCGTTTTTTCGGTTGGGTCGGTCTTGAGGGTCTAGACACTGAATTAGCAGCTTGCCTAGATCCCATTCTTTAGCTAGCTCTTTTGTAATGGTATTGAAGCCTACACCGATAACATCGCGACAGATTGAATTGATTTCATTAGGCTCTTCATGAATCCTTCTATCATATTCTTCCACCTGCTCACCACCACAGCCCAGAAATGCCATTTCACCCAAATGCATCAGCAATCCTGCAATGAAGGCCTCCTCTCTCGCATCGGGCTCAAGGT
The DNA here is from genome assembly GCA_028282465.1 of Gynuella sp. Taxonomy (GTDB): domain Bacteria; phylum Pseudomonadota; class Gammaproteobacteria; order Pseudomonadales; family Natronospirillaceae; genus JANQHX01. The sequence goes on from JANQHX010000103.1 coordinate 26,811, forward strand.
TAAATGCAATATTTTTAGCTTGAACCGCTGCGTGGAATGATCGGGCGATAAGCTCTAATAATCGGTGGCGTGTCACCTTGCCCAGAAGGCTATCAATAACCATCACGGATAGGCTGATGGCCTTTACTTCAGTAAACCCAATCAGCACCACGGCTTTGCTGATTGTGGTTATAGAATGAGCGGCGGGGTTGTATTGAACACTATTGGCAACTCGCAGAACCTGGGCGGTTAGGGCGCTGTCTTTCAAAATCACTTCTGCAAGCTGGTCAACATTTGATGAATTGTCATCCGTGAGACGGTTCAATTCTTGAAGCACGTTACCAAGAGCTGGCAGTTCTGTATTACTGATTCGTTTAACCCAGGCTTTGAGCCCTCTTATTTCTTTGTGCAAACTCAGCTCCCAACACATAGTCTTTCACTAATATTAGCAGTCTTCATCAAAACAATTGATTTTATGCCATGTTTTCTAGCTCTGATCCCGAAGATAAGCTGAGGTTAAAATCCATATAAAATAACTGGAGAGAAGACGGTAAACTAACGCCTATGACTCGTGCCCTAGACTCTTATTATTACCTAACCAATTTTCAAACATTGCTGGCTTGGGTAAACCAGCATTATCAAGATTTACTCAGCGGTGAAGAACAAAGCTTTATTGAGACGTTTCTTAGCCTGGATAAAAACAGTCAATGTCTGTTTACTCGACTGATTAGCCGTAAGCACAATTTATTCAGAATCGGCAAGCTCAACTACCCCGAAATTTCGGATGTAAATTCTGCTGCAAAGACACTTGCAGATCTAAAATGGGCGACCGCCAACCCAAATCTCTCGATAGATGAAGTGTCCGAGTTGCTGACTAAGGCTGAATTAATCAAGCTATTTGTTGATCAAATTCCTGAGATAAAACGGCTCAGCAAAGCTGAAACTATCGAGAGATTATCCATCTCGACTAATAAAGAGCACAGCTGGTCTCATTGGACAAAAAATAGTTTAGGTGAATTAATTGAAATTCAGGTAAGAGAAATAGTAGAAGTTATTATCCTCATATTTTTTGGTAATCCTTATCAGGACTTAACAGATTTTGTACTCGCCGATCTTGGGCTCTTTGAATACGAAGATTATCAAATAGATGAGAACCTTAGGGTATTTAAGAATCGACAAGAGTTAGAGGATTATCGAGTCATCATTAAGTTGAGAGACAGGTTAAGTGAAGCTGCATCTATGACGAGTCTAACTGAAATCCTTCAGGAATTGCCAATAGAATCAAGCTCAATTGCGATAGAAAATCGTCGGCAGAAGCTGTGCAATCAACTTGCCTACGAATTTGAGAAACGCAAAAACTTTAATACCGCTTACTCACTTTATGAAGAGTCCGACGTACCACCTTCTAGAGAAAGACGTTGTAGAATTCTTGAAAAACAACATGAGTTCCAAAAGAGCTGGAAAATATTAGAGGAAATGCTGAATCAACCCGTTAATGAAAATGAACTACAGGTAGCGTTAAGAATTGTCCCCAGGCTATCAAAAAAAATAGGTGGAGATTTTAGAAAGCCTGATAAAGCTCAGTTAAAAGAATTCCATTTGAGCCTAAATAAATTAACAGACGACGAAGGCTTTGAGCCCCGAGTAGAAGTCGCCGTTCTGAACCGACTAACCACTGAATCAAGCCCTTGCTTATACGTAGAAAACAAACTCTTGAATGGATTGTTTGGCCTTTGGCTATGGCCAGAAATGTTTCGGTCGACTCAAGGCGCTTTCGCCAATCCCTTTCAGTCGGCCCCATTAGATATGTACAAAACGAGCTTTGTTCAAAACAGGCCTGGTATTCAAGAATTATGGAAACTGCTTGATACCAAAAGTTATAAAGCCCATTTTATGAGTATATGGGCTAGCAAAAGGGGCAAAGCAAACCAGTTTGTAGATTGGCAAGTGATGTCAGAACCTATTTTAGACTTGGCTTTAAACTGCATTCCTGTTCATCACTTAAAAGCAATTTTCAAGCGTATGCTCTTTGACCTGAAAAGCAATAGAAGTGGATTTCCTGACTTAATTCAGTTTTACCCAAGTTCAGATGCCAGCACAAAATACAAGATGATTGAAGTAAAGGGGCCAGGAGATAAACTTCAGGATAACCAAATACGTTGGCTGGAGTATTTTACAGAACACCAAATTCCTGCTGAGGTTTGCTATGTCAGCTGGAGAGAGTAATTGCATTTACAAAGTAGGTGTAAAAACACTCATAGAGTTTTCGGCTAAGTCTGGAAGTTTAGACAGACGATTTACGCCTGCACCCAGTGGGCAGGAGGGCATTGCCGGTCACCAACAAGTTGTTAAAAATCGGCCAAGTCATTTCGTCAGCGAATATTCTCTATCGTTACAATTCGAGAACTTATTATTAAGGGGCAGAGTTGATGGGTTAGACCCTGAAGCCAATACCATAGAAGAAATAAAGACTTACCACGGCGAACTCGATTTACTCCCTGAAAACCACAAGTCTTTGCATTGGGCTCAAGTAAAACTTTATGGATGGATGTACTGCTTACAGGAGAACATAGAAAATATTAACCTCTCCGTCGTTTACTATCATATCAATAGCCGTGTTGAAACCAAACAAACAAAAGCCTACTCGAGACAGCAACTTCAAGAATTTTGCGAGCCTTTACTAAAGAGATATATTCAGTGGCAACAAATTATTCAGCAGAGGCAACTTAAGCTAAACCAATGGATAAGCGATCTGACATTTCCTTATCCTGAATTTAGAGATTCTCAAAGACTCATGGCTGAAGCTGTTTACAAAAGTGCAGCTACAGGCAAAACGCTTTTGGTAGAAGCACCAACAGGGACAGGCAAAACCTTGGCAAGTTTGTTTCCCAGCATTAAAGCCATTTCGAATACTCCAGCGGATAAAATATTTTATTTAACATCGAAAACCACAGGTAAACATCTTGCTCTAGATACCCTCAAACTACTCAGCGAACCTAGCTCAGCAATCCGAATTCTAGAACTCACAGCGATTGAAAAAGCTTGTCATGAGCCGGAGCTATTTTGTCATGGAGAAAGCTGTCCACTGGCACGAGGTTTTTATACCAAGCTAGATCAAGCTCGACTAGACGCCTATGAACGCACGGTACTGGATAAGCAAGCCTTGGATGAACTGGCGTTAAAGCATCAGATCTGTCCATTTTATTTAAGTTTGGAAATGAGCAGATGGGTTGATGTAATAGTGGCAGACATTAATTACTATTTTGATGGCTCACCCCTGTTACTCAACCTAACCAAGCAGTTTGAGTGGAAACCTGTGTTACTCATTGATGAAAGCCACAATCTTATTGACAGAGGCTCAAGCATGTACAGCGCGGGCATTAACCGTGCTGATTTACTAGCAGCAAAACGAAGCTCGCCCCCAGCTTTAGCAAAGCCACTTAATAAAATTAATAAACTCTGGCTAGATTTACTTAAACATGAAGACTATAAAAATAAGAGTTTTTCGGTGCTGCCCGAACCACCTGAAAAACTATCACAGGCTTTCACCACATTCATCAACGCATACACTCAGTTTCTTCAGAAAAACCCACAGCACTCAGTGCAACATTCTGCAACTCAGCATTGGTTTTTTGCTGTAGTCAATTACTTAAACAAGCTCGACATGCTAGGGGATGATTACGCGGCTGACTTACTGACTGAACACCCACGTCAAGAAGAAATCACATTAAGAAATCTCATACCAGCAAGACTCTTAAAAGAAAGACTGGAGTCAGCCCACTGTGCTTGTTTTTTTTCTGCGACTTTACAACCAGCGCATTATTATCAAACCATGCTAGGTATTGAAGATAACTCAGTTTGTATGGAGCTTCCTTCCCCCTTTGACACAGAACAGTTAGCAGTCAATTTCAGCAACCAGATTTCAACTAGATATAAAGATAGAAGCTCTGCTATTGCGCCAATGTCTGATGTGGTATTCAATCAGGTCACTAGTGCTCCAGGTAACTATTTGGCGTTTTTCTCAAGTTATGAGTTTCTTCATCAAGTACTAGAGAAGCTTTCACCACTACTCATTGAATCTGGATATCAGATAATTAACCAACAAAGAAATATGACTGAACAGAATCGTGCAGATTTTATAAACACCTTTAGAACTGAAAACAATGTCTTTGGTTTCGCAGTTCTTGGTGGAGTCTTTAGCGAGGGAATCGATTTACCAGGCGATGCTCTAACTGGTACGTTCATCGCAACTTTGGGGCTACCTCAATTCAATCCGGTAAACGAGTTTAAAAAGCAATTCTTGCAAGAAAAGTTTGGGCAAGGATATCAGTTTACATATCTCTACCCGGGTATCCAAAAAGTTGTGCAAGCCGCAGGTAGAGTTATTCGCACCCAGTCAGATAAAGGTAGCGTATGGCTATTGGATGACCGCTTTAATCAACCAGAAGTGAAACGATTGTTACCGAGATGGTGGAATATTCATTGATTCATCAGGCAAAATTGTCGCAGCAGCTTGAAGAATTCTTAAGGAGTCAGGCTGAGTTACCCATACGGCAATAGCAGAATGGGTTTGACCAACCTGAGGAATGTTTGCAAGGGTTTTATTCCATTTTGATTGCTCTGGCTGAGCTCGTATATGGTCTAACACAACGTAATCATGCTCTAACCTTTTATTTCTGTTTTCACCTGCCGTCACCTGTGACGATAAGCCCATGCCTAAATATGCAATATTCAGCTCATAAGGCCCTTCAATATTTGGATGCCCTGAATATTCTACTGCTAGTTTTCCTTCAGTTAGGGCTGCGGTTAGATTACCGGCGTTAATCGATGACTCCGGCACTTTTTTAACACCTCTAAACCATTGCTGCCATTCCTTACTATTGACCACTAATCCAGGAGTGTAGACCTGACTGAGATAACCATCTCGAACCAGCTGGCGCTGCCTCATGCTGTATTTCGGATTAGCAAACCTATCTTCCCAGCCAATGTAGTCCCAATAATCAACATGAAAGGCCAACGGAATAATGTCTTTAAAAGGATCATCTGTGGTTGCGAAATTTGAAATAAATCGGTCGGCCCTAGGACAACTGTGGCAACCTTCGGAGGTATAAAGCTCAAGTACTGTTTTCTGTATAGGCCCGCTAGAAAACTCCACAGATTTAACACTGGGCTCATCTGCAACCACCAAACCAGACAAGGAAAACAAACAAAGCACAAATATTCTAAATATAAACATTATTACTACTCACTTGAGAATAGTTAGGTAAGATAAAAACTATTCCGTAAAGTTCCTTCAATTTCTGAGTCGCTAACAATGTCAGCTCCGTTAATTTCTTTTGCAAACCTTAGCTTTATTTTAATACCCGTTGTTATCGTGCTAGTTATCTTATTTGTTTGGTCTCTCAATCCTAGAAATGCCGTTTATGCGTTGGCAAGAATGTTGGGCCAACTATTAATGATTGGCTATATCCTCACTTATATTTTTACCACTCATAACTACCTGCTTATTCTTTTAGTACTTACGCTAATGATTACGGCCTCAAGCTGGATAGCACTAGGGCCGATAAAACAGCATAGACTTACACTGCTAAAGCCTGCACTACTTTCAACGTTCATTGGTAGCGCCACCACCCTGGCGATTGTTACACAATTAGTTATGGAACTTGATCCTTGGTATAACCCTCAGTTTATGATTCCAATGGCGGGCATGCTGTTCGCTAATTCCATGAACGCAATGAGTATTGCTGGAGAGCGTTTATATTCTGAATTTGGCCATGGTGAACATTACCAGACAGCCCGAAAAACAGCGTATCAGGCGGCGTTGATTCCAAACATAAATTCTCTGTTTGCCGTGGGTTTGGTGTCTTTACCCGGCATGATGACTGGCCAAATTCTTTCTGGAGTTTCGCCATTGATTGCTGTGAGATACCAAATACTAGTGATGTGTATGATTTTTGGGTCAGCGGGAATATCGGTATTCTGCTTTTTAATATTTGGACGAAAAGTATTTCAGCCGCATGGTTCTGCTACTGAATAAATGTATTAATTCAAAAATCTCTATAACAACACACTCATAGGAATTTACGAACCGTCTTGCAACTTTCTAAACACTCGTCTCCATAGTTATATTCCTTGATGTAACCCAGTTGATTCAGACCAACATTAGATTACCCTAATATCATTAGTAGCCTTTAGGTTGATCCCATGCGTATTTCTGAAAAGCCGATTAAACAATACCCATTTTTTATTAGACCTTTCTTTTGGAAACAAAAACGCAAATACGGGCAAGTGCTCAAACCTGGGTTATTGTGGGGACGCAGCCCCTGGCTGTTTGCAACAGTTGCCATGCTGTACGGAGCTTTGGATAGAAAGAGCTCGCCATTGTCACCGGTTTTGAGATCTCTGGTTACCGTTCGCGTATCTCAAATAAATTGGTGCGAATTCTGTGTCGACATTAATTCCAACACACTTTTAACCAGAGCGGGCGCAGCTGAAAAAGTTGACGAACTAAAAGATTGGCAAACATCCAAGATCTACAGTGATGCTGAACGCCTAGCTCTCGAATACACCGACGCAGTGACCTACAGCGACCAGCAGGTGTCGGGCGAGTTAATGCAAAGACTCAAAAAAACATTCTCTGAGGATGACATAGTTGAACTCACTGGATTGATCGCTTTTCAAAACCTATCCAGTAAGTTCAACGCTGCTCTTGATGTCCCGGCGCAAGGATTTTGTCAGGTACCGCCTCCAGCAAATGCTTCTGATCAAACCTGAACTTCTGCTAGATGAGTCCAGATGCTTTAAGTGCAGTTGATAGGTCAGTAATACGATAACGATCACCAATCTGTGCTTTTAACTTCGCATCATCCAAGAGCAGCGGCTGACGCCATAAATAACGCATTTTTAGGACTTCTTTAATCATGGGTGAGAACAGCGAGGCAATTTTAAGGGCCCACCACGGAAATGCTTTAACCCTGACTGTTTGAGAAGATTCTTTTTCAATGGATTCCGCCAACTGCTCAAAATTCATTTCATAGCCAGCAAAGTTATAAACGTTGTACGCCTCAAGTTCTTCAGCCTGAGAAAGCAAGGCAGCCGCGGCATTAGCTAAGTCTGGTAAATACGCCCAGCAGTGCAAAGTTTTTATTTCTGTTGGCGCATCCAACACAAATCCACTCTTACGCTTTTTAATTAACATACTCATCCAAGTTGAGGGGGCATCCGCTCCGATGAAATCCCCCGCCCTCATGATCAATACATTTGCACCCTGTTCACTGGCGCGCTTCAACCTTTTTTCCATAGCTAAACGGATTTCACCCTTGTCTGTTGGCGGGTTCATGTCGTCTTTCTCATTAAATCTGAGTTTATCTTTTGGGTCATAGGCATAGACATTACCAGGAAAAACCAGTGTCGCTCGTTTTTGCTCGCACACCTGAACGGATGGCTCCAAAAATCGCAGAGCCTTGTCTGACCACTCATGATATTTCGGGTTGATGCCATAGACGAGAACATCGCCGGCATTCACGTATTGGCTTAACACAGGCACAGAGGTTACATCCCCTTTTACCAAAGACACTTTGCCTGCAAGATCAGCGGCTGCATTTTGAGGGTTACGACAGATACCAACCACTTCAAACCCCTCTTTAACCAGTGCTCTGGCCATGTGGCTGCCGAAACCACCAGTAATACCTAATACAATGGCTTTTCTATTTTGCATAATGATCTCCTCACTCAATGATTGGGTTGATAGGAGCATTATGATATTTTTATTCTGATACTAAATAGATGACTCCCTATCCCCATGATTCATATTTGTATAGCAAGCATTATGAGCATTTGTGGCATTATTCCCACGCTGACCTAATTGAGAGACCTTAAAAGTGCTTCAAAACAAAATCCAAAATGGTGAATCTGGAATTGCGCTCTATGGCATTGTGCCGCCTAAAAAAGGCACTGATGCGGAAAAGATTAGGGAAATTGCCGAACTTCAAATGCAAAGGTTAGAGGGTCAAAAACTAGATGGTCTGATTCTTTATGACATTCAAGATGAAAAGTCTCGAACATCAGCAACGCGCCCCTTCCCTTTCATGGAAACCCTCGATTCCTACGAATACGCTCACACCCATTTGAAGAGCTTAGACATCCCCAAAATCATTTATCGAGCTGTAGGCAAGTATTCAGAAAATGAACTTATTCAGTTTATGAATCATGCCAGTCAAATTGGCGATCTTTCAGTATTTGTTGGTGCGTCTGCCCAGGATCAAGCAGTGACCATGTCGATTAAACAAGCCTATGATTTACGCAGACAAAATGCGCCTGAACTACTATTAGGTGGAGTTACTATTCCAGAAAGACATACAACCAAGGGCGACGAACATACTCGGGTTTTTAACAAACTAAACAATGGCTGCAGCTTCTTTGTTTCACAAGGCGTGTATGACGTTAACGCCTCTAAAAATTTTCTTTCAGACTATTACTACTCTGCCAAAGAACAAGGAATTAACTTAGCGCCCATTATATTTACACTCACGCCCTGTGGCTCAATCAAAACCCTAGACTTCATGAAATGGCTAGGCATTAGCATTCCCCGTTGGCTAGAAAACGAATTAATACATTCAGAGGATATCTTGGGTAAATCGGTGGATATTTCTCAACAGAATTATTTAGAACTAAAGGAATTTGCTGATGATAAAGGCATCCCCATTGGATTCAATATTGAAAGCGTTGCCGTACGAAAGGTGGAGGTTGAAGCATCTATTGAATTGTTGCAGAAGCTAAGCTCCAATAATTAAACTAGAGCGCCCCTATAAACCAGAGCATTTGATCCAACAGTTTAAAACTCAGTCTTCAGTCGAGAATGCCACCGTGAATATCAAAGTTAACCACTTCCCGGTACATCTGCTCATACTCAGCTTTAGTTTGATCAAAAAGCGGATCTTCACCAATTTGTTCTATTTGGGTATCCAATTCTTGCCAATCCGTTTCATCTAACAATTCTTCAGCTAAAGGATAAATTTCAGATTCTTCAATATCTAAGTGCTCAAGTTGAGCATCTAAATACTCTTCAACTTTTTGCTTCAAACGGTCCATTGGCACTGCAATGTCCATAGCGATCGCATTAAAGTCATTCTTTAAATTAACAGTGATAGATTCTAGATTAGCATGATCGTCAATGATGGACTGCACTAAGTCTTTTTTATCAAAGTCTTTAGTGAGCATCCTCTTGAACATCACATCTTCGGCAGGGTGGTGGTAACGCTCTGGAATAGTATTGATATAGTCCAGCATATCCAGGATCAAATTAATATTGGTTTCCTGATTAGGATCTTCAAAACCTCTTAGTTGGTATTTGAAGCAGTATAAAAAGCGAGCGAGATTACGATGCTCGTCATTCAAGCGCTCTAACAATGCTGGCATAAATTGACCTCCCCAGTACCTTGCAAACCTGTCTGGTTCGTCAAGTTAACAGTAACCAATCTCAAAATATTTGCCATGATACACATCAATGGCGCAGACTAGCCAGCTCACAAATTGTCAAAACTGTTAAATCATGATCATTAGATTGTATGAAATAATTCTTCGCCTAGAGGGCAGCTTCAGCGCTAAAGATAAACAGGGAAGACTTCAAACGATTAAGTCAAAGCTAGGCAGGGAGCAAGACTTTGCACTAATGTCTGAAACTGAGAGCCGAGACAACCTAGCAAGTCTTGCTATCATCCTGATGGCTCCTCATAATGCCCGCGCCGATCAACGTCAGGCTTGGCTAGAAACCTTATTAAATGAGCAACTGGATGCTGAGGTTCTAGATTTTAGAAACACAGATTTATAAGGAATTAAACCGAATTTATTCATGCGCCTGTCATATTTCATCCCCATATTGTCGCGCGTTAAAATTCTGCCTCATCGTAATGACTCACTTAAACACTAAATCAGAACAACTAGATAGCTTTGATCAGTGGCAGCTGATCCTGACTCATGAGTCAGAGAGCGAAAGCAGTTTATTCCTGAGGCAAATTAACTCTGATTCGCCTTTGATGGGGTTCTCGTTTCAGGTTTATAACGAGAGTCCTTATGACACTTTTTTTCACTGGTACGGGATTCTGAGCTTCCATAAGTTCAGACAGGTCATTATTCGAACAACAAACGAAACGAAACTTTCGAATATCTCAAGCTATTTGGATCAGCCCATTTCAGAAAAACACCCAGGCTCAATGATATTGGCGGCGCTAGCCAATGGCTCAGATAAGATTGGTATTACGCTTATTGGTGATGATGCGACCCGCATAGAAAATGAGTTCACTGGATTAGGTTTCCACCAGGCCTGGGAGCGTTTCAAAGAAATACAAAAAAATTTTCAACAGCAACATTCTTGTAACGAATCAGCGTTAATCTAGCATTTAAGGAAGATGATCCAACAACAGGGAAATCTTTGCAGGAAGCGAAGATTTGTTAAAGGACTTCTCCGGGAAGGATTCCGGTAATCCGAATAGGAACAGGGAGACTCCTATTCGGGTAAGCTAGTCAGTATTTTTCAGCCAACTGTTGATACAGTTTTTTATATTTTTTTGCCATTCTGTCTGCCTCGAACTTATCCAGTAATGCTTGCGCATTATTGACCAGTTTTTCTGAAAGTTTGGGTGTCTTTAAAAGTCGAGTTATTTGCACTACAAAATCTTGAGGATTTCCTGGCTGAGCTAGTAATCCGCTAATTTCTTCTTCAACTATTTCAGTAAGACCACCCACAGAAGAAGCCACCACGGGCACGCCGCTGGCAAAAGCTTCAAGTATGACAGTGGAAAAACCTTCGGCTTTCGTAGTCAGTAGAAATACGTCAAAGTCCGGCAAAATGGTTGGTACGTCTGAGCGAAACCCTAATAAAGAAATATGCTCTTGTAAGTTTTTTTCTTTAATCAGCTGTTTAATGTCATCAAGGTCAGCGCCCTCACCTACAATAACAAAATGGGCGTTTAGGTTATTGGCCATTAGTATCTCCGCGATACCAACAAAGGTAGGCAAATCTTTGCGAGGGCGAACCATACCTACCGTACCAATTAATATCTTATTACCTGTCAGTCCTAGCTCTTTACGTAACTGACCTTTTCGTTGATGAGCCGCAAACTGGCCATTATCAATGCTCGAATAGATAACTCTGATAATCTCATGACGATGCACTACTTCACTTACAAGCTCCGCCACATGATAGGAGGGGCAAACAATTGCTTGCAATCGCTTACTCCTAAATTTCAACATATTCAGTGGAGTTCGACTTAATCTGTGACTGGCTCTTCGATGAATAAGGATGGGAATTTTTTTAAAAGACAACCATGCTCCAGTATGAGCTCGACTATCATGGCAGTGAAGAATTTTAAATCGACCATGTTTAGTCGCTTTGAGAATCAGCGCCAGCATTCTAAATCTTTTAAAAAAACCATCTTTGTAAGCATGACAGGGTACGTCATGGTCGTGGCAAAAGTTTTCTAACCTCGACCCTTTAACACAAATAACTTCATGATGTACCGGATGTCTGAGCATTTTCAAAAGATATGAGAGCTGACGTTCACCTCCCTGATAATGGCTCTCGCCAGATATATGAAGTACCTTAAGTTCCATGGCCGCTCCAAATTATTTTTTATAGCTAATTGGGTTAATTAACATTAATTAGCGAACAACAATAACTTAGTTAATAAAGTTAAAATACTCCCAATAAGGCTTTATATCTACATTGAGAATCATATTCTATCTATCAATAAAAACATCACAGCAATTAATGTGAGAATCATACCTATCCATTCAGTTCTACTAATACTTTCTTTAAAAACTTTATAGGTAATAACCAGAGTAAAAACAAATTCCACTTGGCCTAAGGCTTTGACGTAGGCAGCATCTTCAAAGGTCATGGCCGTAAACCAACCAATTGAACCCAGTGCACTGGTCAAACCAACAAATACAGCAGGTTTCCAGTGCGTGGTTATTGCTCTCCATGCACTTATTTCTGTATGGGCTAACCAAAGCCCTGCAATAATGGCTTGTAACGCAACCATAAAGCATAAGGTAACAGCAGCACTCAACAGATAAGGCAGCTGTAATGAAAGACTGGCCTCTCTCAAACATAAAGAAGTTAACGCAAAGCCTAGACCGGCACCAATACCATAAACAAGCGACCGGCTAGTAAACATAGCTTTTAGATTTATATTACCCTTGTGAATACTAACCAATAAGGTACCGATTAACCCGATTAGTATTGAGAACCAAGCAGCAAATGATAGAGATGCCGAAAAAACTAACACTCCTATCACTGCGGTTAGAATAGCCTCTGTTTTCGCGTAAGTGGTTCCCACTGCAAAGTTTCTCAAACTCAATACCTTAACCAATAGCAAAGTTGCCCAGATTTGAAAAATACTGGCTATTCCCGCGAAGAAAAAAAACATTGAGTTAAATGAGACTTCTGTTTTACCCGAGTAAAACCAGACAGCTACTAAATAAACGATTACGAAGGGTAGTCCGAAGCCATACCGAACCCAAGTAGTAGCCATAGCTGACATTTTATTGGATAGCGACTTTTGTCCGGCAGTTCGAACGGACTGCATAAACGCGGCTAAGAATGTAAACAACACCCATTCCATATGATTAACTCCTAACTGGAGAGCTAACGTTAGCATGGCTTTTCTGGTTGAAATATCTCGATTGTTTATGCGAGAAATAAAGAATTGGAATGGTTGCAGGAGAAATAGTTTTAATAGAGCTGGGTCACGAGGTAGTGGTATAGCCCACTACCTGCTATAAACACTAAGCAACCTCAGCTAAAATTTCTAGATATTCAGCACTAGCAGCATGCTCTGAAATAACATCTTTGATGGTTTGGCCTTCAAGATTTTTGGCTTCTAAGTTATGTCCTTCTGATTTAAAAATCTGAAGAAATTCTGCAAATAACTCGGCGGTTAGAGAACGGTACGCACGTTCTAAAATCGCATAATCATTGTCAGTGCCGTCATAGGCTTTTTGATCTAGAAATACTTTAAGAGCGGTGTTATCCAGCTCTACATTTTCCTGTCTGACTTTATCCTTTTTCATGTTTAGCTCCTCACTCAACTCTTTCGAAAATTAAATCCCATACACCATGCCCTAGACGCTCTCCTCGAGCTTCAAACTTGGTGTGTGGCCGATAATCAGGTTTTTCCACATAGGTATTATCTGCGGACAAATTTTTAAAACCTGGAGCGCTATTCATAACCTCCAGCATATGTTCTGCATAGTTTTCCCAATCGGTGGCCATGTGCCAAACTCCACCAATCTTTAACTTCTTTCTCACTACTTCGACAAAATTAGGCTGAACAATTCTGCGTTTGTGGTGTCTTTTTTTATGCCAGGGATCAGGAAAATAGAGCTGCATTCTGTCAATGCATTTTTCTGGCATATGATTTTCAAAAATCTGCACAGCATCTTCTTTGTAGGTTCGCAGGTTAGTTAAACCTTCGGTCTCAGCATTGTGAAGTAGCCGGCCCACGCCCGGAGTATGAACTTCAATACCAATAAAATTCTTTTCTGGTTCCTGCTTGGCCATTTCAACCAAGCTGTCCCCTGTGCCATAGCCCACTTCAACCACTAAAGGGGCGTTCGGGTTTTCAAACGTGTTGTCTAGCACTAAATCTTGGTCGTGTTCCAAGCCCAATTTAGGCCAAACCCTCTCCAGAGCACTGGCTTGCCCTTCAGTAAGCCTACCAGTTCTCATCACAAAACTACGAATACTGCGGGGTTTAAAATCTGTCTTTTGATTATCTTTTGACATGCTATTAAATTGTTGTAATTAACTTTGTTGGCGAAGCTCTGCGATTAACCAACTCAACCAACCGAGTAGAAATGCACAACCACCAATCGGCGTAATAGCGCCCAATAGTGGCACATCTAACAGGCATAGCAGGAACAAACTGCCGCTAAAAATAGCAACGCCTGTAACAAGCAACCAGTAACTCGCGTTGAACCAATTGTTTTCCACGCTTGGAAGTCTGTAAGCCAAGATCAATATGGCTAGGCTATGCATTCCCATATAGTTAACCGCAGTCTGCCAAGTATCTAATCTCTGATCCGATAATATTTCTTTCATGGCATGGGCGCCGAACGCACCGGTAGCAACGAATAGAAAGAGCAAAGAAAGTGGAATTGCCACCTTTACTTTATCAACTGACACTTGAGCTTCCGCAGAAATACAAAGGCGCGTACTTTGTCATACTTCAAGGTTGTTTTGGAGGGGAAATTTAGTAATTTATGGTTCTTAGCTTATAGGAGACTCTGATTAACTCCAGTGCTGCACTGCGGATATCTAAACGTGATTTTTATCGCGGCGAAACTTGTAGGGAATGTCTAGACCTTTGCAACGGTTCGGCGCTCCGAAGTTTCAACAAAGAGAAAAACGCGTTTAGACCCGCCCTTTGGGTGGTTCGGCATTCCGACTTGCAGGCGAGTCTTGACTCAGTGTTGCCTTCCCGGAACGCCGGATCGTTTGAAAGGTCCAGACATTCCTGCAAAAAGGCGCACCTAGGCGGCCCCCTTGCTCAGAACCCGCCTGAAAGCCAGAGCGATACTAGACTTGTTCAGAGGTTCCCTAGTCTTATTAACA
>JANQHX010000012.1 GCA_028282465.1 Gynuella sp.
ATCCAGGCAATTACGCAGATGTTGTTTTACTAACACCGACGGAAGAATTCATTCGTCACCTCCCTTTCGGAAAAATTCCAGACCGCAAAGACTTCCAAAAGTTAAATGACAGTGCTCGCATGCATTACTGGCGTAACTGTATCTCGCTGGGTGAGCGCATGGCCGATGACTTTCATGAATTAGTTCATAGCGACCGTTTGAGTTTGGAGGTCAAACTCCTAGAACCTGGAAAGTTAAAGGGCTAGATACCGCATGTGAAATTGGTTGTGACTTTTCAACTACAACCAGATGACTCCCAATAAGTGCACAACAGCGAAACATAAAACCACCAGTGAACTCAGCACCATAAATCGGCTTCTAAAAATCTTAACCCAGGGAGCAAGTAACAGTGGATAAATTGCACGAATCAAATAAATAGCTGTAACTGCATACACTATTTCTAAATTCATCCACAACTCTGGCCCAAAACCTCCGAGACTTAAGCAGTAGAAACCCCAAGTCAACAACACGCCAGCAATGGCTAATGTCACTAATGGCGGCACAAGAGAATTTTGTTCAGCCATGGCAGCCATTTTTTCTCCTGCACCAAACATCAAATAATATTTAGGCCCACCAATAATAATTAACAAATGTAATATCGCCGCACCTATGTTTAGTAATCCAGCCAGTAACAACATATTTATTTTCCTGGGTTAGCTAGTAACATTTCTCTTAACATCTGATTCATATCTTGCCATTCTTGTTGCGAAATCACTTCGTTCAACTGCTGTGCACCTACGTAATGAGCATAGGCAGTTTTCGCAATTAGATTTGCATTACCATTAGGACCAACAACTGCAGAAATTATTTTTTCTAAATAACCAATACGTTCGTTATCTACCTTTTTAACAACACGTTTAACCGCTGCTTCGTATTGCGCCCAATTGCGTATAGCCTTTTCTGTACCAGTTTCAATACCAATGGTTAACGAATCGAGCACCTGACTTTTTTGATCATAGGATTGAACCTTTTCCGTCTCAGCAATAATACTTTGAGTATTCTGTTCTCGCCAAAACGCTAGCAGACTATTAACGTATTCATCACGATTTTTAAAATGATGATAAAACGAACCCTTGCTAATTTTTGCGGCTTGGCAAAGTCGATCAATTTTAATTTCGCTGGGCCCTTTTTTTATTAACAATCTCAGGCCCAGTTCAAGCCATTGCTCTTTGCTTACCTTCATGATTTGGGCAAACTAAATCTGTTCGCTGGGTTAAAAATAATGACGAAAGCTTGAGGTATGAATAGCCAAGCACCTGATTGAGGCTCTACGACTGCACAAGCCAGCCCTGCGAACAAAAATACATAACCAATTATATGTGGCAAAGGTTGCTGTAGTCTTTGATGCCAAAGATGCATTAGATATCCTAACAACATCCAGAAAAAGCCTAATAATAAGAACCAGGTAATTGCACTTCGGTCGTAATGCACCCCGGCACCATTCTGTATGGTGTCCCACCAACCGTCTTCATGCATGGAAACCAACACAGGCCATCCGAATATCAATCCCACTAGGTTGTGTAACACACCAGTCATTATCAAAAGAATACCGCTATATTTCGTCCAATCCATTATCTCAATCCTCTCAAATACATACCATACAGTATGGTATGTATTCGCATTCATGTAAACCTATTTATCTCAAGCGACCATCCCAATATATTTCACATTGAAAATTATTAATATTTTTATTTGACACATGGTATTTTATTCATTACTTTATATAAAATACATTGTGTAATGTTATTTAAGCATGACTCAAACACCATGTTTGGTTCAAAAAACAGGCAATATCTAGAGGAGAAGCACATGAAAGACTTCAAAGATAAGGTAGTTGTAATCACTGGCGGAGCAACGGGTATCGGTTTTTCGTTCGCAAAACGATTTGGCAATGAAGGTGCGAAAGTCGTTATTGCAGCCAGGAGACAAAACAGAATTGATGACGCAGTTGCCAAGCTTAAGAGCATGGGCATTGAAGCCTCTGGAACAGCTTGTGACGTGACCAAACGAGAAGATATAGAGGCCTTAGCAGATTATGCCTGGAATCAATATGAGGAAGTTCATGCCATTGTTAACAACGCAGGTGTTGGCCCTTTGATGAAGTCTGTTATTGATGCGACGGACGAAGAAATCATGAGTGTACTGAATATCAATTTGATGGGTGTGTGGCACGGCGTACAAGTGTTTGGCAAGCGATTCCGCGAACAGGGAGTTGCCAGTGCTATTTATAATGTCGGCTCGGAAAACAGCTTATTCGACGGGGTTCCAATGGGAGGCGAATATGTGGTTAGCAAGCATGGTGTTCTTGCCTTAACAGATATTCTCAGAAAAGAAGTACCAGACTTTATTGATGTTGGATTGATCTGCCCTGGTCTGGTTAATTCAGAGTTAGGAGATGGTGGTATTCAAGTGGGTATGGATACAGATAAATATACTGATGTGGCAATACAGCAGATAAAAGCAGGCAAATTCTACATTGTGTCTCATGCTTACAACATGGCAAGAATTGAGGAACGCTTCGGTGAAATGAAAACTGCGTTCGATACTTATGCGCCCCGTTATGAAAATGATGTCGAATTTGATGTAAGAACCATTTTCGAAAAGACGTCAGGACATTAGTTTTTAAACAGGGCTTGAGCAGCTAGCAACCAATATTTTAACAACTTGTTAATACATACTTTATTAGAGCAACTAGGAATTATTATGACAAATCAAATTGAAACTATTCATCTAGACGCCGTACTTAAAAACCATGGCCAAGATATGAGCTCAAAAACAATTGCAATTACTGGAACCACTTCAGGCACTGGCTTCATTGCAGCTAGAGAATTAGCCAAGCTTGGAGCAGAAGTTATTTTACTTAACCGTGATAGCTCCAGAGCAGAAAAAAGTTTAGAAGATTTAAAGAAACTGGTTCCTGGTGGCCGATTTGTTCAAATCTCTTGTGACCTACAAAATTTCGAAAGCGTTAGAAATGCTGTTGCGCAAGTATTGGAAAAATATAACCAGCTAGATATTCTTATTAACAACGCGGGTGTTATGGCATTAGAGGACTATGCAACAACTGACGGGTACGATGTACAGATGCAAACAAATGTACTATCTCATTTCTTGATATCAAAAGGCCTTTTCCAATTACTCAAAAAATCTTCCGATGGACGCATTGTCAATCATACATCCATGGCAAGACTGGGTGGGCCTTTGGAACCTAAGTATTTTGGACCCAACGGCGGAAACTTGGGAGGCGATAATTCAGCCGAGGGAATGATGTCTGGCCCAAGATGGGAGCGTTACCACCAATCTAAGCTATCCAATTTTATTTTTACTTATGCCCTCAAACAGAAACTTGAGTCGGCAGGTGTTGAAAACGTAATTACTTTAGTTGCACACCCTGGTTTTGCTGCTACTAATTTACAAGTGACCACGGCTGAAAGTGGCGGACTAGAGTTAAGCCCAGAAATGATGAGCCAAGCACAATCTGCGGAAGATGGTGCAACAGGGATATTACGAGCAGCGATAGACCCAGAGTCTAAATCAGGTGAGTTTTATGGCCCTGAAGGCTGGAAAGGCTATCCAGACATTAGAACACCGGAAGCAGACTTAGTAACTCAGCAAAACATAGATATTTTTTGGGAAGGCTGTGAAGCAGCAGTTGGATCCTTCGAAATATAGTCGGGCTAATTACTGCTTTAGTTTGTCAACTAAGAAATTCTTCTAGAACTAAAAGTAGAAACTGACTTTATAAACCTTTAGTCATAATCTTATAGATGACTATATGTATTTGCCTATCAGAGCCCGTATCATTTTATAGGATCAACGATAGGCAAGCATATAAACGAAAAAGAACTCAAAACCTTAGCCAATAAAGCCGCTAAATACTTAGCGAATTAACCCCAACTATTTACCCGAAAACTTTCTTACGAATGTATCAGCTGTGACTAAGGCCACTTGACGATCAATTAATTCACCGTCTGGATTGAAGAACAAGACATCAGCAGAACGGGCTTGGAAGCGCCGTCTAAAATTATCAGTGGTTGGATCACCATCTTTAGCAATCAAAAAATTAACGGTTTCTCCCAACACATCCCGTGCCTTATTGATTTCAGTTGCCTGTTGATTACTCACTACCAGCCCGGGATCGTAAATGAACACGACTGAGTTTTGCCCGTTGCCAACCTTGTCTAAATCCATATCAATTGACTTTGGCATGATGCTCAGAGAAATGACGATCAGAGCAACAATTGATAAAGTGACCCAGAGAAATTTATTTTTTAATATTTTCATCCGACTGATAAGATCCTTAAAACCACTGATAAGACACAAACATTCTAAATTGATTGATGAGCTTTTCAGCGTTACGCGAATTGCTTTCTTAAGCACTTTCACTAATTTTACATTCACGTTGAACTTTCCTAAGGCTCAATCACACCCACTCTATTCAGTTGCTAATGCTCACTGTGACCTTTGTGAAGTCAGTTAAAGAGCATAACGTTAAAAAGGGTATATACTCTTAAACAGAAACATTTATTCCAGTGAAATGATTAAGAAGCAGAATAATGGGTATATTAAAGAAAAGCTTGAAGGGAATTTTGTACACTTTTTTAGTGCTGGTGTTATTAGTAGTTTCTGTTCTCCTTTTTACTAATATTCATCCAACTTTTGGCGACTCCCCAAATGATGAGAGCCTAACCAAGATCAAGAACTCGATACACTTTCAAAACGGTAAATTTCAAAATTTAGTTACCACATCCATCATGACACCCTCTGAAGATGATTACTCCATTACAGAGTTTTTATTCTCTCCGGAAGGAAAAAACCCGGAGGTACCATTACCTTCAGTAAAGCTCAACATCGACAATATTAAGAACGAAACCTTCACATGGTTGGGGCATGCATCCGTGTTGATGAAAACAAGCAACCTAACGATTCTGACTGATCCTGTGTTTCATAGAGCATCACCAATATTTATTGGCGGTGAGCCTTTTTCGTTAGAAAACCCACTCATGCTGGAAGATCTTCCTAAAATTGACGCGATCGCTATTTCTCATGACCACTATGATCATTTGGAGTACCAAGGCATAAAACAACTTGCAAATAAAGTTGATAAGTTCTTTGTACCTTTAGGCGTTAAGGCCCATGTGATGAAATGGGGAGTGAATCAAGAAAATATCACTGAATTGGATTGGTACGAAAGTGCTATCTATAAAGGAGTTGAATTTACCTTAGTTCCAGCCAGACATTATAGTGGTAGAGGCATTACCAATGGCTATTCAACTCTGTGGGGAGGCTGGGTATTTAAATCAGACTCACAAAACGTCTTTTTCAGCGGAGACTCAGGCTACTTTGACGAATTTAAGGAGATTGGAAATAGGTACGGCCCTTTTGATATAAGCTTTATCGATGCAGGTGCTTATAACCAATCATGGGCTCATGTGCATATGATGCCCGAAGAAAGTGTACAGGCCAGTATTGATGTAAACTCAAAAACCTATCTACCCATCGGATGGGCGAGATTTGATTTGGCACCTCATTTTTGGGATGCACCCATTATTAGAGCGACTAAAGAAGCTGAAAGATTAGGAGTAAACATTACCACGCCTTTGATAGGTCAAACCTTTTCAATAGACAATGCACCTAAAACTAAATGGTGGGAGCCTTTGCGTTAAGTTCAACTCAGAATTAGGCTCGACGCTTTCACTTTTATCTAGCAACTAGTCATACGAGATAGACCATTAACGGCGAATAATTCGCAACCAATTATAAATATTTAACAAACCTATTGCCGCTTGGCTTACATAGGTTAGTGCGCAGGCCCTAAGAATTTTTTTAACGGCTTTTAAATCCTTTTTATCTAAATATTCTCCGTCTACCAATACCGGGTAGGCTTTGCCGAAACTTGCATCAAACTCAACAGGTAATGTAGCGAGATGTACCAGTGTATTAACAAACATGCTTAATAAGACGATCACAAGCAATAGAAATGCTAGCGGGTGCAGAAAGGGTAATAAACTCACAAACGGTAGAATTAATAGTGCTACTTGTGCAATCGCTTGAATGGCTGCGGCGGTTTTTGCGAGTTGAGTTCTATTGGTGAGTCTTTTGTCTCCCATACTGTGTTGCATAGCGTGCCCCACTTCATGGGCTGCCGTTGCCACAGCTGTGAGGCTTTTTTCATTCATCACATGGGGAGTGAGTCGAACGGTTTTGTCTATTGGATTGTAGGAATCGCCAGAGGGTATTTCTTCTAGTTTTACTTCGTTTAGATGGAACCGTTTAATGAGGTGGTCTGCGAGCTCACCCCCGGTACCGGATAAATCAGGGCGAGGTTTCGAGTATTTTTTTAGCACACGCTTCACCCATAGGTTAGGTCCGATTAACACTATGAGTAGTAAGGCAATGAGTAAAAAAATCATGTGATTCGCTTTAGTATTTTCTCTTTAATGCTTTGTGAATCTAGACCAGCATCTTCTAACAAGACGTTTGGCTTCCCATGTTCTAGATATTGATCTGGAATTCCCAAATTCAATAGGTTTGCCTGAATGCCCTGCTCAGCCAAAAATTCATTGACCGCTGAACCAGCACCAGCCATGGCTGAGTTTTCCTCTAAGGTCACAATCAGGCCATGGCTTTGTTGTATGGTTAGAACCGTTTTTTGGTCTAATGGTTTAATAAAACGCATATTAACCACAGTTAGATCCAATTCTTCAGAAATTTCTAAAGCTTTATAAACCAAGGTACCAAAAGCCAACACAGCTACTTTTTTAGATTGGCTTTCTCTTAATATTTCTGATTCACCAATTGGCAACAGGTTCATGGTTTCTTGAATATCAGCCCCAATGCCAGTACCACGAGGATAGCGCACGGCCGCTGGGCCTTGATGCTGGTAACCGGTATAAAGCATTTGCCTACATTCATTTTCATCTTTCGGTGCCATCACAATCATATTTGGAATGCAGCGCAAATAAGAAAGATCAAAACTGCCAAAATGTGTCGGGCCATCTTCACCCACTAAGCCAGCTCGGTCGATGGCAAACAAAACATCTAAATTCATAATGGTGACATCATGAATAAGTTGGTCATAAGCCCTTTGTAAAAATGTGGAATATATCGCGACTACCGGCTTTAACCCTTCGCATGCCATACCGGCTGCCAAGGTAACTGCATGCTGTTCGGCAATGCCCACATCGAAATATCGGTCAGGGTATTTTTCAGCGAAGGCTACCATGTCTGAGCCTTCTTTCATTGCCGGAGTAATGCCCACTAATTTGGAATCCAACGCAGCCATGTCTGATAACCAATCGCCGAAAACTGAAGAGAATTTTTTTCCGGCCGATTTGTTTTCGCTCGGCTTTTGTTGCGGCTCTATCTTACTAATAGCATGGTATTTAATGGGCTCATCTTCAGCAGGAAGAAACCCTTTTCCTTTAGTTGTTGCCACATGAAGAAGTTTTGGGCCGTCCTGATCTTTTATATTTCTTAAGGTTTTAACCAAACTGACGACGTCATGGCCATCTGCTGGGCCAAAATATTGAAAGCCCAATTCTTCGAATAATGTGCCAGGGGTCACCATCCCCTTCATATGCTCTTCGGCCCGTTTAGCAAGCTCCCACACTGGAGGTATGGTGCCCAGTACTTTTTTGGAACCTTCACGCATATGTGAATAGGTACGAGATGAAAAAATTCGACCAAAGGCCTTTTGCATTCCACCCACATTTTCAGAAATGGACATGTCGTTATCATTTAAAATAACAATCATGTCAGTCTCATCATGGCCGCCATGGTTAAGTGCTTCGAAAGCCATACCAGCAGTTAAGGCACCGTCTCCTATCACTGCAACGTGTTGACGATCATCACCCTTCAAACGGCTGGCGATCGCCATACCTAAAGTAGCACCAATGGAGGTAGAAGAATGTCCAACGGTGAATGGATCAAATTCTGATTCGGCACGATTAGGGAATGCGGCTAGGCCGTCTTTATGACGTATGGTGGTCATTTTTTCGCGACGACCCGTTAGTATTTTGTGCGGGTAAGCTTGATGGCCTACATCCCAAACTAAACGATCATCTGGAGTATCAAACACATAGTGCAAAGCTATCGTGAGTTCTACGACACCTAATCCTGCACCAAAATGTCCGCCGGACTGACCAACGGAATACAACAAAAACTCTCGTAATTCATCCGCTAGTATTTCTAACTCGCAGAGTTCCAACTGTTTTAAATCTTTCGGGGAAGAAACCTGATCTAACAGTGGGGTGTTCGGCCGTTCCCTGGGTATACGTTCAAATATTTTCATTTATTTTTTTAATACAAAAAGCGCGCGCCAGTTTACACTAATTAATGGTTACGGGTGAGTACGTATTGGGCGACATTTCTAAGCAATTGTGCCTTATGATCTAATTTTCTGAGGGCTTCTAAGGCTTTGTTTACTTCTAACTGGGCAGCGTCCTTTGCTCCTTGTAATCCCAATAGACTTGGGTAGGTCGATTTGTGAAGATTTTGGTCTGATCCTTGAGGCTTTCCTAACACTTCGGTATCACCCTCAACATCTAAAACATCATCTACAATTTGAAAAGCCAAACCCAGTGCTTTGCCATATTGGTTTAATTGCATCAGTTGTTCTGTTGAAACTGAATCGTTGCAGAGCGCACCCAATTCTAATGACGCGGCAATTAAACAGCCGGTCTTGTGCAAGTGTAGATGCTGAAGCTGCTGCAAATTAAGATTGCTTTGTTCGCCCATTAAATCCAAATGCTGGCCACCAACCATACCCTTAAAGCCAGCACTTTTTGAAAGGACACTAACCATCGCCAGTCTTTGTTGGGGGCTTAACTCAGCCTGATTTAAACCGTCAGACAGAAGTTCAAAGGCTAAGCTTTGCAGTCCATCGCCCACTAGAATAGCAGTCGCTTCATCATAAGCCACATGGCAAGTGGGCTTACCACGTCTCAACTCATCGTCGTCCATTGCTGGCAGATCGTCATGGACGAGAGAATAAGTATGCACTAGCTCCACAGCAATGGCCGGTATTAACCATCGATTGTCTGACACAGACATTGCTTGAGCAGCGGCGTAAACTAAATAAGGCCGTAACCTTTTTCCTCCCGCCATCAAACAGTATTTGGTGGCATCAGCAAGGTGATCAGCTCCTTCTGGAAACCTGGAGATGACAGACTGCAGTTGGTCTTCGAAGTTACCTTTAAAAACCGCAAGTTCGTCCGTAAATTCAGTCATTGGGGCTATCGTCGATAAATGGCTTTAACTCTGCCACACCATTTTCTTCAACTAAAATACTTACCCGCTGCTTGGCCTCTTGCAGAGATTTTTGACAGCCTCGAATTAAGCCGATGCCCTGCTCAAAAGATTTAAGGGAGTCTTCAAGGCTGAGTTGACCAGATTCCATTTTTTGAACTAAAGCCTCTAACTGCTCCATTGACTGTTCAAAGTTGATGTTTTTTTGATCTTCAGACATAGAAATTCCGGCCGACAAATAAAGAGCGGCAACCCTACTAAAGCGCGCTTTCATGGTCAATTGCCTTGCACTCTCTGCTGATTGTCTAGACTGAATAAAAAGATACATATTTTTACCGGAGGGTAATGTGGATTTAGCCACCATAGTTGGCTTACTCGGCGGCCTAGCCATGGTCATCATGTCTATGGTGCTGGGCGGTGATCTGGGCATGTTCTATAACCTGCCGTCAGTACTTATCGTATTTGTGGGGTCTCTATTTGTTGCCATGCAAAAGTACACTCTTGATCAATTTCTGGGTGCCATGAAGATCGCGGGAAAAGCTTATTCATTTTCACTGAGCAAACCCGAAGATGTCATTGAAGAAATTGTTGAACTGGCTGATGCCGCTCGTAAAGGCGGTTTGCTTTCGTTGGAGGGCAAAGAAGTCAGTAATGAGTTTATGAGTAAAGGCATACAGATGTTGGTGGATGGCCACGATGCCGACGTGGTTAAGAATATGATGAGTCGAGACACCAAACTGACCACCGAGCGCCATATGCAAGGCGCAAGCATTTTTGATTCTATTGGTGATGTTGCGCCAGCAATGGGGATGATTGGTACCCTAATCGGGCTGGTCGCCATGCTAGCCAATATGGATGACCCGAAAGCAATTGGCCCAGCCATGGCAGTTGCCTTGCTGACAACGCTTTATGGTTCACTCATGGCGACAGTCGTTGCCTTGCCTATTCGAGACAAATTGCAACTTCGAGCCGCCCAGGAAGACTTGCTTCAGCGCCTAATCACCGATGGCTTACTGGCCATTCAAGCGGGACAAAACCCCAGGGTAATAGAAGGGCTACTCAAAACTTACCTACCTACCAGCAAGCGCGGAACGGAATAACCGGAAGGAACTGGCATGTCTGACGAAGAACACGAATGCCCCCCCTGTCCACCCGGTTTACCCAAGTGGATGGCAACATTTTCAGATTTAATGGCACTCTTGATGTGCTTTTTTGTGCTTTTACTTTCTTTCTCGGAAATGGATGCCCTGCGATTCAAGCGACTAGCAGGTTCAATGCGCAATGCTTTCGGTGTGCAGAACGAAATTAATGTCAACGCCATTCCGAAAGGCACCAGCATCATTGCCCAGGAATTCAGTCCTGGTAGGCCAGAACCAACCCCTATCAACGAGGTACGCCAACAGACCATCGACAACTTAAAAGATAGCCTAGAAGTACTGTGTCAAGATGAGGTTACACAACAGGAAACAGCACAGGGCGATACCGGAAAACAGACTCGTGAAATCGCTATCAGACAAGCCTCCGATCAAGCCAAGGCCGAAGCTAAAGAAATCGCTGAAAAATTAGCAGAGGCCATTGAAGAGGGCATGGTGCAAATAGAAACCGTTGACGAAACCATCATCATCAGAATTAAAGAGCAGTCTTTCGGAGCTGGATCCGATTACGTTGCCGATGCCTTTTTGCCCATACTGGATTTAATTAGAGAGACTTTAGTGACCATTGAAGGTGACATTCATGTAGAAGGTCATACCGACAGTCTGCCAACTGGAGGGCGCTTTCGAAACAACTTCCATTTGTCATCCATGCGGGCATTGGCGGTTGCGGAATATTTATTTATTGCACCTGAGATGGATGAAAACCGATTTACCATAGTGGGTCATGGATCGACTAAACCTGTTGCTGATGACAGTAACGCAGAAGGCCGAGCACAAAATCGTCGAGTAGAAATCCTAGTTAAGAAACTGAATCCGGAATTCGAAGGCTTAGTTGAAGATCCAGATGAGCAAGGCGAAGAAGTGGATTTTGGTGATCGATCTCTGTTTGATTTATCACCTGAAGAAATCTTCTAATTAAACTGGGAATAATTGACCCGTTCAAACCCTGTCTGACTAACTATGAACTGGCTTTTGTTTTCGATGACGCTAATTTTTTACGCAGCCCAAGCATAATGAGTAAGGGAATGAGTTGAAGTTCAAAGCTCACCAACCACTGTGAAAACGAGCTACCGACAAAGTAAGGGATATTGGCGTCCGGCCACTTTGTGCTGGATAATAATAAGACACATATAAAAGAATAAAGAACCGTCACTGATATAGTTGCACCTTTAAAAAATACCCAAACAAAAGGCAAACAAAAACCACTTACCAGAATAATGGCAGTGCCATGTTCTATAAAAATTTGAAAATAAAAATTAATTTTTATCCAGAACAGGGAATCGCCCGGCGGCATCACCATCATTGAGCTGCCCCACTCTTCCGAATAAAAGAATCGTCCGCTATGGATGATCTCGAACACCTGAACATAGAGGTACAAATAAACAAAGGGTAAGGCAATAAATACCGCCACTTTGATGAAAACCTGAATAAAATGTTCTGTTGGTGACAGATCCTGATTAACCAAAAAACCCATGTGCGATTCCTCCAGCCTGTCGGGCCAGATAACCAGCATTGTTGTCAGTCATACCAGTTATCCGATCCAGTAATCTCTGATAGATCTGATACAGACTCCAATTCGCTTGTGGGGCATCTGGCCCCATTAAGTCAAACACACGCTTGGTTCTGTAAGTCAGGCCATCAGTAGATTTCTTTTCGTACAATTCGAAACCTGCGGGTATGAAAGCTTCGAGTAATGTACTCAGTATGGAATACACTCCGATTTCTGTCTCGGTTTTGTTGTTATCAAGAAAAACTTTATTTCTAGCCAGTGACTTGGCTTGTTGAATACCGTCTTTTACATGGTCGCGGCTACGGTTAATTAAGTCCCCTTCAAAGGTACCCGCCATAATCTCAGCCTGATTATCAACGAAGGCATCCACCACTGCATCAATAATTACCTGCATGGCTTTTCCACGGAGGGCCGCTAATTTGCGGGCTGGACTCACCCCCTGCTCTTCTTCGCTCAAAGGCAATTCGTCGCTGCCCCAGATGGTAAGAAGTATGGGCTTAACTTCTTCAAAACTGAGAATGTTGAGTTCAACCGCATCTTCTAAGTCGATAATGGCATAGCAAATATCATCAGCCGCCTCCATCAAATAGGACAACGGGTGACGGGCCCATTTGCCCGGCTGATGATTGATGAGCCCAAGCCCTAAAGCCAGCTCTTCTAAAATGTTTTGTTCTGATAAAAAGCAACTGAACTTGCCTTTCTTACCTGAGTATTCAGCAGTCCAAGGATATTTTAAGAGCGCGCCTAAGGTTGGGTAAGACAGTCGTAAGCCACCATGAAACAGGTGATACTCAATTTGAGAGACCAGCCTGAAGCCTTGAGCATTGCCTTCGAAACTCTGCAGATCCAATCGCTCTAGCTCGGACAGAGGGTCAATTAACCACTGGTTTTTAGGCTGTTTGAACCAGTCTTGAATGGCAAATTCACCAGCATGTCCGTAAGGAGGATTACCAATGTCATGGGCCAGACAAGCAGCTTGAACAATGGCCCCAATGTCGTCCGGCTGAATGCCATCTGGAAGCTGATCTTTTATTCGTTCCCCCGTTAGAATGCCCAGGCTTCGTCCAACACTACCCACTTCCACACTGTGAATTAACCGAGTGTGAATCTGGTCATTGACGGATAATGGATGTACTTGAGTTTTACCTGTGAGTTTGCGGAAAGCAGGGGAAAAGATGATGCGATCCATGTCTTTGTGGAAGTGAGATCGCCCAAGTTCGGCAGGATCTAATGCACTGTGACCGTAGCGCTCTGTGGTCAGAAGTTGATCCCAGTGCATTTCTTTCATTGCGTTGCCTTTTTTGGTTTTAGATTGACCTTATTTGGAATTAGACACTTCGGTAATACGAAGTTTCTGCGCCAACTTGTCTAACACGCCGTTGACATATTTATGCCCATCTGTGGCACCGAAGTTTTTTGCGAGATTAATCCCTTCATTGATGATCACTTTATAAGGCACGTCAATGCGATGCTTAAGCTCATAGGTGCCCATGCGCAGAATAGCCAACTCTATGGGTGTCAGCCTTTCTATTTCACGGTCAATAAATTCTTGAATTTCCGCGTCCAATGCCGATTTTTGCTTGGGTACACCACGGAGTACCTCAGAAAAATATTCTTTATCCACTTTGGACATGTCATTCTCAGTTAGAAACTGAGCTTCCAGGTCGTTCACTGGCGTTTCAGCCATATGCCACTGATACAGTGCTTGCAAAGCCATTTTTCTGGCTTTGCGACGCGCTGATGGCAGGCTAGGTTCATTCAATTTACGGGTCATGTATTAATTACCGATTTCTTTGATCAGATTGACCATCTCCAGTGCAGACATGGCGGCTTCTTCGCCTTTGTTACCTGCTTTTGTCCCGGAGCGCTCAATCGCTTGTTCAATCGAGTCTACCGTTAACACGCCAAATGCCACTGGCAAGCCGTACTCAAGAGAAACCTGAGCCAAACCTTTAGTACATTCCCCTGCAACATAATCAAAGTGAGGAGTACCACCACGGATCACAGCGCCTAATGCAACAATGGCATCATAGTTTTTAGTATCTGCAACTTTTTTAACAGTTAATGGAATTTCGAAAGCGCCGGGAGTGCGGTAGATAGTGATATTGTCTTCTGAAATACCATGACGCTTAAGGGCGTCAATTGAACCTTCAAGCAGATGCTCAACGACAAATGAATTCCACCTTCCTACTACCAGTGCGAATTTAGCATCACTGCTTGAAAAATTGCCTTCTACCGTTTTTATGGCCATTTGGTTACCTTTTTATGAATTTCGTAATATTTAATAGCATTATTCTTTCTTGCTTGGCGATCGATTCACATCTTCAATTTTGCCTAGCTTTCTTACTTAGTCCTGGCTGAATTGGATGTACTCCACCACTTCAAGCCCAAATCCGGAAATACCACCGAATTTCACTGGCGAACTTAATAAACGCATTTTGCCGACGTTCATGTCCCTTAAAATTTGGGAACCCGTGCCAATGGTGGTATAGGTTCTGGAGCGATCAGCATTCTCGTTGCGCTTAACTTTTTTACCGGAGTGAAAACGCTCTAGCTCCATCAGAGGATCGAATCCGTTTTGTGAATCCAACAAAACCACAATTCCCGAGCCTTCTTCGGCCACTTTTGCTAATGATCGAGAAAGGCTCCAGCCCTCTTTGCCTTCAACATCAATACCTACAACGTCTCTTAACATCTGAGCCACATGCACCCTAACCAATGCGGGGGTTTCAGGGTCAAACTCGCCTTTGCTTAACACTAAATGTTGACCTTCAGGCCCAGTACCTTGATAAACCCTAAGGTTAAACTCGCCCCATTGAGTCTGAGTGGGCCTTTCTTCAACCAACTCAATAGACTTTTCATGCATGGTTCGATATTGAATAAGGTCGGCAATGGTGCTGATTTTGAGGTCATGCTCCTGGGCAAAGGCTTCAAGTTCTGGCCGGCGCGCCATGGTACCGTCTTCATTCATTATTTCTACTAAAACAGCAGCGGGTTCGAGGCCAGCCAATCTAGCTAGATCAGTTCCAGCTTCAGTATGCCCTGCTCGGCTCAGAACTCCGCCAGGCTGAGCTCTCAATGGAAATATATGTCCGGGCTGAACCAAATCATCAGGAGCGGATTTAGGATCTGCTGCCACCTGCACTGTCAGAGCCCTGTCTTGTGCGGAGATTCCGGTAGTGACGCCTTCTGCAGCCTCAATTGATTGGGTAAATGGAGTGCCGTAAGCCGCGCCATTACTGGACACCATGGAAGTCAGTCCCAGATACTCGCACCGCTCGGCCGTCATGGGCATACAGATTAACCCACGCGCCTTGCTAGCCATGAAATTAATGACTTCAGGGGTCACTTTTTCAGCAGCAATAATCAGGTCACCTTCGTTTTCCCGATCTTCATCATCCATCAGCACTATCATTTTGCCTTTGCGGATGTCTTCGATAATTTCTTCTATGGTGTTCAAGGCCAAAGCCAGAATCCTCTGTTTTACTGGATGCAACTGTTCGTTAGTTCAATAGAGAGCGGTTATTTGTTTAAAAAACCATTTTTTGCCAACAGATCCATGGTGACATTGGATGATTTTGACTCATGGCCACCCTGCTGCAACAAGCGCTCTAGGTACCTGGCGAGTAAATCTACTTCCAAGTGCACTTGAGTGCCCGGTTGGTAATCTTTAATTATGGTTCGATCCGCAGTGTGGGGCACAATATTGAGGTGGAATGACGATCCTTCAACCTTGGTGACGGTCAAACTCACACCATCGACACAAATTGAGCCTTTATTAGCTATATATCGCGACAGCTCATGAGGTGAGTCAATTTCAATTCTGACTGATCTAGCATCCCTAGCTAGCGCTTTTACTTGTCCAACACCGTCAACGTGACCACTCACCAAGTGACCGCCCAAGGGTTTAGACAAGGTCAGTGCTTTTTCCAGATTCACTGTGTCTCCAGATTTAAGCTGCTCTAACCTAGTGTGAGCCAAAGATTCCTTACTAACATCGGCATCAAAGTTGTCTCCCGTTAGAGTGACTGCGGTTAGGCAGGCGCCATTTACAGCGATACTATCGCCAATTTCAGCATTGTCTAAGCCTAAACCCTTTGCATTGATGGTCAGGATTAAATCACCCTCGGACGTCTTCTGGGTTTTCTCTATATACCCCAGAGTTTCCACAAGCCCTGTAAACATGGTTTAGTTTTTTACCCTGTATAGTGTTCTATGATCTTGGCCGACCATACGTGCATCTTGTAATTCTAATTCCACCGCTTCTGACATCTTTTCAATGGGCAGATTTAGCAATGATCTGCCTTTATTTCCCAACAGCTTCGGAGCGGTATAAATGATTAGCTCATCGATTAAATTGGAGTGAAGAAAGGCACCAGTCAAGATTGCACCCGCTTCAATCATGACTTCGTTATGTTCTCGACCCAGTATCTCGATCACTGATTCTAAAGACACTTGGTTTTCGTTATTTCGACGAACCAATAACCCGATAGCGCCCGCCTGCTCCAGTTCTGCTTGAGAACCCCAGTTATCTTCTGACATAAATACGGTGCAGTTGCCAGGTTGAGTCACAATATTACTGTGCGCAGGGGTTTTACCCGTGCTGTCAATTACGTAACGATGGGGTTGGCGAGTCGGCTCAAAACCAAGTTCTGACGCCCTCAGAGTTAAGGAAGGATCATCGGCTAATACCGTACCGATGCCGGTCACCATGGCACAGCTTCTAGCCCGCCACTTTTGGACATCAGATCTGGCATCTGGCCCCGTAATCCATTTACTTTCCCCAGACGCCATGGCGGTTCTGCCATCTAAACTCTGAGCCATCTTAGCTCTGACCCAAGGTTTACCTTGCGTCATTCGTTTAAGAAAACCTGGATTTAGATTTCTAGCTTCTGACTCCAGCAAGCCAACATGAACCTGAATGCCAGCCTGTTCCATGATCTGAATACCACGGCCACTGACATTAGGGTTTGGATCTGTCATGGCACAAAACACCTTCACTACGCCTGCCTTAACCAAAGCATTAGCACAGGGTGGTGTTCTACCAAAGTGACTACAGGGCTCCAAGGTGACATAGGCGGTTGCCCCCTTTGCTGCGTCACCCGCTTTTTTTAAGGCTTGAACCTCTGCATGGTCTTGGCCTGCTGGCTGGGTAAAGCCCTCACCCACTATTTCGCCGTTTTTAACTAGAATGCACCCAACTCTGGGGTTAGGCATAGTGGTATAAAGACCTTTCCAGGCCAATTGAATGGCCTTAGCCATTAATTCCAAATCTTTCTTCAATTACTTGTTATCCGATTTTTCAAGGCGATCAATTTCTGCACGGAACTCGCTGATGTCCTGAAAACTACGATACACAGATGCGAAACGAACATATGCCACTTGATCTAGCTTCTTCAGTTCAGCCATGACCATTTCCCCTAAGGTTCGGCTGATAATCTCACGCTCACCCGTTGCTCGCAGAGAATGCTGGATACGATGAATTGCGGCTTCAATATCCTCTACACTCACGGGTCGCTTTTCTAACGCCTTTTGCAAACCATGGCGAAGCTTAGCTTCATCAAAGGGCTCGCGACTGCCATCGGTTTTAATTATTCGAGGCATCACCAGTTCCGCGGCTTCATAGGTTGTGAAACGTTCACCGCAATCTGGATTACCACACTCTCGTCTGCGCCTTACCTGATCACCATCGGCAACCAATCGAGAATCTATGACCTTAGTATCAGCAGCGCCACAAAATGGACAATGCATGATCTGTCCTTAGCCTGAACAGGCTTCAAAATTTTGGCAGAGTTTACTAGGGCTGAAGTTATCAACACAAGAAAAGCCACATTTAACTGGCTAAAAAGCTTCCCTTGCCATTGAAAACTCCCTGCTAAACTTAAATAACTGACCTTGAGATATCCTGAATGGAACCACTAGACCTTGTTGCTGGCGGACTCGGTGCGGCATTTGGAATAGCAATCACTATCCTATGGCGCGCACTGCTAAACCGAGGGCAATTAAAAGATCAGAATGACAACCAATTATTGCGCTTGGCTTTGCATGCCGCTGGGGCAGGTACTTTTTTTTACGACGCGGAAAAAGACGAAACTTTTTGGGATCCCAGAAGCTCAGAAATGTTTGGACTTAGCAGTGGCCCTATGCGAGTTCAAGCCGGCTCTTGGGAAAGCATGGTTCACCCCGACGATCTACCTAGAATTTTGGAAGAAATAGACAGAGCAGCAAAGGGCAGGCAGGAATTCGATTATGAGTATCGAGTGCTAAAACCTAACGGCGGTACAGCACATATAAGAGGAGTGGGCTACATTGATCGGGACGCTCATGGAAGAGTTAGCCGAATACAAGGGTTGCACTTCAACCTGACTCCGCAAAAGAAACGTGAAGAGGCCCTGCAGAAAGCAACAGAGCAGGCCCACAGATCAGCCACTGCAAAAGCAGATTTCTTAGCCATGATGAGCCACGAAATTCGCACACCCATGAACGGCATTTTGGGCATGGCGGATCTATTAAATGACACAGGGCTAGATCAAAAACAGCACACCTATGTCAGTACCCTTCGCAGCAGCGGTGAGCTTTTGCTAAATATTCTCAATGATATTCTCGATTTAAGTAAGCTAGAGGCAGGTAAACTTAAGCTAGAAACCACAGAATTCAAACTTGTGGATGTACTGAAGCACAGCTTACAGCTACACACAAAAACCAGCTCAGAGAAGAATATATTTTTTACCGGCTGGATAGACGAACAAATTCCCGATGTGCTTTACGGTGACCCGGTTCGGCTATCTCAAATTACTAACAACCTATTGAGCAATGCGTTTAAGTTCACTGAAAAAGGCCATATTTTTATTTGGTTCGAGTTGGCTAGCTATTCAAAATACGAACTAAAAATAGAACTTCATGTCTCTGATACCGGAATTGGGATAGACGAAAACTACATTCCAAAACTGTTTCAGTCTTTTTCTCAAAAAGACAGTTCAACATCGAGAAAATATGGCGGTACCGGACTCGGCTTATCCATCGTGAAGAATATTGCAGATATTTGGGGAGCCGAGATAGAAGTAGAAAGCACCATCAATGAAGGCACTGAATTCACAATTACGCTGCCATTTGTGGAACACTACTATGCGTTGAAAGATCGACGGCCTGCAGACGGATCTTACCTTATTGCAACCAGATTCCCGGGCTTTAGAAAAGCCTTGAAACAAATGCTGCCATTAAAAAGCGAGCAAATTCGAGTAGTGAATTCAGAAGCAGACCTCTGGCGTGAATTAGAAAGTAAAAGCGATTGGTCGAACGTGATCCTGGAACAAAGATTTTCTGATCAAAACAGTAGCGACATTGCAAAAAAAATAAAAGACAGTCATTCGGATATTGAAATAACCATCACCTGTTTTGAAAAATATATTCAATACATTCCTGAAGGAGTGAGGTATTTACGAAAACCGTTTTTCCTCAATGAACTGGTTTTCGAAAACACAAGCGATAAACTGCCAGAAATACAACGCCCCACGACTAAGGCTGTTAAGAAAACATCGACTAAAACATTTGATCACTCGGCATTAATAGTTGATGACAATGCCATAAATAGAATGGTTCTAATTAAGTTATTAAATAAACTGGGTTACGATTGCAAAGAAGCGGAGGATGGCAACGCAGGACTGGCAGCCTGTGACAAGACCCACTATGACGTCATTTTCATGGATTTTGAGATGCCGGGTATGAATGGCACTGATGTCACTCGACACCTTCGAAACCAAGGTTACAAGTACCCTATTATCGGCATCAGTGCTCACGCCTTTGAGCAATACAGAAACCAATCCCTACTTGCTGGCATGAACGACTACCTAACCAAACCAGTTAAGATTGATCAGCTAAAAGAAGTACTGACTCGCTTTAACTAAATTATTAACTTCTTGTAGCTTGTTTTTCCTTACTTTCTAACTGATGCACTCTTTCACGATGCAGTATGTACAGCCCCGTCATTGCCACAATGGCCGCACCTATCATCATATGGGGTGTTGGTAACTCCTGAAAGAAAACCCAACCAATCAATAACGCCCAAATCATGGATGTGTATTCAAATGGGGCTAGCCGAGAAGCTGGAGCCATATGATAAGCCTGAGTCATAAGCAACTGCGCACTGGCCCCGGATATACCTAACCCCAACAGTAACCATGAATCTTGTAATCGGACTGGCTGCCAATCCGGTATGGCCATCACTCCACCCCCGACAATAACGGCGAGAGTAAAATAAAAAGACATGGTTAAAACTGAATCATGCTTAGAGAGCAATTTCACCAAAATCATGACAAAAGCGTATGAGATTGTTGCTAATAGACAAATCATGGAAGCCAAACTGAACTCAGCACTACCGGGCTTTAGAATAAACATCACGCCACCTAAGCCAACTAATAAAGCTAGCCAACGATGCCAACCGACAGTCTCTTTGAGTATGACAATGCTTAAAAAAGTAACAAATAAGGGAGCTGCAAAAAAAATCGCATAGGCATCCGCTAAAGGCATATGAGCAAAGGCGTACACAAATGAGGCGAGCATGGTCACCGCGAGTACTGCTCGAATTAAATGCAGCTTTATTTGAGAGGTTTTTAACGTACTCCAATTTCCCTTGTACGCAATGAGTATAAGCACAAAAGGCATGGCCACTAACCCTCTGAAAAAAGTCACCTGAAAATTACCATAGTATCCAGTCAGCTCTTTCATCAGTGCATCCATTACCGCAAAAAAACCAATAGCTAACATTTTGATTAGGATGCCTCTGGATATATCGTTCAAAAACTAACTCCGATGATTTAAATAATTGTATTTTTAGTAAGGAAATAATTTTGATCATCATATAAACAAAAAAAGCGCCTTCAATGTGAAGACGCTTTCGTGAGTTATTGACCGCTTAAATAAAAGCTTGTCACTAGGGCTCAAGACTTGAGTAAAAAGCAGCCAAGTCAGCAATATCTTTATCGGATAAATTGGCTACCATGCCATACATAATGGCAGCATTAGCTCCGGTGCGCTCCTTGTTTTTGTATGCTTTAAGGGATAGTTCAAGGTAAGCAGCTTGCTGACCAGCTAGATGCGGATAATTGGGAATGGGTGATTTACCATTAGCACCATGGCAAGCTGCACAAACTGTTGATTTGGCTTTCCCTGCAGCTGCGTCTCCTGAAGCTAGCGCCGAAACAGGAAGTGCTAAAGCCACTGTTAACGTGATGAGTATTTTTCTCATTTACTGTCCTCATTTTTAGATAGTTATTTTCCTAATCTTTTTACGCGCGAAACAACGGTTTGGCAACAAACAGAATTACAATTGATAACGATGTTGAAATAATTCATAAAAAAATGCTGTGTTTTATATCAACCCTTCAACGATCGCAGATGGAAACCCTAGGGCCTGACAATTGTTTCTCACAGATTTCTGCAACCCCATGTAAATGAAATGGCGCACCAAAAATAAACCTTGCCGCACTCAAAACAAACATTGCTTAAAGATTAAGTAAATCGGAACTTTGTCTCTGAGCGCTCTCATCATCTACTTTCTAGCAAAAAATCCGAATTAGGTAACTCTTGTGAGATTCAAAGGAATATTCGAAATACCCCTTTAGATATATATTCAACCTATATGGCCCGACAGGGCATAGCGCTTGCTCTAGAGGGCCTAACTCAAGAGAAAAAGATACCCCTTGGAGCGCACAACGTGAGCAAAGAAAAGATTCTAGTTATTGGTAACGGCATGGTTGGTCATAAGTTTTTAGACGTTATGGCTGGCAAAGAAGATTACCAATTAACCGTTATTGGCGAAGAACCTCGCCCGGCATACGACCGCGTCTATCTGTCTTCTTATTTCAGTGGTCAAACAGCCGAAGATTTGTCATTAGTACCCACTGATTTTTATAAGAATAACAATATTGAATCTGTACTCAGCGACAAGGTAGTTGCCATCGACAAGGCAGTAAAAAATGTCACCACTGAATCTGGAAAGACCTTTGACTACGACAAGTTGGTATTAGCGACTGGCTCATTTCCATTTGTTCCACCAGTGCCTGGCCGCGAAAAAGAACACTGCCATGTGTATCGTACCATTGAAGATCTAGACGACATTAAAGCTTCTGCTGCCGGCGCCAAAGTAGGTGTGGTTGTGGGTGGTGGCCTATTAGGTCTGGAAGCCGCAAAAGCCCTTAAAGACTTGGGACTGGAAGCGCACGTCGTTGAATTTGCGCCACGCTTGATGGCCGTGCAAGTAGATGAGCAAGGTGGTCAGCTACTACGCAACAAAATTGAAGAGCTGGGTGTTGGCGTTCATACCGAGAAAAACACTCAGAATATCGCCGATGGTGACGAATGCCGATACAAGATGGAATTCGCTGATGGCACCTCTCTAGAAACCGATATGATCGTGTTTTCAGCCGGTATTCGCCCTCAAGATGCATTGGCTCGCGAGTTTGATATCGAAATTGGCGAACGTGGCGGCATCGTAATCAACGACAACTGCATCACTTCAGACGAAAACATTCTGGCCATTGGCGAGTGTGCGCTTTGGGGCGGACGCATTTTCGGTTTGGTAGCACCCGGCTATGACATGGCAAACGTAGCTGCCGCCACCATTACCGGTGAAGACAAAGAATTCAAAGGTGCTGACATGAGCACCAAACTTAAATTATTAGGTGTGGATGTCGCCTCAATTGGCGATGCGCACGAGCGTACACCAGGCTGTAAGCGTTACACCTGGTTTGATGGCGCAAACGATGTTTATAAAAAGATTGTTGTGTCTGAAGATGGTAAGTATCTGTTAGGTGCCGTCATGATTGGCGACACCGAAGACTACGGCCAACTGTTGCAGTTAATGCTCAACAACATGGAACTTCCAGAAAACCCAGAAGTGCTGATTCTGCCTGCTACAGATGGCGCAGCACCTGCTGGTTTAGGTGTGTCCGCACTGCCGGAAACAGCTGTGATCTGCTCCTGTAACAATGTCACCAAGGGCGATATTGTGGACGCCGTACAAGCAGGAGCCACAGATATCGGTGCCATTAAATCTGAGACTAAAGCTGCTACCTCATGTGGTGGTTGTACTGCACTTGCAACCCAGGTATTGAACGCTGAACTTGAAAACCTGGGTGTAGAAGTTAAGAAAGACATTTGCGAGCACTTTGCATATAGCCGCCAAGAGCTTTATCACCTGATCCGCACTGGCAATATAAGAACCTTTGAAGAATTGATTGAAAAACATGGTAAAGGCCATGGATGCGATATTTGTAAACCAACCGCCGGGTCTATTTTCGCATCCTGTTGGAACGATCACTTACTGGATCAAGACAAAGCGCCTTTGCAAGACACCAATGACTACTTCCTGGGCAATATGCAAAAGGATGGCACCTACTCTGTCGTGCCTCGCATGCCAGGTGGTGAAGTAACGCCTGAAGGCCTAATTGCAGTAGGCCAAGTTGCAAAAGAGTACGACCTCTACACAAAAGTAACAGGTGGTCAGCGTATAGATTTATTCGGTGCGCAACTTCATCAGCTCCCCGCTATCTGGGAAAAACTCATCGCCGCAGGTTTCGAGTCTGGCCATGCGTATGGTAAATCCGTGCGTACCGTTAAAAGCTGTGTTGGTTCAACATGGTGTCGTTACGGTGTGAACGATTCAGTGGGCATGGCTATACGCTTAGAAGAACGCTACAAAGGTATTCGCACACCGCACAAAGTTAAGTTTGCTGTGTCAGGATGTACCCGCGAATGTGCCGAGGCCCAGTGTAAGGATATTGGGGTCATAGCAACAGAGGGTGGTTGGAATCTTTATACCTGCGGTAACGGTGGCATGAAGCCGCGTCACGCCGATTTATTTGCCACAGATCTGGATGACGAAACACTCATCAAATACATCGACCGCTTCATGATGTTTTACATCAAAACCGGTGACCGTTTACAGCGCACAGCCACCTGGATGGAAAACATGGAGGGCGGCTTAGAGTATTTGCAAGACGTCATCATCAATGACTCTTTAGGCTTAGCCGATGAACTTGAGCAACAGATGGAATACTTAGTCGACACCTTCAAGTGTGAGTGGAAAGAAGCGATTTCAGATCCTGAAAAACTCAAGCGCTTCCGTCATTTCGTGAATTCAGATGAAAGCGATAATAACGTTGTGTTTGTAAAAGAGCGTGGCCAGATTCGCCCAGCTACTGAAGAAGAAAAAGCCGAATCCATTATCCAAACCGTTGCTGTATAAGGAGTTAAAAAATGAGTAATTGGAAAACAATTTGTGCGGCAACAGAATTGGTAGAAGGTTTGGGGGTTTGTGCCCTAGTGGGCGAAGAACAAGTTGCTATTTTTAAACTGCCAGGCAGCGAGGGATATGCAGCGATTCAAAACTACTGCCCTTTTGCAAAAGCCAATGTGTTATCCCGTGGAATCGTAGGAGACCTTAAAGGCAGCACAGTGGTCGCATCACCCATTTACAAACAGCATTTTGATTTAAAAACAGGTCGTTGTTTGGAAGACATAATGACCAAACTAAAGGTTTTTGAAGTGAGAGAGAAAGACGGCCAACTTGAAGTTGCTGCCTGATTTGACGGGGGACGAAAGTCCCCCTTTTTTTCTCATACACTTTAACTCTTTACCGTTTAGGCCTTCTACCACCACTTTTTAGACAAGCTTCCATACTTTCATAAGGAATAAAGTTTTTCGTTCGACTGTAGTATGTAGAGCCAGCTGAATGACAAATTCCGCTTTTGCTTTTTTTCACTGGTGGTTCATTTGCAATTGTTGCTATAGAAAACCCAGCGCAAATGGCAAACAGAAGCAATTGTCTTGCAAATACACTACATGACCCCATCACCAATCTCTTTTTTTAAAAACTAATTCACTGAGTAATTCGCAACTGCTGTTGCTGCTGAACATTACCTAACTGCTGTTGAATTTGTTGACCTTGTAAAATCAAGTATTGCTGCTGTTGCTGCTGTTGTTGGGGAGGGAGGCTTCTTTGAACCTGATTCAATTCGGCAACTCGTGCATTTTGTAGGTTGTTTAGGGTGACTAATGCTTCTTCGCGCGATTTCCTATCTTCTTCAAGCTTATTAAATACGGCTAGTTTTTCTGCTTCAGCGAGATTAGCTTTTTCAGTTAATTCATTAATTGTTATTTGCATTTCTTCAATATCAGAATTTAACTTGGAAATTGTGGTGAGAGATTCGTTATAGGCTTGTTCGGAGGTGCCACTAAAAAGGGCTGAATATGAGTCTATGTCTGATGGGTCGAGTGTGTATCCCAAAAAAGAAATACAGCCACAAATAATTAATACAGAAAAGGTACCTTGCCAAGTCGTTGGGTATCCTATCTTTTGGCCTAAAATTTCAATTGAATTGTCTGACATCTTTTTCTCCTTGGCATAGTGCCTTTTAAGCTGACAGTTTTCATGGGAATAATATTGTAATTAATCTATTGCTCTCTCCTTGTTTGATCTGAAAATTTATTTTGTAGAGAGCACTAAATAAAAATCAACAATAAATTCAAGCAATTTAATTGATTCAAAAATAATTAATTTGCCAAGAAATAATTAACCTTATTTAGAGATTGAGGTCAACATAAAAAGCCGCGTGAGGAGTAACGAATTGCCAAACACGGGGCTAATGGAAATAGGAAATTTGAGAAATTAGTTCGTTGGATTTTTCTTGTAACAAAGATGCACTGCTTGCAGTCTGAGAACTTCGCTCACGATGTTGCTCATTGACCTGCCCAACCTGTGTGGCATTTTCAGCCACCTCCCGAGTAACCTGGGCCTGCTGTTCTGCAGTGGCAGCAATTTCTTCAGACTGAGCGGCAATGTCTCGAATTTGATGAGTAATAGACTCTAACGACTGATCGGCTTTTTGAGCTTGTTCCATGACATCACCACCCTCATTTTTGCAGGCGTGCATTATTTTTACCGCACCTGAACTGGATTGCTGCATTTTGGAAATAATGTCGACCACATCTTGTACTGAGGTTTGGGTTCGGTGAGCAAGAGTCCTCACTTCGTCAGCCACAACCGCAAATCCTCGGCCTTGCTCTCCGGCCCTTGCAGCTTCAATAGCAGCATTTAATGCCAGCAAATTCGTTTGCTCGGCGATTTCATCTATTATTTTGGTGATGGATTGTATGTTTTCACTTTCTTTGGCAACCATTTCAATCGCTTCACCAGATTTCCCCAGCTGTTCATTGAGATGCTCAATTTTCTGACTAACATTTTGAACCAATTGCCTGCCATTCAAGGTATCTTTGTCGGCTTTACGAACACCTTCCGCAATGCTTTCAACTTGACTGGCCACAGAAACAGCGGAAGTTGCCAACTCTTCTACTGCAGTCACTACCTGATCTATCTGTAACTGTTGCTGTTCCGATTGTTTCATGCTGTGATTAGCATCTTTAGATACACCTTGAGCTTGTTGCTGCACGGTCGTGCTGGCTTGTTTGATTTGTTCGATCAGTGATTTCAGCTGGTTTGCCATCCCAGCCATATTATTATGCAGGTTTCGAATTTCGTTTTTTGTTTCTCCATCAAAAGCCTGCATGTTTTGGTTTATTTCTCCTTGCCCCATCCGCTCCATTTTTGTGGACAAATGGCTTAAAGGTGAAGTGGTGCGATACAGCATCCAGAGTATTAGCAACATAGTTAAACCCCCAGTGACTGTTGCAACCGTTATCACTATCCATAAAAACTCACGGCTCGCTCCTGTTACTTCACTAATAAAAGTGCCTCCTGCTAATTTCCAGTTCCATCCATTTACAGTGGTGTACACAATATATTTAGTACCGGGCTTTCCTTTCTTGTTCAACCAGGAATAGGTGAGCATCCCACTTTCATTTTCAAATAGTTTTTGAAAAATCTTATTTCCATGGGCATCTTCCACTTCAATAACAGACTTACCCTTTTCTATTGTTGGGTGATAAAGCATGCCACCTAAGTTGCTTTGACTGTTATCCATAGCGAAGGTATATCCGGTTTTGCCCCAACCAATGTTGGCAAAATTTTCAAAAATTGATTTGGCTGATTTATCAACCGGCAACCCAATAAAACTTATCGCCTTCACTTCATTACTTTCTGATATCGGGTGATAGTAGCCCAAATACTTTCTGCCAAATAATTCGACGGCAGAATGAAATGGTTCACCAGATTTTAGTTTTTGATAACCAGGGTGAGACTTCCCTAGCACTGTGCCGATCGCTCTTGAACCATCCTCTTTGGTTATTGAAGTCGTAATGCGGACAAAGTCGTCGTTAGCATCCTTTGAGAAAAGTGTTGAATAAGCGCCCGTGTCTTCTGTGAAATGGTCTACTTCATTATTCACGCCCAGTAGCGTGCGACCACGATAGGTAATGGTATTCACCTCATGACCATAAAATTCACTTAGATAATCTCGAATTTCCAAACCACTGAGGTATTTATTTCTAAATAAGGATTCTAGAGTTTTTGCACTAGCTAAGTGAGCTTGGTATTCAACAGCTAGCGTATTCGCAATGGATTGAATTCTAGTTTCATGTTCATCCATAGTATTTTGTAACAGTACTCGATAGGCGCCTTGATAGATTAGCAACGCAATTAAACTGAAGGCTGAGGTCATGCTGACTGCAATAACGAGATTCAACTGAAACGCGACACTCATGTCTCTAAAACGTTTAATCATGGGGCACCAAATATGTGAGAATTTTAGGAAGGCTGTGTATTCAGTGTAGGCATAGATATTTCATTTTAGCCAGCCAGCTTATTCGGATTGTTCGCATATAGAGATTGAGACCACAAATTTCAGATCGAGGACCAAGTTTGATTGTTGCAAAGTTGTTTCAGGCTTTTGCAAAGAACAACAAGTATTTACAATTGAGCGCTGTTTCACTCAGGCGTGCTATTTGTGTTTATCCAACGATTTGGCCTTTTAATCTTGCTGATCGGTTATTTGTCAGCTCCATGGCTTATGCAAGCCCAACCCAAGCCCTGGCATCTTCCTTTTGTTGTTTGGTTGCTTGCTATTCTCGCCTCTTATTGGCTCATCAAACCCCAGAGAACCGATGATGATATTTAACATCTGGGTCTTGCTTTCCTTAGGTATTGGCTATTTGCTGATTTTCTTTTTGCTGGCCTATGCCG
Source organism: Gynuella sp. (assembly GCA_028282465.1). Taxonomy (GTDB): domain Bacteria; phylum Pseudomonadota; class Gammaproteobacteria; order Pseudomonadales; family Natronospirillaceae; genus JANQHX01. Next base: position 28,088 of record JANQHX010000012.1, read on the forward strand.
TAGAAAGAGAATGGATTGCCCGTACTCTTTCACGACACCCCCTAGTTTACGTGCTTTCTATCGGCGTATTCTGTTCTGCATGGAGCTTTTATGGCACCACAGGCTTAGCCTATGAATACGGCACCGGTTACATGGCCTACTATCTTGGAGTGTCAGGGGCATTTTTACTTTATCCCTTTATTCTAAGGCCCATTCTTCGAATCACTCGAACCTATGTATTAGGTTCGCTTGCTGATTTATTTGCTTTTAGATATCGCAGCCGATGGGCAGGCACCCTGACTACCATTTTTATGCTGATGGCTGTTTTGCCCCTGATAGCCCTTCAAGTTCAAGCCATTACCGATGTGATTGTTATTCTGAACAAAAACACCACGCCAGGAATTATCGGTTTTGCGTTTTGTGTCGTTCTGATTGCCTTCACTATCTTGTATGGGGCGCGTGAGATTTCACCTAGAGAGAGGCACCGCAGCTTAATCTTTGCTATCGCGTTTGAGTCATTGTTTAAGATGGTGGTATTAGTGGCAATCGGCCTGTTTGCGGTTTACCAGGTATTCGGTAGTTTTGAAGATTTGGAGGACTGGCTGAAGGTAGAGCCCGTCACCATTGCGTCCTTACAGGGCCCACTTGCAGGCACGTCTTGGCTGGTATTAATGGGTATGTTCTTGGTTGCTCCTCTGACCATGCCCCATATGTTCCATACCATTTACCGTGAAAACCGAGATCCAAAAAATCTAAAAATCGCCAGCTGGGCCTTTCCACTTTACGCGTTAATTATGAGCGTACCTGTACTCCCTATACTTTGGGCAGGCATGAAACTGGGTTTTCCCACTAATCCTGAATACTTTTCTCTAGGTATTGGACTAGGCACGAATTCATCTCTGTTTACCATTCTTGCCTATCTCGGTGGCTTGTCAGCAGCGTCAGGTATCACCATTGTGGCCACCTTGGCATTGGCTTCCATGTTTTTAAACCATGCCATCTTGCCGTTTTACCAACCCAGCACTAGTGAAGATATATATGAGTGGTTGCTTTGGGTTCGAAGAATACTCATTGCCACCATTATTTTAGCGGGTTACTTGGTTTACCTGTCGTTGGCTCAAATTCATGACCTGTCTAGCTTAGGTATCGCCAGCTTTATGGGCACATTGCAATTCTTACCCGGGTTAATTGGGGTGTTATTTTGGAGTGGCGCTAATCGCAGTGGTTTTCTTGCAGGCTTGTGCGCGGGCATGCTCATATGGATCGCCAGTGTTCTGTATCCATTAGCATCAGATTCTTTCTCGCTCTCTTACCGTGTGATACTACAATTTGCTTTCGATGAATCGGCGTGGTCGGTGGCAGCCCTAACCTCCCTAGGGGTTAATTCCGCGGTGTTTATTTTCGTGAGCTTAATTACTCGCACTTCCCGGGAAGAAATGTCCGCCGCAGATGCCTGCAGCCAAAACAGTCTCGCTCGACCTAAAAGACAAAGATTGGTTGCGAAAAACACCGACGATTTTATCGAACACTTAAGCCGCAGTTTGGGCAAAGTCAGCGCCGAGCGAGAAGTAACACGGGCATTAAAAGACCTGAATCTGCCAATGGGCGAATATCGGCCTTTCGCTCTGCGCCGCTTACGTGACAAAGTTGAAAATAATCTGTCTGGGTTAATGGGCCCGTCGGTGGCTCAGGCACTCATTGCTCGATCTTTGCCCTACGAAAAAGAACCAGATAGTCCCGGACGGGAGGACATTCACTTTGTTGAACAAAAGCTGGCCGGTTATCACTACCAGCTTACGGGTCTTGCAGGAGAGCTAGACAGCCTGCGGCGCTACCATAGAGACACTCTCGAAAGCTTACCTATTGGGGTGTGCTCAATCGCGAGCGATGGCGAAATTCTTATGTGGAATCGGGTATTAGAAGAAATAACTGGCATTGATTCCGAAGCCATTATCGGATCTAACCTAGAGTCCCTTCCCGCCTACTGGAGCAACACCCTATCGGAATTTGTTCAGGGTCATAGTACCCATGCTTATAAAAAGGAATTAAAAACCCTTGAAGGCACTCGCTGGCTCAATCTACATAAAGCGGCATTGCCTGAAAGTGAAAGAACCCTGGTAGATGGCAACGTCATTTTGGTTGAAGACCATACAGATATCCAGCTTTTGGAAGAAGAACTAGTACACAGTGAACGCTTAGCCTCGATAGGTAGCTTAGCGGCTGGAGTCGCCCATGAAATTGGCAACCCAGTGACTGGTATTGATAGCTTGGCACAAGAACTAAAGTACATTTCTAAAGACCCTGCCATCGCTGAAGTCGGCGTTCAAATAAGGGAACAAACTAAAAGAGTGACTAACATCGTACAAAGTCTGGTGAACTTTGCCCATGCCGGCACGGCCGATAAGGCTAAAGAGTTCAACCCACATGACATTGCTGAGATAGTTCAAGATGCCATCAAACTGTTGGAGCTCTCCCGAAAAAGCCGAGATGTGATTTTTGAAAACCGATTACCCCAAGGCTTAAATGTGATTTGCGATCCACAGCGATTGGTGCAGGTATTCATTAATCTGTTAAGTAATGCCAGGGATGCAAGTGAACCTGGAACCATTATTTATGTCCAAACCGTTCCCATTACGGGTACCCACAGGGTTCGGCTCGAAGTAGTTGATCACGGAACAGGCATTGAAGAACAACATTTAGACCGCATCTTTGACCCGTTCTACACAACTAAAGGTGTAGGTAAAGGCACTGGACTTGGATTGTGGCTAGCTTATAGCATCATCGAAGAACACTTTGGTCAAATAAGCATCGAAAGTCCGGCCTTTAGGCTGGATGGAAAGGGAACCCGCGTTATAATCACCCTGCCTCGGGCACACGAGGAGATTGATCAACTTGAGGAGACTTCATGAGTCAGATTTTAGTCGTTGAAGATGAAAGCATTATTCGTAGCGCTTTAAAGAGATTGCTAGAAAGACATGACTATGAGGTGACTGAGGCGGGCTCGGTTTCAGAAGCAAGCCAATATCCATTAGAAAACTTTAAGCTCATTATCAGCGACCTTCGTCTACCAGGAGCCCCTGGTACTGACCTCATCGAAATGGCCAAGGCCACTCCCGTTCTAATTATGACCAGTTATGCATCAATGCGTTCAGCGGTAGACGCCATGAAAATGGGCGCAGTAGATTACATAGCCAAACCCTTCGATCATGATGAAATGGTGCGCACCGTAGAGCGCATTATTAAAGAAAAACAAAGAGCAGAGATTGTTCACAATGACACCACCGCTGGCACTGAAGAGCAGTCTGCATCATCTCAAGAAAACAAGGGTAATAGCTTAGGATCCATGGTTGGTTCATGTGAGCCAATGCAAATGCTTTACAACAAACTGGAAAAAGTATCGCCTGCGGACGTGACCGTTCTTATTCATGGGGAATCTGGAACCGGTAAAGAATTAGCCGCAAGAGCCATTCATGAGCTAAGCCCAAGGGCCGATGCCCCATTGGTATCTGTTAACTGTGCAGCCATTCCTGAAAGTTTGATTGAATCTGAACTCTTTGGACACGAAAAAGGCTCGTTTACCGGCGCAACAGCGGCCCGCCAAGGTCTAGTAGAAGCTGCCGAGGGCGGCACATTATTCCTTGATGAAATCGGTGAATTACCCATGGAAGCACAAGCTCGCTTACTAAGGGTACTTCAAGAAAGCGAAGTTAGACGGGTCGGTTCTGTACATGCCAAAAAAGTCGACGTCAGATTAGTCGCCGCTACCCATAGAAACCTAAGAACCCTGGTACAACAAAACCGGTTCCGTGAAGACCTCTATTATCGATTGCAGGTTATTGAGGTCAGCCTCCCGCCATTGCGTAAAAGAGGCCAAGACATCACAGAAATTGCTGAATTTTTGCTGGAGAAACATTTAGGCCGCTTGAACATTCAAAAGAAAATCAAATTTTCAGCGTCTGCAAGACAAGGCATGTTGGCCTATAACTGGCCCGGAAATGTAAGGGAGCTTGAAAATGCTGTTCAGAGAGCACTGATTCTTACAGACAATAACAGCATTCAGCTGGAGCATCTTGGTATAGAAACTGAGGACATGAAGATCCCTGATACCCTTGCCCATAGTCCTAGCTATGTTGAGATGATGGAAGAAAACTATGCTGCGGCCAACAGCACCTCACCTCAGGAAGAAGCGGAAGACCTCTCCCTAGAAGACTATTTCCAACATTATGTGCTTGAGCATCAAGAGCGAATGAGTGAAACAGAACTTGCACAAAAACTCGGAATCAGCCGCAAATGTTTGTGGGAACGCAGACAACGACTAGGCATACCCAGACCAAAGAAAAACTCAACTGCCAGTCGGGCAACAAATTAGCTGTAACGCCTTTAACCCCCTTACCACAACCTGAAACCTTCGTTTGTTACCTCTTGGTACTTAATTGACATCAAAGGTAACACCCTTACTCCTGTCAAAAACTGGACTATATACAACGCCTGAATAATGACCCCACTAAAGTTAGCCTTGTTCAGGGATTAGTTAGTCTAAAAATCAGACAAGTCGCTCTCTGAGAAGAGATCTTTAGTGAACAAGAATACATTTATCGAAAAAGTGTTACCTCGGAAACAAAAACTGTTACCTGCCTTCCCACACCATCTTGAAAAAACCTTTACAAACATAAGCAATAAACCATAAGTTATTGTTTTATAAGGAAAATTAACAGTTGGCATAAGCTCTGCTCTTATCTGGGCAACAACAAGAATAAAGCCCACAAACAAAAACAACAAAGTGGGAAACAGTTAAAACATATGCGCCCATTACAAAAACAAGAATAAGGGCGCGCGTTTTTCTTACTAATCACCTCTCCTTTTCTAATTACATAAATTCACAAATACTTTATTATCTTTATCAGATCTACTCTGATGAGTTGACTTATCATAGATATATTCTAATTTCCACAGAGTGATCGGCGTTTCTAGTTTCTATGGAAAAAGGATTTTCTCATGAGCAATTCTAGACCTTCCCTATTCAAAAGATTTGAACATACCGCCTGCTTTGGCCACCGAGGCGTGCCATACGAATATCAAGAGAATACTCTGTCTGGTTTTAAACGGGCTGCGGAACTCGGGATAGATGGTGTAGAACTTGATGTATTGATGACCAAAGATAAAAAGCTAGTGGTTTTCCATGACAAAAACACTCGAAGGTTAACCGGAGAATCCCTAAAGGTTTCAGAATCAACATGGCAGCAACTGAAGCAACTGGACATTCTCGACGAATACAGTGTGAGTAACCTTTGCAATATTCCATTCAAATACGCCAAAAAAGAAAAAATATCTCTTCTCGAAGATGTTCTAGAGGAGTTGAAAGGGCAACTCATCGTTAACATCGAAATTAAGGCTTACGGTTTTGATCCGCGACAAAGACCTACTGGTAGAGCGGTAGCTGAGTTGATTCATAAGATGGATCTTTACCAAGATGTATTTGTCACTTCATTTAATCCATTTCCACTCTGGAGTCTGGAACAAGCCAGACCTGGTATAGAGTCCGGTTTAACCTATGCACCTGGCTATGCTGGGGTCGGAAAGTGGGGGCATCGCGTTATGGAGTCCAATGTTTTTGGTAAATATCTTGGCTCAACACTAACCAATATGTGCATCGCCAATATGTTTGACGACGACACAGTTGAACTCTTTCAAAAAAGAAACATGGCCATCGGCGCCTGGACTTTATTTTCTCAGGACACTTCTTGGTTCATGTCCAAAGAACCCTGGAACGAAACAAAAGACTACGAAGCCATCAAACAGCTAGTGAACCGAAACATTGATTACCTGATCACTGATGACCCGGTTAAATTGACGTCGCTGCTCCAAAACCCAAAGGGTTCTAGCAAAATAATGACGGAAGAATCTAAAAAGACAGCAGCTTAGAATTATTTATTACAAAGAAGAAATAGCTGACCAACCGATTTACATATTTACAAAAACGATAAACCCTCATTATCTTGACTTATGACAATAAAAAATTGGGGCCTTGAGCTTTACATTGAATACAACCTAACTCCCTGAATTTATTGGTGTTACTGACGTAACTTTTACGGTAACACTAATGATTCTAAGGGTAACGAAATTGGTTGGGGCGAAGAGAGACGCAACCATCAAAAACACATAAGCCATTGATTTTATTGAATTTTTATTTTCTGGCACGCAGCCTGCTCTTAGTAAGTCACATTTCAGGAAATGTTCTCTATCCAAAAACAAAAAGAACAGCAGAACAAGTACTGAAAGGCTTCGCCCAAAAACAATAATAAGAAGCCGATAAGACACTGCGGACAACAAGAATAAAAAGCAGAGTGGTCTTAAGTAAGAATGCTGCTAAGAGCCGACGAAAGTCGGCTTTGTCGTATCTGGAAGAAACAAATTTTACTCGAATCCTCAAAACCTATCTTCCACCCCAAGTGTCATGTAAACTCCGCGCCACCTTTTAACTAGCAGCATGCAACAGATTTAACTCTACAGCGGACGTGATTAAAAAACTTTTCCAATTCATTCAACGTAAACCCAGCAATGAGCTGACAAGCCTCCCTAGAGATCAACACTCTATCTCCCGCAGGGATATCAGCCCGAATGCCATTAAGGTTCTATATAGATTAAAGAATGCCGGATATGAGAGTTATCTGGTAGGCGGCTGTGTGCGTGACTTAATGCTGGGGTTACACCCTAAAGATTTCGATGTTACAACCAATGCCACCCCCGAAGAAGTTAAACAACTATTTAGCAATTCAAGGCTAATTGGTAGACGTTTTAAACTGGTACATGTGACCTTTGGCAGGGAGGTGATTGAGGTTGCAACGTTTCGTGCCAGTCACGACCCAGAAGAAAAACAACATCATAAGCATCACTCGGCCAGCAACGACCATGGCATGTTATTGAGAGACAACGTGTATGGTACTTTAGAAGATGATGCAGAGCGTCGTGACTTCACCGTTAATGCAATGTACTACAGCATTGCAGATTTCGGTGTTAAGGCTTATGCCCAAAGCCTGAAAGATGTTCAAAACAAACAGATACGCATCATCGGTGACCCTGAGAAACGCTATCGGGAAGACCCGGTGCGGATGCTTAGAGCAGCTAGGTTTGCGGCAAAACTGGATTTTACTATCGAACCAGGAACGGCCAATCCAATACCAGAACTCGGCCAATTGCTCACTAACGTGCCTGCTGCCAGGTTATTCGATGAAGTCCTAAAGCTATTGATGTCAGGAAAGGCACTGCAAACTCTCAAGACTCTGCAACAACTTGAGCTTTTCGAACCTCTGTTTCCAATTAGCAATATGTCGATTCAAGGCGAGGATGGAGAAAGAGCACAGAAACTGATTGAGGCGGCTTTATCCAGCACTGACAGCCGAATCAACCAAGGTAAACCTGTTACTCCTGCTTTTTTGTTTTGTGCATTACTGTGGCCCTCGGTTCAAGCCAAAGCCCAGTCACTAGTGCAAGATGGCACACCTCTGATTCCGGCATATCATCAAGCTGCCCATCAGGTTACTGCTCAACAATGTCTGTCTACTTCTATACCAAAACGCTTTTCTCTGCCAATGAAAGAGATTTGGGATTTACAACAGCGTTTGCCAAGGCGCACAGGGCGTCGAGCAGAAGTATTAGTTGGGCATCCTAGATTTCGGGCGGCTTACGACTTCCTATTACTTAGAGAAAAATCAGGCGAGAACCTAGACGGCCTGGGTCAATGGTGGACCGACTATCAGTCAGCTAACGGCACTGCTCGAACCAAGCTTGCTTCTGATGCAAAATCAGAGCGGCCTAGAAAGCGCCGGAGGCGTCGTCCACCAGCGAAATCAAAACCACAAGATCAATGACACGCCATATAGCTTACGTTGGCATAGGGTCTAATCTGGATGCACCGATAAACCAGGTGTTGACTGCCATTAATGAACTTGAAAGCCATTCTGAAATATCCTTAATTAAAGTGTCTGGTGTTTATGCGAGTAAGCCAATGGGACCTCAAGACCAGCCAGATTACATCAACGCAGCGGTAAAAGTGGAAACTCAAATGGCTCCTCTAGACTTACTCAAGCAGCTGCAAGAACTAGAACAGAAGCACCAAAGAGTGCGCTTAGAGCGATGGGGACCTAGAACCCTCGATTTAGATATTTTGATGTTCGATCAGCTGACGTCAGACGATCCAACCCTCACACTCCCCCACCCTGGCGCTCATCAGCGGAGCTTTGTATTACTGCCCTTAAGGGACATTGAGCCCGAATTGGCTATTAAAAATAATAGCCTTGAACATTGGCTCAACATAACAGGTCAAGAAGGCATTCGTCGTTTAACAGCTGCCGAACTACAACAGGTTTAATCGAACATGAAAACTGTCTCCACAATTGCAGATCTGAAACAGGCCATTAAGGAAATTAAAACTGAAGGCAAAACTATCGCTTTTGTTCCAACCATGGGCAATCTTCACAGTGGCCATTTAAGTCTTGTTCATAAAGGCAATGAAGTCGCCGATGTTGTAGTAGCATCCATATTCGTGAACCCAACGCAGTTTGGCGAAAATGAAGATCTTTCAAATTACCCAAGAACTCTTGAAGAAGATAAGAAAAAACTGATTTCTGAAGGATGCAATCTGCTGTTCACGCCCGAAAAGTCAGATATGTACCCTAAACCTGACCTAGCTGTTACACAGGTCAAACACATGTCTACATTGCACTGTGGGGCAAGCCGCCCAAACCATTTCAATGGTGTGACCACCATAGTAATGAAGCTTTTTAATCTTGTTCAGCCTGATTTCGGCATTTTTGGGCTTAAAGACTTTCAGCAATTCACCATATTAAAAACCATGGTTAAAGACATGTTCATGCCGGTTGAAATGATTGGCGTAGATACAGGTCGTGCAGAAGATGGCTTGGCCCATAGCTCCAGAAACAATTACCTTACTGCTGAAGAAAGGGAAATTGCTCCCACCTTATATCAAGTAATTTGTGAAACTAAAGAAAAAATAATCAGTGGGAAACATAGTTTTGCCAACCTGATAAGAGACGCCAAAAAGCAATTAGCCGACGCTGGAATGACCCCTGACTATTTTGCGATCTGTCGCCAAATCGACTTAAACCCTGCCACTGAGAACGACATGGATTTAGTGGTTTTAGCTGCCGCATATCTTGGTAAAGCAAGATTAATTGATAACACCCATTTTAGCCGTTGAACCTATATTAAGATCTGTGCATACTTCGCGCGCTTTATTTAATACCCATCACATCAGGCCGTAACAAAAGGTTCATAAATGCTGAATTGCATGCTGAAAGCAAAACTACACAAGGCGTCTGTTACCCATGCTGTACTGGAGTACGAAGGGTCTTGTGCCATTGACAGCGATTTGCTGGATATGGCCGGTTTACGAGAGTACGAACAGATTCAGATTTACAACATAGACAATGGCAAAAGATTCACCACCTATATTATTCGAGGTGAGGCTGGAAGCAATATGATCTCTATGAATGGGGCCGCGGCTCATAAGGCCAAAGTGGGCGATAGAGTCATCATCTGTGCCTATGGTTATTATGGTGAAGATACCGTCGACGAACTTAAGCCAAGAATGATTTATCTGAATCCAGACAACACAGTCAGTCACACCAGCAACGCTATTCCAGTACAACTCGGGTAATCACTCCCCATTGTTCAAAAAGTACCAGCTTGATAGTCATCAATCTGGTACAAATCCAGTTTATCCTCTAGTTCCATACACTCCTGATACACATCATCTTCTACCCGAAAGGCGTTAGCGCTATGATTGGCTAGTCGTTAAATTAGCGGCTATTTTTGGAATGAATACAAAGGAACTCCCATGTCACTGACCCAATTGGCCACTTGGAATGCCCTGGCCCAGCATAAGCCCGAAATAGAAAGCCAGCATTTAAGAGAAATGTTTGCACAAGATCCAGATCGAGCGAGCAAGTTCACCACCGAAGCAGCCAATATTTTTGTCGACTATTCCAAAAACCTGATTACCGAAGAAACCATTTCTAAGTTAATGGCTTTAGCGGAAGAGTGTGGTATGCAATCTGCCATTGCCGACATGTTTGAAGGTAAAAAAATAAACAATACCGAAGGTCGAGCAGTTTTGCACACAGCACTGCGAAACCGAAGTGACAGACCCGTGATGGTTGACGGCGAAAATGTAATGCAAGAGATCAATGCCTGCTTAGCAAAAATGAGAGCATTCTCTAACGCTGTAGATTCCGGCGAATTCTCCGGCTATACCGGTAAAAAACTCAGAACCATTGTCAATATCGGAATTGGTGGTTCTTTTCTTGGGCCAAAAGTTGTTTCCGATTCCTTGAAACCTTATTGGAAAGAAGGTTACGACCTAAAGTACATTGCCAACATAGACGGCACCGATGTAGCAGAAGTTACCAAAGATCTAGACCCTGAAACCACACTGTTTGTGGTTTGTTCTAAATCCTTTGGTACTTTAGAAACCCTGAAAAATGCAGAAGCCTGCCGCGAGTGGTTTTACAGCAAAGGTGGCAAACTAGAGGATGTAAAACATCACTTTATAGCTGTGTCGACCAACCAAAAAGCCGCAACAGAATTCGGTATAGATGCGGAAAACCTGTTTCCTTTATGGGACTGGGTCGGCGGTCGCTACTCCCTTTGGAGCGCTATCGGATTACCTCAAGCGATTGTTGTAGGCATGGATAACTTTGAAAAACTTTTAGAAGGTGCATTCCAAATGGATGAGCACTTTCGTACCGCACCTCTAAACGAAAACTTACCCGTTATTTTGGGTATGCTTGGGGTTTGGTACCACAATTTCTTTGACTCTGAAGCGCACGCTATTCTTTTATACGATGAGTATTTAAAAGAACTGCCAAACCATATGCAGCAATGTGATATGGAATCAAATGGTAAGCGTGTATTAACTAACGGCGAAGAAATTAACTATCAAACTGGGCCAGTCATTTGGGGTGGTACAGGCACCAATGGACAACATGCTTACCACCAACTATTGCATCAGGGCACAAGGTTAATTCCGGCTGACTTTGTTATGCCGCTCAAAAGTCAAAACCCAATTGCCGATCACCATGCTTGGTTGTTTGCAAATTTTCTGGGTCAGCAACAGGCGATGCTCGAAGGCAAAACAGAAGCAGAAGTCATGGCGGAGTTAACCGCTAAGGGCATGAGCGAAGATGACGCTAAGGAACTAGCACCTCACAAAGTCATTCCTGGTAATCGTCCTTGCAACACCATCATGTTTGAGAAAGGCACACCAGAAACCATTGGCGCTTTAATAGCCATGTATGAACACAGAGTCTATGTGCAAGGCGTGGTATGGGAGGTAAATAGCTTTGATCAATGGGGTGTTGAACTAGGTAAAGTATTGGGTAATGCCGTATTTGATGCACTGCAGAGTGGTGATGTGTCTGCTTATGACTCATCTTCTGCCGCTTTAATCAATAAATTTAGAGAGTCTATGTAGTCTCTTTAATTCTATTTTAGGGAAGCAATGGCTTCCCTTTTTATTCTTTTTTAAAGCAATGGTTGCATTCCGTGAATAGACGCGCAGCCAGCTCAATTTCACCTTGCATTTCAATACTATCTCCGCCAAATTCTGTTCACATAGTTTACCCAGTCATATCGTGACTTAACTTATCTTTAATCAAAGCTTCTTAAATAAGCTCAACTAATTCAGTTAATATTATGAACATTAAAACAGTCTCATTGGTTCTAGGAAGTGGTGGCGCTAGAGGTATAGCACACATTGGTGTTATTCGAACTCTCGAGAAGCATGGTTTCGAAATCAAATCCATTTCAGGTTGTTCAATTGGTTCTTTAATTGGCGGCTTCTATGCAGCAGGCAAACTGGAGGAATATGAGCAATGGGTGCGAGCGTTAGATCGTACTTCTGTCGTAAGGCTTCTTGATTTTTCTTTTGATCGAAGGGGGCTTTTTAAAGGCGAAAAAATAATCGGTGTGCTAAGAAAACTCATCGGCGACCATAACATAGAAGACTTGAAATTAAAGTACACTGCAGTCGCCACCGACATCAAGCGAGAGAAAGAAATATGGTTTCAGGAAGGCTCCTTGTTTGATGCTGTGAGAGCGTCCATTGCAGCCCCCTCGGTATTCACACCACATTTTTATAATGAAATGAAATTGGTAGATGGAGGCTTACTCAACCCGGTACCGGTAACACCTACCGCAGGAGATGATACAGACATTACGATTGCGGTGAACCTAAATGCCAAGGAGAGAATTGTTAAGCTCAATCACACAACAGACGATGAGCTCAACAAACCTAGTAGTGCTTTTAGAAAAAGAGTATCCAGATTTATAAATCGTTTAACACCGGATTCATCTAATGAAGATCACGATGAACAAATGAATATTCTTGACCTGCTCAATAGATCTATTGACATAATGCAAAACAGCATTGCTCATTCGAAGCTCGCCATCTATCGCCCTGAAATACTCATAGAAGTGCCACGCAGCTCCGCTTCTTTCTTTGATTACCACAAAGCCGATGAACTGATTGCTATTGGCGAAGAACTCGCAGAAGAAGCGCTCAAAGACTATTTGGTTACTCAATAAAGTGAGCAACATGGCACTAACTCAATCGCCTAGTCTTGATACCAAGACTGAAGTCTTTGCCAATAATTATCGCCCGCAATTAAGTCAAAAATCACTAAGACTGAAGAAATAAGCGGTAATATCAGCGTCAATAAAATAAACGCAACCCCCAAAGTAATATGCGTTTTTATAATACTTAAAATCAGAATTATGACCAACAACATTGCTAGTCCCCCTAAAAAAATTGGAAACAATAGCAGATGTTTATACTTGTAGGATTCTTCTTTAAAGCGAATGCAAAAAACCAAACTAAAAGTAGCCATACCCAACACCATGAGAAGACTGGTAGAGATCAATACTTCCATTACGCCTCCAGCTTGGACTGCGCAAAGATAAAGAATCACTAGCAACAAAAACCAAACAACTGCTGGCACTGCACCCGCAGCCGCAACGTACAAACGAAGCCTAGTCATCTTGCATACCCTCCGCAGATTGAGTTTTTTGCTGGAGCTGAACCTGCAAGGAATACCAGTCTACATTTCGTGTAAGCAACATGATGCTTGCAAGAATAAGCAGTAAGAATAGTGCGCCCATTAGGAAGGCATAATCTTCTGACTTTAAGATAAAAAACATAAGCAAATAAACAAAGCCAAGCAATGTTCCGAACCCAGCGATTGAGCGCCATGTCTTGAGAATTTTCCATGCATAGGTACAAATCAGTAATAAGCATACAAACGCACTGATTAAATAGGAATGTGCAAAATCTAAATGCTCGGTGAGAGCTACTAGCACTAAATTAAATACAGTTAATGCCAAACCTACTAACAAGTACTGTACCGGATGAACAGGCCCTGACCGAGAGACTTCTAGTAAAAAGAATATTGAGAAAGTAATAACGATCAACAGAATTGAGTACTTGGATGCCCGACTCGACATTGTGTAATGGTTTACCGGATCTACGAAGCTCACACCGAAATCAGTATCTGACAGAGATTTACAGCTGGATGACCCACAGCTTTCGATTAGCTGCTTCACATTGCTAGATAGTGAGGTCGTCCGCCACTTGGCACTAAAGCCGTCTTTGGCAATGTTATAGTTTTCGGGTAGAAATCGACCGTTAAAACTTGGGTGTAACCAATTACTCTTAATATGAACCAGATTATTTTTTCCTAAAGGAAAGTAACCGATTCGTTGACTGCCTTTTAAATCCAAATTGAAATCGAATTTGAATGCCGATATATCTTCGGAAAGCACAGCGGTTATTCCTTGGGCATCTTTGAAGCCACCTTCGGAGAACTGTGCCTGAGTGTTTCCATAATTCAAAGATGGAACTTTTAATACGCCGCCCAAATCACTTAACAACAACACAAATTCCGGAGCCTGCATATCACCTTCGACATTATCGAGTTCACTTAAATCGAAAGTGCCAGAAAGCTTAGCTGTTCCCGAATATACGGGAGCTTGATAGATACCACGTTTTCTATGATCCACCATCACATCTGAACTGATTTCAGACATCACAGGAGTTAATATCTTTTTAAATGTTTTGCTCTTCTGTATTTCAACATACTTCTCAAGATTCTTGTCCCAAATAGATTCAGAATAATCTAATTCAAAAGGTACAACTAAAAATGGCCCTATTAAGCTTTGCTCGCCACCCCAGGATTGAGAGATTTCTGAGACAGCTCGGTATTGAGTGGAAGAACGCTCAAGCACCACTAGTTCAATCATTTGCATCGGTACTTGTAATATCATGACCAAGCCAAAAATGATTCCGAGTTTTATCCACAGTTGCTTTTGATTTTTCATTATGTCTTTTCCATAAATATTGAACAGGAAAAAGAATAATCAGGCAGTACGTGCGGTTAATGAGCTGTATGTGTTTTTTATGTGAGGACTATGTGAAGAGAGTAATTGATGAGATCACGCCACTTTGGTCACTGCGATTTTCGATGGTCAATATGCCTTTGTGGAGACGAACAATCTCTTGTGTTAACGAAAGCCCCAAACCTGTGCTCTTAGGCTTACCATCTGGCCTTGGCAGTGAGTAAAAACGGTCTTTAATTTTATCCAGTGCAAAGTCAGGGATACCCTCCCCCTGATCTAAAATGGTTATCGACACACAACCCTCTTTCTGGATAGCCTTTATACACACTTCTGAATGAACACTTGAAAAATCTACTGCATTGTCAATCAAATTCTCTATCGCCATTTGCAACAATGGCTCATCAGCCTTGACCTCTAACCCTGGATCAGCGGAAACAGTCAGTGTAATGTCTTTTAATTGAGCTTTTTCAAGAGATGTTGTTTTAGCCGCATCAATAATCTTTAATAGCGAAGTGACATGACTAGTTGATGCAGCTGATAGATTTTCGAGTGCTGAAAGCCTAAGCAGTTGATCAATGGTACGTTGAATTCTGATAGTCTGACTCGAGATACTCTTGATAAATTTTTCCTGCTCATGTATCTCAGGCCGCTCTTGCAACACTTCTACTGAGCCCTTAATTGCAGCCAGAGGACTTTTCAGTTCATGAGTTAAACTCTGAACATAACTCTCAATATAAGCTTTACCATCTAACTCTTGCCTCATTTCTTCTAAAGCATTGGCCAGCTGTTTTAATTCAGACCCTGCAAGGTTAGGCATTGTTGGTTGAGCCCCAACTTTTACCTCTTGAGCATACTTCACTAGCTTTGTCACAGAGTTACTCAGCCAAAAAGAGAGCACTAAACCAACTAGCGCGCTGGCTAGAAATACCAAGAGCCATTTTTTTAACACGGAATTTTTACTGGATTCAATAAACGGCTGCATAGTTATGTTTTCACTATAGACCGTGAGCACACCTAAAATTTCACCCTCCTGAATAATTGGAGCAGCTATATGCATCACACTGGTTAATGAATCTTCAGGATCTGACCGAGTAGAGCGGGCACCATATTCACCACGCAATGTGAGGAACACATCGCGCCACTGTGAGTAATCAGCCCCCACATCCAAGCCTTCTGAGCTGTAAATTACGATGCCATTTTTATCTGTGATATAAAAATTTAACAGAACCTTTGTTCTTAAATGATCCCATACAACGGCTGAGATGTTTCGATCTTTTGCGTTTTCAACTGCCAACCTCAGATCATTTAAGTCGTTGTTCGACAACAAGTCTTTAACAACCATCTCGGCTAACAGATTAGCCGTATCAATCAAAGTTGCCTCGGCAGATTGTTTTACTACGGGCTGAATCTCGTCAATCAATGCGTCATGGAATACCCATGTAGCCAACCCAGCCACCAACAGGTAACCTGCAAAAATACGACTGGCAAAGGTCAGCTTCATGGTTAACATGGCTCCAAGCTGTAACCCAAACCCCTATGGGTTTTAATCAGTTCAAACTCAGAGTTTACGGATTTAAGTTTGGCCCTTAAGGTTTTGATGTGTGTATCCACCGACCTTTCCATACTACCTGATGCATTAGGCCACACGTGCTCTAGAATTTGTTGTCGACTAAACACTTGCTCTGGGGATTGAGCTAAATAAGACAATATAAGAAATTCGTATTTAGTTAACTCAAGCTCCTGATTGAAATAACAAACTTTCGCTTTTTGAATATCAATTACTAAGTTATTCAGTGTCGCTACATCAGTAACAGTGACTCGACGTTTCAAAATAATTTTAATGCGAGCAACTACTTCTCTTGGACTAAACGGTTTTACCACATAGTCGTCCGCACCAATTTCTAAGCCGATTAATCGATCTATTTCTTCTACCCGAGCAGACAGAAATAACACTGGGATATCATTTTGTTTTTGAATTTCTTTGCAAACTTCAAAGCCAGACATATCTGGTAGGCCCACATCAAGAACTACTAAGTCAAAATTAGAATGCTTGCAGCTTTCTATAGCCAGGCCCCCCAAGCCCACAGATTCCACTGAAAATCCGTCTGACTCAAGTGTATAAATCAGAGGCTCGATTACTGCAGGCTCATCATCAACTATTAATATCTTTGCGTTTGCAATCATTAAACTGATATCCGATAAAGCTATCTGTGATCACTATCCCAGCTGAATAGCCATGCTCCAATGCCTGAAAACAACACCAGCATAACGGTTAAAAAGATTAAGTGGTCTGCCTGGCTAAAAAAGGTAGCCCCTTCAATAGAGATAGCGCGGCTGGCTTCAACAATATGGGTAAGTGGCAGCATGTAAGCGAAAGTCTGCAATGCTTCTGGGGCACCTTCTAACGAGAACCAAACCCCTGACAGTGCCATCATTGGCCAAGACGCCACATTCAACAGCCCACCGGTTAATTCCTCACTGCGTGTTCGACACGCAATAAGCAGGCTCATGGATATCATGGTCATGGCACCCAATATTAATACCGCGAAAAAAGACAAATAACTGCCAAACATTAAGGTATCGAAAATCCAGTGAGCCCCAAAGAACAGTATAAACATCACACACACTACAATGATAAGTCTAGAACTGATATGAGCACTCAAAAACTCAACGGCATTTAACGGTGTCGCTTTTAGTCTTTTTAACACACCATTTTTTCTGTACCGAACGATAATATAGCCCACACCGAACAGGCAGCTGAACATTATATTCATGCCCAAAATACCAGGTAGAACAAAATCAATATAACGGACAGCACGTCCATCTACTTCTCTTCTTTGGTACTCGCTATCTTTGGACATCAATAGCTGTTCGGTCATATAACCTTTGGGAGAAGAACGATTGACCCAATAAACTCTTTTATCAAGCTGCAGAAGCATATCAATTTGATGTTGCTGAAGCTTTTTGACGGCGCTGTCTTGATCTTCATAGGGAATAAACTGAATGTGCCTGAGCTCAAAAATCTGTGGCTTGCTAAGGTAAGCATCCTCGTCTCCTAGCACACCAACTTTAAACATGTCTTGACTGTTTCCGAAGATGAAGGCAAATAAAAACAACAACAGAAAAGGAAAAAAGATATTCCAAATAAATGAACTTCTGTCTCTGAAGAATTCACGATTGCGCGCTGTGAACACTGCGAAATATCGTTTAAACATTAGGCTCTCAACTGATGTCCTGTTAGTTTTAAGAATAGATCCTCTAATGTAGGTGCTCGCACCTGTAGGCCTTGTAATGGAATACCTAATCGCATCAGCTCTGATAGCGTTGCGTCCACTTCCGAAGTGAGAATTTCGAATTTACTACCAGTTTCAGAATAGTTTTTTGTCAGCTCATCGAGTTTATGGCTTACATCAGTAATTGAATCTTTAGGAAGCTGTATTAATACGCCATCGAAGTGGCGGCTGAGAATCGTATCCGGAGAACCTGTTTCAACTACTTTTCCTTTATCAATTATCAGCAACTCATCGCACAGGTATTGAGCCTCATCCATATAATGAGTAGTCAACAATACAGTTTTACCCTTAGCTTTAATTTTCTGGACAAGATCCCAAAAGTTGCGGCGAGCTTGGGGATCCAAACCTGTGGTTGGTTCATCTAAAAACACAACCCTTGGGTCATTCACCAGTGCTAATGCTAAAAGCAGCCTTTGCCTTTGACCACCAGAAAGTCTTCGTGCATCTCGATTGGCAAAATCTTCCAACGCACAAAGTTTTATTAATTCATCTAAGTCGACAGATTCTGTATAAAAGGAAGCAAATAGTTTAAGCGTCTCTTTAACTGTCATGTGGTCTGGTAAGGATGTGTGCTGAAATTGAATGCCCACATGTTGAGACACATCGGTTGCCGCCAACTCTCCAAAATATAAGATTTCGCCAGAGCTTGGTTTAACCAACCCTTCTAACATTTCTATTGTGGTGGTTTTCCCCGCTCCATTAGGACCAAGAAGTCCCAAGCATATACCTTCTGGCACATCAAAGCTGATATGGTCTACAGCAATGACATCCCGAAAAGATTTCACTAAATTTTTAACGCTAAGAATATTCATGTTGACGCATGTGTGTTCAAGTCTGAACTTGAGTTTACCATAGCTTTCCACATATCTTGGTTTGAACAAAAAAAACCACTAGCTAACAACTTATCCACAGGATTTTCGGCTATTTGTGCAACTCGGCATGGGCTAGAATGGCTGACCGACTTTTGAGGTTATCCATGAATATTCAGTTTGGAGAAAAACTGCTCTCCCTATCGCCTTCCCTGGCGGCTCAAATTGGACTTGAGGAAGCAATTCTAGCTCAACTGGTGTTAGAACTGTCACACATCTGCCCAAGCAAGAACCTGATGGGAAAAGACTGGTTTTATCTAGCCCCAGAACGCTGGCCGGAACTCATACCGTTCTGGAACATGACCAAAATTAATCAAGTGTTTCATAACCTAGAAGCACTCAAGATGGTTGAGCGACACCACAATTCAAATGGACAATTCTTAATCAGGCTCATTCCCGAAAATGCATTTCATCCTGCAGCATCTGCTAACCATAACCACAGAGTCGAGCAACAGGTTAATCCTGCCGCTGGCAGACCCTCAGCAGTTACTAATCAACAAGCTAGAAATGCAAACCCTGCTGCACGCGCTCGAAATCAGGCCCATGCCGGACTCCCAACATTCATGATTGAAAAGAGTAATGAGTTTGCTCAAACCAAAGGTTATCGAACCCCAATGGACATGGGCTGGAAACCTGATCAAAAACTGTTGATTCCCCGTTTAATTGGCGACAATATTCCTGTTGAATTTGCTAGAGAACAATTAGCGGATTTCAAAAGCCACTACATAGAGACAGGTACTGTCGCCAGTGACTGGAACACTCGATTTATTCGTTGGGTAAAAGAACAGTACAGCAAACAAACTCGTTATGCGGGTGGCTATAATAACACCCAAAGCCCAAAGCAGGAGCAGCGTGATGGAGTTCGACGCGCACTCAATGATATCCACGATACAAGCTGGTAATCATCAACCCGAAAACAATGCTCTAAGTGACGATCAGAAAATTCTGATCAATATGATTTTCACTCGCTTTAAAGCTATTTACGGCAACCGATTCGAAAGTACCTTTGGTGATGAGAACCAAGTACGGCTCACCAAGAGAGAATGGGGCTACTCACTTCAAGACATTACCGAAGACCGTTTAGCCCTTGCGCTACATAAATGCAAAGAAAAACACTCATGGCCTCCAAGCATTGCTGAGTTCATACAACTATTGAAACCTGCTCCTGAAGAGTTTGGACTCCCAGATACCCGTAAAGCTTACCTAGAGGCCTGTTCTATTCGGCACAACCCACGTGAAGCCAATTGGAGCCATCCTGCCGTTTATTTTGCTTCCAGAGATACTGGCTTTTATTTACTTCAAAGTGGAACCGAAAAAGAAGTTTGGCCAAGATTTGAGAAATACTACGGTAACTATTGCGAACGAGTATTTAATGGAGAGCAACTGGCCATACCGCAAACCGTAGCAATACCTGATAACTCAGCAACAACAACCGCAACAACAGCAAATGAACTAGCAGCGCAGTACGGAGTAGATGCCAGTGTTTTCTATTATTTAACCAAAACACCTGGTTCCGAAATTAGGAAGCGCTTAAGGGAACAAGCGTTAGTTGTTGTGACTCTGGAGTTCTCTGGGGCTGAGTTGCCTGACTAGTATCCTGCGAAAAAGTCGCATCTCTTTTTGAAGAAGCAGACTAGCAAAGCAAACACCCTACTGACTGCTAAAGACTATTTAATTCTAATATGCTTTGCTTGATATCTATTTATCTATCATTTTTTAAGTCATCAAATCAGTGATTCAACCAATAAGAAAAAGACTCAGAGCAAAGAGGGAAGGCCCAAGAAATAATTGAACCCAACCTCTAAGGTAACATAGATATATTATCCATGTCAGTTTATGCTTAGTTTATTACCACCCACTAAAGAAGCTTTCAATCTTGTCCTTAAAGTCATCAACATCATCCTTAATATTATGAAAACCGTCTTCAAGTGGTTTAGATGTGATCACATTTGAAAGATTTACATTTACATCATCAGAATCTATTTTAATCGGCAAGCCAGGCACGCCATTAAATTCAAGCTCTAAATCTATAGTGCCTGAAGTTAAGTCAATTTCTGAATCAAAATACCCGTAGCTATTTCCAAAATACAATCCACCATCATACAGGAATTCAACCACAGTATAATCACCTAAATACTCGGTATATTCGACTTTCGAAGCATTGATTGTTGCAAAAGATTGAGTCAATAAAACTGATGCCTGTGCATCAAACCCTTCATCTGAAACATTGAAATAACCTTGCGCAGTGAAAGAACCAACACTGAATTCAGCATTACCATTTATATAGCCTGGACCAACATTAAGAGATACATCGACTACTAGGTCTTCTACAGAAACTCGAACTACTTTAACACCTGTAAATCCATCTGCCGAGAATGATCCTTTTACCTTCTTTGAATAAATATAGTCATATAGAAAGTCAAAACCATATCTATCAAAATAAGGAGAATGCTTGTTAGAATCGTAATATAGCCAATGCCCGGCAAACTCCGAATGAATACTCCTATTACTATAGTTATATGTTGTTAAATTACCTGAGGAATTCCTAATAGTATAACTTCCACTAACTTTACCACTGATATTGTTATTTCGTTCATAACTAGGGATTGGCCGTTCGTCCACAGTGAGCCAACTATTACTGCTGTCAAAATCAGTCCCCTTTTCGAATATCTCATTATTACTATACAAAAAGCCAGTGAATTTGTTTGAATCTGATGAGACCTTGCTGTTTGGATATCTGTCGCCTATTGTTGTAGCCGCAGTTGGGTCTAGCAGTACTGACGTCAATGTGTTTACCTTATCGTGACCTACGATTTTTTTTGATAGCTCATGAGCAAATACACCACCACGACTAAAGCCTATTACTACTACATCCCACTTATGAGTCTTATCGCTTAAAATACTCTTAATCCTTGATGCCGCTTCCCCAACCTGAAATCTATTATTACGCATAGTTGCCCAGTTCAATTGGATATGCATATATTCATGATCTGAAGAAGAGGATGGATAGCGCATTCCTAACATACGTTCTAAGCTATTTTGCCAAGGTTGAATCCAATTACCGCTATCCAATAAATCTTTAGTTAGTTTAGCGCCAGGTATAGAAACATATAGTGTTGGCCTATAGTCGTAAACTGTACCAGATGGTGGAACATTCCTTTTTATAACATCTATCTCAACTGCTGATGTAAAACTATTCGTAGCAGAGTTATAGTGAAAGTTTCCTTGCGAAGGATTTTCAATATAGTAGTCAGTAGAAGTGAACACAGGAACTACTATGCCGCTCATAATAATTGGCACAATAGTTCTTTCAACGTTAACCGACCACCCGTCTGTAGGAATACTATTATCAATTTTATATTTATAATTCTGAGATGCCATGCCTGGATTACTCCAACTATTGTAGCCGTATGCACTCCCCGAAAATAGCAAGACCATCAATATAAAACTTCGTAAAAATCTCTCCATCATAGAAATATCCTTTTGATCATAAATTAGAAACTATAAAAACTTGGTGCCTAATAGGAGGCTCGCAACACAAGGCATGTTACTTCAAAGCTTACCTTTAATTCACTATGATAAGAAGTACTATTCACACCCACTGACTCTTCAAAACCAATTGTATTGACTATTCGGAACCACGTTATCCTGTTATTAACAACACCATCATTAGTAAATGTGACCTTCAACTAACTCACAATAACCGCCTCGACCTTCTACAACGAGCATTCTTACATCCTTGTTCGCCATATATGCAGAAAGAAATATTGCCACTTTACTGTCATGACCATTATTCGGTTTAGGCTCTGTATAAATGAATGCAGGGTTGCAAATATCTGCGTCATCAATAGATTGGATATTTAGTATAAATCGCACACCATACCAATCATCCTTGCCTGCATGCACCTTCTCTATTTTTCCAGTAATATTAGTACCTGCAGAATGGCTAACACTCGCAATCAACAAAAAAGCCAATAGCTTCAACAATCGAGTAAATAACATTTTCACCTCAGTTTCTCTTATAAGGGTCTATTTGTGACTGTACTCTACAATATCTAGGTTAAGTATGTGTGTTTTTGAACATTTCTCGCCCTCATTACTAAACCACAGAAATGTGAATGACTGGTCAGCTGTATATGCAGCTATCAAAGTGGATACTAACGCAGAATAATTTTCACTAGATGCTGAAAGTCTTGCGTGCATTCTATAATGCGCACCACCAAGACAACTAGCCGGCTCTGGATCAAATCTTATATCGACACCTGTTGAAAAGAATCTCAAGCTTGAAACTTTAAATGGGCCTGATTCATAAGTGGATGAAAACCCTAAGCCAGAAACTAACATTAAAAAAAGAATGGCATATATACGAATAATATTTCCTATACAATATTTTTAGGTAAAAAGGTACAGAAGCAATGTAAATAATTTTCCACACTCGCTATTTTAGAAAAGGTGAAAACATTACATTCTAAATTCAGTTCAAAAAAACCTTATTTCTCTATTCTGATGGTTTTAAGTCGTGCATCGCCTTCACTGTCACAACCCGATAGCCAACCTCATACTCGTTTGTTTGATACCATCGCAGTTAATGCAATGCTAACAATCTGATCAAAGTTTTCTTGATCACAAGCCAAATCGACACGCTTGGTGTTTTGACAACCGTCAGCATTAGAATGAACTGTTGTGAAGTCTATTTCGAACCCTTTGTCACCGGTACATTCCCTTTGGTGAATATATTCTATCCCTACCCAACCCGTCTCACCTGATGCTATTGATAACATAGGAACCATAGCAAGAGACAATAAACTATGTTTGATGACAGGCATTAAATTAAATTTCATAATCTGTGAAATCCATTTTAGTTAGTAATATTTCCTAAAATCACCTTGTGAGATCAGATGAAGAAACGATGAAGCTACTGAGTCGATAGATTTGGTTACGCTTATTCAGTCAAGATTACTGACCAAAGTTTAGGGAAACTGGTACTCCATCGATCAATACAACCGCTAACCCAAATTCTGATTGGGGTTTTGGATATCTTCGCTGCCATTAACGCAGAATACTGTCTATCACCATTTTTAGAGTCATCTTGTAAAATTACGGCACCAGAGTTTCCGCATCTGTCAGGATCGTTTGAATCTGTGGCAGTGAAATTTACCTTAACAATTCCACCCTCTATTTGAAGAGAGGTTATCTGTGCACTTCCATTTTCAGTCGCCCAGCCGGATGCGAGAACGGAGACTGGAAACAAAGTGACTAATATCAATACTATTTTTCTTAACATTTATATTCCTTCCTATAAGAATTTATCGTTTGTCAAAATCTGAGATTCTTGGCACAAGATGAAGCCTATTGAATTTCTGCTCACAGTTATAGAATCGCCAATATCGGAATTAAAACCTCTGCTTTAAAATATGTTCCATCAATCACTTCTTTGCGAAAAGGATCAGAAAACGATAAAGGAATTGCATTGTGAGCATCATTATTTGTGTTTATATATACTGAATCGAAAGGGGTGTGGTCAGCTAGGTTATTAATCGTAGTTAAGTCAAAAAGATAGTCTACTGACTCATAGCAATTGGTTACCTCAGCACCGTTTTCGTCAACTTGTTCATTGCATAACTCCACAGATGGTAGGGTACCATTCTGGTATGCTTCCCACTGATAAGCAGATGGTGCCTCTTCCGAAGATTGCAGCTTTAAAAAAAGATTATAGGCCGATCGCATTAGTAGCTTCCTAGACTCTTCACTACTTAATCCATCAAGATCGGGACTCACATACTCAACCTGACTTAGAGACTCGAGCATGATGTCCCAGTACTCTTCTGATCTCCCTTCGTATCCGTATTTATACATTGGTTCTGGGCCAAGACCAATTGCGCTCATAGTAGGCACGAACGAAGTATCAGTCTTATGTATTTTTATAACGTTTGCCGAATTTATTCCGCTAGCAGATAACTCATTTGCCAGAATAGTTTCCATCAAAGAGAACCACGGCATAGTAGACCCTGGCATGTTGTCGTAAGGAGGCTTCTTATAAGCGTAGATGTCAAATATCGACAAACTAACGCCACTCAGGATTGCTGTAGTGTCAAATTCTACCAATAGTTCTTCTGGCGATAGCCCTTGGGTATAACCTGAACCTGTCGCAAAAGCTACGTTTCTTGTGAGATCAGGAAAACCGTCACCTCGTATAGAATATTTTAAACGCAGTCGTCTGTAGGCCTCTCTTAATTTGTTGGCCCTACCCCAAAACATGAAATCAAGCAAAAGGTCTTCATCAGGATCATATGATTTGACACATAGCATTTCTAGAGCCGCATCTGACCGAATAACATCTTTCCATAAGGGCCTTATATTATCGAATCGGTCAGCCGCCAACTGAATATTTTGAACTAGGTCGGTGTTGATGTGTGCACACCCATGAGGTGAGTCTAAACTTAGATATAGAGAACTATCATGATTTTCACCATTATATTCCATGAAGGTTAGAGCCAATTTCGCTACCAGACCTCCCATACTTACACCACCAACAATATTCTTAAAGAGACCTACTTTCTCCTTATTAACCTTTCTTATCAGCTCTTCGAATACTAAAGCATTGGCTTGCACAGATTCTAATGGTGTATCAAAATCTAAAAATATGAAGTCATAACCTTGTTGTCGCAAGGTTTCTAAATCTCCATTAATGTTCAATAACTGCCACAAGTCGGCACCAGTGCTATTTGCACTCAAACCTGAGGCAACGCCAAAATCAAACCCTTCAGATATTATTACCGGTTTATTGAGTATTCCATCGTCAGAAAAATTACACCAAGCTGTGCCGGAATTTCCTGTCTGATTAACAAACTGAATCCCTACATAATCTCTTAGCGCAACAATATCTTTTAAATTACCACTACAGATTTTGATATTTGCTGATGAAATAGATGCACACATTAGCATCAACAACATAAAACTATACTTAACCATAAAAATTCCCCATTCTAGTTGTATACCTACTCATATAATTTCTAGGTTTATATTAACTTCAGCATCGCTTTGACTTGCAGATGGTTTTGAACATGGCTCACCTATAAGTCGGGATACTGAACCACCCAAAGCGTAAGCCCAAGCGCATTTTTCTCTTTGTTGAAACACCGAAATTAATCAGAAGTTTCTATAACTAAACCCTCAATATATGAGTTATTAATATTTGTTCTTAATTAAGCCACAATACCACTAGCAATATCTCTAGAGCAGGATGTGGGTCAAGGTTCTCTCAATCAAGAACAAACATTAAAACTGCAAGCAAGTGTTGTTAGTACCGAACTGAGAAATTCATAAATTACGGTATCATTTCAACAATTAGTGCACTACCAATCGATTTATAGATGGATCACAATTCGGCAATTCTTGATCATTAAGGTTCATACGAATATCTTTACCCATTGAGTACGCAAGCAAAATTGTTGACGCCAGAACCTGATAGTTTTCATGATCTAATCTAACAATAAATCGCCTTCCACCATCACAAAGACTTAGCTCCGAATTAGGAACACTAACCATAAAAGCCAGTCCACCATTTGCAGGATATAAATGAGTTACTTTCATCCAGCCGGTTTCTGGATGCCATGGATCTGCATTGGAATACGTAGCATAAAAGAACATAACTAGGATAATTAGATATTTTTTCATATACTCTCTCATATAAGTAAAGTAAATGTTTCTTAACACATTAGAATATGTGATCTATAAAACAATACGTCATAGGGCGAATAGAATTTAATAGATTTAAGTTCACCCGTATAAATGAAATACTCTTTATTTCAGACAGCAATAACTGTCTTAACACTATTGATATAAAAGAGATATAACCTCTTCATACAAACCTAAACAGCTATGACATCTAAATAACACAATATCATTAGATGTTTACTAGAGTTGACCACTATTTTCTGATCATCGCATGGGTAGCTTGAGCAGCACCAAACTTACATAATTCGGAATTTGAACTAAAAGCAAATCGTACATAGTTTCCACTGACTAATGCAGTTAGACTTATTGAAAACATATCTGATGAATCATCATCATTTTTTGGCCACCAGAATTTTCCATTATTTCCACATACATCTTCCTCAATAGTGGTTTCAACAACATGCATACCATCATGAGAATAAACGGCTTTCACTTGTCCATCTCCAGACCAAGAAAATGCCGCTCCACTTATTGTCATCATTACCATCCAAAGATATTGTCGTTTCACTATATTTCTCCAACTAAATGAAAATACATTCGTATAGATTTACCAACTTAGTCTTTGTTCTTCCGCTGCGTTTGGGGATCTAAACCCAAGTTCATTGTCTATTTCAGTTCTGGTGGGAGGCATTCATTAAGGTCTTGGTATTCTTTAATGAAGTCAAAAACTTCTTGTTGTAGGCCGCCTTTTAAAACTTTCCAATTAAACTTCAGATTAGGTCATCAACCCGAGAAGAGAAAGGCAAAAAGGGATCAACTGCTCCTTCTATCCTTCGTCTGCTTACAACCAAAGGCACAATGCAAGACCTGACCCCTTTCCCTTCTCCAACCTGATTCGAAGTTTAACCACCCAAATCAAGCAGTTGGAGAAGGTTATTCTTCAGCAAGTTGAAATTATTCCAAGGTTTGAACTATTAAAAACTGTGCCTGGGATTGGAGATGTGTTGGCTGAAGCCATCATGCTCGAAACGGGCGACATTAAGCGTTTCAAGTCACCAGGCAATTTCGCTTCCTATTGCCGGTGCGTCGAAAGCAAACGCATGAGCAATGGTAAGAAAAAAGGCCAAAACAATAAGCGAAATGGCAACAAATACCTGGCATGGGCATTCATCGAAGCCGCAAATTTTTGTATTCGATATTGCCCTCAAGCCAATCAATTTTACAAACGTAAAACCAAGCAGACGAATTTAATTGTTGCTCGAAAAGCATTGGCGCACAAACTGGCAAGAGCCTGCTACTGGATGATGAAACGAGGTGAACCGTTTGATGTACAGCGCACTTTTTCTTAGTTTTGAAGAGGTCAGTTAACCACCGAATGGGGTTGGCATTAAACCAACAGGCCTGATTGGACTGATCTCTTCATCTTGAGTTCTAAAAATTGATTTACTCAGTGCTTGAGCCATACAGGGTTGACCAACAAGGTCCCAGATCTGTCTTCACTTGGACAAGCAATGACACCGATGTTTTTCTGGGGCGAAAGCCAGGGCAGTGAAAACTGCTTGATCCAGATGGGTGACTGGTGCACTCAGAACTGAGCACACCAAACCAAATGAAAAACCGGATGTGAATTGTTAAAGAACTCGGCTCAAAGGCCTATTCACTTAGGATAGATTTTTATCGACTACTATTGACAAATGCCTAATGGGTGACCCCCTTTCCTCTTCATTTATTCTTCTCTATTGATTTTCAAAGAATAACTCGACTCAACAACAACATATAAAAATTCCCCCCCACCAATGGGGTAGGGATAGATTCCTAAATATTCGGGAACTAAGGCTTCAAGAGTATTGGGATAAAACCCGTTTTCTTCCTTGTAAATATCCAAAGCAGTTTGGATTTCTGATAAGTCTACTTCGTCTTGAATATCTCTCGCCATATTAACGTGATTTTTAGTTAGGGAATAATAGGTAGCCAGCAGCAGCAGTAGAGCTAGGAAAACTACAATAATTATACGTTTCATTAAAACCATATTAATATTCCGGCTTCGGATAATCACTTAATTGAGGTAATCCTTCTCCTTTGGCGACTTGACCTCTATAGTAGTTAAACATATTCGAGGATTTTCGGTAAATCCATCTATGAATTTCGTCAGTATTTTTTGCAGCGATATAATTAAAAGTGCCACCAAGCTCTCTATTAATATATGTGTGCAACTTTTCATGAAATACTAATAATGTAAAGGTTAACTCATCCGATCCCATTTCTAATATATTAACACTACCAAATGCCATATCGGTATCCATATTAAGTCTAATAAAAATATTATTAGTTTCTGGAAAACCTTGATAGTTCTCCTGAATCCACCCTTCAACATCTGAAACAATTTCTTCGGCTCTTTCTCTAGTTATTCCATCATCAGACTCAGAATCATCAGAGTCAGGAATACCCGTATCCCCAAAGGTATTGTACAAGTACACTGCTACCGATGACTGAACTGCCTGATGAACATCCCCCCCAGTAGCCTTCGCAGTAACCGCTGCTCCAATTGCTGCAATCGTAGCCCCAGCAGCGACAGTTTCATAGGTAACTTCATCACCAACGTATTTCTTAGTAGCACTACCAGTCGCATGCCCCACCAACCCAGAAATAGCCCCATCTCTAAAACTACCTCCACGCAGATGAGAAATAGCACCTTGACTTAAGGAATGAGCCGCATAACGCTCCCAGCTGTATTCAGAACCAACACCTGCGCCATTATTAGCACCATGGCCAATCCAGTTTGCAGCGGCAGCGGTTACCCCGGCCCAAAGCCCTGCCTCAAATGACTCTTTGGTAAGCTCACCGGTAGTGATAATGGAAACCGACCAGGATGTCATGGCTCCTGCCATACCCGCCCCCACATAACCTGTGGATGCAACATTGAACATCTGACCATAGCCAATGCCTATGGATGCTGCTAATACCGCAGTAGAAATCATCCAAAGCGCTTCGTTGTCAGTCATATGAGCTGCCACGTAAAACGCAACTGCTGCCAATATTAGAGGGTGGTGGCCGCTTGGATCTCGGGCAGTTACCGGATTACCTTCAACATAAGCATATCTATTGAACGCCAGCGGTCGATCAATTGCAGGCACAATGGTATCTGCAGAAATAAATCGGGCGATCACTGGGTCGTAGATTCTGGCATTCATATTTACCAGACCAAATTCGGCTATTTCTTCATGGGAGGTATAACCTCTTAAGCCATCATTAATTCTTGAACGCCCAGCCATGGCTTCGGAGAGCAAGGTGAATTCATCTACAAATTCGTATTCGCTTTGTATGTCAGCGGATACATTTTCATTGATTTGCTCAATGCCTTGTTCTGGGCCTAAGTAGATAGTTTCGTTTGCCGGTGCTCTGTCTTTTAACAGTGTTTCTATGGACTCACCATAGGGTGAATACAATTTGCGACGGATAATGGAAGTGTCTGACGCAGTCACGAGTTCACCGGTACCAATGAAGTCTCTGTGGTAGTAACCGATTTGGTCGGGCTGATAAACCGTTTTTTCAACGGTAATAATTTCGGCTTTTTCGTAGGTAGCGACCACATCGTGACCCACCATTACATGGTGGCGGTGCACAACGGTTTTGGTTTCGCCATGGTCAGTTACCGCCACTTCGTAACCCGGTGCAACATAGTAAGTCACTTCATTATCAGACTTTTTGCTTAATCTGTTGTGGTTTGCGTCGTAATTGAAGGTGACTGTTTTACCCGAGCCATTGATGGATTTAACTTTGTTGAAAGAACTCCATACATAGGTTCTGCCGTCACCAGATTTCATGTTGCCATTGCTGTCATAGCTGTAACTGTTTACATGGCCATTAACGGTTCGAGTGGTAAGCCTATTGGTAGTAGGGCTAAACGCCATCACCCCATCACTTACATCACCGGTTATTTTCTCAGTAAGGTTACCGCTGGTGTCATAGAAGTATTTACGGTCTAAGGAATTATCTGGGGTAATGGTGGTTTCATTGCCATCTTCATCTGCAATCATGAAATTCAGGTTTTGGTCGAAGTCCCAAGATTTAATTTTACCTTGGCTGTCAAATTCAAATGCTTCATCCGTTGTATTGCCATCTACCGTATCTGTCTTATCAGTCACATACCCTAATGCAGTATACTTATACTCTAAATGGCGAAGCACAGTACCATCAAAACTTTCGGTAATGATCTCGTCCATCATTCCTGTTTCGGGGTTTACGACTTTTCGTGTGACTAAACCGTTGCCAAATATTTCATGGGTAATGGTACCGGTGGCGTCACGTTGAGCTGCCAACCACAGGGTTAATTCTGCATCGGGGCTATTTTCAAAGGCCTTTTTAATGTCTATTGATTCTTGCAGTTGCTCAACTTCTATATTGGCCAATGCTAACGAGTCATCAATAGCATCTAACCGACTTTTCTTAGCTGCCAACTGTAATGACAAGTCGACCAACTCGTTATCGATAAGACCTTGTGCTTTGCCATCTTCAGATTTCATTAAGCCTTCGTAATAGGCTCTTCTTTCAGTAGAAACCTGAATGGCGGTATCAACATCCACTTTTTGGGTTTCGTGGGTTACCTTGGTGATGGTGGTAGGAACAAACACAACTGGGCTGATGGAGATCGGTACCAACACATCTTCAACTGTTTCTACTGGCATTAGAAGATCAATTTGCACGTCTGCTTGCAGTGAATAAATATCACGCCAATAGATGTGGTGATCAATCTTCGCTTGAAGTTCATCTATTGTTTCTTGGAGATTCGTTCGAACCGAGTAGAAATTTACTTCGGTACATTCCTCGTAGGTTTCTGGAGGACCTGGTTGAGAGAATGAATTTTGTGACACTCTGTAGACAGTTTTAGTGACGCAACTATAGTCTGCATCAAAGGAAAGATTCATCACAGGATTGTTGTCGAAAAGTATGCCACTTGTAAAATTCCCTGCAGGAAGGATGAAAGTGCCTGCGTTATACACATAGCTAGGTTGACAATACGAATACGGGCAAATCTGTAACGTGCCAATCAAAAACTTATGAGAGCCATTTTCAACGCCAACGTACTTAATTTTTGCTGGGTTGTTACCAATCCCCCCTTTGAGTTTACTTAAGGTTTCTAGCTCATCATTTGAATTAGATAAGTTGCTGAGAATAGGCGTTAGCTTCTGCACTACTTCATTATGCTGCAACGCTAAGGCTTCAGCATTGTCTACGGTTTGCTTCACCGTTTGACCGACTGTTTTAGCGTATTGGTTCTGCTCTGCAATTAATGTGTCTATTTGGCGAATGGCTTTTTCAAGTGCTTGCTTTGGTGACGGTGTAGTACAAACCGTACGATAGGCACCTTTGCTGTCATACTTTACTTGGTATTGAGACGGTGCATAACTTGATTGGCCATTAATACGGTAGGCATTATTCACATAAACTTTTTCACAAACAGTCTCTATATCTAATTTAATGACTTTAGAGTTTATGTGCCCTATTAGGTTACTAGAGGTGTACTCGAAAGAGTTAACGTCCCACCTAGTGCAACTACGCCAAAACTTGTGTCGTTTTTTACATCGCTTATATTCAAAACGGTGCTTGTTATTTTTTTCACCTTTATAACTAAATTGAGTGGTATCACCCCACTTACCTTTAATTATTTTAATCTGTTCTTCTAAGTCTGTTCTTACTTGGTCATAACGTTGAGCCAGGTCTAGGTGAGCAGCAGCTGTGTCTAGTAAAACATCTGATGTTCCAACCAGCTCATTTTTTAAAGCGTCATATTTTAGGAACTCAGCCTCATATTCAGCAGCTTTTGCTTCATGGTAGGCAATACGTTTTAACAAAGCACTTTTTTGTGATTCTAACGAAATAACAGATGCTAATAATGAGTCTCGCTCTTCTTTAATAATTTCAAACTCGTAGTCGGTAAAGTCTGAATAAGGCACTGCGATGGACCGAACATTTCCAGACACGTCATATCGAGATATTTGAGTAACACCATTCGCCATGGATGTACTATGTAAACGGCCTAAATCATCGTATTCGTAAGAAGTTATAAATTCTTTTTGAGGCACCTCACCATGAAGGTCTGGCATGGTGAGTGTTTCAGATTTAACTAGCCCGTTTTCGTCATATAGATATGACTTTCTTTCCGTCACACCCTGTACGTATTCCAGTTGCCCTTTACCGCTACCAGAACTGTAGTACTTCCAAGTAGTTGTACCTTCGAGCTCATTGCGTTGAATCATACGACCTAGTTTGTCATAACTAAAAGTAACCACTTGGCCATTGGCGTCTTTTTGATAGACCAACTCCCCGAAAGCATTGTAATCATAGGTCCAGGTACCCATTGATGGGTCTATTTGTTTAGATTTTTGGCCTTTATCGTCGTATTCAAGCGTTGTAGTTCTATTGTCTACTGTTGTGGTTTTTAGGTCACCATTTGCAGTATAGGTATAACTGATATCAAGCCCATCCTTAGTCACAGAGCTGGGCTTACCATGAATGCCCAACACTGTTATTTTTTCAAATGAGCCACCATCAATAGTTCGGTCATTATATTCACGGTGAATGTTTCTTGAATATTCGTTAGTGATTACTAGATTATGACCATCAGCCCCCATTGATGATGAGGTTTCAATACGGCCAACGCTGTCATAGGTATGTGTTTGCCACCTTGGGGTTTCTGCATTACCCGCTTCTTCGATGACGGGAGAAGAGCCGGCAACTTGCTGACCTTGACCGTTAAATAAGGATGTCTGCAGCGTGAAACGATTTTCTGAAATATCACTAACGTTCGCACAAGTCTTGGTTTTTAATTTCCGCTGAAAGCTATCATAGTAATCAATGACGCATGAACCATCAGCATTTCTTTGCTCCACTTCATAATGAATCATATTGAAGTAGCCTGGGTCGGCATAGCCTACTAATTCCAACTTAACTGGCGTTGGGTAAAGTGTGTATTTGGTTGTCGCCCTATTACCTAGATGATCCTCAACCCACTCTACTTGACAAAATTCATCGTAGTGAGTTGTCGATTTTCTGTTTGCTATATCGTAGTTGAACTCAGCTCCACCACACCTTGGGTGGTATTCCGTAGAGACTATTTGACCTATTGAATTCGTTGTTTCTGTGACGCGACCCAATTCATCACGAACGGTTTCTGTTGATCTGGTTTCTTCAGATGTTTGATTGTTTGAGCCTTTGTTACCTGTTGTTTTCTCGGTTAGAAGATTACCATTTGAGCTATAGGTGTACTCAATTTTTATGGCGTCAATGCTATCTGGTTCAACCGTTTGGCTTTTGAGTGATCCATCTAAGTTGTTAACGAAATTTATGGTTTTTTCAACTGTTCCTGAGCTTGGCGAATAATGCCTCACTTTCTGAGAAGTAGGTTTACCTATTATCCATTTAGTTCCTGTAGTGAAGGACTGGTATTCTGCAGTAGTAGTCGTGGTTAGCGTTTCACCTTCTTGAGTTTTGGTCTGAACTATTGTTTTTGGATTTAAATAGTAATCATAATCTTTATTTTCAGTAGTGGTTTCGCTAAATAAAACCCCATTTAGGTCGTATTGTTTGGAAGTGGAGGAATCTAAAGCAACTTTATTGATGCCACTATAAGCATAGTTTTCAATGTGCCTATACTGATTTGACACCTCTTTAATTAATAAGCCATTCGCAAAACTTTCTACTTTCTTTTCTCTTCCAACTAAACCCTCGGTAACATACATCCAAGATTTAGTAACTAACTGCTTTGATTCATCGTTTAGTTCTATGTATTGGTAACCTGAGTTCTTAGAAATAGGATCTAAAACATAACCACCGTATTTGTAGCTTAACGTGTTCTTTTCTCTAACCAGATAATTACCGTAGCCTGTATAGGTTCCGTTATCTGTATGGATAGCTTTAACTACCAGTTTATTTTCTGGCGATTCAATCATACCTATCGGAATTTCAGTTGCTGCTGTGTACAAGCCATCTGAAATCAGCATTCCATATTCAATAGATGTTTCATTGCCAAAGCTGTCGAATGCACCCGTTAATAGGGTACGGGCACCAAAATTTCTCATACTGGTGCAGACAACTCCTTCTACTCCACGGTAGCAATATTCTGGAAAGTGATCGCCATTAATGTCTGCCAATATGGTGCTTTTACCAATAGAGGCATTCATTGACGCGAACCTGAATTTGGTTTTTAAACCGAACACTTTTCTAGGGAAATTTAAAAATGCAGAAGTGGAGCCACTGGAAAGATCAAGATCGAAACTTAAGCGCTGCCTTTTCTCCAACGCAGTAAAGCCACCATTGCCATTGTTATAAGCACAAACTTGATGAGGGTCTTCAACAATACAGATATCGGGAAAGCCATCGAAGCTCACATCTTGAAGTCTTAATGATGCTCTAATTGCTGTTTTACCATCACCATAGGAATCGAGAGTTGATTTATAGTTAAACCATTCAGCCCAGTCTAAAAACCCAGTACCAGTATTAATATGGCAACCGAATGAGCCATTAGATTTCTCATAACAAAAATCAACCAATGCGTCACCATTAATATCGCTAGGACGCCAAGTCATTGTAGGAATCATGTTATCTTCGGCGATATCATCCAAAATACCTCGGTTAACTGATAGCCTCGGCTGTTCGTATTCTGTGAAATCAGAAGGGTGTACAGGTCGCAGACCTAAGACTTGAAATAGCTTCTCTTCGGTATTGAGCTGTTTACTGGCTCCATCGGAGTAACCTTTTTTACAGCTAAAGTATCCGTCTAAACCAACCCAACACAAATCGGTATTTAAGTCACCGTCAATGTCGAGCCACATTGGCGCAGGCATTTCTACTGCATAGTCTTCGGGATCTAAGCTTTCCGGCCAGTCAGGCTCGAATGCGAATTGGACTTGGCCACCTTCAAGAAGAACAGAAGATGAAACGAACTCACTACCGTTGGATGCGACACATTTGTAATTGTCTTGCGAATCTATTCCACAAAGATCTAGATGCTCATCACCATTTAAGCTTTGAAATGAAATGCTGTTGGTTGAACCAAATTCAGTAGACCAGCGTGAAGCTGAATCAAAGCTATTGAACTTTGAGTTTAAACCGCACCAAAGGCCTCCTTCATCGGCCACACAATAATCTTGATAACCGTCGCTATTTAGGTCAATCAGAATTAGATTACTATAGAAGGCATAGTCTTTATTTGTCGCTTTAAACCCAAGAGTATCTGATGACCATGCAACTGGACTTAAATATCCTCCACCCGAACTTCCATCATGCAGCGCACAAACAACACCCACTAGTGGTTTGAAATAACAAAAGTCTATCAAGCCATCTTTGTTGACATCCGCAGTTGCATAACTTGGGCGGTAAGGGAGAGATGTTTGATGATTTGAGTCATCGTAATAATCTCTGTCTATGACTATTACTCGGTCTGAATCTTTATCTAGTAGCGCCGTAGGATCGGTGGGATCTGGAAGCTCTTTGTATTTAAAGGTGGCAGGTTTAGTACAACCATTATTATTTGTTGTTGAGTAGCATTTAGTAATTTCAGACAGTCGATCCGTCTTAAACTGAAACTGAGCACCAACAGCTTCATAGTTAAAATCATAATGGTAAAGATAGGTCTTCTGTTCGTTCGCCTTACGGTAAAAATATACATCTGAAATGCGTTCATCCAAGCTACCAACACCGCCCGCTTGGTACTTAGAGCTGGTTTGACCTACTCGACCTTCGTAGCCGATACTAATTTCATAACCTGGGTACTCAATTTTTAATAAAGAGGGAAAAAGTCCGTCTTCATAATGGTAGGTAATGGCATTACCAAATACGTCTTCTTTTTTTGTCAACAACCATTGAGAAAACCTCTTATCCGCATTTCCAAGCTTATCATAGGTTAATTTAAAGCCATCCGGAGAATAAACGGTCCAGCTATACGGCGTGTAATCAGAGCCACCATTAGCAATGACTTTTACATTGGTGTCATTTTTAAGCCTGTACTCAGAGTTCGGAGTACCATCAGCCCCTGATATGCTTATTAGGCGATCGCCCCCCATACAAAACCTTGATTTGCCTGTTAAATCAAAACCTGAATAGAAACCATCTGACTCATAACTTGCCGAACATCTAGCGATTGAAGAAGTGGCGTCAAGACTGAAGCCTGCACCCATGTTAGTGGCACCAGCGTATTGGTTGTACTGGACAGTTATGCTGGGCGCTAAACTATGGATACTAGCTGGCACGTCCAACTTTAACTGATATGCCACATTGCCATTATTTGCGGTTAATTCTCCGGCAATGTTCTCAACTAAATTTGCGTTTGTAGGCAAGGAAACACTTGCAACTAATAAAAACACAATTTTCTTTAAATCAAGCATCTGCTTAAACATGTCCTTATGGATTGTCATCTGGTTTCTCTATCTATATTTATTGAGTAATAGGGTTTTCTTTTAAGAATTGGTCGGCCTTAAGATCAAGCTCTTTAACTCGCTCTTCGTCTGCCAGAATGCTTTCTAGTTCTTCAAATGCACTGGCTGAAACTTCTTCGATTTCTTGCTTCTGTACTGCAAGCTCTTTGAATTCTTGCCTTTTATCTTGGGGTAATGACTGTGCTTTTTGCTTTTGATCTTCGGGAAGACTATTAAAGGATTCATCTAAGTTATTTTGAAATTCTGCTTCTTTTTCTTCTGAAATAAGCTGTTTTTCAACCAAGACTTTAGATTCAGGAACAAGGCTTTCAAGGTTGAGCAATGCAGCAGCAAAAACTGAAAAAACAGCAACCAATATAATGATCTGTAGATAAGACTTCCTTGACATTTTAGCTCCCAACTGGATTACCGCTTGAATACAACATACACCCAACCAGCTATCAGTCTAAATATTTACTACCCATTAAATCAAGAGTTCGTAAAGATTTAATTAAAGAATTGAGCATCAATTAAGTGTTGTCGATCAACTAAACGGCATTTAGCCTCAAAACTCTCCAATAAATGTGTGGGTTTTGATTCAGTTAAATTCAGAAACCAGCCATTTATTAAAATATTATGAAATGAAATTCATATAAGATAAGTAATCTGACTTTATCGCGCCTCCATATATTTAATTACAGCTTTGATCCCTAAAATCTATTGCTTTTAAAACACTTGCCAGTAACGAGACAACAAGATTTTTATTGTATTAATGTTAGGCTATAAAACATTCATGAATATTGAAATTATATTCACTGTTAATCCACATTCGTCTTATTAGCCATTTATAACTGAGCTTAACGGTTTAAGCTCAGTTATAAACCAAGTAATTAATTATCGACACATTTAGAAAATAGATTAAGGAGAATGACCATCAGCACGTCAGGTTTTTATACAACAGCTTCACAAATCTACATTAAGTTTTTAAATCAGCGCAAACCGTTACTATTCTCCCCACCATCGTCATAAATATTTAATCTTTTTTTATGTCCCCATTTTTATGAGCGCAATGTCTTCGAGTATGCCTATTTTTAAACGGAAGTAATGAGCTTCTACGACAGGTTAACACTGGAGAGAATTTATGAACGATTTTAAACAACTGCCGCTGATTTTGATTGCGGCGGCGGCACTGAGTGCTTGTAACCTTGAAAACAATGATGATGAGGTCTCTGATCTAGAAGATCAGGTTGCTGCACTTCAGGATCAGCTAGACTCACTAAATGATGATGACACGAGTGCATTAGGCGCTAACGCTACTCAGGGCGCAAACCTACTTCCTGAAGACAATGCAGAAAATGTTTGGCGTTTCGCAGTCTTTCCTGATAGCCAGGGCCGTGATGACGATAATATGAAAGCCTATGTATGTGCTGACGCAGACGGGAATGCGGTAACCGACCCAAATTATTTCAGAGAAGGTAACGCTGTAGAAATTTGTGAATATGTTGGGGTAGATTTCAATAAAGACGGTTTCTACGATGCCGGTACAGAACATAATGCGGCTGGGGCGAAAGAAAACGATTGGGATGAAGACGGCATTAGCTATTTAGTAAATGTTGAAGACCCACGCCATCCATATTTAGAAACCGATACAAATGGATTGCCTATGATTGTTGCAGAAGCAGACCGAAAGGATTACGGCCCTGACTGGAAACACCTTCCGGTTCCTCTTGTAGAAGCCATCACCGACAAGATGATTGAGCTGGATGTTGACCTAGTATTAGAAGTGGGTGACATGACTGAATATAGAGCAGAGAGTGACTATGTTCAGTGGATGGATATTGTTGCTAAACCACTTGCTGACGCAGGTATTGCTGTAATGCCAGTTCGTGGTAACCATGAAATTGTGAATGGTCGTAACTGGCCAGCTTGGTTTGCAAGCGATTTTCGCTGGGGCCGCCAATCTGTGAACAATGTTCCTAATGGTATTGATCCTTACGCTGGCGACAGCCAAATAAATTTTGACCAAGGCTATAAGCTTTATAAAACATATGTTGGTCAATTGACTCAAGAGCACCTCACTTCAGGCAAAGCCATCGGGTTCCCTGGTGCTGAAGATCTGGTTTACCACTTCACTCACAATAACACCTTGTTTATTGCAACAGACCATTATTTTGGTGAACTCTATAGTTCAGCATTTAACGGCCACTGGTCCATTCTTCGTGAATGGTTAGTAGATGTCATTAAAACGAATGCGCCAAATGTTGACCATGTTGTAGTGTTCGGTCATGAGCCTATCTCTTCGAAAAAACGCCCTCAAACATACGACGTAGATCAATATGAAGCCTACACAGCTGAAAAGATTACGGCACAGGAAGCTGTAGACACTGCCCAAGCTAACTATGATACAGCTACCAACGCAGGTGCAGCAGCAGAAGAGCTTGCAATGTTGCAAGAAATACTAGAAGAGGCGACAGGCCATTTAGAAGAATTACAGGGGCCACCATTAGAAGGCTTCGATATTGGCCAGCTGGGCTATATGTTACTGCAAGGCGAAACTGATGCAGGTTTAGCTGAAGAAATACTGCAGCTATTTACTGACTACCAGATTACTTATATTTCCGGTCACGATCACCAATACTCTCGCTCATTGATTCACCCAAGCCCTGAACATGTAGACACCACTCATGGTTTCACTCAGATCATTACAGGTAGTGCTTCATGGAAATCATATGAAAATAAATATGGTATTAACGATGATTACGAAACTGGCCTTTTCCTAAATAATTTTGTCCGCTCAGATGACAAAGTCAGCTACTACAACAGCGATGATGTAAAAGTAGCGGAATCGACAACCGGATTAGCAAAAGGTATTAGCTTTGTTGTGGTTGAAATTAATGGTCGTCAAATTACCACTAAGGAATACTATGCTGACCACAGCTTCACTGAAGTTGATATGAATCTGGGTGCTCACTACGACTACAATACCAATAGCTGGTGTTCTTACTTCCAAGCTTCAGAAGCTGACCCACTGCGATTCGAGCCTGCTACCCAAGTTCAGTGCGAAGCGATTCAGTGGCACATAAATGATGATGTGACTCGCACAACTGATGCAACGAAACGAATTGTTGGCCCTAAAGAAAACTACTATGCACTAACGTCTACGCCAGAAGGTCAAGATTACATAGGCACAGAAGCAACCATCATTGAAGGTTACAACCTAACTTTTAACAGCACCTATGCTGATGCGCTAGAAAGAGTAGAACAATTAAG
Source organism: Gynuella sp. (assembly GCA_028282465.1). Taxonomy (GTDB): domain Bacteria; phylum Pseudomonadota; class Gammaproteobacteria; order Pseudomonadales; family Natronospirillaceae; genus JANQHX01. The sequence continues at coordinate 67,997 of JANQHX010000012.1, forward strand.
AGAAAAACTAACACTAAGCTGGTTCGTTGATGATGCAGCCGAAACAGTGTCTGATGTTCTCTGGATTAGTGGTAACCAAACACAAGACGGTTCTTACTTCGAATACAAGGGCGACAATGTTGCACCAACAGTTGATGTTGATGGTGGCGTATTAGCAATGGGAGCATCACCTTCTCTTAACTATGTTAACGGTCGCATTGAAACTGTAAACAATGAAACTCACGTTACCCGTGATGGTATTACTAACAAAGGTATCGACTTAGAAGCATCTTTGGACCCATCAAACCCTAACGGCAACCCTGGTGGTAATGACGCTAAGTGGACAAACCGCTACTTGAATGATGAACTGGATTTCGCAGACCCAATGGCAATTTCTATTAAAGCGCCTGAAGGAGTAGATGCAACTACTTTGGTCCTAGGTCGATATGACGAAGCAACTGAATCATGGGTGCCTGCTTTTCCTGAAGAGTGTTATATCGAAAGCGGTTATTCAAATCACTACAGTGTTCAATACCGTATTTCTGAACAACACCCTGAAGGCGGTAATGAAATTGACAACTGTCAACAACGTTACTGGGGTTATATTCCAAGCAGTAACAGTGTTTGGGGTTTCATACACACAGACGGTCGCTTTGCTTTAATACAGCGTTAGACACACGACCAAGCTAGTCAAAAACGGCACAAATACTTGTGCCGTTTTTTTAAGCAACTTCATTTATGAAAGTTCGGAAACAGGCAGATAATTATGACGATGATGATTAACACTATTTTCAGAAATTAATACACTACTCTAGAAAGACCATATATAAATTCAACTTCACTTATATTTTTTCAAATCAAATCATCTTTTTCATTTGTATGACATTTTTTCTTTCTAGTATGCGCGCCCGTTTTTTGAAACTAGGCGAACTAGAAGTATGTATTCTCTAATTACCTGCCAACTTGAAAAATCACTTGTGGAAGCCATGCCAAGCATTATGGCTTTTATTGCATCCAAAATTTCTAATCATCATGATAGAGAAGATATTCTCCAAGATGTTCTTCTCCGAACACTTAAATATGCTGATAGAAGCGAAATTAAAAATGTGCAAAGTTATGCTATGAATGTTTGCAAGTCAGCGATCGTAGATCACTGGAAAAATCACACTGTGGGCCATGACTTAAATGATTGCTGTGAACATGAGGATAATACGAGCGATCTATTTTCTTCAGAAAGTAGCCATCGAAAACTGTTAGATACTGCTAAGGCAATACAGAAGATGCCTCAATTAAGGCGGATCGTTTTTCTAAATAAGAGACTTGATGGTAAGAGCAGAAAAGAAATTGCTGAGGTTCATCGCATTTCAGAAGAATCTGTTAAAAAGCATATTAGTCGTGCAAGCGCAGATTTAAAAAGCTACTTAAATGGTGCTGGCTGGCTAAGCTGATTTGTGACGCCCTCAACTGAGAAGTTTATGACTGCCACTCTATACAAAGTACCATGCAAATAATAACTAAACATGTAACCGGTTTCATGTATCTCAATGTACGTCGGCTAGTTCGGGCCTGCTAGTTTTTTTCAGTAATTTTTAATCTCACCTTCAAATAACATCGTTAGATAAAAACATTACAACCAGCAACTTTATTCAGCTAAGTTTTTTAACGCCCAATCCTTTCAACCATTAAATAGGTCTTGTAGCCGCCGGTTAAATTTTTAACATTAAAACCATGTTGCACGAGCATTCTATAAGCAACATACCCTCTTAAACCTACGGCACAGTAAACAACAATATTTTTATCCCTAGGCAATTCATCTAATCGAGTACGCAGTTGGTTCACTGGGATATTAATTGAACCTTCAATTGAGCCAAGCTCACCAATTTCTTCTGGGTTTCGCACATCTACTATTTGCATATTGGGTGAACAAGCATGCACTCGCTCGGCTTGACATAACGCCATGTCACCTCGAACAACATTTGATGCGACAAAGCCGGCTTGATTAATAACATCTTTTGCTGACCCATAGGGCGGTGCATAACAAAGCTCAGATTCTTCTAAATCAAAGACTGTAAGCCCAGATCGAATAGCAAGAGCCAATACATCTATTCGTTTGTCCACACCTTTTTCACCGATGGATTGTGCTCCCAGTATTTTTCCCGTATCTGGATCGAATAACAGCTTTAGTGAAACTTGTGTTGCCCCTGGGTAATAACCTGCATGATCCATGGCATGAACAAATATTTTTTCATAATGAATTCCTGCTCGTTTAAGGCCTTTTTCATTCTGGCCCGTTGACGCAGCAGCCAAACCAAAAATTTTGCAGATAGCGGTACCCTGGGTATTCTTGTATTCTGTATTTCTTCCAAAAATGTTTTCGGCAACAATTCTGCCTTGTCTATTTGCTGGCCCGGCTAATGGAATTAATACTTTATTCTCTGTAACGAAATCTTTAACCTCAATGGCATCACCCACTGCCCAGATATTTGGGACGCTAGTACGCATGTGACTATCAACAAGAATTCCACCCCTCTGCCCCAGTTCTATACCAGTGCCTTCTAACAAACTGATTTCAGGTCTCACGCCGATCGCCATAATGACCATATCCGTTTCAATAGTTTTGCCATTGTCGAGTTGCAACAGCAGACCTTCGTCTTGAGTCTCAATTGCAGTGACCGATTGATTTAGTTTTAGCCTGATGCCATTGCGACGCATTTCCTGATGAAGTGGCGTGGCCATTTCGGGGTCCAGAGGCGCCATGACCTGATTGGATAATTCGATTAGCGTGGTTTCTATGCCTTTATGAATTAACGCTTCCGCCATTTCTATTCCGATGAAACCGCCACCCACGACCACTGCTGAACGCGGTGCTTCAACATGGATGGTTTGAATAATTTTATCCATGTCTGGAATATTTCTGAGGGTAAAAACCCTCGGGTTATCAACACCAGGAATCGGTGGAATAAATGGTGTAGCACCTGGCGATAAAACCAGTTCGTCGTAACTTTCGCTGTATTCATTACCAGTTGAAAGCTCTCTGGCAGTAATGGTTTTAGATTGAAGATTTATGGCGATCACTTCAGTTTCAATTCTGACATCCAGATTGAATCGAGCCCCCATTGACTCAGGAGTTTGAACCAGAAGCTTAGAGCGTTCTGTAATTTCGCCACCAATATGATAAGGCAAACCGCAATTAGCAAAGGAAATAAAACGATCACGCTCAAACATGATAATTTCAGAATCTTCTGACAAACGACGGGCCCTGGCAGCGACGGATGCGCCGCCAGCAACACCACCCACAATCAATACTTTTTTAGGCTCGGGCTGAGACATGGAGTTCTCCAGGCAATTTCCTATTTTCTTTATATTAGTTTTTTCTAATTAAAAGACATAGAACTTTCTGTTCTAAGTTTATAAGGGATGACTTGGGTCAAGATTGGGGTGCCATCGCTGACAATCGAACTTAGTCATATTGAGTGCTTAGTGATTGAAGCGAGTGTGCTGCACCACTACTTTGTTCACTAAAATATCGGGTTCCACACTTAGACGAAATAGTAACCTATTACTGCAGGTCTATTTTTTTATGAAAGCGATCCTGGTCGAAATGATTAAATTAACGAAAAAAGGGCCATGAATGTTACATGGCCCTTGGAGAGTTACTTAGCAGCGGCAAACACCACTACAACTTTTTTCTTAGCGGCTTTAAGTAGCAACTTACGCAGAGCTTTTTGATGGCTTGAGCTCCCTGAATATAGAGCAACCATAACAGCCGTTCTTGAGTAAACTCGTTTTTCAGCAAATTCTACGATTTGATTAAATTGGCCAATGTTATAACCACCTTTTGTATAAGCATTATGGAAGGTTTTCAATGAAAGCTTCACCTCACCAATCAAGTAGGCTTTTCTTCCTCTATGGTCTTTGTCCCCGAGCTTCTTAGGTTCAAGTTTGGTTAACATAAAGTCAGGTTTTTTGTTTCCAGCCTTAGTAGCGGTGCCGCCATGATTACCACAACCAATTCCATTAGTAGTTGCCTTACCTCCACTAATGCTAGGTTCAAACCAAACTATGTCTCGAGCACTTTGCGGCAAAGCGTCACAAATAAAGTCACGTATTTTACGCTCCCAAATTTTACCTGCCTCCCAAGGAGGAGTGCCTTTTGTTGCAAAAGGATTATAACCAGCAAGTGCTGCAAAGTTTTGTAGCTGGCCAACAAGTAGTGAGCCTACAACACTTCGCGCTTTATCAACCAGAATGTTTCTGACAATACCAAGAGCAATACCTCTTAATGATCCTTGCATACTAATACCGATATTTACTGATACCAAGGTGAACCTTCCACTAGGGTCAGAAAATAAATATGGATTCGCATTAGCATATAAATATCTATTAAGACTTTCTGGCTCTAAGTAGTCTGGTTCAGCAGGGTCAGAAGAAACAAATCGACCGATACTCGCATCATAGTCACGCGCTCTCATGTGGTATAAACCGCTGGTTGAATCCTGCCATTGGCCATGGAATCTGAAGTCACCACCGACACTGTCAGCAATGCTGACTGATCCTGTAGATTCAACAGTTTCACCAAATGCATTGTACTTAATAGAGCCCAGTAGATTGCCAGACTCATCAGCAATACCAATTACTGAACCAGCACTATCGGTTAAATAGTACTGAACTTCACCTGAAGAACTGATTCGATGTGAGGGTTGATCTCCAATATAGACATAGCTATATAAGAGATTCTGATCACCATCTAACACAGCCTGAGGGTTGCTGTAGCGACCTGTTACCGATGGAGCCTGTAAGTAATTTTTCACCTCTCCATTAGTTATTTTTTGAGTTCTTTGACCAGCATGATCATAACCATAACTTACACTCATTAAGTTATTTTCGTAACTTACTGGTTGGCCATCGAAATTATAACTAACGCCAATCGATTCGGATACCGAGGATATTTCGGAAATTTGCCCATCAAGCGTATAGGCGAAATTTTTATTCATTGAACCAGTGATTGTTTGTAAAAGATTGCCAGAGCTATAACTGTATTCATCTCTAGCACTGTCAACAATCTTAGCTGTTCTATTTCCAACTAGATCGTATTCGTACTGAATAGTCTTTATTAAAGAAGATGAAGAGTTATAGAAACGCTCTTCTTGAATCCTAAGTGCGCTGTCGTAATCTAGCTCTGCAAAACTACCGTCGGCCCACTCAATCATAGTAGGCTCACCACCTATTGCCCGAGTATAGATTACGGAGCTCAGCGTTACTCCCGATGCATTCACATGGGTAATTCCTGAAATCTGATCCCTTAAGTCGTAACTATAAGTAGTCACAATTCCATTCGGCAACGTCTTAGAAATCAGACGCCCTGCACGATCATAAACTAGGTCAGTTGTCCCGGAGTTATCATCAATAATACGAGTGACACGACCAGCGCCATCGTACTCATATCGTGTAGAGGCTTGTTGACTGGAGTTTGAATTGCCCACGAACTTAGAAGTAATTCTTCCTGCTGCATCATACTCATAGGAAAGTAACGATCCGTTGCTTGCGGATACTTCAGTTAATTGACTCGCGGAGTCGTAAGAGTATGAGTTAGTGCCCATTGAGTCAGTCGCAGAAGTTAGCTTACCTGCAGCGTCATATACGTATCCGTAGGTTTCACCATTACTTCGATTGTCGGCAACAAGTTGATCAACTTGGTCATAGACTAAGGATTTGGACAAACCAGAAGCCAATGTGACTGTGATTATATTTTCTCTCTCATTTTGTTCAATTGTTTTCCCTGAACCATCTGGGTATTGAATACTGGTTGGATCACCATTTTGATTCCTGGTGAACAGTATTTGATTCCCTTCAGCATCCGTAGCCGCAATCAACCCACTTGAATCATAAGAATACGTAGCCTGATTTCCAGCGAAGTCTGTCGCACTCACTAGCCGTGCATTCGCATCATAAGAAAAATTACGAACCCGGCCCGCTTCATCTGTAAAACTGGTCGGCTTATCGTCGCCATCTAGCGACGCATGTTCAACAAGATAAGTCCAAGACTGTTCTGTGTTATCTGCACTAATGATTCTTGAAATCAATCCATGGGAATTCAACTCTGTTGTTGAAGCACGTCCAAGCTCATCAATTACCGTGGCTGCGTTAGGCGTGTACTGATAGATCCATTCGCGGCCTGAACCGTCAGTGCGAGACATTGGCCTACCATCTGGTGTGTAGGTCTGATTAGTACGAATGCCCAGGGCATCAACATTTGCTAAAACTCTCCCATTACCATCTCTCTCGAAAGTAACCGTATTACCTAATGAGTTAGTTTCAGAGACCAACCTACCCGCTGCATCATAGGAATACTCAATTCTGTTTCCAACACCGTCAACCTCGGCCACTACCAAGCCACTGGCATCATATTCCCAGTTAGTTGCAGAGCCATCGGCTTGAGTTATTGATTGTGGCTTTCCACTCACGGATAGCTGTCGTTCAACTCTTGGCATTCCAGAAGCTTCTGCACTGGTCCACTCAGTACCAAAACCATAACCGTATTCTGTAAAAGATCCATCGCTATAATTAGTTCGCAGTTCGCGCCCCATAGCATCTAGTTCAACAGAAGCAGACACACCGTCAGTCTCGAAAGACGTAATATTTCCTGCTGAATCATGGTCAAAAGTCGAGGTAACGCCATTTGTGTCAACGATAGTTTCAACAAGACCATCTGAGCCATAGTCATAAGTTAGCGATCCAACAAAATCAGTCTCAGATAAAACCTGACCATCAGGCGAATAAGTGTAATTAAATAACGTAAACCCTGTCTCATCTGACAACTCTGTAAGATTACCAGATGTGTCATAATCGTAATTAATTATCGCACCATTTGGTTGACTTAAACTCACTAAATTACCCGCACTATTCCAACTATAAGTAGTTGTATAGTCAGCTGGGTCTTCTCCAGGAGAATAGGGTTCGGTTCTACTCAACATATTGCCATCGGCGTCCCAAGTTTGAGTCGCAACATTGCCTTCTGCATCTATATGCTCAATAACATTACCGTCTGCATCATATGTAAATGAGTGAGTATTCCCTAACGCATCGGTTTGAGAGAGAACATTGCCTCGCTCATCATACACATAAGTTGTTGCGCGACCTGTTGCATCATAATTTGTCTGTGTTCTACCTACCAAATCATACTCAGCGGTACTACAACCATCTGCATTACAAGCTTCGTTTAGCCTTCCATCTTCATCATAATCGAACGAACTAATTTCAGTACCATCAGGCAATGTGATAGAGCGCAGGTGATTTTCAAATGGGGCCGCATGATAGGAATATCGAGACACCTCACTAACTTGGTTAGTGAAACTAACTAAGTTGTTAAGGGAATCATACCCATAACGAATTTGGTTACCTAATGGATCGGTAATACTGGTTATACGACCTTCCCCATCCCTATTAAACACGACACCAATCCCACTAGAGTTCACCACACCATTAGAACCAATAAACAACTGGTTATCATTCTGGTCTGCGACACGAGTAATGCCCGTTTGTAGATTTAAGTCGAACTCTCTACCGTCTGGCGTAATTAAACGAACGTTTTGTGGCACCCATGGATCGCCGAAATTCGAATCACCCAAATCGTAGGTTATTGTTTGAGTTGCATTGAGATAGAAAACGTTAACGTTCCCAATAGGAATTAATTGAGCACCGGCAACTCCACCTATTTGAGTAAATTGCGCTTGACCCAAACAGCCACCAGATATTGCGCTGGACAAACCATTCACAATGATTCGTGGACGGAATTGGTAAGACTCGTTCTCGCTAATACGAATTTCAGTTTCATGATATTTTTGTTCAACTGATGTTGAACACGGCCAGTTAAAGAAGCCACCGCCACTTTCAACTGTCCAACCATCACCTGGAGGGATGTTATTAATGTACTCACCCTGACGAACACTAAGATCCCAACCTATGCCTAAGTCTCTGGCAGATTTCTCGCGACTGTCGTATGTACGCTCAATCACAATCGGAATACCAGCAACGGGTACTGTCATATCTACAAAACTTAATTGTACTGCACCAGGTTTAAAACCACCGTCAATTCTAATGTCTGTAAATGCTTGAGACTGATTTCCACCGAAGTCTTCAGCAATTAATAACACCCTGTATAAGCCATTTTTATATAAGCTTGGATTGAGTTGACCTAGTACGCCGTTACTAACTGGTGACTGCGACGTGTAAAAAGTACTGAAGTCATTAGTACCAGACTTAGCAATAAGTAATTGGTATTGATAAAGGTTGGCATCCGTTGCTGTACCCACAATATCAACAGTTCCATTGACTTCCGTTCCATCTACAGGGCTGGAAATAGATGCTGTAGGATCAATCGAATCATTAGGATCAACGACAATAAAGGTTCTAGATTCAATAATGGTTTCTGAAGCATCCGTCACTGTAGCAATTACTTCATGTAGGCCAACTCCAGAAATAATAAGCTCACTTGAAAAAGATGAATCAATAGCGATCGGTCGGCCATCAACAGTAACCTCAACATTCACTGGTGCTATAAAGTCTGTTGGAACCACCTGTATCTGAACAGTATCCCCATCATTTACAAACTCTGGTGAAATCGAAATTTCCGCTGATAGTTGCAGATCAATAACATTTAGGCTCCAACCTTGAAGCACTTCATTTTCGCCATCCGATACCGCTAACTGTATTGAATATACACCGGTTGTGTCTGGTAACCATTCCAACAAGCCTTCGGTTGAAATGGTCATCCCAACCGGAGATTCAGTTAGTTGATAAGTCAATGAATTTGACTCAGGGTCATTTGCATTCACCTGATACTGATAAGTTACACCAAGTAATGCTTGTGTAGAAGGCAAGCTATTAATAACTGGTGGATTATTAACAGGCTCTTCAACTACGACACTAAAAGTTTGAGTAGCTTCTCCTCCATTACCATCTTCAACTTGTACTACGACCTCAAATAAACCTAATGAAGTTGGCGTCCAAGTTAATATTCCGGATGCTGAGTCGATGCTCATTCCTAGAGGAGGTTGCACTAATGAGTAAGTTAAAACATCCAGATCTTGATCTGTGGCTACAACTGAATACTCATAAAGTTCATTCAAAATTGCGGTTGTGCTAGGAACAGAAATGATTGAAGGCTCAACATTTTGTTGAGTAACATTTAGAACATAACTTTGAGTTAGTTCTGCACCCCTACCGTCACTGATAGTAATAGCTATATTGTGGTCACCCAAGTTTTGCGTGGAAGGCGTCCAAACAATAATACCTGTAACACTTATCGTCATGCCAACTGGAGATTCAGTCAGGCTGTATGCAAGCACATCACCATCGGGATCTGTTGCTTCTATTTGATATGAATACTGTTGATCTGCTCTGGTGCTAGTGATTGGAGCGCTGGAAATTGATGGTGGATTATTTGGAGCTTGATTAACCGCAAGACTATAACTCTGAATAACGGTCGCACCATTTGAATCAGCAGCTTGAATTTCGATTTCATAAATGCCCTCATCCGTTGCTTGAGGTAACCACGAAACTAAACCACTAAAGGAATCAATCGTCATCCCCGTCGGGGCAGAAACTAAACTGAAACTAATTGCATCGCCGTTAGCATCTGTTGCTGTTATCTGGTACTGATACTGAGTTCCGATAATGGCTTCTGAAACCGGAGTGCTGGTAATTTCCGGTGCACTGTTCGGGTCAATCACCGTTACTGCAAATACCTGCACATCGAATTCACCGAATCTATCCGTCACTTGCAGTTCAACTGGGTGTTCACCGATTTGCGAATTCGCAGGCGTCCAAGAGATCAAACCATCCGAACTCACAGACATTCCTGAAGGGCTGGTCAATAGTGCATAAGTTAGTTCATCAGACTCTGGATCTGTTGCTTCTATTTGATAGCTGTAAAGATCACCGGCTAAGACATTAGCTGGAGCAGTTGAAGAGATGACAGGCGCCTGATTTACGAGCGCAACATTGATGCTAAATGTTTGTTGAGCAGTTTCTGCGGCTAAGTCTGTAAGCTGAATAGTTACAGAAGCGATACCAGATTGGTCTCTTGTGGGAGTCCATAATACAAGCCCCGTTTGATCAATGGTCATTCCATCAGGGGCAGATAATAGCAACCAAGTTAATTGATCACCGGCATCAACATCATCACCAATTGCCTGATAAGAATATTCAATTCCTGTTGTGGCTTGGGTAATAGGATTGGAGTTTATAACAGGCGCATCATTGGTATTAATGACAACAATTGACAACTCTTCTTCATCAACCAAACCATCGGCATCAGCCACGGCTACTCGAATGGCGTTAATGCCAACTTGATTGTTAATAGGCAGCCATTCAATTAAACCAGTCGCTGAGTCTATGGTCATATTTGCAGGTGCAGTGACTAAACTAAAAGTGAGTACGTCCCCGGCATTGGCATCAGTCGCCTGAAGTTGCAAGTTATAAACTTCATCTTCTGTCGCATCTGGCACTGCAACCGCCAAAAACTCCGGTGCATAGTTTGGCTCTTCAACTGAGAGCTGAAAAATTTGTGTACTCGAACCACTGCGGGAGTCAGTAACAATGACAGAGATTTCATACGAACCTATTTGATCTAAGGTTGGTGTCCAAGAAATCAGTCCAGTTTCTGGAATAATTTCCATACCATCTGGAAATGATCCCAGCGCATAGATAAGTGTCTCGTTACTGTTTTGATCTGTAGCAACGGCTTGATAGGAATATGACTCAGTTGCAATGGCTGCTCCATTTGGAGTACTGGTAAATTGAGGTAAGAAATTCTGTTCCGCAACCTCAATAACAAAACTCTGAGAGCCAGTAGCACCAGCGGAATCTGTTACAACCACGACGACACTATTTGAACCTGCATCACCTGCAGCAGGTGTCCAAGTTACTAGACCAGATTGAGAGTCAATCAACATTCCAGTTGGAGAAGTGGTTAAAGAGTAAGTTAATGAATCACCTAAATCTAAATCAACGGCAATGGTTTGATAGGTATATGTCTGCAATTCAGTGGCAGTGGTTTCAGGTACACTGGAAATAACTGGAGCCTGATTGGTATTTGCAACAACCACTTCAAATACCTGCTCATCAAATGCACCTTTGGAATCAACAGCCCGCACTACAACAGTTTGTGTTCCTACTTGAGCATTAACTGGCGTCCAGCTAATTACACCAGTGGTGATGTCAATAGCCATGCCGGTTGGGCTGATTTGTAATGTGTACTCTATTGTCTCTCTTCGGTCTGGATCTGTAGCATCAACATCGTAAACATATTCGAGGCCTTCAGTGGCTGCAGTAACCGGAGTCGATACAATGGTTGGCGTCGTATTTCGTGAGCTTCTACCCTCGAAAGGTGTCGCACTAACTTCTCTAGAACGACACACTGGCAAGCCTGCAGTATTGAGTTCAGCAACTGTGTAGTAATAAGTGACGTCATAGTCCAAACCCAAATCCAAGTAGGTCGAGTAACGGTTTTCAGTCACAGCAATTAGCTCGTAAGGGCCGCCTTCAGTGTTGCTTCTATAAACCCCATAGGCGGGCGCGCCAGAATCCGTCCACGTGAGCTGAGCTTTATTCATTTTGCTTCGCACAGCGATGTCGACTAAGCAATTACATTGGGCATCGGCTTCGTCTCTTACTCGAACCTGAGTAATGGAGATATCAGTTAAGTTTGATAAACCACTGCTTGGAAATGCATTAAGCGTGTTGTCCTCAACTTGCAGTCTGAGTAGATAATCACCTACGCCCTGTGAAGAATAAAAGTCTGTTACATCGACCAGACTTCCCTGAGCATCATCAAACAATTGGTCGTTATCTAAATCCCATGCATAGCTAGTGATTTGGTCAACCTCAAATCCTGGTTCGCTCAAACCATCGTCTGGGTTTGCAGAAGCAGAACCATCAACATACCAAGGTTTGTTTTGTGGACAAAAAACATAAGGGCCACCGGATTGCGCTGTGGGTTTTAATGGCGGAAGATTCACTTCCAGATCAACATTGGCCGTCGCAGTGAGTGGTATATCGCTGTCGTCAGTGACTCTTAGAGTGACAGGGTAAGTCCCTAATTCCGGGAAAGATGTGGTAATAATTGGGCCGCTAACATCAAATATTCCATCATTATTTAAATCCCAATCCCATGAAATAATTTGCTGACCTTCAATTAAATGATATGACTGGGAGCCATTCAGGGTAATGATTTGATTAGCTACCGCAGGGTTTGGAGTCGCACTGACAACAGCTACTAAATCTCCGGTTGGTCGCTGGCTTAAAATCTCTTGAACTTTGATTTGAAGTAACGCATTAGTAAATGATTGGGCATTAGTTCCACCAGAACGAAGAAAGTTTAAGTCCCAAGCCGCGCCACCATTTTCAACGGCTAGATCAACATAGTGGGCAACGGTATTACCACTACCAGAATTTGCGTAAGCATCGGTACAAGTCGTATAGCCACCTGAACCATCAACCACATAACCAGTTCCAAATGCGTCCATGCCGAGTGCTTGAGTACCATCGCCACAAAAGATACGAGCATTCACAACCGCATTCAATAAAGCGTTGTTGTCGTTAAGCTTTTCTAGAACAGTATTATAAGTAATCGTACCATCGGTATTATCACGATCTTCATCGGTAGCCAGAATGATATTAATTGCAGCTCCCGTTCGGTGAGGGTACTGATCGAGCGCGTATTCAATCCCACGCCAACCATCTTCGGTACCGCCACTTCGCACTAAGCCTCTTGCGGCATCTACAAATTCGCTTGCAGAACCTAGTGGCTCACCCCCCACTAACAGAGTTCTGGGAACTACCCGATTGTTTCCATAACCAACCAAGCCATAGGCATTTTTCTGAGATTCGCTGCCTATACCATAGGTTTGAAGCTGGTCATCTAAGATGGGAATCATTTCTCTGATCCAAGCCTGCTCTCCAGACATTGAGCCAGATTCATCAATAACTACGATAACATCTGCTGATACCGGCGCATTTGCCTCAGCAAACTGAGAGATAGAAAACAATAAACTGAGGGATAGCGACATAAAGATGCCGCGAAAAATCCTTTTCATCTCGTTCTTCCTTTTTTTGTGACAAAAAAAAGCTGCTAATCAGCAGCTGTTAAATTGAATTTTCTTAAATTTTTCTTCTTCGAGTAACAAAAATAGCTGCGACACCTAAACCCAATAGGCTGAGGGTTGAGGGTTCTAACACTTCAGTAGTAACACCGTCATATATTTTTAACGATGCATTAAAATAGAAACCGAAATTTGAATCTGGGTCGAATTGAAATAGACCGCCAATATCATCTTCACTAATTTCGAATGTGAGCTCAAACCAGTCACCGGTCATAAAGTCGTTTATCTCAAAGCCCAGCGCTAGTGACGGGTCATCTTCATTACCTACGCCGACAGATGAACTGTTGTCCAGGCTACCAGCCTGAGCATTGTCGTAGATGTCACCAAACTGAAAACCAGGCTCATCCGCCTCCCAGGATGAAGCGTCTGTATTGCCAGTAAAAACTGCGCTTTCATTAAAAAAAGTGTTTTCTTGTTCATCAATCGCTGCATCTAAATAAGCGACCGAAGTAATATTGGAATAGTTGACACCGCTGTTGTTAGTCACTTTCCAGGTAAATGACCCAAAATTATCGTTACCAAGATTATCTTGGGTTTCAATATCCCAGCCAACAGAATCAAAATCAGATAATGGTGAAAAAACGTGAGTATCTTGAACAAAGCCCTGAGTGAACTCGGGGCTTGAAGCAAACAAACCAAATTCTTCAACAGAGATTACGGCCGCCAAAGATTGGGTCGCGCCAATAGAAAAACAGGCTAGCCCGACAGCTAAGTTAAGCAGTTTCATTTTGAACTCCATTTCTAATAAATCCATTTTAAATTACTTCTAGCTCGACATAAGGCTAAGCTAAATTATTCCTTACATGTTAAAAGAATTTTAAAAAGCCTTACAAGTTAATTTTTTAAAACTACCGACCAACGGCATCAACTACTAAATATTGTATTACGATAATATTGTCGATCGATGGCTATCAATAAAATGCCATATTAGCAAACACAAACTCACACGATCATAAATAGAGATAATTATTTGTGAGCCATTTTGCTTTTTGGAACTTAAGGAACCTCTGAATAAGTCCAGAAGTTCCTTAATTAAATCTCAAAAAAATTTTTGGTATTGTCATCAAATGGAAAGTATTGCTCGATAATTAATTCTTGCATGGTTATATCAATGACCGTACCAAATGACGCTAAAGTCGAGAACAATTTTAACTTTTGCCCATTAAGGTTTAACACTATTTGAACCATGGGGGCGACCTGCTCTGTTGGAATAAACTGTTTCCATTGTTTAGGGATATTTGGGTAGTTCAATAGCCTATCTAATAGCTTTGAATGACGCTCCTGATATAGTTTGCTTTCTCGATATATACGCTGCAGCAAGAGTTGCGCAACCTCATCCCAATTTTCTATGAATGGGCGATAGCCATTAGGATCGAATAACAACTCCATCACATTACACGTATCCGGGTAATTAGGTTGTTGTTGCACAAGTAAAGCTGTTAGTTTTTGTTGTGCCTCGTTCGCCAATAAGATATTCCAATCCCAATCCATTACAAGAGCGGGATACGGATCATGATTCGCAAGAATAGTTTCTAATGCCATGCGTACTGAGCTCATGTCAGGGCTATCCAAAGATGTTCGACGATAAGCTTCTGCAAACCCGGATTGAGTAAGCAATAGGTTGCGCTCATTAAGAGGTATATCTAAAGCATTAGATAATTGAATCACCATCTCCCGGCTAGGGTTAGCACGACCAGTCTCTAAAAAACTAACATGCTTGCTAGATATATTGGCTGCTAAACTTAATTGTAACTGGCTCAACCCTTTTGCTTTACGCCAGTTTTTTAACGATTCACCAAAGCTGCCCATGCCCTCTCCTTTTTTATGATTCTATTTTTAATATCAGGATAATCCATTACCTGCGAGGTAATTGTCGGCACTACCTTCAATTTATATTGTTAGTGCGAAATAATTTTGAGGAGTTCAATTTATGAGAGTTAAACATCAAATTCTATTAAAGAAGGTACTGTGGGTTAATTCATTTACGACAATTATGTTTACCTTCTTACTGTTTTTTCTATCGAAGCCTATCGCCACTTTAATGGGCGGCTACCCAGCCTGGGTTTTGCGAGTGATAGCTATAGGGTTGCTAGGCTTTGCGGCTTTAGTGGCATGGACAGCTTATCAAAAGCAACCCTCTTTATTAGGCTTGGTTATAATAGTCGTTGGAGACTGGGGATGGGTTTTAGGTTCCATCATACTAGTACTTTGGAACCCACTGCCATTTACTGCAATTGGAATCGGGATGATTATCGGGGTTGCGATACTGGTAGCTGCATACGCTTATCTAGAGACCATCTGCATTGACTTTGAAAAAACTAAGCGGATAGATCACGCCCCTGCCAATTAAAGGTGACGGGCCAAAGTTTCTGTTTGCTTTGATCATAGTCTTGCCAAAGCTGGTGATAACTCTTGTTCTCTGAAGGATGTATTTTATCGCCAGCTAATTCTGCCAGAGGCAACAATACAAATGCGTTCTCCAGAACCTCTGGACGGGGTAACTCAACGCCTTCTACCCTACCGTGATGATCGCCAAAGGTAAGGACATCTACATCTAGAGTTCTGGCAGAGAATTTAGGCGCCTTACGATCTCGCCCATGCTGATTTTCTAATTTTTTTAACCATGCATTAAGCTCAAGAAGGGTTTTATCTGTTTTGATACCTACGACCAAATTAAAAAAATTATCTCCTTCAAATCCAACGGCTTCACTTTCATATACCTTGGAAACTTCAATCTCACCAAATGTCTGGTGAAGATAATCCAGTGCCGAACTTACATGGCGGTAACGCTCAATATTGGAGCCCACACTGAGATAAACCAGTTGACTGTTTTTACTACTCAAAGGTGAGTCCTCGAAATTTTTACACCAACACTTTCAGCGGCTTTAACCGCTCCTGGTTTATGCAAGGTTAAAGATACTGCAGGCACCCTAAACTCAGTCAGGATAATCTGGGCAATGTGTTCAGCAAGTGTTTCAATCAATTCGAATTGGGACTCAGATACATATTCAATGATTCGACGGCTTAACCGGTCATAATCGAGAGCATGCTCTAACTTTTCTGACTTGGCTGGAATTGAGTTATCCCAATCCATCTCTAAATCCAGAACCAGCTTCTGGCGAATGCTTCTTTCCCATTCATAAACGCCAATAACCGCTTCCATTTGAAGCCCTTCAATGAAAACCTTATCCATCAACTTGCTTCCCCATTAGTATTAATAGATGGAAGATCAACCAGAGGCCACCTAGGCTTCACGTCGATAGACAATGGAGAATGTTCGCCTGCTTTTAAACGTTGGAGACCGGCATAGGCAATCATGGCACCATTATCAGTACAGAATTCAAGGCGGGGATAGTAGAGCTGACTCTTCATGGAAGTTGCTAACTCGTCCAAGCGTTTGCGAAGCTGTGAATTCGCACTCACGCCACCTGCGATTACTAAGCTTTTATGACCAGTGTGTTTCAGGGCACGTCGACATTTAATCACCAAAGTTTCGACAACAGCTTCCTGGAATCCATAAGCAATGTCTGCCATGGTTTGTTGCTCCACCGTTTCATTGACTGCTTCCGCCGCAATCGCATTTCGAACGGCGGTTTTTAAACCGGAAAAACTAAAATCCATTCCTGGTCGATCAACCATTGGGCGAGGAAAAACGAATCGTCCAGGCTCACCCTGTTCGGCAATCTTGCTGAGCATTGGGCCACCCGGGTACGGCAGCCCCATCATCTTGGCGGTTTTGTCAAACGCTTCACCAGCGGCATCATCTAAGGATTCACCCAGCAACTCATACTCACCCACACCCGCTACATCGACCAACATGGTATGGCCACCGCTTACCAGTAAAGCCACGAAAGGAAACGGCGGCGGAGCGTGCTCAAGCATGGGTGCCAATAAGTGCCCTTCCATATGGTGAACACCTAACGCAGGGACCCCCCAGGCATGAGCCAGGGAGCGACCAAAAGAAGCACCCACCATCAAAGCACCAATCAACCCTGGCCCAGAGGTGTACGCAACGCCATCCACATCACCTTTTTCCAGCTTAGCTTCCCTAAACGCCTCTTCTATTAATGGGATTAGCTTTCGAATATGGTCACGACTGGCTAGTTCTGGAACCACACCACCGAATTCTGCGTGCATTGTTACCTGACTATAGAGTTTGTGAGACAGCAATCCTTGGCTGTCATCATAAATAGCAACACCGGTTTCATCGCAGCTGGTTTCAATTCCTAGCACTCTCATTAAGAAGACTTCTCTGGGCCTAAATTTTAAGACGGCGAATAATAATGGCCGTTATAGAAGGATTCAACGAATTCAGCCCCGAGATCCCATGATGCCAGGGAATTGAGGCTTTACTTACAAAGGCCAAATCAGTAGAATCCGCGCTCCCAAAATTAGGCTGACTCTGTGTCTGGGCTTTTATTTTGGACTCCAAATCGGATATTTCATTAATCAAACAGGTAGATTGAATGCCAAGCGTAAAAGTTAAAGAAAACGAACCATTTGACGTAGCACTACGTCGTTTCAAGCGTTCTTGTGAAAAAGCAGGCGTATTATCAGAAGTACGTCGTCGTGAATTCTACGAGAAGCCAACCTGGATCCGTAAGCGCAAAGCAGCAGCTGCTGTTAAGCGTCACCAGAAGAAACTGTCTCGCGAAAACCGTCGTTTGAACCGCCTTTACTAGGCCTCAAACTAAGCTAATACAGTTTAATTAAGTTATAAAAGTTTTACCGGCACCATCAAGGAGATGAATCTTGAGCCTTAAAGCTACTCTTCAGGAAGCAATGAAATCCGCCATGCGGGAAAAGCAAAAGGAACGTCTAGGGACGATCCGCCTGATTATGGCTGAAATCAAGAAGGTCGAAGTTGATGAGCGTATTGAGATTACAGATGATCGCGTGTTGGCGATCCTCGATAAAATGCAAAAGCAACGCCGGGATTCCATCCAGCAATTTGAAGCTGCCGATCGCAATGATCTGGCTGCTGTTGAAAAAGCCGAACTGGAGGTGATTTCTGATTTTCTGCCTGAAGCTCTGACACAGGAAGAGCTAGGCGCTTTGATTGATGAAGCGGTTTCTGAAACTGGCGCTTCATCTATGGCCGACATGGGTAAAGTGATGGCCATCATCAAGCCTAAAGCTCAAGGGCGGGCAGACATGAGTGAAATCAGCAAGGCGGTTAAAAGCCGCCTTTCTTGATTTTTTCTTTTTTCATAAAAAGTTTCTATTGCCTCACTGTTAATTTCCATTGAGACTGACCGTTATGGCCAGCGGACTTATACCCCAAAGTTTTATTGAAGACCTGCTCGACCGGGTCGATATTGTCGATGTAATCAATAGCCGGGTTAAACTGAAAAAATCTGGCAAAAATTACATGGGCTTGTGCCCATTTCATAACGAAAACACCCCTTCTTTTAGCGTCAATTCTGACAAACAATTTTTCCACTGTTTCGGTTGCGGTGCCGGTGGAGATGCGTTGAAGTTTGTTATGGACTATGAACACCTCGACTTCGTTCCCGCTGTAGAAGAACTAGCGAGAGTAGCTGGCGTAGAAGTACCACGGGAAGAGTCCGAGCAAGACAGAAAACGCCATCAACAACAAAAGTCACTGCATGAAGTATTAAAAAAGAGCTCAGACTTTTTTTATAACCAACTCAAGCATCATCCTCTCCGACAACAAACTGTTAACTACTTAAGAGGTAGAGGTTTAGATGGTCATATCGCGAAACGCTTTCAAATCGGTTTTGCCCCCGATGGCTGGAACAACCTTCTCAAAGAATTAGGCACAGACGACGAATTGCGGGCACTTCTCCTTCAAGGGGGAATGACCATTGAAAACGATAACGGCAAAGTTTATGACCGTTTTCGAAATCGAGTCATGTTTCCAATCCGAGATGCCCGAGGCCGAACAGTAGGCTTCGGTGGCCGGGTATTAGGGGATGAAAAACCAAAGTATTTGAATTCTCCTGAAACACCGGTATTCCAAAAGAGCATGGAACTCTATGGGCTGTATGAAGCAAAACAATCCAATCGAAAACTAGAAAGAGTCATCATCGTTGAAGGCTATATGGATGTGGTGTCTCTGGCTCAGTTTGATATTGACTACGCAGTAGCAACGCTTGGAACAGCAACGTCGAAGACTCACCTAGAACGGCTTTTTAAGTTAGTTAACGATGTGGTTTTTTGTTTCGACGGCGACCAAGCGGGTCGCGCGGCAGCATGGCGAGCACTGGAAACAGTTATTCCGATGCTAGCGGATGGACGCCAGGTTCGCGTGTTATTCCTACCTGACGGGGAAGATCCGGATACCCTGGTTCGAAAAGAAGGGAAAGAAGCGTTTGAATTAAGAGTTCGAGAAGCCACACCCATTACCGAGTTCTTATTTTCAAAGGCAAAAGAAGGTATCAATTTGGATACCCTAGACGGTAAAGCAGCATACGCTCAAACGCTTATTCAGTGGATCAGCCAAATACCTGCCAGCAGCATGCTTCGGGAACTCATGACTAAGCGCCTAGCTGATATTACGGGTCTAGAACAAAACACCTTAATCACTTTAGAAAACAAACTAGATAAAACACAGCCCCCACCTAAGGAAGAGCTGGAGCCTGAAGAAAGCAAGATTGAAAGCGGTGACCCAGAGGATTATCAACTTCCAGACACCAGTACACGAATTGATTTACCGGCACTGTCTGCCAGACCCAAGGGCACTGTTCTGAGCCCAAGCGCCATGATAACTGCCTGCGTGCTTCGGATGCCTCAACTAGCGAATCAAGTAAAACTCAATTCCGATGACAACATCATAGATTCCGACCGTCAGCTGTTAGTAAAGGTTATAGAATTAATTGAAGAAGCCGATCACCCCCTCACCAACCAAATTAATTGCTGTAGCTGGATGCACCATAATGGCTTGAAAGAAGTGCTCAATCCAATAGAAAACTCAGACTACTTTTGGTTAGGGAAAGAGCTAAGCACTGATGACTTAAAACATCGACTCACACAAGAAATACAAAATAATCTCGATTTAATTAACCACAAATTACCTAATGAGGAATATGAGCACTTGAAAAACCGCCTTGCACACCATAGTTCAGAGGTCACGAAAGAGGAGGTCGAGAGATTTAATCGACTAACTTTGGATCGAAAGCTAAAAGGGCTTAAGAACATTGACTCGAAGTGAGTCAGGCTAAGGTATTTTGTTTTACTTTTGTTATGACCAATCGATGCTAAAGCTGGAGTTTTTGACTCGGTCATTTGACAATCATGTATTGGCTGTAAGCCCTAAAGTGATGCCTTAATGAAACTGGCTATTGCACTGATTTTTCGACTATAATGTCCGGCTACGGTTTTCAAAGATCCTCACCTAATTTCAATAACATCAAATAACGGATAACGCAGATTTTATGGCGGACACATCTCAACAGCAGTCGCGTCTTAAGGAGCTCATTGCCCGAGGCAAAGAGCAAGGTTACCTCACCTACGCTGAAGTGAATGACCACTTACCGGAAGATATTGCCAGTCCAGATCAGGTTGAAGACATCATTCAAATGATCAACGACATTGGTATTCAGGTATTTGAACAAGCGCCTGATGCCGACCAGTTGATGTTGAATGACGACAACAGCTCAACTGACGAAGATGCTTCAGAAGAAGCAGCTGCAGCCCTTGCCGCTGTAGAAAGCGACACTGGTCGCACCACCGACCCAGTACGTATGTATATGCGTGAAATGGGAACGGTAGAACTTCTTACTCGTGAAGGCGAAATTGTTATTGCCAAGCGAATAGAGGAAGGTTTACGAGATGTCATGCATGCGTTGTCATTCTTCCCTGGCAATGTTGAACAGATTCTGGCGGCCTATGCTCTGTCTCAAGAAGAAGAAGGGCGTCTTTCTGATGTTCTTGTGAGCTTTTTAGACCCGGATGACGAACCGGCTACTCCTGTTGTCATGAGTGATGACAATGTTCCAGATAACGATTCTGATGACGACGATGAAGATTTGGATGATGACGACGATTCAGAGGATGAGGAAGAAGAAACGGGTATCGACCCAGAAGTTGCTAGAGAGCGGTTTGAAGAACTGAGTGACGCCTTTAAGCAAGCATTAAATGCCATTCAAACTCATGGACGTAACTCCAAGCAGGCAAATGATGCTCTAAATTTAGTTGGTGATGTTTTTGCTCCGTTTAAGTTGGCTCCACGTCAATTTGACGATATGACGATTCGCGTTAGAACTGCGGTTGAAATTATTCGGGCTCAAGAAAAAACTTTCGTTCAACTCTGCGTTCGCAAAGGTGGCGTACCTCGCAAAAAATTCCTGGCAGGCTTCGTCGGCAATGAAATGAACGAAGACTGGTTAAATGGTCTTCTTGAAGACCCTGAACATGCAGATGATTTATTCCGCTTTGAAGTTGAGCTTCGTCGCGCCCAGCGTAAGTTGCGTCAACTTCAAGAACACGTAGGCATTACCATTGCGGAGATTAAAGATATTCACCGCAGAATTTCTATCGGCGAAGCCCGTGCCCGTCGTGCCAAGAAAGAAATGGTAGAAGCCAACCTGCGTCTGGTTATCTCTATTGCTAAGAAATATACCAATCGCGGCCTACAATTTTTGGATCTGATTCAAGAAGGCAACATTGGCCTAATGAAAGCGGTTGATAAATTCGAATACCGCCGTGGTTATAAGTTTTCTACTTACGCCACCTGGTGGATTCGTCAGGCAATCACTCGCTCCATTGCGGACCAAGCCAGAACCATTCGTATTCCGGTTCACATGATAGAGACTATCAACAAGTTGAACCGTATCAGCCGTCAAATGCTTCAGGAAATGGGCCGAGAGCCAACACCTGAAGAACTGGCTGAGCGCATGGACATGCCAGAAGACAAGATTCGCAAAGTACTGAAAATAGCCAAAGAGCCAATCTCCCTCGAAACACCTATCGGTGACGACGAAGATTCTTCACTTGGCGACTTTATTGAAGACAGCACCATGGAGTCTCCAGTGAACTCTGCTAACAGCTCTTCTTTAGAGGAAGCAACCACTGAGGTATTGTCTGGGCTAACTGCTAGAGAAGCGAAAGTACTGCGCATGCGATTTGGCATTAACATGAACACTGACCATACTCTTGAAGAAGTTGGTAAGCAGTTTGACGTAACCCGTGAACGTATTCGTCAGATTGAGGCGAAAGCCCTGCGCAAGCTTAGACACCCGAGCCGCAGCGACCACCTTCGCAGCTTCTTGGATGAATAGACAACTAATTGAGCACAAAAAACCGGCTCGTTAAGCCGGTTTTTTTATACCTGAACAAAATTGAAGCAACCGTCAAAAGTTTAGAAAGCTTTATAAATCAAAGCACTAGCACTTCCTTAGCGGCCTCTATATAATTCGTTCCACGCTGAAGTCAGCATACCAGTTTAAGAAGATGGGCCTTTAGCTCAGTTGGTTAGAGCACCCGACTCATAATCGGTAGGTCCCCAGTTCAAGTCTGGGAAGGCCCACCATTTTCTTAATCAACCAGATTAAAAAACATCGGCTCTGACTGAGCATCTGCCCCAAATTAGGGACAGGTAATTCTAGCAAGATCTTTATGCTCGATTTATCGAGCGCTCCATTTTTTTAACAGCCCTCCATTTCCCATCATCCCAACTAATTCGTCTGGATTGTTCTTTGAAGTCTATTCTCCATTTGTTAAACCCAAGGCATCCTAGTTATTTATTGTGTTTTCGAGCTTTGACTCAATATCAAACCTAGCAACAGAATCACTTGATGCATCAGCCCAATTTATGATCGTGCCTAATAGAACCGAGCCATCAATGACAAAATATTTTCGACCGGACTGCTGGCTTACCGAATGAAATTTGCTTCAATAACTGAGGTGATCTAGTGAACTATTCATCTGTTAATAGCACTGTTTTTTAGATAGACGTATAAGAGTAACTGGGCTCATCAGATTAATTAGCTTTCTTCATTGCGGCTGGCCAGACTTCTGCCGCCGTCAAACTCAGCCCTTTAACTAAGGAGGTTCCATTGATAGGAGTGTTAACTGCGATTGTTATCACCGCATGCATTGCACCCTTCTGGACTCACACGTGGCGGCTTCCTCGGGGATTTCTAGCGATCATTCCGGCTGCTTGTTTTTTTTACAGCATCAGTTGGTGGCCAGAGGTAAATAACGGCACTTCCGTTTTACAATCAGTGGAGTGGATGCCGTTTCTAGATTTATCGTTGTCCTTCTATATTGATGGCTTATCTTTGTTATTCCTGTTACTCATTACTGGCATAGGTAGCTTCATTGTTTTGTATGCCAGTAGTTATTTAAAAGGGCATGAAGACGAAGGTAGATTTTTTTTCTGGTTGTTGCTTTTTATGGCAGCAATGTTGGGGCTGGTTGCTTCGGATAATCTGTTAGCTTTATTCGTATTTTGGGAATTAACCAGTTTTACATCCTATATGCTCATTGGGTTTAACCATGAGTCAGAGAAATCTAGAAAGCTTGCACTACAAGGCTTGTTCATTACTGTTGGCGGTGGCTTACTGTTAATGACTGGGTTTATCATGCTCGGCGGCCTTACGGGCACCTATCAGTTATCTGAAATTGTTCAGATGTCGATTCATGACCAATCCAGTTTTGTGAATCTTATGCTGGTTTTTATTTTACTCGGCGCATTCACAAAATCAGCACAGTTTCCGTTTCACTTTTGGTTGCCCAATGCAATGGCTGCTCCGACACCGGTTTCAGCATTTCTTCACAGCGCAACCATGGTGAAAGCCGGCGTATTTATTATGGCAAGGTTGCACCCAACGCTTTCTGAGCAAATCTTATGGAGCTCAGCACAACTTTGGGCAGGGGCAGCAACCATGTTGTTGGGTGCATGGCTGGCCTATTTATCTACCGACTTAAAAAAGGTGTTAGCTTACTCCACACTCATGGCACTGGGCACATTAACTCTATTACTAGGTATAGGTAGTGAGTATGCCTTGATCGGATTTGTCAGCTACCTCCTGGCTCACTCGTTGTATAAAGCATCATTATTCATGCTTGTTGGAGGGATTGATCACAGCACTGGCACTAAAGATTTAATTCAATTAAGAGGTTTAAAAACCTCTATGCCTGTCACTTTCGGCTTAATAATTGTAGGGGCCTTATCGCTTGCGGGACTACCCCCACTATTTGGTTTTATCGGAAAAGAGCTTTTGTTAGAAGCTGGGCTAGGCGCTTCGAGTTGGATTATCTCAGTAATAGTCGCAGCAGCGGTGTTAGTGGTAGGAGTTTCAATCACATTAATTGTGAAACCGTTTTTTGGCCAGCCAGTTACTCTACCTAAAACACCTCATGAATCATCACTCGCTATGTTAATTGGCCCAGCAATACTACTGGTTTTATCTGTGCTATTTGGTTTTGCCCCTGGTCTTGCACAAGAAGGTCTTATTCAAGCTGCCGTTCAATCTGTTGCTGGAAGCGAACAAGCATTCAAACTAAAACTATGGCACGGCGTTAACACTGCTTTGATGTTGTCCATGTTATCAATCGTGTTGGGGGCTGTATTAGCAATGGTATGGGCTCGCAGTCGCTCGAGTGCTGCAGCAATTTGGCGTTGGTCAGCCCGACTAGGGCCTGAGAGTTTTTACTTCCGCTTAATGGATGGCATTGCGAGTTTTGCATCCTTACAAACTCGCATCATTCAAAATGGTCGATTAGGCATTTATATGATGGTGCTGTTACTGGCAACACTGAGTCCGGTAGCCTGGATATTAATAACTTCAGTGGGTTTTCCTGGTTGGACCTACTCTATGAAACCGACCCTCTATGAATGGGCGATGATCGCCTTAATGTTGGTATCCACAGCCTTTGCAGTGAATACCAGAAGTCGTTTCGCTTCCATAATTAGCCTTGGCGCTATGGGCTTTTCGGTAGCTCTACTCTTCGTACACTTCAGTGCGCCGGACTTGGGTATTACACAAGTATTGGTTGAAACTCTAACCGTGCTGTTGTTGGTATTAGTGCTGGTCAGAGTGCCTGGTTTTGTCCGCTTCTCTAGCACTACTGAACGATTTCGAGATGCCGCTGTGGCAGTGTTTGCTGGCTTCGTACTGAGTTGGGTAGTTCTAGCAGCGTTACCTGTGCAGTGGGCTCCAAGCATTTCAGAATACTTTGTGGCTAACAGCTACGAGCTTGGTAAAGGACGCAACATAGTTAACGTTATTCTTGTGGACTTTCGAGCGCTAGACACATTAGGTGAAATTTTTGTATTGGCAATTGCAGCCTTGGGTGTGTATTCCATGATGAAATTGAGAAAGGGGCCTAGTCATGACAAAACCTAAACTGGCCCATGCTGAAGCAGATAGTTTAATTTTAAGAACTGCAACATTAATTGTTTTACCACTACAGTTAGTGTTTTCTATATTCCTTTTACTCCGAGGCCATGATGAACCTGGCGGAGGATTTATCGGTGGGTTGGTAGCTTCAGGCGCTTTTGCTTTATATCTTTATAGTTATGGAGTTCATGCACTTAAACAATTGCTTCGGGTATCACCCAAAGATCTGCTCGCCATCGGGTTATTGTTAGGGCTTTCTGCCACCGTACCTTCAGTGTTTCTTGGGCAGTCTTTTTTTACCGCACAGTGGCTAACGGTTTCAATTGGCAACAACCTGATAAAACTTTCAACTGTCTTGGTATTTGATGTAGGGGTTTACCTAACCGTTGTTGGTACTTTGGTGACCATGTTCACGGCTTTAGCAGAATCACAACTGGAGGAAGAACAATAATGGAAGTTGTGATGGCAATATCTATTGGCCTGCTATTTTCCGGGGCCTTCTATATGATTTTACGCCGATCTATCATCAAGCTGGTAATGGGGCTAATCATTCTTAGTAACGCTGCTAATCTGGTTATTTTCACGGTAGCGGGAATGACTCGTGCTGATCCTCCATTTCTGAATGAAGCCACAAAGACTGCCAGCAATACAGTTGCTGATCCCCTTCCTCAAGCCTTGATTCTCACTGCAATTGTTATTGCATTTGGTGTTTTGGCTTTTTCTGTCGTACTAATACATAGGGCTTACGAAGTGGTAGGGACGGATGATCTTGATCAGATGAAGGATACCGATACTTGAGTAACCTGATTTTTCTACCCATTTTTATCCCTCTGCTAACTGGAGTACTTTGTCTTGCGTGTTGGAGAAACACCAACTGGCAAAAACGAATCACCCTGGCGGGCAGTATTATTTATTTGCTAACTAGCTTTGAACTGCTTCATCAAACTTTAGATCAAGGTTATTTAGTTTTACAGATGGGTAACTGGCCAGCACCTTTTGGCATTTCTTTGGTGTCTGATGTTTTAAGTGCAATCATGATTGTGCTAACCGGTATCGTGTCAGTCGCCGCAGCATTTTATTCCATGGCAAGTGTGCCTAACGAACATATCCGTTTCGGATATTTTCCATTACTGCATTTTTTATTGGTTGGTGTCAGTGGTGCATTTCTAACAGGAGACATCTTCAATCTGTTTGTTTGGTTTGAGGTGATGTTGCTTTCGTCCTTTGGCTTGTTAACACTAGGTGGCGAAAGAGCGCAAATGGAAGGTGCCATTAAGTACGTCACCATTAACTTGTTTTCGTCAGCCATTTTTTTAACCGCTGTTGGTTTGTTGTACGGCATGGCCGGGTCTCTGAACCTAGCAGACTTAGCCGTGAAACTTCCTGATGCAACAGAAGACGGCATGGTCAATGTGCTCGCTCTTTTATTCATGGCATCTTTCGGTATTAAGGCGGGAGTATTTCCAATGTTCTTCTGGTTGCCTGCTTCCTACCACACACCTTTGGTTGCGGTATCTGCAGTGTTTGCAGGCTTGCTTACAAAAGTTGGAGTATACGCACTTTATCGGGTATTCAGTCTGCTGTTTGTGGGAGACACAGAATTCACCCACACCTTATTATTGTGGATCGGCATTTTGACCATGGTAACCGGAGTATTCGGTGCTGCGGCACAGTTCGAATTTCGTCGAATTCTGTCTTTCCATATCATCAGCCAAATCGGTTATATGATTCTCGCACTGGCCTTATTTACCCCCTTGGCACTCATTGGCGGTGTGTTTTACATCATGCACCATATTCTTGTGAAAACAAATTTGTTCTTAATTAGCGGGTTGACCTATCAACTGACAGGTACCCATGACCTCGGAAAAATGGGCGGTGTTTACAAGCACAGACCATGGCTTGCTGTTGGCTTTTTGATTTCAGCAATGTCCCTTGCTGGCATCCCACCCTTATCCGGATTTTTTGCTAAATTCGTTGTCATTAAAGCCGGTGTTGAAGCCAGCGCTTGGTGGGCGACAGGCTTTGCATTATTGGTTGGGTTATTGACCCTATATTCGATGATAAAGATCTGGAACGAAGTTTTTTGGAAAAAAGCTACACCAGAAATAGAAGCGCAAGTAATCAACAAGAGATTAAGCTTTTGGATGTTAATGCCAGTGATCATGTTGGCCACTATGACTGTATCCATTGGCATCTGGGGAGAACCCTTGTTGCAGATTGCAGAGACAGCTGCTCTTCAACTGTTAGATTCGTCCGGCTACATTAACGCCGTTCTAGGGGTGAATTAATGACCGGATTGTTTTGGAATTTACTCTTAGCCACTTGCTGGGTTTTTCTCACAGGAAGTTTTGGAGTCGCAAACTATTTTTTCGGATTTTTTGTCGGCTATTTAGTGATAGCGGTTATGCATAAACTAGCGCCGGACTTAGAAGACTATCCACAGCGACTACCAAGGTTTTTAAAGTTTTTATGCTTTTTTATTTGGGAATTGGTGCTATCAAACTTCAAGATTGCCATGGACATCATCACACCACCTTGGCACATGCAACCTGGGGTGATTCGATATGAACTGAATGCAAAAACCAATTTAGAAATTACCATGGTGGCAAATTTTATCTCCCTTACACCAGGTACTTTGGTGATGGATGTATCGGAAGATAAAACCGCATTATTCGTACATGCCATGTACTTACGAGATGAAGAGGAAGTGCTGGCTGATTTACGTGAACTGGAAGAGCGATTGTTGGAAGTTATTAGGTCATGAACATGTTTGATTGGATCATAGACATAGTTTATCTATTTCTGTCAGTGTCCCTACTGCTAACATTTGTACGCTTGGCTATTGGCCCCTCGTTACCTGACAGAGTTGTAGCTTTGGAGTTAATAGCCAGCATTGTAGCGGGAATGGTCGGTGTTCATGCAATTGATACCGGTGTAAGCGCCTATTTAGATATTGCGATCGTATTAGCCATCACTGCGTTTCTTGCGGCTATAGGCTTTGCTCGGTTCATTCAAGTTAGAGGTATGAATGATGATTGATGTTATCGTTTCACTATTGCTTTTGGTCGCATCAATCGTTGTATTGCTAGCATCTGTCGGATTGTTGCGACTACCAGATTTACCCACTCGAATGCACGCTTCCACAAAATCTGGTGTGTTTGCTATTGCGTTAATCATGGTGGCAGTCGCTCTTTATTTTTCTCGGGTCGATATAACTGCTAGGGCACTTGCCATTATCGCCTTCACATTTGTTACCGCTCCTATTGCCGCACATGCTATTGGGCGAGCAGGCTATCTTTCTGGCATCAAGCTATGGTCTAAAACCGTACGAGATGACCTTAAAGATTATTATCATGAAAAAGAAATTAATCAAAAAGACGTAGATTAATAGCTTAATTTTTTACCTGACAGTTATTTCCTAAACCAATTATTTATCAATATTTTCACGTAGGGACGAAAAGAACAGAACTCTTTCTTAGGTTGATAATATAATCTTGAAGAAGTTTTATTTCGAGATGAAGCGCAGTTAACGCCTTTAATAGAAAAATAGCACCTAATTAGGAGAGGTTATAAGACCATTGGCCACCATCACTGCCTTTTTGTCTTAACCTCCTGCGAACAATACCCCTTCCTAATTAGATGCTGTTACTCGTGCTATGAATCGGTTGAATGTCTATATACTTAAGCAGCTTGTAATGCCAATTCTTCAGCCTGCAACTCAAGCTGTTTAGCCAAATCGTCTGGCAACTCCAATGCTCTTCCTAAACGAGTCAAGTAAGTTCGCTCTTCTGGGGTATCTATATCAATAACAAAGCATGCCATTAAATATATTTCGCTACGTTGTTCCATGGTTTTAACATCTTGAGCAATGGACTCTGGAGAATCTGGGTATCGAATTAAATTCATCATCATTCCCCTAGTAGAATCGTCCACCTGGAGATCGTCCATTGCTTTAAAAATTCTTTTTTGCTCAGTGTGATCAATGTGACCATCTGCATTAGCCGCACTAATCATGGTCTTAACCAGCTTTAGTTCGAAGTCAGAATCCATACCTGATGAACGCTCTCTTTCACCCGGTGCTGATTGCTGATGATCTAAAGCTGAAGCAGATTTTTGATCTTGAGAATTATTCTGCTTCCAATTTTTTAATGCATTAAAAGCTAACCCTCCAAGCACTGCTGCACCACCATAAGTCACTGCTTTACCAGCAAACTTCCTAGCTTTTTTATTCCCAACTAACAGTGCCATGACGCCACCTGCTGCAGCTCCACCAGCTAACCCGCCTAGGGCTGAACCCTTCCCTTTACTAGACGCGCCATCTCCCACAAACTGGTTAAGTAAATTTTGAACATTCATTTGCAACCCTCGTCTAAATACATTAACTATTTGTCCCACTGAGTTTCCTCTTAGATCTTGCCTGATTTTGAATTTTGCTCCTTGGGGACAAATAAATTCAGCATTACTACTTTGTTTATTTCGACGCCCGAAATTTTTTTACAGTTTTTTACGCTCACTGGATCTAAAGGATTCGTAAACATGTAGCCCTGAAATCCAAAAATCTTTAATACGTCGCTAATTCTTCGTACTCATGTTCTTGTTCATTGATGTCGTACATCTGGTACTTATGATGAGCTTCCAACCCTGCTCGCTTTTGTTGGTTTTTCATCAATTTCCTGGAAACAACTTTACTGGCTCTGTGTGCACACATATCTACAGCTGACCGAATACCTTCTCGCTGCTCTTTCACAACTACTTCTTTACAGCTATCCAGCCGAATTAGCATCACGCATTTTTTATCCACACCACCTTTAGGGCCATTTACATCTGTCAAAATCACATTAATGGCTAGTATTTGGTCCTGCTTATTGTCGAATGCAAACCCAAGTCTTCTTTTAATGTGGCTGCGAATGTTGTTATTTAGCACTATGTTCTTTGAACGGATATCGATGTTCACAACTAGCCCTCTTTTTTGTTTTAGTTCTTACACGTTAGTTTCGATTTAGCTGGAGATAAATTCGAATCTTCAGTGTAAATTATCAGTTTTATTCGAACTAAGAATGCTTATGTTGAATTTCAAACACTTACGGTATTTTTGGGTGGTGGCAAAACAAGGTGGTGTGATCAAAGCCGGTGAATCTTTACACGTCACACCACAGACCATTAGTGGCCAAATAAGTCAGCTTGAAGACAGCTTGCAATCGAAGCTGTTTGAGAAATCTGGAAGGGGTTTAAAATTAACTGAAATTGGTAAAGTCGTTTTAGGCTACGCCGAGCAAATATTCGCATTGGAAGATGAGCTGGAAGAACGACTCCGACACGCTGACTCAAATGTACCCAGGGTTCTCAAGGTCGGTGTTGCTGATGCTGTACCCAAGTCAATTGCCAGTCGAATTCTCAAACCGACTCTTAATTTAGAGGAGCATGTTCGGATAGTTTGCAAAGAAAACAACCAAGAAAACTTACTTGCGGAACTGGCCTTGAGAAAACTAGATATCGTGTTAGCAGATGGCCCTATTCCCAATCACATAGGTGTTAGAGGCTATAACCATAAACTTGGCAGCAGTGGCATGAGCTTTATGGCTACGGAAAAGCTGGCTTCAACACTTGATGGAAGCTTTCCCTCTTGTTTAAACGATGCACCCATGTTGTTGCCTAGTGCGGTGTCACAGGTACAGTCGTCCCTTCTTCAATGGTTTCAAGAACATCAATTAGCCCCCAAAATCACCGGTGAATTCGACGACAGTGCATTGATGAAGGCTTTTGGACATGAAGGGGCCGGAGTGTTTGTCATACCCAGTGCTATTTCAGAGGATGTCGCAAGACAATACCAGACCGTTGAAATTGGCCGCACGGAGGAAGTTAAGGAATCGTTTTTTGTTATTTCCCATGAACGCAATATATCCAACCAAGGCGTCACAGAAATTATTGAGAGGGCTAGATTCTGGTTTAAAAACGTTGAAACCTAATTAGCTGCCATTAAAAAATGGTACAAGTAATGAGTGATAGTGCTAAAGAACGACTCAATCGCAAACCTTCGGCTGGCATGTTTATAAAATCAGATGCTACTAAGCTATATTGATAATAGCACTATCAAACCAGTGCGATACTGAATGCATTTACAAGAGTGACGACTACAGACTGAGTTCAATTGCAAATAAAAACTGGAATACTGAACCTTGGAATCCATACTTCTTTCTATTCATCCCAATGATCCCTTATGGATAGCAATCGCATTTATATTTGGCTTTTCTGTCAAACTCATTGGCCTGCCACCCTTGATCGGCTTTCTGATTGCCGGATTTGTTTTAAATGCCTTTGGCGCTGAGAGTGATGAGTTTTTAAACACCATAGCCGATCTAGGCATTACGCTTTTACTTTTTTCTATTGGATTAAAACTTCAACTGCGCAGCTTGATAAGGCCAAGAGTTTGGGGAGTCGCAGTAACCCACATGCTGGTGATTACATTAGTATTTGCTTTATTCACCATGGCATTATCGGTCATCGGATTACCTCTACTTGCCGGTTTTGATTTACAAACCTCATTATTGGTGGGCTTTGTACTTTCATTTTCGAGCACTGTGTTTGCCATTAAATCTCTTGATGAAGCGGGTGCCATGGCATCTAAACATGGGCAATTGGCCATTGGTGTCTTGGTTATTCAAGATATTGCCGCTGTTATCTTTTTAGCCATCACAGTAGGGAAAATGCCCAGTATTTGGGCTGTACTATTACTGGTACTTATTCCACTAAAGTATATACTAGGGAAAATCTTGGACAAAACTGGCCATGGCGAATTACTGGTACTGTTTGGAATAGTACTGGCATTACTTGGGGCTGATGTTTTCGAACTAGTAGGTATCAAAGGAGACGTGGGAGCACTGGTACTGGGTATGTTATTAGCCACCCATGCTAAGGCCAGCGAGTTAGCTAAATCTCTACTAAGTTTTAAAGATTTATTCCTAGTTGGATTTTTCCTAAGTGTGGGCATGACTGCAATGCCAGGCTGGAGTGAAGTTCTATTGGCGGGTATTTTTATCTTGTTACTCCCAATCAAAGGCTTTTTATTTTATGCGCTATTTATCGCCTTTTCTCTCCGCACCAGCACTTCTTGGCGAGCATCTTTTAACCTCAATAACTTCAGCGAATTCGGGCTAATCGTCGGAGCGCTTGCAGTGTCCATGGGTTGGTTAAACAAAGACTGGATTGCGGTATTTGCGATTGCACTGTCAATTTCATTTGTAGTGGCGGCTCCTTTAATTCAATTTCGAGATCACATTTACCAACTGTGCCGTAATCATTTAAAACGGTTTGAACGCACAAAACGTTTACCCGATGACCTGGACATAGATTTGTCGGACACAAAGATAATTATTTTCGGTATGGGACGTATGGGTACTTCGGCGTATAAAGCTTTGGAGGAGGATTTCCCTGGTCATATCACCGGAGTAGAACTTAGCAGCTTAAAGACTCGAGAACATCAA
The DNA here is from genome assembly GCA_028282465.1 of Gynuella sp. Lineage (GTDB taxonomy): Bacteria > Pseudomonadota > Gammaproteobacteria > Pseudomonadales > Natronospirillaceae > JANQHX01. Next base: position 100,928 of record JANQHX010000012.1, read on the forward strand.
CAAGCAGGGAGAAATGTGGTAACCGGTGACGCAACTAATCCTGAATTTTGGCAGAGAACAAAGGGGTTGTTTGATGATTTAGAAGGAGTGATGTTAACTCTGCCTATTCACAGCGCTAACTTAGCAGCAGTGCATCAAATAGAACAGCTGGGTTACCAAGGATTTATTGCGGCTACCTCTCAGTTTGCAGATCAGCAACATGAATTAGAAGAAGCGGGTGTAGATCTTAGTTTTAACATCTACGCAGAAGCGGGACTAGGTTTCGCTGGTGAGGTTAAACAAATTAAAAGTGCGCTGAAAATAAATTAACTTCTTACACAAAAAAGCCAGCACTTAGGTGCTGGCTTTTTATTCTAAATAACTTTGATTAATCGTCAGCTGCAATTCCGCCGAGATTCCAAATGTTCTTGGCGTAATCAATCATAGAGCGATCAGAATTAAACTTGGCTAGGCTTGCCGTGTTGATAATAGTTGATCTCGCCCATGCTTTTTTATCTCGGTAAAGCGCATCAATTTTTTCTTGCGCCTCACAGTAAGAGTCAAAATCAGCTAGCACCATAAATGGATCATGGTCGACCAAGTTATATTTAATATCTTTCAACAAACGAGGCTCACCTGGAGTAAAGAAATCACTGTCAAACCAATCCAGCACTGCTTTAAGCTCTTCGTTCTTATGATAATAATCTGAAGGATTGTAACCAGCCTGTTGTTTGGCGATCACATCGTCCACTTCCATCCCAAAAATCACAACATTTTCAGAGCCCGCTTCTTCAGCGATTTCGATATTGGCACCATCCAAAGTACCCAGGGTAATTGCGCCGTTTAGGGCCAACTTCATATTACCAGTACCTGAAGCTTCTTTGCCTGCTAGGGAAATCTGTTCTGATACATCTGCAGCCGGAATCAGTTTCTCCGCTAAAGACACACGATAATTAGCAGGGAAAACAATTTTTATCTTGCCACCAATACGTTCATCGTTATTAATTTTTTCCGCAACTTTGTTGATGGCAAAAATGATCTGCTTCGCCAGTGCATAGCCCGGTGCTGCTTTAGCGCCAAAGAAATAAACCCTAGGCACCATGTCATAATCAGGATTCAACAATAGACGTCTATATTGGGCCATGATGTGCAACAGGTTTAAATGCTGGCGTTTGTATTCATGAAGCCTTTTTATCTGAATATCAAAAATAGCATCAGCACTGATATCTATGTCCATTAGATTTTTAATAATACCAACTAGCTCTTCCTTGTTGGCTTGTTTCACTGCCATGTATTCTTTCTGAAAACTTTCATCGTCAGCTAGGGGCTTAAGTGCTTCCAATTTTTCAAGGTATCTTGGCCAATCTTTATCGACATGCTTTTCAATTAACGTAGAGAGCCTTGGGTTACAAGCCTTCATCCAACGCCTAGGGGTAATACCATTAGTCACATTGGTAAACTTTTTAGGCCAAAGCTGATTCATCTCTGGAAACAAATCTCTTTTGACTAGATCCGAATGGATTTCAGCCACACCATTCACCGTATGGGAACCGATAACTGACAAATGCCCCATACGAATCATTTGAGCACCACCCTCTTCAACAATAGAAAGGCGGCGTTTTATATCATCATTACCCGGCCAGGTTGGTTCAACGTCGTTGTGTAGGAAGCGATGGTTGATTTCAAGAATGATCTCTAGATGCCTAGGAAGAACATGCCCGATTAATTTCAGAGGCCACTTCTCTAGCGCCTCAGGTAGAAGTGTGTGGTTGGTATAAGAGAATGTAGCTTGACTGATTTCCCAAGCCTGACTCCACTCAATGCCCTCGTCATCCATCAGTACGCGCATCATTTCAGGCACAGCAATAGCCGGATGGGTATCATTTAATTGCAGTGCATTGAGTCGAGCAAACTTTGAGAAGTCATTGCCATGGGCGCTTTTAAATCTTCTCATTACATCGGCAATTGAGGCAGCACTGAAAAAATACTGCTGAATCAGCCTTAACTCTTTACCTGCATCGGTTTCATCATTCGGGTACAAGACCTTAGAAATGGTTTCAGCTTCTACAGACTCTTTGTATGCGTCAACATAACCGCCTGAATTAAATACGTCCCAATCAAAGAACTTATCCGCTCTGGATTCCCATAGGCGCAATATATTTACATTACGGCCACCGTAACCCACAATTGGAATATCCCAAGGAATGGCTCTGACCACTCTTCCTGGGTGCCAAACTTTTTTAGGCACGGCGCCATCGTAAACAGTCTCAACATAGCCATAGAGTTTTACTTTTTGCTGAGACTCAGGGCGACAAATTTCCCAAGGGCTACCAAACTCTCGCCATTCATCGGGTCTTTCTACCTGATGCCCTTTATAGAACTCCTGCCTAAATAAACCATGCTCATAGTGTATACCATAACCCACTGCTGGAAGTTCGAGAGTGGCCATGGAATCAAGAAAGCAAGCGGCTAATCGACCCAGGCCACCATTACCTAATCCCATGTCTGGCTCTTCTTCTAGCAGATCTGTGAGACTTTGCCCCAACTCTGAAATCGCTTGGTCAGCAATTTCAAAGAGCCCTAAATTGTGTAGGTTGTTCGACATCAAACGTCCCATTAAAAACTCTAGAGACAAATAATGAACCGCTCTGGCATCTTCTCTGGCATGGGTCTTACGGGTTCGACTCACTCCGTCAAAAACAAGTTCATTAACAGCGGCAGCAACCGCCTGACTCCAAGCTTGAGTCGATGCTTTCTCTTCGTATGTTCCTAATGTTGATCGTAAATGCTTGACTACAGATTCCTTAAAGTCGTTTACCGACAATTCTGGATTGGGTGCAGCTGAGACAGTATTTGGCATAGTAACTTCACCTTACTTAATAACAAGTTTGTGGAGGCTTAACTTAAAAAGTGCTGGATTTCCTTTTTTATGCAAACATTCAGGCTTTATTGAATTGTAAGTTTTTGAAATTGTCAAAGGCCATAATGCAAAGGACTTACCATTAATTATAATTTGCAGCCTAGCAGAAAATTAATGCATGAAAATGAAGGTTTAAGTTATAGATTGATAACCATCATCTAATTTGGGCTAATTCACTTATTGCGTCTGTTTTTTAATCAAAAAATACGCAATTTATTTAAGGAGACTCAGACTAACTTATAACCTCTCTTAAGAATTTCTTACAGCATATAAAATGAGCCCAGTTGTCTCAGCAGTTAATTTATGAACAGGCTTCCATAGCCCTAGTTATTTTCAGGATTAGCCGTGGCGAAAACCGGCTAAAGCAAATGAATAAAATAAAAAAACCGGCTCTATTGCCGGTTCAATAGTCATAGACCTATTAGTTAGTCTAAAGCAGTTCTCTTATGGAAAGATCTAAATTTGGATTTGCACGAATGGAATGGGTCACCACTTTGTTTAGCATTTGATCGGCTAATACCGGACCTCTAAATTCACAAACCGCAGTATAAAGCAAATTAATCAGAAGCTGACGATCATTCAATTCTGTATGATCCATTTTTAATTTGTTGCCCCCAGTTAACCAACTTTGAATACTTGATTTAGCCATCGAGGCCATGTCTGATTTGTTTACTGAATTCAAAACTTTTCCTTTCGCTTTAAATTGCTCATCAGCATTTAAGCTAGAAAAAATGTTTTGAATAACTAACACACATGCCCTGGTACTGTGATCCGCATTTGAAGTTGTCATCAACTCTGGGTTTTTAGTTTTATACCTTGCTAACTCCAATTCTGGATCAGCTGGCAACTGATCAATGTGCGTATTTAAAAACTTAGCCAACAGTTGCAGCATTTCGCTGCGCTTCTCTTTTAAGGCAGGGCTTTGACAAAGATCTGTCATATAGTCCTGAGCATCAAAAGGAACTCTGCTAATGTGTTTTTTTTCAAATATAATAAGTGCTCTATAGCGGTTCTCCAGTGATAAGAATTTTTCTGTAGCTGAAAAAATTGCTCTTCTAATTGTGGATTCGTCCCGAAAATATTTATGAATATTATTGTTTGATTGCATTGAGGGTACTCTGGTCATAAGGATTAGCATTACCAAACTCTGGATAGCCTATTTCAGCATGTTCGGTCACATCTAATCCTCGTTGTTCATGGATGGTATCGGCCCTCAGACCAAAGAAATTGGACACTAACTTGTAAACGAGCATTGTCATTAAAAACGCCCATATAAAACAAATTATTACTCCAACTATCTGCACGAAAATCACATCCTTGTTAAATAAGTCTCCATCTAAAAACATTCCAGCTGCAATGGTTCCCCAAGCACCGGCAAACCCGTGAACAGGTATCGCTCCAACCACATCGTCTAAACGCAGGGTTAGTAGAAGCTTCGCACCTGAGGTAGCAATGGCACCCCCTATTAGCCCAGTAATAATGGCAAATGGAGGTGTCATAGTTGCGCACCCCGCAGTGATAGCAACAAGCCCAGCAAGACTGCCGTTGACGATGACCGTTAGCAGTAAAGCCTGACCCATGAAGCGACTCATCAGCATTGCTCCCACCGCACCAGCACCCGCTGCTAATTGTGTGTTTAAATTGATAAGCCCAATGTTAGCGTCTGCAGCTAAGGTGCTTCCGCCATTAAAGCCAAACCAACCGAACCAAAGGATAAACCCACCTAGCGCTACTAAATTTAAATTATGCCCTGGAATTTCTCGCGGCTTACCGTCGGCATCAAAACGCCCTGTTCGAGCACCCACGATAATGATTCCCGCTAATGCAACCCAGGCACCAGTAGAGTGAACAACCGTAGAACCAGCAAAATCTATAAAGCCTTGCTTGGCTAGCCAGCCTTCTGCATTCCAAATCCAACTGCCTACCACTGGGTAAATAAGCCCAATAATTAATACAGCACCAATTAAATATCCGTGAAAGCGAGTACGTTCAGCCATAGCACCACTGGCTATAGTTGCAGCGGTAGCAGCAAAAAGCATTTGAAATAACACAACGGTGTAATCCCATGGATCCGAACTCACTAGAAAAAACTGATCAGTTCCAAATAGTCCCGTGGGATTTGATCCGAACATAATGCCGTACCCCACACACCAAAATATTAGCGTGCCTAAGCAAACGTCCATGTAGTTTTTCATCACTACGTTTACAGCATTTTTTGATCGGGTACAGCCACTTTCTAATAAAGCGAATCCTGCTTGCATTAAAAAAACTAAGGCAGCTGCAGTAGCCACCCAAACCGTGTCAACATTTATTGTGGCTAAATTCTCTTCGGCAGATGCCAAAGAGGGGAAGCACATGAGTAGCAACAGATAGTACAGCTTCATTTCTAAATCCTTGTTTTAATTGAAGTTATCAAAACAAGAAATATGCCAAACGAAGTCTATTAGGTGTTCTTATGCAATACCCTTCAGATATTCAGTATTATTGAAATAAACCAAAAATAACTGTGACTGCTTAGTCAAACCGAAAAGAAATACAAATCTGACAATCCTCAAAACCATGCATGATTGATTGTAGACGCACCTTTAGTGAACGAAAAAAGCCGGGGCATAAAGCCCCGGAGGGAAATGAATAGCGATTAAGATTGCTCACCGGTCGGAACGGAAGAGCACTAGTAATTATAGAAACTGAAGAAGAGCTTCTGGTGCGAATTTACGAATTATTATTTTATTCAGACCTAAAAATTACTTGAGGCGTGAATTATCAAGGGCTTCAGAGAATAGATTTTTTTATGCTAAAAACTTAGTTTGACAAGCTTTAAAAATAATATGCTTATAAATCAGCACTTAAGCGAATAGTTTGACTTTCATGAAATCAATTATGGTAGATAGAGTGTGAAAATAGCTCCTCCGTTATCTGAATCATTCTCTAATTCAAAGTAACCCTTGCGGCCATTTGTTTCATGCATTGAAGCGATCTGCTGATTGAAATACAGCCCAAGACCTGTGCTGCCGGTTTTAAAATTGATATCACTGACTTCATCATGCCAATTAAGCATGCTTTCTGGATAACCTTCTCCATCGTCAGTAATTTGAATTTTTAACCATTGGTCTTCCGTAACCAAAACCTTAACACTTAACTTAGAGTGGGTATAACGGATGGAGTTAGTCAACACATTGTTGAGCATGCCTTCAGTCAAAACAGGATCCAAAAACCAACAGTCGGCTTCTGGAGCAATACTCAGGCTAAAATCTATATTCAGTTCACTTAATGTCATATCGAATCTGGAGATAACATCAGTGAACAAATCCTCTAAAAAAACATCTTCAATAACCGGGCTAAGCAATTCAGTTCGCAGTCGGTAGAACCCCAACATGTGCATTAAATCATTATTAATTCTGGAGGTTTCGAGTCTAACTCTAACTAAGGAATTAACTTCCTCGCCACTGGTTTTAGAAAGCTTGTGAATGACTCCGTCTAATTGAGAATTTATAAGCCCTAGTGAGTTTTTAATATCATGAACCATGGTTGCCATAATAGTTTCTAAGGACAATTGGTCATCATTCATAGCTTTTCTCTCATTTTTTTGAGCTTACCACATAGCAGTTGATACCTTTTGTATTGACTATGTCGTTCACTGATATAACTAAGACGATCCAAAATTTCCTGGCAGCTATTCAGCATGCCTTTTGATGTGGAGGTATCACTGGAATTCTTAACCAACTGCATGCCTGTTTGAACATAATTAAGAACCAGGCCTGCGTGACGCGGAGAGTATTGCAGGGCCTCAGTAAACTGGTCGAATGCCTCATCAAAGTTTTTCTTTTCATAGAGCTCCATCCCGTGCTTGTTTAGTTCCAAGGCTTTTTCGCGGGCATATTTCGAGATGGGTTCGTTCTGTAATTGATCCAGTTTTTCGTAGATCCTTTCATCAAGGGTCTGGGCATTCTTTAGGGATTCAATTAACTCATCACCATCCTTAAATTGATGATGCTTGTACAACACTCTAGCCGCCACAGCAGTGACTTCTGGGTTGAAATCAGAGATATTTGCTTCCGCGTCAGTTCTGAGTTTTTTCAATGCTTGCTGAGTCTGAGGTTGCTCAGGCGACGCTTTCTCATCAGAGGCTATGTGATACAGGCGAGCCATGTATTTAACCTGATTCAGCTCGTCCGGAAATCGTTTAATTAACTTTTTTGAGTAGGAAATAATCGTCCGCTGCAGTGCTTTTCGCTTTTCCGGATCATCCGTTTCATCAAATTGCAAGGTGAGCGATGACAGCAGGTCGTTGTAATGATGGGTACTTTCTTGCCATGAGTTTTCAGCTAACCCTACAACCTCTTTATAGGCTTTGCCGGCAATGAAGTGGTCCTCCAGTTCATTCGCCACATCAGCCAGTGTTTTCTGGCGATCAAAATTTCGGGGGGACTGCTGAATACCTGCTGATAACGCTTGAACTTGTTTTTCTGGAAGGTTTAACTTGGCATAACATTCTGCTAAGCAGTCATATCCAGCAACATGATTAGGGTATTTTTTTACCAAGTCCTCCAAAATGGTCACAGCCTCAATCAAATTATTCCTGGCCATTTCCAATCTTGCTTGGTCAAATTGAGCCCAAGCCTGTGCTCTTGCCCCCATAACCGTTTTTAAAAATTCTTCGGCCTGCTCTAATTCTCCCGATTTGATCAGCACATCCGAAATCTGCTTTTGAGCCCAGCCTCGATACCTGGGTTCGGAGTCAGCTATATATTTCGCCTCGTCTACGATTTTCTTTGAATTTTGCTCATCTTTGGCTTTGAGCACGGGCATGGTAACGTCTAACCGATCAAGCCATCTCAAGAGCCGCTGCTTTAAGGTTTCAAGGGCGAAAGGTTTTGCAAGATAATCATCTGGAGAGTACTCCAAAGCGCCCATTACCATGATTCGCGCAGTTTCTGCGGTGATAATCACGTAAATGGTCGTGAATGGCAGCATATTCTTTTTTCTCAACTCGTAAAGTAGTTGCTGCCCATCTTTACCTGGCCCTAGGTTGTAGTCGCAAAGAATGACATCGTATTTGTTTTGCGATATTTTTTTAGTTGCCCGTTGACCATTATCGGCTTCGTCAATTTCTTGAATACCTAAGGTTTGCAACATTGACTTGATAGACTTTCTAACATTATTGAAATCATCAATAACCAGAAATTTTTTGTCTATGGTTTCCCGCATGAACCTAGAATTACATCTTTATAGAATATTTAATTCACTGTAGCAGATAGTTGAAGATCCAAGGCATAAAGGTCTATTCAAGTAAGAAAAACACAGCAAAAAGGCACCAGCTGATCAACAATAGTGCCCATGGCAAAACCTTTAGAATTGAACTGGATTGAGGCTTTGCTGAGGATTCGGGCTGAATTTCAACGACTTTATCTTTTTGCTGTTTTTTGCGGGCTTTGTCCCGCTCCCTAGCTTTGGCTTTTTCCTGCTGTTTGAACAAATGAATACCATGGCTAATGCCCTGGGCGATCAGTTTGGTTTGCTCTTTGGTTTGACCCGGTTTTTGAGTACCTTTCGCAATCGCCATTGCTTGTTCTTCGGTGATCTGGGAAGGGGAATTTTTCTTAGACATTGATTTCGATTTAGTGATTTGAATTTGACCCTAGTCTATCAGGCTGTCAAATCGAGCTGAACAACTTGATTACGACCCGACTCTTTCGCTTTATACAACGCTTTATCTACTTTGCTCAGGGCTTTGGTGACTTCAAAACAATGCTGATCCAGCCGTATTAAACCAATAGATACAGTCACTGAAATAGGCTTGTACCCATAAACCAGAACTGGAGTACTTTCAATTGACTTTCTAAGTCGCTCCGCAATTTCCATACTGGTTTCTTCTGAAATATCCTTTAGAAGAACCAAAAACTCTTCGCCCCCATAGCGTCCAATTAAATCCGTAGGCCTAATTTGGTGCCTGACTCGTCTAACAAAGTTCTTAAGCACAGTATCTCCAGAAGGATGGCCATATCTATCATTTACTTGTTTGAAGTGATCAAGATCTAACATAAGCAGGCTCGACTCAGCACCCTCTCGAGCTCGAATACATTCATCACTGAGTTGTCTGATAAACTCTCTCCGATTAAAAATTCCAGTTAGCTCGTCAACAGACGCCAAATAGTCCAAACGAACCTGTGCTTCAAGAAGATCATCGTGTATCCGAATGCTGCGCCTCACCATGCCGTCTAAGCGGTAACCCGACCAAAGCAATAGAAGAATGACAACCAAGAGTGTGATAGCTAAGAAAGTGACTTCACGTTCTACCTTTTTTAGCATGTCGGCTGTTTCTACTGAAACCGAAAGAACTAGGGGCCAGCCTGAAATAGCACTGGAATAGGTGTATCTGGAATCATTATCCAGAAAACCCGAGTTAGGTTCCCAGGCTGCACTGAATACCGGATCATGGAGAAAACTCTGACCAATTCTTTTCGTATATTGCTCACTAGCCATCAAAAGCTGACCATTGTCACTGAACAAATGGAATCTAACGTCAGGTTTATGAAATAAGCCTTTGACCTTGTTTTCCAATTCTTGGCTATTGAGAAATAACACGATCCTCTGGGATTGATAATCATCGGATGCACGATAAACCAAAGGTGTCCAATACATTGATGAGTCTGGTACTAACCAAGAGCTACCTACATGCCACACCCCTGCTTGTTGAAATTTATTCCATTGAGTGTTCCATGGAATACCTGACACCGATTTCAGTCCAATATCATTCTCTAAACTAAAAACGTGTTTCTGGGAAATCAACTGGTTACTGGTTAGATTGACCTTTAGAGGATCTGTGTGCGCTATGCTAGCAAATGGCGACAATTGAGCCTGTATCCAGAGCTTCACATTAATCATAGAGTTCTTGGTTTCAGACTGAACCAAGTCTGATCCTAGCCTGTATACTCGTTGGCTGGTGTACACCGAGACTACAACCACAAAGATCCCTGCGAGCAATCCACAAAACATTAAAACTCGCCTGAGCCTATTTAAATGCACTGGTACTAAATGACTCTTCATAACAGATTCGAGTTTATCCACCAATGAACCTTCGTCTTAATTATAAACCCTTATAGTTGTTCTTATCCTAAATTTGATAGCTATAGTATTTATAAAAAAACTTTTTTTTAGGGCTAGTATGAATATAAGAAACTATTAATAGATTATCGAATTCACGACCATGAACGCATTCATTACTAAAAAAGCAATAACCTATTCTTTTTCGCACCCAACAGTTTTTGTCAACTCAACAAGTCTAATTGAGCAGGCATAATTCACTATGAAACTTATAAATAAACTCAGGTTATTAGCGATAGTCTTTTCAGTTAATACCACCTTCACACAGTCAGAAGATTTAATCAATTATCAAAATGCAAAGCAGAAACCTTTAACCTATAGACTGATATTAGAATATTCCGAACAAGACATCTCAAAGAATTATTTACTTGGTTTAAGCAGAGCAGAGAAGCAGGAAGAAAAAACAAGACGTAACATTGGCTATTTTGGATTAGAGCACAGGTCTTGGAACGGTTGGACCCATCATCAAGCCGGAATCTATCTTGATATGTTTCATTACCCTAAAAAACCAAGGCAAGGAGGATTAAAATTCAAATTTCTTATCTATCAAGAAGCATTCGATGACAGCCGCCAGCTCATTATTGAACCCACAGAACACGATCGAGTTGGTTTTGCCATTGGCGTGTCACCTATATTTCAACCCATCAAAGGAATGTTCTTTCACACTGGAGTGCTTGCACGCCCAATGTTTATGTCGTTCGATTGGGATCAACAGGCTTACCCTTTCACGTTAGACGTTACGACGGGTATAGATTGGTTCTTAGGTTCCCATGCTAGCGTCATTTCTCGCTGGCAAACATTCCAAGCCTATGATGAAAACCTGGGTATGGTTGATCGATTTAATGGTTGGTGGTTTGGGGCAAGACTACAAATTTAATCAACTGCGTTTTCCTATAGGCTTTGAGACCAAAACCATAATGGCTGGCGCGAGCAAAAAATCTGCAAACAATGCTAATAAAATGGTGGTCGATGTCAGCAAGCCAAAGTTTTCAATATTATTCATACTAGACGCCATTAACATGGCAAAACCCAAGCACAAAACGATTGAGGTCGTAACCATGGCACGACCTGTTGACTCTAATGTTTTACTTACTGAGTCGTGGGGGTTGCCTGTTTCGATATAATACTTTCGGTAGTGATACATAAAATGAACGGTATCATCTACTGCTATTCCGATAGCGATTGAAGCCACTAAAATAGTAAACATATCTAATGGAATCGATAACCAATGCATAAGACCAAGCATAAGAGTAATAGGCAAAAGGTTAGGGATCATAGCTAGCAGCCCATATTTAACAGACCCCAATAACACAACCATCATGAACGCGATCACAGCGAAAGCGACCAAATAACTTTGCGCCATAGTTCTAATGACGCTGTAGAGGGTTTTACCTAACAACGGCACCACACCGGTCACATCAATTTCAGCTTCGGCGTTAAAATGGTTATCAAAATAGTCAGAAATATCACGAAGGAATGGTTGATATTTAACTGTGTCAATCCACGGCATCACTACTGCAAGACGGGTCTTTTGGAATTGCGAATCCACGACTGGCTGTAACTCATCCGGGCCCGCATTTTGAAAAAGGAAAAACTCTTGAGCTATCACTTCCTCTGAATCTGATATTTTATAATATTCAGATTTTCCTTCATTCAGAGCTTTATGACTCTCTTTAATAATATTGTGAATACCAGTGACTTTAGAGATAGAAAAGTCCTCTGTTTCATATTCTTCTAACCAGCTCGATAGCTTATCAATTTCCTTC
>JANQHX010000029.1 GCA_028282465.1 Gynuella sp.
CGATGACTTTGTTATTAGCCGTCAGCAGTTTAGCGATTTCTAATCCGATTCCCTCGCTGCCGCCGGTAATCAGAACGCAGTTGTTTTTAAGATTCATAAATGGCTACCTCGATAGAGAACACCATTTTGAAATAGCCCAGCTGGCCTCTCATTAACCTAGGTTAATTTCAATTTTTTTCTAATGCGTGATAACGCTACTTCAGTAATGCCAAGGTAGGATGCAATATGATAATTAGGAACCTGATCCAATATGGACTCATACTCCCGACAAAAATTTTGATAACGTTCACTTGCATCTAACAGTAAAAAGTCAGCTTCTCGACGTTCTTTTTTGATTGCTAGTAGTTCAAGTAAACGCATCACTAACCGGTTCCAATGTTTGTCGTGCTCAGCCAGTTCTTTCAAGGACTGATAGCTAATTGAAAAGCATATGGTGGGTGTCAGTGCTTGGGCATAAACATTACTGGGTGTTTCATTAAGCAATGAGCTGATACTGCTATAAACCCCTCCTGGGGTAATAAAGGATTTATTAAATTCTTTTCCAGACGGTTGCAGGTAGTAATAGCGCCCAATGCCAGAAACTGGGAAGTACAAGCGGGTGATACGGTCTCCAGCTGTGAATATATGATCTTGGCTGTTGAATGTGTGTCGAGTGAATAAGGAGGCCCAGTTGGACCACTCAGAATCTGGAAGTGCGGCAAGTCGGCTGAATTGTCGATAAAGCTTTTGGAGTTCTTGAAACTCAGTTTCTTCATCTGGGCTCATAGCAATGAGCCCGTTGCGATATTGGTTAAAATCATCACATCCATTTAGTGGGTGTTTGTTCACATAACCAACTTACGTAAATCATTGCTCGATAGTGCGCGAACGTGTCGCATAAATAGGCAATAGAACTAGCGATTAGAATACCTACCCCCATAGAAAACCAAATACTTTCAAGGCCTGCAAAGGCGACTAACAAGGTACTCACCAGTGCAAACGACAGTTCGATTTTTTTAGTAATAGAAAAGTTTTTTTCTAAAACACTCATTCGTAAGAGTTCTGAAGAAAGCGTTGGCAGAAAATCATCTGATAAATCTGACTTGAGCTGGTTGGCTTGGTTAGGGAGTTTGGCCGCATTTAGCGAGCCGATAATCATGAAAGCCAAGCTCACGACGATAAAGGGAGCTGTCATTGGTACATATTGGCTTTCCGAAGACCACAGCATGAATGATACGGAAAGCCCTGCTAAACCAAGTGCTAAGAGAATCCAGCAGCTATTTTTTTCTTCTTTGAAATATTGATCGAGGGTTTGAAATTCCATAGTTTTAGTCCTTTAAAACTCTTAGCTGCCCTAAAATTAAGCAGCGAAAGCTTGAATTGCATCACAAATTTACAGCCCGGAATAGTATCCTTTATTCGGTGCTCGCCGTAAAGCATCACAATACTTACTACTTTTTAAAATCAGTCAAGACTTAACCGCTTAATTTGAATAAGTAGCTGAGCTAACTCAGGGAGTCAGCTAATAAATCAGCAAATACAAAGCCACAAAGCCGTAAAACTTCTGAATATCACAATGGGTACTGTAAATTAGACCCTTGGCTTTTAGGAATGGTTTATTTCAATTGTCGGCTAAAATTTGCGCAAGATGTCAGAGCAATCATGATCATGTGTGGTGCTATGCAAACAGAGTTTCATAGCCGATAGCTGAAAGGTGGCAGAGACTAACACTCATGAATGTGTAAAAAATCTTTATTGGCACTGAGCAGTTTCAGTGCCGAATGAAGAATTGAGTGAAGCCACTTTTGCTATTTATGAAGCTTGTCTGAGAGATTTTGCTGCCGATACCATGGTTTCCAGTGCAGGTATTACTTCATCCCATTTTCTGGTTTTTAAACCGCAGTCTGGATTCACCCAAAGTCTTTCCTTTGGTATGCGCTGCTGAGCCTGACGCATGAGTCTTAAAATACTCGATTCTGCCGGTCTATTTGGTGAGTGAATATCGTAAACGCCAGGGCCTATTTCATTGGGATATTCAAATTCATCGAACACATCTAACAATTCCATGTTTGAGCGAGATGTTTCGATAGTAATGACGTCCGCGTCCATATCAGCAATGGCATTGATAATGTCATTAAATTCGGAGTAGCACATATGAGTATGAATCTGAGTTTTATCTTGAACACCGTTCGCAGTGATTCTGAAACTTTCGACGGCCCAGTCTAAGTACTCTTGCCATTGGCTTTTTCTTAGGGGTAAACCTTCTCTCAATGCTGCTTCATCTATTTGAATAATTTGAGTACCGGATGTCTCCAAATCTAAAACTTCATCTCTGATAGCCAGCGAAATTTGCTTGCAGGTTACGTCAAGAGGTTGATCATCCCGTACAAACGACCAATTCAAAATTGTCACCGGCCCTGTGAGCATGCCTTTCATGGGTTTATCTGTTAACGATTGGGCGTATTGAGTCCATTCAACAGTCATGGCATTTTGGCGGCTAACATCTCCAAATAAAATAGGGGGTTTAACACATCGAGATCCATAGGATTGCACCCAGCCAAAACTACTAATTGCAAAGCCCTGAAGCTGTTCACCGAAATACTCTACCATGTCGTTGCGTTCTGCTTCGCCATGCACAAAAACATCCAGGTCTAAGCTCTCTTGTTGCTGAACACAGTAGTGAATCTCTGATTGAATCTTCTTTTGATAATGTTCAAAGCTAATAGTGCCCTGTTTAAAGTCTCGACGGGTTTTTCGAATGTCTGGTGTTTGAGGAAAAGAGCCAATTGTGGTGGTTGGAAATTCTGGTAAGTTTAAAATCTGCTTTTGAATCTTTGCTCGTTCCAGGTATGTAGACTGTCGCTGACCCAGCTGTTCATTAATATCTGCAATGCGACTTTTAACAGAAGTATCATTCACCAATGGGCTGTTTTTGCGACTTTCTATCGCCTTCTCATTTAGTGAAAGCTTATTTGCCACCGATTCTTTACCCTGGTTAATGGCTTGTTCTAATACCTTTAGTTCATCCAGTTTTTGAACCGCAAAGGCTAACCAGTTCTTGATTTCTGGGTTTAACTGATTCTCTAATTCCAAATCTACCGGTACATGAAGCAGCGAGCAGGAGGGTGCTAACCATAGTCGCTCCTCCAGCTTTGTGGCGATAGGAGATAGCCATTCAATTAGCTTATTTAAGTCCGATTTCCAAATATTTCGACCATCAATAACACCCAGTGATAAAACCTTGTGACTAGGTAACCAATCAATAGTTTTTGCGATTTCGTTCTTGCCGCGAACTGCATCTACGTGAATACCTGACACCGGCAAATTGCACAGCAACTGCAGATTATTTTGAAGCTCGCCAAAATAACTGGCCACCAAGAGTTTGACTGGCGTAGTCTGCAATTGATGGTAAGTCTTTTCAAAGGCCTGCTGCCAGTGACTATCTAGGTCTGTGACTAGAATAGGTTCATCCAGTTGAAGCCATTCAATCTGTTCGTCTGCCAGTTTTGTTAGCAACTGCTGGTAAACTGGAATCAGTTTATCCAGAAGAGTCAGAACCTTTGTTCCATCTGATGACTTGCCTAATTTCAAATAACTCAATGGCCCTAACACTACTGGCTTTATATTGTGGTTAAGAGATTTTGCTTCCTGAATTTGTGCAATTAGTCTGTCTGCATTGAGGCTGAACTCAGTAGTGTTGCAAAACTCTGGAACAATATAGTGGTAGTTGGTGTCGAACCATTTGGTCATTTCGCCAGCAAAAATTTCGTTGTTGTCCGACTGATGAGCTCTTCCACGAGCAACACGAAAGTAGTTTTCTAAGCTTTGTTCATTGTCCTTTCTGGCCCGTTCGGGAATGTTCCCAACTAGAAAACTGGTATCTAATACCTGATCGTAAAACGAAAAATCCCCCACCGGTAACCAATCTAATTGGCTTTGTAATTTCCAATGATTTGAGCGCAGTTCTTTTGCAGTGCTCTCCAGTTTCGACTGAGAAATATCATTCTTCCAATAGCTCTCTAGTGCTTTTTTTAGCTCTCTCTGGGCACCAATTCTAGGGAACCCTAGGTTGTGTATCTTAGCCATGTGCTGCTCCTTAATTTAAGACAGGTGCAGCATAAAAAAATGAATTCATGAAGAATAATGTTATTATTTCAATTATCTATTAAAAATATTCATGGGTTGATCATGATCGAGCGTATTCACCTCCAAATTCTGAAAGCCGTTGAAGAGCAGGGGTCTCTCACTTCGGCGGCCAAAGCCTTGTACCTAACTCAATCCGCGTTAAGTCACAGCATTAAGAAGCTAGAGGGCCAAATTGGTACTCAGCTTTGGGAAAAACAGGGCCGTAATTTAAGGCTCACTCATGCAGGTGAGTATTTACTAACATCGGCATCAAGAATTCTGCCGCAGTTGGAAAGACTGGACGAACAATTAAGGCAGTTTGCTTCAGGCTCTATGGGCTCGCTAAAAATTGGCATGGAGTGCCACCCTTGCTACCGATGGCTGATGAAAGTGATCGAGCCCTATTTGCAACAATGGCCTGAAGTAGATTTGGATGTTAAACAGCGATTTCAGTTTGGAGGTATGGCGGCTTTGCATAGCCATGATATTGATATTTTGGTTACGCCAGACCCCCTTAAGCAAAGGGAAGTAGACTACGTCCGTGTGTTTGATTATGAGCAGATGTTGGTGGTTGGTGGTAGTCACCCATTTTCTGAATTGGATTTTGTGGAACCTCAGCAGCTACAAGATCAGCAATTGTACTGTTACCCAGTTGAGCCGAGTCGATTGGACATTTACAGCCACTTTTTAATGCCGGCGGGCATTCAGCCCAGAAAACACAATACTGTTGAATCAACCGATTTGTTGTTGCAGTTAGTGGCCGCTAATCGGGGCGTGGCTGCCTTACCGGGTTGGTTAATTGAAGAGTGCCAAAGAGATTTTGACGTTCTGCCTCTGAGGTTAGGTCAAAAAGGAATCCCGAAAAGTATTTATTTGGGCATACATTCCAATCGGGTAGCAGAACCTGTGATAGAAAACTTTTTAAAGTTGGCTAAGGCTGACCTAGATCAGAGCTGACTTAAGTTTCGAAATACTAGATGTTGCGGTTATAGCAAAACCAAACCACTATATCTGCTGTCTGTGTTCAGCGGCCAATACCGTTGGGCTTTGAAGGGAATCTCGTTTAAAGCGAGAGCTGCCCCCGCAACTGTACTCAAAATCGCCCTGTTAAAGCCACTGATGTGAAGTCACTGGAAGACATAGGTTTAGCAGTATTTGAAAGCCAGGATACCTGCAGACAGCCAACCTAACTTATTGGGCGGGGCGTTCCAGTCGCAGAAATGATCATTAACTTGAGAAAATCTGTTGCCTCTCCCTTTCTGTGATTCGGGAGGAATACAGATGACTGAAATGCTTTCAAGCCACACCTCTTCTAACTCAACACCCATAGCAGATTTCTCTGAAATAACGGTAGTAAAACGCGACGGTAGTTGCGTCGATTTCAACATGAATCGAATTATTCGCGCCATCACGCTGGCAATGGAATCTGTCGGGGATCTGAACCTACAAGTTTTGAATAGTTTGGTGAAAGCAATAGAGCTTAAGCTTTCTGATGAGTCCAGCTTATCTATTCAGCAAATACAGGTCTGTGTTGAAGAAACGCTTATTGAGTTTAATCTGTCTAAAGTTGCTCGCAGCTATATCGGTTATCGCAAGCAACGTGACCTAGAACGAGACCGATTCAAAAACCTGAACAGTGAGATCGAAAGTTTATTAGGGCAGAGTAATGCAGACCTGCTCAATGAAAATGCCAATAAAGACAGCAATGTTATTCCAACCCAAAGAGATTTGTTAGCAGGAATAGTCGCCCGGCATTATGCCAAAACCCATATGCTCGACACAGATATTGTGACTGCGCATGAGTCTGGCGACATTCATTATCATGACTTGGACTATGCGCCGTTTTTTCCAATGTTTAACTGCATGCTGGTTGACTTGGAAGGTATGCTAAAAGACGGTTTTCGTATGGGTAATGCGGAAATTGAAACGCCAAAATCAATCATTACCGCTACTAATGTTACAGCGCAAATTATTGCTCAAGTCGCCAGCCATATTTACGGTGGCACCACTATAGATAGAATTGATCAAGTATTGGCTCCTTATGTTGAAAAAAGCTATCAAAAACATTTAGACACTGCAGCTCAATGGCAGGTGAGCGACATTGAACGTTTTGCCAGAGCTCAAACTGAACGGGAATGCTATGATGCATTTCAAGCTTTGGAATACGAGGTGAATACCCTGCATACCTCCAATGGACAAACGCCCTTTGTAACATTCGGCTTTGGTTTAGGAGAAACTTGGCAAGAAACACTTATTCAAAAAACAATTCTCAAAGTAAGAATTAAAGGACTTGGAAAAAGCGAAAAAACCGCTGTGTTTCCAAAGTTAGTTTTCGCCATTAAGGATGGCCATAACCACAAATCATCAGACCCCAATTATGACGTTAAACAGTTAGCACTGAGTTGTGCTAGCCAAAGAATGTACCCAGATATTTTAAACGTTGAACAGGTGATCGAAAAAACGGGTTCATTTAAAACCCCCATGGGCTGTCGAAGCTTTCTTGATCAATATTTTGAAAATGGAAAAGAAGTCCATGCCGGTAGAAATAATTTAGGCGTTGTGAGTATTAATTTGCCTCGATTGGCGTTAAAAGCCAATTCAGTCAAAGAATTTTATAGTCTTCTCGATCAAAATTTACAGCTCTGCTTTAAGGCTCTGATGAGTCGCATCGATCGCTTAAAAAATGTTAAAGCTAGAGTGGCTCCCATTTTATATATGGAAGGTGCATGCGGTGTTCGGCTAAAAGAAGATGACGATATACTTCAGTTATTCGAAAAAGGCAGAGCATCCATTTCATTAGGCTACATAGGCGTTCATGAAGCCGTTGTTAGTTTGCTAGGCAATCAGACTCATATTTTTGATGATGAACGAAAACAACAGCTTGCTATTGAAATGGTCGCTCGATTAAAGCAAGCGGTACTGCAGTGGAAGTCTGAAACTGGCTTTGGCTTTAGTTTGTACAGTACCCCCAGCGAAAATCTATGCCACAGGTTTTGTAAGTTGGACTTGAAAGAATTTGGAAAAATTGAAGGCGTAACAGACAAAGGCTACTACACCAATTCATTTCATTTAGATGTAGAAAAGAAAGTTAACCCCTACGACAAAATTGATTTTGAAGCGCCTTATCCCGAAATTGCGAGCGGCGGTTTTATTTGTTACGGGGAGTACCCCAATATCAGCCATAACTTAAAAGCGTTAGAAGATGTTTGGGATTACAGCTACCACAGAGTTCCTTATTACGGTACTAACACACCAATTGATAGTTGCTTGTGTTGTGGCTTTAAAGGCGAGTTCCTGTGCACCCCTAAAGGATTTAAATGTCCTAATTGTGGTAACAAGGATTCGCAATCAATGTCTGTTACACGACGAGTTTGTGGCTATTTAGGATCACCCAACGCACGACCCTTTAATGCCGGGAAACAAGAAGAGGTTCGGCGACGGGTAAAACACATGGATTCTCATTAATGCACTACAGCGCTTATTATCCGGTGGACGTGGTAAACGGCCCCGGAACCCGTTGCACACTTTTTGTTTCTGGTTGCGATCATCGCTGCCACGGTTGTCATAATGCTAAAACTTGGGCATTCAACAGTGGTCAAGAATATACTCAGGAACTGGAAACAAAAATTCTCAAAGACCTAGCAGACACTAGAATTGTTCGTCAGGGGTTATCTCTTTCCGGGGGCGACCCATTGCATCCGGCGAATGCGCCCACTGTGCTAGGTCTAATTAAAAAAATCAAAAATCAAATGCCTGAAAAAGATATATGGTGTTGGACAGGTTATAAGCTCGAAGAACTCTCTTATCAACAACAACAGCTGTTGCCATATTTGGATGTGTTAATTGACGGAAGGTATGAATATAAAAATGCCACTCTGGAAATGTCATGGCGTGGCAGTAGTAATCAAAACCTCCATAGATTAAACGCTACAGCCTTGCAACCGACTGTTGAAACAGCATGAAACATCGATGGTATTTTCCCTTCATAACTCACTGATTTTTAAGGACTAATTCTCTGGCATTGCAGTTGCTAAGATGAATCAAAGCCATCTGTACAGGGCGAGCTATAAGCCCTGGCAGGCAGGACATTTTGATTGATTAGGAGAGCAGCAACATGAATGCCTTAAAACAATGGATTCCTATTTTCCATTGGTTGCCAAATTATCAGAAAAGAGATTTGCAAGGTGATGTGATAGCAGGGGTCACTGTCGCCATGATGTTAATTCCTCAAGCAATGTCCTATGCGTTACTGGCTGGACTTGACCCTATCATTGGTCTGTACGCATCAATCTTACCCTTAATTGTTTATGCAGTATTTGGAACATCTAAACAGCTTGCGGTTGGGCCCGTAGCCATGGTCGCATTGCTAGTGACAAGCGGTGTTGGGGCAATTGCTGAGTCTGGCAGTCAAACATATTTACAGCTAACCATCACCCTAGCTCTTATGGTTGGTGTGATACAGCTTGCAATGGGTATATTTCGTTTAGGCTTTTTAACAAACTTTATGTCCCATCCAGTCATTAGTGGTTTCACATCTGCGGCTGCTTTGATTATTGCGTTTTCTCAATTAAAACACATTGTTGGTTTGCCGCTGCCTAGAACAGAAAATATCTTAGAAGTTATTACACTAACAGCTCAAAGTTTTGCAGAGATCCATGGAATAACTTTTTTGATTGGGCTATTCGGAATTGGGGTTCTTTTAGTTTTAAAGAAAATAAGCCCTTTGATTCCCGGGCCTATGGTGGCAGTGATTTTAGCCACAGTTATTGTTTGGTATTTTGATCTCCATGAAGTGGGGGTGAAAATTGTAGGTGATGTTCCAGCAGGTTTGCCTCCATTTCAGTTTCCAAGTTTCGAAGTACAAGATATTACCGCTCTGTTGCCAATAGCATTAACCATATCTTTTGTGGGCTTTATGGAGTCCATCGCCGTTGCAAAAAAAATTGCTCAAGAGAAACGATATGAAATTGAATCAAACAAAGAGCTGGTTGGTTTGGGCCTTGCCAATATTGTTGCTGCATTTTTTAAAGCCATGCCGGTAACAGGAGGATTTTCAAGAACAGCAGTGAACAATAATGCTGGTGCAAATACAGGATTAGCAGCAATCATTACCTCAATACTGATTGCCATTGCATCATTGTTTTTTACAGAGCTTTTTTACTACATACCAAAAGCCATTCTGGGTTCAATTATTGTTGTTGCGGTGTTTAGCTTGGTAGACATTAATGAAATTAAACACCTGTTTAAAGTAAAACCCAGTGACCTGTTATTGTTAATATTTACCATGTTGGTCACCTTGCTCATTGGCGTAGTTGAAGGAATTTTTTCTGGAATTATTGCTTCAATAATCTGGTTTAATATTAGAACAACTCGCCCCCATTATGCGGTACTGGGCCGACTCCCTAACACTCAAGAGTATAGAAACCAGAAAAACTATAATGTTGTTCTAGAGCCTAATGTGTTGACCTTACGTTTTGATGCTCAGTTTTATTTCGGCAATGTGTCTTTCCTAAAAGAAACCATCAAAAAACATCAACAGGCAGACGCGAACATTCAAAGCATAGTGATGGATGCCAGTGCTATTAATCAGCTGGATTCATCAGCGGATACTGCCTTGCACGAGTTAGTAGACGATTACCGGCAAAGAAACATTAAGTTCTACTTCTCATGCGTTAAATACCCAGTGCTAGAAGTCATGAAACGATCAGGGTTTTATCAGAAACTGGGTGCAGGACGGTTCTTTCTTAACACGCATTTGGCTGTGGAAGCAGCCAAATCTGATTTATAAAGTATATTGGTTCAACACTTCTGGGCTAATAATTTGATACTTAGAAAATACTTTGTGCAATATTAGAAATAGTTCTAGGAAATTGTTCGTAAGCTATATAAATTGGTTGAGATAGGACATGAATAAGGCACCAAAAGGAAGCAAGGCCGGTTAAAACAAAAATAAAAAAGTGTGTCGGGACTTAAAGAAGGAATTTAAGGAGAAACTATGTCGATCTTATCTCTTACTAACGACAACATACTGCATTTGAGCAAGTTAGAAAACTTGGTTCGAAAAGAATACGGCGTTCGGTTTTCGCTGTCAGAAGAAACCTCTATGCTCAGTTTATTAAATTTGGCAGCGGAGAGTTATAACAAAACCATTAAGCAAGCATTAGAGCATTTCATAAATGGTCTCAATGAGGAACAGCGGCGTAAACTCATTTATCGTGGCGTAGAAGTAACTGGTGATTTAAAGCTTGATGAAAAATTTGTGGCCCAAGTGAGTAAGAAGGTTTACCGAGGTCAGCAACATCCACCGAGTGCAGTTGATGGGAGTCATTCTAATTCCAACATTGCCGCTAAAAAAATTTATCGTGGACAAGTTATTCACTAACCAAAGCTGGAGTATTTAAGTATTGATACTCCAGATCAAACGACCCTTGGCTAACGATACTTGAAATTTCTGTTTTATAAATTATTTATCCACTCAGTCAGCACAATATGAGTTTTAATTCGTTGGATCTCCTCCATGCCAGCTAATCTATCTCTTATTTCATGCAGTCTTTGAATGTTAGGTGTTTGAATATATACCAACATATCAATTGAACCACTCACTCCCTGACAGAGCTTTACTTCGGGGATGGCTCTGAAGGTGTCAGCCATGTGGCTGCATTTCAAATTATCGCTATAAGTCACTTCAAAATAAGCGGAGACTTCAGATTTTTGCGATTCACCTAATAACACCTGATACCCTTTTATTGTGCCATCTTGCTCCATTTTTTTAATTCGCTCCGATACCGCCGATCGACTCAAACTGACATGCTCTGCAATGGTGGCAATGGGTAGACGGGCATTGGTTCGTAGGATGGTGAGTATCTGTTGATCGAACTTATCCAAAGTGTCGGTTGTCCTGTGCAATTGAAGTTAAATTAGGTATGAAAACAACATAATGGTACCCAACACCGACGTCTTGAAGAAGTGATTTAATTTAGTCTAAACACAAATTCTCTTTATTTGGATTCATGTGGATGGATCATCTTAATCGACACATTTCTCTGGGGCATGGTGTTGGCATTTTGGTCACTGTGCTGTTAGGTACGGGTGTATTTGTGATTCCTCAGTTGACTGTAGAGCAAGCCGGCACTGGTGCTCTTTGGGCGTGGGGTTTGATTATTGCCGCAATGGTTCCGGTCACACTGGTCTTTGCTGGACTTGGTGCCAAATACCCTCATGCGGGAGGCCCTTCCTTTTTTGTAGAAAAAGCCTTTAACCCTAAATTAGGTAAAGCTGTGGCATTCATGTTCTTGTTAATTGTGCCGGTAGGTGCGCCAGCAGCTATTGAAATTGTTTTACAATTCTTTAGAGGCATGGTGCCCGTCAATGGTATTCAAGGTCTATTATTTGAACTGTGTTTATTAGTGTTGATATTTGCGGTGAACTACCGTGGATTGACGTTATCCGCATCCATTCAGTCTGCACTATCTATTACTGTGTTACTGGTATTGGTTGTACTTCTTAGTCAACAACTTGGGTATAAAGCAGCTCCCACTTATTCGGCTCAACTAAATCCTCTATTGATAGTCAGTGCCATTGGATTAAGTTTCTGGAGCTTCTTGGGAATTGAGACCATGAGTCACTTATCTGAGGAATTTAAAAACCCCCAGAGAGATTTCAAAAGGGCGCTCATTTTAGGTTTGCTAATTGTTGGGTTTATCTATTTTGCCTGTACCTGGCTAATTTGGAGTTATAAAGGTGAGTGGGCGTCACCCTTGGTGATGGTCGATATTTTTAACTACCATCTGGGCGCTGGTGGACAATGGGTTATCGGATTTTTAGGACTCTTCAGTGGCATAGCCACAGTCAATATCTATGTGGCCAGTATTGCTCGATTGGCCTGGAGTCTTTCAAGGGAAGGCAATTTGCCTGCTCGTTTTGCTCGGCTCAATCGTTATCATGTACCTAGTTTTAATTTAGTTGTATTACTAATGATCATGGCTGTAGTGTTAACCACTAGCTATTTGGCCCAGCTTCATTATGAATCTCTAATTCGTTGGACTAATGGCGTTTTCGTATTTATCTATTTAATTTCTATGCTGGCATCATTTCGTTTACTACCCAAAAACCAATGGTGGATGTCTTCTCTTGGCACATTGGTGTGCGTAGCTTTAGCCATATCATTAGGCGCTGACATGCTTTATGCCATACTGCTGTTACTATTTATATTTTTTGTAATTAATAATAAGAAAGTTAGTTCGAACGCTCATTCGATTTCGGAACCACTTCAATAGCAATATCTATATTTTTAAAGGCAGGTGTTTTGCTCTGCGGATCAACCGATCTGCCAACAAGCACATTGGCTTCGGGGTAATATGCCATGGCGTTTCCGCAAGGAATATCAAATGGGTAAACGGTCACATCTGTCATTTCGCCGTTGGGTGACTTCAAATTAACTTGACTGGTTTCATTGATATTCAAAGTGTGTATATCTTTTGGATTTAGCAATACACACCAACGGTTTTTGGTATCTCGATAGCTGTCTGTTTCTTCGTAAACAATAGAATTGAATTGACCTTCGCTTCTGACAGTCATTAAACGAAATGGAAATTCCGAAATTTTTGAAAGAGTTGGATTCGCCTGAATCGTAAACCTTGCCTTGCCAGATGCAGTATTGAACTCAGGGTTATGCAACACTCTATTAGTCAGATGAAACTCTTTTTTTGTTTCAGCAATAGATGTTAGCCCTTCCATACCTGGCATCGAATGGGCTATTGCAGCTCTAAGGTTTTGATGCTTTCGAAATTCTCTAAAATTAATTGGACTGTTGGTTATCACGTGTTCAGCTAATCTAGATAAAATTTCAGTTTCTGGCAGAACCCCATCCAGTCGATTAATGCCACCATCACTCAGTCGTAAAAAGTTGAACATGGATTCTTGTGTCGTGGGTTCCCATTCCTCATCCCGAGCAGTAACAGGTAAAACCAGCGCTTCTGAGTTGTCCATGCCAAAAACATGGCCATGGTTTAATGTCGTGGTAAGAAAAACTTTAGTATCAATGGAATCCAACGCTTGTTCTGTCCAGGTTAAGTCGGGCGATGCTGAATAAAGGTTGCCGCCCATCAATAATGCAAAATCCATTTCTTGATCTTTAGCGCTGGTGAGGCAAGCCAAGGTGTCTTTTCCTGGTGTTCTGGGTAATTCAACTCCCAAATTGTTTTCCAATGCTGAAAAAATATCTTCTGGAAGAATAGGCTTAACACCTACGCTCCCAATACCCTGAATATTACTGTGGCCCCGCAGCGGCAAAAGCCCAGCATTCTTTTTACCTAACATGCCTCTTAATAGTGCTAAGTTGCTAATGGCTTCTATATTGTCAACGCCATTCAGATGGTGGGTGATACCCATGCCCCAGGCGAATACAACGTTTTCTGATTTACAATACAGGTTTGCAATGCGTTCAATTTGTGTTTTTTCGATACCACAGGATTGAGTAATTTCTTGCCAGCTTAAGGCCTTAATGTTCTCTGCGTAGTCTTCAAATTGCTCGGTATATTGTTGAATGAACGCATTGTTTTCATTGCCGGATTCAATAACAGCTTTAGCAATGCCTTTGAGAATATAAACGTCACTACCTATTGAGGGTTGCAGGTATTCAGACGCAATGTCACTGCCGCCTAGTATCAGTGATTTAGGGCTTTTGGGGACAGCAAATTTAACGAGACCAGGTTCTCTTGCTGGATTAATGACAACGACATGACCTCCCCGGTCCCGTAATGCATGAAGCTGATGAATTAACCGAGGATGGTTGGACGCGGGATTAGCACCGATAAGAAAAAACAAGTCACAACCCGTTAAGTCCTCCAGTTCTATTGTTGCAGTCCCGGTACCAATGGTTTTGTTTAAAGCGACTCCCGTTGCCTGATGGCAATAATATGAGCAATTGTTAACATTGTTGGTGCCGTAGAGTCGGGCTATTAGCTGCAATAAAAAACCAGCTTCATTTGATGACCGACCAGAGGAATAGAAAAAGCTTCGGCTAGGATCAACAGACTTCATTTTTTCTGCGGCGATTTCAATGGCTTTGGCCCAAGAAATTCTTTGATAGTGACTGGAATGTTTGGCTTTATAAATAGGAAAGTTCAGTCGACCAAGGTGTTCAATTTCTTTTCCAGTAAGTTCTTTAAAATCAGATACTGGGTGTTTATTAAAAAGTTCTTCAGGTATTTCAGCCTGAATATCTGTGCTTTGTGCCTGAACACTTTTATTGCAGAATGAAGGGAATTCTCCTAATTCATTGGTCATGCCGCCCATCTGACCACCCATGCCTAAGCCACAGGCTTTGCATGCATTATTGGCCTTCAGTGCTTTGGCTGCCTTGGTCAACCCAATTCGATTAATAGTGCTGAGTGTGTATAAAACTTTTTTAACACCACCGCCAACGGTTTTAGGAGGAGCCAGTTCAGTCATGTGTTCGTCTCTAGTTAACTAATAATCCTGTATTGGCGTCAAATTGAAGCGCTTTCTTAAAGTCGATTCTAATTTGATCCCCTTCTCGAATCGTTTCTTCTGTTGGATGGCAGCGAATAAATAGTTCCTGCCCTTGAAAGTCTGCATGTAAGTGCAAACGTGATTCAAAAGGTAGCGACAAATTGCGTAAAACTCTAGCCCAATTTTGGGAATGATTATTAATTGAAATGTGCTCTGGCCTCACACCTAACCGAACGCCGTTGTTTTCTGTTGCGGCTTCTGGGTTTTCTACCCAGTTCATTGCAGGGCCATCTGAGTAGATGTTAAAAAATTCGGCAACAAAGGTATTGGCAGGATATTGATAGATTTCTTGTGGCGCTCCGATTTGTTCAATTTTTCCGTCTTTCATTATGACTAGACGGTCCGCTAAAACCTGCGCCTCTTGTTGATCATGGGTGACATAGACAGAAGTGATAGAGAATTCTCGAAGCAGTTTTTTTAGATTGGCTCGGTATTTTTCCCTCAATTTTCTATCTAAGTTAGAAAATGGCTCATCCATTAAAAACAGCTTAGGTTGACGAGTGATACATCGGGCGATACCCACTCGTTGTTTTTCTCCACCGGATAACGAACCTGGTTTTCTGTTGTTAAAGAAACTCAGGTCAATTTCCATGAGTTCGGCGGTTCTACGTTCAATTTTATTTAGGTCTCGTTTATCAGCCTTCCTATTTAAACGAAAGAAAGAACGAATATTATTTCGAGCATCAGATTGAGGGTAGAGGGCATAGTCTTGAAAAACCATTCCAATACCCCTGTCACCGGTTTTTATTTTTGCAACGTCATCATTATCATAGTGAACAGTCCCTGAGTCCTGTTTTAACAGGCCTGCGACGACTCGCAACAAAGTGCTTTTACCACAGCCACTGGGCCCCAGAATAACCGTTGTTTGGCCATCTGGGATAACTAAGTCCTTGATATTAAGTTGAAAATCTCTCTGGATTTTCAACTTTGGTGTTGCAGGTTGATGATCATGTTTGTAGACCCAGTTTATTGATGAGTCTACCGTAGTTTTTTCAGATTCCACTTTAAGTTTGATCTCATTTAATCTGATCTCACTCATAAACCTAGATCCTAACTTTTTTCTCTTAAGCCTTGTTGGCTGAATTCAAATATAGATTAGTTTTTTGTTATTCACCTTAGTCTGAAAAGTGCCTAGCGGAATTATTCCACTAGGCACTGAATCTAAGGCCCGTTGCGCTTACTGAGCATAAAGCTTAAAAAAATCGGGAACTTACGAATGTTAATTTCGCCACGCTTTGGCTCTTTTCGTTCTAGTTCAACCAGTTGGTGATCAAGCCCAAGGTCTTTTCGAATCCAGTTGGGCAGGCGATCGACTTCATATCTGGCTTTTCTGACTCTTTGCGCATGTTTAAATTGCTCCCAGCTGAAGGCTAGGTTTTCAAATGTTTTCTGTAGTTTGGATCTCATTTCCATCTCCTAAAGGTAAAAGGAGAACCGGAGACTGAAGGCGGGTTATTTTTTAATTTTGCTGAAAGTCGAAGAGGACATAAACCGCGATCAGTTCCGCGGTTCAGTGGTCTAAATTAGATTACCAACTCGCGGAGCGTATCATTATTAATTCGATAATTATGTTTAATCGAACGAGATACGACGGTGGTCATGCCGACATTCATGCAGGCAAAACCACAGCTGTTTGCATTCGCAAACGCGTTGCTTTGATCAATGAATGTTGTCATGAATGATTCCTCTCTCGAGAAAGTGCGGTTGGAGTGCTAAAGGTAGTGACTTAACCAGTATTTTGCAAAGGTTTTTTTGTATGGGTACAAAAATATAACTGAGCTGCAATTAAGTTTTATTTGAAGTAGTTTGAATTTTAGGTTTCTACTAAGAAACCATTAACGTAACGGTATTTGAGTTAGAGGCAGAAAGTTCTGCCCCATTGAAAATTAATTAAGCAACCTGACAACGCAACGCTTGCCCTTTTAATGCACGCTCAACTTCTTCAGCGGCGTAACGCTGCAAGCGAACAACTGAGGCTTCGGAATAATAAGCCATGTGTGGCGTGAGAGCTGCGTTTTTTGCGGTACGCAATGGATGATCGTCTTCCATGGGCTCAGCTTCAAAAACATCAATACCAGCGAAAGCGATGTCATCATTGTTTAAACCCTCTGCTAATGCTTTTGTATCGATTAGACCGCCACGAGAAGTATTGATTAAAATGGCAGAGTCTTTCATTTGTTTCAGGCGTTCGGCATTAACTAAGTGATGAGTTTGTTCAATCAATGGCATATGCAATGAAATAATATCTGATTGCTCGAATGCTTCGTCTAGTTCTAATTTTTCTACACCAATTTCAGCCAAATCTTCTTTAGAAACAAAAGGATCATAAGCCGCAAGTTTAAACCCAAATGGGCGCATACGATCCAATGTTGCTCGGCCAATTCGTCCGGCACCGAGGATCGTGAATGTCATGTCGCTTAAAGACAGCAGAGGCTTTTCAGTGCCAGCAGGCCATTCACCATTTCGGATTGCGGAGTCAAAATAAGCTATCTGTCGAGCTTGAGTTAAGGCTAATGCAGCAGCATGGTCTGCCACTTCATCAATGCCGTAGTCGGGTACATTGCAGATAGCGATACCGTGTTTTTTTGCAGCTTCTAAATCAATGGTGTCTACACCAATGCCATAACGAACGATCATTTTGCAATGGGTCAGTGCTGCCATCACTTCTTCTGTAATGGGAGCGTATTGCACAAATAAAGCGTCGGCATCTGCACAGTTTGCGATAACGTCTTCAGCAGTTTTGCATTGATGAATAACCAGTTCAAATCCGTTGCGGTCACACACCGCTTGTTCTTCGGCAAAGGATTCGAAATTACAGTCTGTGACCACAGCCTTCATGGGAGTTCCTTCTAATCGTTGGATAAATAAGCAAGTCAGATAATCTCGATTTCGCCGTCCAGCGAATGATGATTCGAGACTTTAGAATTTTGGCGAGGGATTATACATGGAAAGAAAAGTGATGAGACAAACAGACCAGTATTCAGTATTTCCAGTGGGAAAATAATGCAAACTCAGCTTTTCCTAAAAAGGGTAAATCGCCTTAAGAGTGTTCATTCCGTGAATAAATCCGCTAAAATGCTTGGCCCGCGACTGTCGCGACCGAATAAAAAGCACATAAAAATAAATGGTTTATTCGGCTCCAGCCTAGTGTTATCTGTTCAATCAGAGTGGTTTACAACGTAGTAAGCTGGAATAAAAATAACTCGACCCAGACGTTGGAGTGAGAGGTTTGGGTCTCAGAATAATTATTACAGGATACGAATATGCGTGGATTAGAAGGAAAAAGAGCCATTGTTACTGGTGGTGCTCAGGGTATTGGACGTGCATGTGTCGATGAGCTGGTTCGTCATGGCGCTAAGGTACTGATCTCTGATCTGGAAGAAGAAACCGGTCTGAAAACTCAACAAGAATTTGTTGAAAAAGGACACGACGTTCATTTCATTCAAGGCGATATGCAAGAAGAACAGTTTTGTATTGATCAGGTTGCATACGCTAAAGAAAAAATGGGCGGAGTGGACTTTCTGGTTAATAACGCTTTCTCTTTTGCGGCAGCCGGATTGGATGCCACTCGCGAACAATGGATGCGAGTGATGACGGTTGGCCCAATGGGCTTTGCCAAAATGATTCAAGAATGCGTTCCCCATATGAAAGAAGCCGGTGGTGGTTCCATCGTAAACGTATCCAGTATATCTGCACACATTGCTCAACCAGGTCGTTGGACCTATAACTCTGCCAAAGGCGCTGTTGACCAGCTAACCAAGTGCGCTGCCTTGGACGTTGCTCCAATGGGAATTCGAGTAAATTCTGTTTCTCCAGGTTGGATTTGGACTCGAGAAGTACAAAAGGCGGCAGACTATAACGAAGAAAAATACGATGTAGTCTGGGGCAAATACCACATGATGCGTCGTTGCGGTGTGCCATCTGAAGTGGCGACAGCAGTAATGTTTTTGCTGAGTGAAGAGTCTTCATTTATTACCGGTACAGACTTACCTGTTGATGGTGGTTTGATGGGACTTGGTGGTGAAGGTATCGGTGAAGACTCTGAGTTTGCAGGTTCTAACTAAGACATAGCAAACTCGATCACTCATGCTAATCCATTTCAGAACATTGAAATGTGCACCAAATAGAAACAAAAACTGTAAAAATTCTAAGGCTCACCATGTGAGCCTTAGTGCGTTCAAAAACAATAAAAAAGATAAAAGGAAATCACCATGAGCGAGATAAAACTGGAATGGGAAATCCCAGCTATTTTAGGTGAAGGTCCACTGTGGGTTGCTGAGGAAAGCGCAATTTACTGGGTGGATATCGTCAGCAAAAAAGTCCATCGCTACGGTGTGAATGATGGTTCCAAGAAAACATGGGAATACGATTTCGAAGTGACTTCACTGGTGCAGCGAGAACAGGGCGGCTTTGTTTGCACAGTTCGCGATGGTTTTGCTTTTATTGATCTTGAAACCGGTTCCATAGACCCCATTGAGATGCCGGAGACTCACATTCCAGGTAACCGATTCAACGATGGCAAAGTAGACGCCGAGGGTCGATTCTGGTCTGGCACCATGGATGAAGCGGAAAAAGAGGAATCCGGCACTCTCTACCGGTTGGATCCAGACAAGTCCATGCATGTAATGGATAAGGATTACATCATCACCAATGGCCCTGCTTTTAGTCCAGACGGCAGAACCATGTACCACAATGACACGACTAAACGCTGTATGTATGTTTTAGACGTTGCTGAAGATGCATCAATTAGCAACAAGCGAGTATTCGTTCAATTTGATGATGAAGCAGAAGGTTTCCCAGACGGCATGACCGTCGATGAAAACGGTGACATCTGGCAGGCCAGTTTCTCAGGTCATCGCATTACTCGTTTTGCGCCATCGGGTGAGGTTAAAGAGGTGATTGAAATGCCAGTGCCGAACGTAACCAGCTGCACATTTGGAGGGGAAAACCTAGACACCCTCTACATCACCACAGCGCGTTATTTGGTAGAAGGTGACAAGCTTAAAAAATACCCACTAGCAGGCAGCTTGTTCTCCTATAAACCTGGAGTGAAGGGTTTGCCAACCCCGAAATTCAAAGGCTAACGCTTTAAACATGTGATTAAAAAATAGAGCCAATTACAGATTCTGATACAAAAACTTATTAATTTAGGACACACAAAATGAGCAACGAAGTGAACGTTCAACAATATCTTCCTGAAGACGGTTTTGCTGGCAAGCTGCTGGGCCGTGCTTGGGTGCCTGCAGACTTGACTGGTTCTGTTGCGGGTCCAAGCCCTGTGCTGGTTACTGAAACAGGTGTTTTCGATCTGAGCACCATTGCCCCAACAACTTCAGATCTTTTGAACAACAACTTCGATGGCAAAGTAGATACGTCTTCACTTAAAAACTTGGGCAGCTATGACGACATTATGAGCAACACCATTGCCGGTCGTGATGAAGCCAAGCCAATGTTCATTTCGCCATTTGATATTCAGGCGTTAAAAGCCTGTGGTGTAACTTTTGCGGTTTCCATGATTGAGCGTGTGATTGAAGAGCGGGCCGCTGGCGATGCATCCAAGGCAGATGCAACCCGTAAAATGGTTCTGGACATTATCGGTGGCGAAATTGATTCTTTGGTACCAGGTTCACCTGAAGCAGAAGAACTCACGGCATTGATGAAAAAAGAAGGTTTGTGGTCTCAGTACATGGAAGTGGGTATCGGGCCATATGCTGAAGTATTCACCAAATCCCAGCCAACTTCTTCTGTAGGCATTGGTGCTCAAGCTGGTCTGAACCCAATTTCAAGCTGGAATAATCCTGAGCCAGAAGTTGTGTTGGCAGTTAATGGCAAAGGTGAAGCCCTGGGCGCCACTCTGGGTAACGACGTAAACCTGCGTGACGTAGAAGGCCGTTCTGCGCTGCTGTTAGGTAAAGCCAAGGACAACAACGCATCTTGCGCATTGGGCCCATTCATTCGTCTGTTCGATGAAACTTTCTCTATTGAAGATGTTCGTAATGCCCAGGTAGCGTTGACCATCGACGGAGTAGAAGACGACTTCCGCCTGGAAGATGGTTCAAACATGACCAAGATTTCCCGCGACGTATTGAACCTAGTAACCCAGGCCTATAACGACTGCCACCAGTATCCAGATGGTTTCGCTCTATTTACCGGAACCCTGTTTGCGCCTTCTCAAGACCGTGACGGCGAAGGCAAAGGCTTTACTCACAAAGAAGGCGACATCGTAAGAATCTCGACAGAAAAACTAGGTATGCTTGAAAACCCAATGACTTGGTCGAACAAAGCAGCGCCTTGGGAATTTGGTATTGGCGCGCTGATGAAGAACTTAGCTAAGCGTGGGCTTCTGTAAGAAATCTATTGTCGTCATGCCGCACAAGCGGGTATCCATTTGGAAGCGGCAGAATAGATTCCCGCCAACGCGGGAATGACAAAATTGAATACCAGCCCTGCCTAGCAGGACAATAAAAGAATCGAAAATCAAAACACTTGGAAGCTTGCGAGCACCCAGCGCGACTTCTAAGAAGTTCTTGGCGTGAAACCTGTCTAAAGGGTTGAGTCCGGCATGGATGCCGGCCAAGTGAAGGAGCACAGGGATGTGCTCTCTGAGCGACCCTTTTGTGCGGGTTTCATGACAAGAATGGTGCGAAGCACCAGCCGTAGGCCTTCGAAGGGAGCTGTTTCTTGGTTACTTCTTTTAAAAGAAGTAACTGCCCCGCCGGCATAAGGCGGCCCAATTTCCCGGTTAAGGAAAAGCAAAACTCCAAAACCAAGAAAACAAAGAACATCAGTCACCACAAACTCTGTGGCGACAAGTCGCTAAATGAAAAGGCGGCAAAAGAAATTAATAAAAACTGAACCCCATCATCCGATTACTGGAGAACTCAGATGACCGACATTACAGGACAATCACTGATTGCTGGCGAATGGATAACCCCAGCTGGAAAGGAATACACCTCTATCAATCCATACACGAAAGAAGTATTCAATGCCTTCAAAAGCTGTGGCGTAGAAGAAATCGAAAAAGCGGTTTCAGCAGCGGCGTACGCTTACCAACAAATGCGTAAGATGGATGGTGAAACCATTGGTACGTTTTTAGAGGCTGTTGCCGATGAAATTGAAGCTTTGGGTGATATTCTGCTGGAAACAGGCGACACCGAAACCGGGCTAGGCCTTGCTCGTATGACTGGTGAGCGCGGACGTACCACGGGTCAGATTCGTGCATTCGCCGCCATCGCTAAAAAAGGTGAGTGGGTAGAAGCAGCTATTGACACTGCTATTCCTGATCGTGCTCCTCTACCTAAGCCAGACCTGCGCCGCATGATGACGGGCATTGGCCCAGTGGCTGTTTTTGGCGCTTCTAACTTCCCATTTGCTTTTGGCGTTTTGGGTGGCGATACCGCCTCTGCGCTGGCGGCTGGTAACCCAGTGATTGTGAAAGGTCACTCGGCCCATCCTGCTACTTCAGAATTATTTGCAAAGGCCATTGATGCCGCAATTCAAAAAACCGGCTTCCCTAAAGGTGCGTTCTCTCTGCTGCAAGGAGCTAACCGTGAGTTGGGTACTGAGTTGGTTAAACATCCTGTTATCCAAGCCGTTGGCTTCACCGGTTCAGAAGGGGGTGGTCGTGCATTAATGGATATTGCTGCTGCTCGTCCGCAACCAATTCCTGTATATGCTGAAATGGGATCAATTAACCCAGTATTCCTTGGGCCAAATACCATAAAGAGCACGGGTGACGGCATAGCAGCTGGCCTAGCGGGTTCGGTATGCATGGGCACGGGGCAGTTCTGTACCTCTCCTGGTCTAGCGATCATGTTGGAAGACGCTAATTTTGAAGCCAAAATGGTTGAAGCGTTGGACGCTGCACCACGTGGCTATTTGCTAAATCCTCGTATTCAAGGCTCACTTCAAGACGCGTTTAAGCGTTTTGAATCTATCGAAGGCTGTGAGTGGTTGAACAAAGCCGACTTCGAAGAAGGTTCAATGACTCCTCCAAACGCCGTTTTCAAAACCACTGGTGATGTGTTCCTAAAAGAACCTGAGCTTGCTGAAGAAGCATTTGGCCCAGTTAACCTGATGGTTGTGTGTAAAGACGAAGTTCAAATGCTGGAAGTTGGTAATAGCCTGAAAGGTCAGTTAACGGGCTCTATTCACGCCGATGAAGACCCTGAATTGGCTAAAGCGGTTCTCGCAATTCTGGAACAAAAGGTTGGCCGTATCATCTTTAATGGTTATCCAACTGGGGTGGAAGTTTGTCCTTCACAACAGCATGGTGGCCCATACCCATCGTCATCTGTGAGCTGGGCAACATCTGTGGGTGCTGATGCTATTCGTCGTTTTGCGCGCTTTGTTTCCTATCAAGCGACGCCAGACGCCTTCCTGCCGTCGGCCCTTAAAAATGACAATCCATTGAACATTTTCCGTAAAGTAAATGGCGAGATGTCTCAAGCTAAAATCGGATAAGAAGTTTTGGCCGGTGTGCTAATAAAGATGTAAGCAAGTTAGAAACAACAACTTGCAATCTAGTAGCCGAATCCCGACAATTTCGGGCTTCGGCTTTTTGCTATCTAAACAGCGTGTAAATGCAGCCAATAAGAAACGAAATAAAGCGAATTAGAGAACTCCACTGTGACCAAAATGATTCAAAACCCGATTCTTCGTGGTTTTAACCCAGACCCAAATATCATCCGTGTTGAGGATGACTATTACATCGTAACGTCCACATTCGAGTGGTTCCCTGGCTATCAGATCCACCACTCTAAAGACTTGGTGAATTGGAAGTTAGTTTCACGCCCGCTGGATCGTGTGTCTCAGCTTGACATGACAGGTATACCCGATTCCTGTGGTGTTTGGGCCCCCTGTGTTACAGAAAGAGATGGCACCTACTATTTGCTTTATACCAATGTGAAAAGTTTCGATGGCCCATTTATCGACACTCCAAACTATTTGGTAACGGCACCTTCTATGATGGGGCCTTGGTCAGAGCCAATTTATTTGAATAACTCGGGTTTCGATTCTTCTATGTTCCATGACGAAGATGGCAAGTCTTATATCGTCAACATGATTGTGGATCACAGAGAAGACAAACTCTTCGGCGGCATTGTGATTCAGGAATACAGCCACGAAGAAAAGAAAACTGTTGGCGACGTTCATTACATTTTTGAAGGCTCGTTGGGTTTTACCGAAGGCCCACACATTTATAAGAAAGACGGTTACTACTATTTAATGACAGCAGAAGGTGGCACAGGCTATCACCATGCTATGACCATCTGCCGCTCAAAAGAATTGTTTGGCCCTTACGAACTGCATCCTGAGAACCCCATTATCAGTTCAAAGGATTATCCTGAAGCCTATCTTCAAAAAACCGGTCATGGCGACTGGGTAGAAACTCAAAACGGTGAATGGTACGCGGTGTATTTAACTTCTCGCCCTCTGGACATTCGTGGTCGTTGTATTTTAGGTCGTGAATCTGGTATCGAAAAAATCGAATGGCGTGACGATGGTTGGCCCTATTTAACCTCTGGCTTGCGTCATGCGCGTCCTGAAGTAGAGGCTCCCAATTTACCTGAGCATCCGTGGCCTGAAGAACCTTCGCGCATCAACTTTGATTCAGAAGACATGGACATGAGCTTCCAGTCTTTGAGGGTTCCCATGACTGAAGACTGGTGCTCTCTGAAAAAACGCCCTGGCTATTTACAGTTACGCGGCCGTGATTCTTTAGGGTCTACCTTTCATCAAAGTATGGTGGCTCGTCGAGTTCAGGCTCATCACACAGTGACGGAAACCTGTGTAGAATTCGACCCTAACAACTTCCAGCAAATGGCTGGCTTAGTCGCTTACTACAACACTTACCATTATCACTACCTTCATGTTCAAGGTGACGATTACTGGGGCGACAAATCTAAAAAGTTCATCAACATCCTAACCTGCAATAAATATGAAGTTGAAGAACCTATTGAGCGCATTGAAATTACCGGCGCTAATAAAGTTTATATGAAGTGTGACTTCAAAGGTGCAGAGCTTCAGTTCTGGTACAAACTCGATGACGGCGAATGGCAGAAGATTGGGCCCGTTTTAGATGGCTCAATTTTGTCAGACGACTATGTGGATAATATCCAGGTCATGTATCGAGCCTGTTTTACCGGAGCCTTTGTGGGGATGTGCTGCCAGGATCTAACGAATCAAGAAAAGACCGCAGACTTTGAATACTTTCAGTATGAAGAAATGGACTGGGAGCCGCTAAAAAAAAGTTAAGTCTTAGGTATCTGTATTTTCGAAGCGGCTTGTTTAAATTAGTTGAATGGCTGTATGTGAAATACGTAATGAAAAAATAATTAATTAAGCCGCTTTATTGCGGCTTTTTATTGCCTAAATCTTTCTTAAGAAAATCGTTATAAAACAATTATCGATATTCTTAATAAGAAACAGAGGGCGTCTGATATTGGTACTGCCCTTCTTTAAGCTCCTGCAAAATAAAGTGGGCTACATCTGCTCTTGGAATTTTATAGGTTAATTCTGATTTCACAATTTGACTGCCATGGCGGTAACTATTTTTCGGTGCTTCATCAGTAAAGCCAGCTGGGCGAACAATAGTCCAGTCCAGTTGGCTGTTTTTCACAATTTGTTCCTGCAATACGTGATCTTTAAAAACCGCTTTTAGAATGAATCCAAACATAATATGGCGCCAGTAAAAATTCAGCTGCTCATTGCTGTCGCCAACCCCCATGGTGCTTTGGCAAATCAATCTCTTTATGCCATTTTGTTCCATAGCCTTCACTATGTTTCGTGTTCCATCTGAGCGAATGGTTCCTGTGAGTTTGCTTGAGCCCAATACAATGATGACGGCGTCATGGCCCTTAATGGCATCTGCCACTTGCTCGTAATTAAACGCATCGCCTTTATAGGTTTGTAAGTTCGAATGGCTGGCAGCAACCTTATCAGGGCTGCGAGCAAAGGCAGTGACTTGATGGCCCTGTTCCAAAGACTGTTCAACCACATGCTTTCCTACACTACCAGTCGCTCCAAAAATAATAACTTTCATAATGTTGTCTCCTAAGTTTCAGTGCTGTGTTGCAAGATGAAAATGTGTTGTGCCCCTTGCATCAGTAGGCATGGATAAAGTATATTTCTCATCATGAGTACTTTCGATGGCTATAAGTGCATTTATTGGTGCAGATCGTACAGATATTTCGAGTTTGAGGGATTTTTGAAATGAGCCAAGTATTGAGCCCTATGGGCGAGGCGCTACATTTTCTGAAGCTAACCAGCGTGTTTTATTGCAAATCCCAGATACTGGGAAACCATGGGGTGGCCATTCCTGAAATTCCGGGAACCTCCATGTTTCACATCGTGACTGAGGGTCATTGTCAGCTGGAATGTAACCACCAAACCTATCACCTGGAGCCTGGGGATTTCATTTTTCTGCCTAAAGGTCAGGGGCATTTATTCAAGTATGACGAGGACTCAAAGGTTCAAAACTTATTTGATATTTACCGTGAGCAGATTAGCCCTTCCTATGAAACGTTATTCTTAGGTGACTCAGGACTTAAAACCACAATACTGTGCGGTGTGATAAGACTGGATCACCCCAGCGCCGACTTAATTATTGATGCCATGCCAGAAGTGATTCACATTCAAAGCTCTAAAGCACCTTATAGCAGTTGGATGAACCAGACCGTGCGGCTTATCGCCGAAGAGGCAGAGCAGACTCAACTAGGGGGTGAAACAGTATTAACGCGTTTAGCAGATGTGATGGTTATTCAAGCGTTAAGGCATTGGATTAATCACCAACAAGACGAGCAATCTGGTTGGTTAAGTGCGTTACGAGATGCCCGCATTGGAAAATCTCTTGCTCTTATTCACAAACATCCAGAAATTGCCTGGACGCTGGAATTGTTAGGCAAAGAAATTGGTATGTCGCGCACCGCCTTTGCCAATCGCTTTTCTGAATTAGTAGGCGAGCCCATGTTGCAGTATCTCACTAAGTGGCGAATTAATATTGCCAAAATGAAACTGAGAGATGGTGAAAAAGTCACTTTAGATTTTGTAGAACAATTGGGTTATAAATCTGAGTCTGCTTTTAGAAGAACATTTAAAAAACTCACTGGCCAAAATATTTCAGAGTATCTAGAAAATACCAAAGCCCAGTGGCAGCTGGATTAGTTTTTGAGAGTGCTTTTTTGAAAGGCTTGTCATCAAAATGTCTGGAAGTTCTAATCTTTGGCTAAAAGATGATGAGAAATGGTATACAAATTCAATTTCCAATCTTTCCTATTCTTTGCAGCTTCCTAAAAAGTTACATTTTTATTAAATAAGAATAATTTTTAACGATTCATCAGATTATTACTAAGGCCGATAAAGCTAGCTAGTGCACAATTAAAATTACCGCTTACTATTTTATGTCGCTTATTCAACGGCTAAATTAATGATCAGTTTGAATGTCCTAGTTAAGTTCGCAAATAATTCTTTGCTAAATAAAATTCAAAGACAGCTGCTCAGACTGATTCAAGTCAGGCTAGCAAATAATCTGTTTGCCAATCACAATCAGTAATCGTGACTCAACCCACATTAAAGTTGCTGATGCCTATAAAAATGCTTTTTGATGTAAAATTTAGTGTTAAATTACAGTACTAAAGTGGCTGGTGGTTCTTAAAAATATTTTTAATGCTAACTGCTAATAGAATTAATGCTAGCTCTAAAATCAGCTTCACAAATATACGGCCACGAAGCTACGAACAATCTAATTGATTAAACTAAGGTATATATATGAAGCGTTATTTGTTTCTGCTTCTTTTGTTTTCGTCATTTTATTCAACGGCTGATCTTTTCTGGGTATATCAAGATATAAAATCTACTAACCCAGGATCATTACATGATCCTGCTTGTTTACGGCGATTGGAAATAACTGACGCTAATTATGCGTGGTATGAAAAAACTTTATTTAGGTATAACGAAAAATACAACAATTACTCATTCAGATGTTGGTATGGCAGATTTGGCAGTGGTGGAAAGAAGCTGGGTATGGGTAATGTAGGTGGAACGATTATATCTGTTCAGTGCCCGGCTGGTTATGAGGGACCCATTTACCAGAACGGGTCATATTATTGTAACAAATACTGCCCTAAAGATTCAGGGGAAGATTGTAAGCTGCCCCCACAAGCCAACAACAGCTGCACCGCCTCGGAAAACCCAATAGATTTTATTCAGGGACACAAATACCGAGACGAAAGTATAATCTTGGGCAATGGAAAATATTCTTTCAAGCTAACCTACAAATACAATAATAATAGAAATTTCGTAAGCCATTCTGATGGATACGCGCCCACTAATGCGTTACTCCAGCCAATGGAACTCAGGTATCGCATCAGTGCTACCCGTGGAATAAATGATGGATTAGTTGATAGAGATTACATCTCTGAGCGTTATTCTATCATCGAATCTATCAGCTCGGATGGATTAGTTATAACCAATAACTATCGATATACCGGCAGTTCCAATAAATATTGGCGCCATAGCTTTGAGAATTTTGTCTATAAAAACGTTGATGGCTATGAGCTTTATACCAGTAATGGAGAAAAAATAGTCTTCAGCAATGCAGGTACTAACAGTGTCTATCCAAGTCTAAGAATTGCAGAGCTTGACGAAAGTGAATTTGGTTTTTCTGGTTACAAGGTAGTTAACTTGAATAATCAAGATTGGGTTTTTGATAGCCAAGGAAGGCCAAGGTTTCAATTCTTATCTGCTTCAAGGTTTTTCGAAATAAACTATTCTGAAGTGCACCACAAAATTGATTCAATTAAAGATCCCTTGGGACACATTTACGAGTTTACATACGATCAATACTTCAATCTTATAGAAGTGAATGCACGAAAAAAACCATTCGAAAAAGTAACGTTGGTTTGGCTTACATCTGCAAACGATCGTGAGAGTCTGCTAGCAAGCATAGAGCACTCAAAAGACGAAATACCGCTGAGTGCTAGAGATTTTGAGTATCAAGATGATCGCTGGCCAATGTCTATCACTCATGTATATGATAGAGATAGCCAAGGTACTCAAACACTCTACGCGAACTTCCAATACGACGATCAAGGTCGAGCAGTTTATTCCAGTCTAGCAAATGGCGTAGATGCCATATTAGTAAATTACACCGACAGTTTAACTCGTTTAGTAACCAATGCCCTAGGGAAGGAAACCACTTACCGCTTTGAAGACAATAACGGGGTATTAAGGCTTAAAAGCATAACCGGTGAACCCACTAATCTATGTCAACAAAGTGATATTCTATTCGAATACAATCAAAGCGGCACTATAGCTGCGAAAATCAAGAATGGTATAAGAACTGAGTATAGCTATAACAGTAACCATCAAGAAATAACCCGAACCGAAGCAGTAGGAACGCCAGAAGAAAAAATCATTTCAACCCAGTGGCATTCGACACTCGATAAGCCCATTAGCATTGCCTATCCAGATAAAATAGTAACCTATACCTACGACACAGATGGAAATGTGTTGCAAACAACGATCGCTGATAATTAGGGACATTGCTATGAACTTTATAAACGCTCAAAAAGCTATTGAAGTTGCAACACTCACCGCCTTAATTCAGATCAGCTCGGTTGTTGATGCCCGCCAAGCCTACAACAACCTGGGTTTGGTTGAAGCTTCTGATAGCTGTCGCCTGATTTTTAAATGGAGTTAAAAATATGTATCAAAAGATTTTTCTTCATCTACTTGTGTTT
The DNA here is from genome assembly GCA_028282465.1 of Gynuella sp. GTDB lineage: Bacteria > Pseudomonadota > Gammaproteobacteria > Pseudomonadales > Natronospirillaceae > JANQHX01. The sequence continues at coordinate 29,376 of JANQHX010000029.1, forward strand.
TCGCTCTTGTCTATAACTGTAGCGGAGTCTATTGCCAGTGAAATATTATGGGTTGGCTATAGAGGACTTCATGGAGCGGCACATGAAATGGTTGCCGATGAAAGTTGTGCCCTGAAAGAAAAAGATTTGAATGAATTTAGGGAAGAAGGACATAAGATCAATTTTGTTGGTGCCGAACCATATCCTAGCCAAATATATGCACCCTACAGTTACTCATACTCATGCATGGTAGATGTAATAGATGGCCAACTTCGTTATGTTGATTTTGCGGTTTATGCCGTTACATGCCCGAGTCCAAAGAAGCTACTTATTGTTCCAGTTAACCCAGAGATTAGTAGTAAACTTTATAATTTCCGTTGTGCTGAATATTGCCCAGAATCATTAGGCGAAAGCTGCCAGCCTCCCGACCAGGAAAATACCAGCTGCACAGCATCGAAAAACCCAATTGACTTCATCTCGGGGAAAAAGTTTTTATCGGAGACCATGATTTTTGAATTAAATGGCATTTTAAAATTTAATTACAACAATCAGCATAACATGATTCGCACAAGTTATGGACTGGTCGGAACCAACCAAGAGTTCATGGCTGA
>JANQHX010000035.1 GCA_028282465.1 Gynuella sp.
TAATTTTGGTGAATCCATCGAACCCAATGCGAATCCATGGAAAAAGTTTGCCTTGTTTTTATATGGCGGCAAGATTTATGAGTAGCCATAAAGTATCGAATAACAAGCTAATCAAAGCCGTGCACTTCGTGCACTGGACGGCCTAAACGCTGCTCCGCAGCAGGCCGCCCTTTATTAAGAACGTTATGCATCAAGGAGAGGGTGAGTGAAGTTCTCTGAATTTTCTGAAAATGAAGAACCAGCTTTAGATTTATTTAATGCTTGCCATGAGATAGTGTTCGCTGGAAGCGACGGAGATACGGATTACCTCGAACGAATCGGGCCAGAAGCTAGATTAGTTTACCTATTATGGAGTTTCGATGGAGAGGTACATAATGGTGGGTTTGATCAATTATTTTTCAATTCGTTGGGAGATCATTGTCTAGAAATATTGAATGGGTTAAAGAAAGTAAACGCTTCAAAATCAGCGAAGTTACTTGAAAAATCCTTGCGTTGGTTTCCAGATTCTAGCCCATCAACAAATCGTAAAAATCGTTGGGAGCAATTAGAGCCCTACGAAGATGATGAAGAGTATGAGTCTGATCTAGATGAGTTAAATACAGAGTACTACAAATACGAAGATAATCTTGCTGAGCTTTTGCACTGTTATGTTCGGGCCAATAAAGGCGCTACAGTAAATGCATAACAAGTGCATCATGTTCGTGACTTCGCCACAGGACGCATTAACGCGCTACGCGCTAACTACAATGCACCTCATATGCAGGCGTTAAGCAGAATCTATGGAATATGCATACTGTTGGAGGGTTGATGAAACTCTCCCCATGTTAGATGAACAAGAGTGGGATGAAATTGCACCCTATCTTGAAAATACCGTTGATAAGATCAAGAAGTATATAGCGGAGCACCAATGCGATATCGCAACTGCTAGGGCTAACTGTAATCCTGAAGCTGTAGAAAAGTTTTTTCAACTTACTGGGTATCAAAACATCACTTATGACGTAATATTCTACTTAAGGCGCAGCAGTTATGGACCGCTATGTAACAATTGCGGAAAGTTGTTCCGCATGCCAAAAGCAAAGTTTTGTGTAGGTTGTGGGCAAACCATTGAAGAAAATGCTTAACAAAAAAATCATGTTCCTGTTTTGGTGGTGATTTGCATGGATGCGAATGAAAAGTTAGATTGTACCTCAGTTATAATTGAAGACTGTTCAGAAGAAATCGGCGAGCAAGAAATACAGGTTACTGCTCAGCTCTCATCTTCGGTAGAATATGAAAAATATTTTAGTCATCACAGAAAAACATACGATGCTAGTTTTAAATAATCAACAGTTAACAAAGCAATATTGCGGCGTTAATTTTTAGGAGAATAATTTGAAATATTTGCTTACTCTGATTTTTGTGACCATTTCATTTTCCTGCTTCGCTGGCAATAGCAGCGGTAAAGTTGTGAGGATCATGGTACACCACGGCGATGTGGTTATATTTGATATCGGTGCACACAATGATAAACCAGACTGTAGTACTGTAAATAATGATTGGGCTTTATCACTTTCTTCAGAAAAAGGCCGCGCAATGTATGCGCTACTATTGTCTGCTGCTGCCCAAGGTCAAACAGTTTCTGTACATGGAGAAGGTGTTTGCAACGCTTGGGCTGATAGAGAAAGTCCAAAATATATGTATGTAAACTACAACTAAAGTTAACAAGTGCATTATGTTTGTGGCTTCGCCACAGGACGCATTAAAGCGCTACGCGCTAACTACAATGTGCCTCATATGCATGCGTTAAATTGATTAAGGATCAAAAGTGAAGTACCTCTTTTATATTTCAGTGCTTATTTCTAGTAGTGTATTTTCCTCGCAATGGACACCTGCCCCTGGCAGCCAAGTAGCATCAATCAATCCAGGAGGTGGTGGTGGAAATTCCACATTTATATCGCTCGAAGGTGTGACATTCTCTGGATGTACTAAAGGCCATGGAGCGGTTATATCTAAAGATAGTAATCCTGACTACGATCAGATATTTTCTGTTGCGTTGGCTGCAAAGATGGCTTCCTTACCTTTAAGAATCTATTACGGTGGTTGTGTAGGGAACTATCCAGAAATTAAAGAAGTAGCAATAGACTAGCATTCAACAAACCATAGCAGTTCATTCCCGCTAAAGCCTCGCGTGCCACGGCAGGCATTGGACTCGTAAACTCGTCACCTTTTAGAGACGTTATAGCTGTACATCATAGAGCTTATAGAAAACTATGTTTCAATAGACGTCCCTGTCAGTGAATTTCTTTCCATAAATAGTCATGATAGAAAGAAACAGCTAAAGCAGATATCAGTTGAATGCTCTAAGCGAAGTGTCGGGGATTATCGGATGTTGGATATCGAGTCGGCAATAAGGTTATCAGGTCTAGCTTAAAAGATTATGTTTGTGTCCACATACAGTTGAATAGTACAAACCGGATAATAGGGAACCTAGCAATTGCTACAGAAGAAAGTCAGGAAAATGCGTTTTGCCTTATCGGGGGTTTTTAAAATATGCAGTTTAAAGGCTATAACAAAGTTAGGTAATATCGCCTGCAAAAAGCCCGGGTTGGACTTGTTAACGCGCGCCTTTGCTATCGGTGTTAGAAATACAAGATGATTGAATTTATCTATGGCGATGGAGCTGAAAAAATAACTCTCAAGGATGAAGAAAATGGTTCGTGCCGAATAACTCTTCGAATTCCTGCAAGGGGATTTGCTCATGACAGCCTAGATATCAAGCTTGACCACGATGATCTAGGAAAGCTTTATGAGCTATTAATTTCGCGTCAGGTAAGCAGGGTCAAGCTAGGGAAGAGTAAAGGGCTATTTAGGGAATATTTACTAATCGAACGCGAACATAAAAATAGCCGATTTAAATTCCAGCTAAATAGCTGGTTATTGGTTCTCGGTGCAAGTCTCGGAGATAGAATAGCTAAAGAGGACGCCTTAGATCTTGCGGCTTTAATTGAGAGTAATTTCTAACAAATAGCTCAAAGGGGCGTTTCTTAGAGCTCACGTAGAATCATGAAAAAATTCTATCTATTTTTATACTCTTTATATCATCCTCTAGTGCTGCAGAATTACCTTGGAAGCCGCACTCAATAACCTTTAAATTAAAGCAGTCTCGTAAATTTCTAGGAATTGGTCTTGTACTTGAGTTAAACCAAACACTAGAGCCTGGTGAACCTGGGTGGAAACGATCGCGAATTGATGTTCCTGAATCTTGGATTGATGCGAGGTTAGAAATGAAACTAGGTACAGTTTTTATAACTGTAAGTGAGCAAGTGTTTCACATTAATGCTTCAAATAAAGGGGCTATGAGCTTTGAAATATTGGATAGTAATCCTGAGTCAGACGAGGAATTGCCAGAAATTTGGATCAATCATGCAAGCAAGACATAACAACCTAATCAAAGCTGTGCACTTCGTGCATAGCACGCCGTAAAGATCTGCTTCGCAGTATCCTCGTCTTTTATTATGAACGTTAGGCAATAAATATGGTTTCGATATTCAAAACACCCGAATCTCAGATCAACACTAAATCTGGTAGTTCGAATAGAAACTCACTTCTATTCAGCATGTTTCTATCATTGTTAATGCTCATCATTTTGACTTTGGTCTTTATCGCAACTTTTTCAGTATTAACGGGAATATTGCTCTTTTTGGATAGACAAGGCATTTACATTCTTCCGCCTGGAGGTTTTCAGGTTTTCTTCATGGTATCGATTCTAGTGAGTATCTACATTACATTCATTTTAATATTTTTAAAGAAGGTACCTTTTATACGTCGTTTTTCCTAACAATAAGATGTATTTAAATGGCCTGAATGACGATTGCTATGAACCGCATGATTGGGATTTAAAGAAGCACGAATTGCCAATATTGTTCTTTTGCAATCCAAAGTACTTAAACGACGAAGACAAAGAGTAGTACGAAAAATGGCAAAGAAAACTTGGAGTGATAAGGCTTAGTTTCAAAATTGAAGTGCAAAACAGCGTTTTTCCGGACACATTAACGGTTCTTCAAGCAAACAAACTGCCGCTGAGTATGGAGTTGGTCTGATTAGTAGAGAGTACGGAAATCCAATTGATGAGGTGATAAAAAACTGCAATTAGAATTATCCTCAAGCTGTTTCTAGGAGGCTCCTAGTCTAATATCTGAGGGTATGTCTGGTTTAAACGGTCTCTCTAATAATATCATCTCTAATTAGGTGGCAAATTTATTCAATTACAACATAACCGATAATATTTACTAGATAAAACGGGAGCCGAAGCTCCCGTAATTTTCACCTAAAAACAATCAACCAAAAACAGCTATCCCTTATACTCAGACTGCTTATAAGTATGCACACTTTGGTCTGCCGTTGGCAGTGAGTTCACACCCATATAGGTAAATACAACCAGAGCAAACGCCGCAATGGACAACCATGCGAAACGTTTTTGTCGCCATGCTTTCATGTAATAGGAATGGATAACCACTAAATAAGCTAACCAGGTAATGAGTGCCCAGTTTTCTTTCGGGTCCCAGTTCCAGTAGTCGCCCCAGGCGTATTTACCCCAGATGGCTCCAGTGATTAATCCCAAAGTTAAAAAGCAAAATCCAATGTGTGTTGCCGAAAAACTTAATACACGAGAGGAGTCTTGCCTTTGTGTGTCTTTTGAAATTAATGAATACACTGAGGCCAGCATTCCAAGAGTTAATAGTCCGTATGCGATGAAGTAAGTGACCACATGAGGAATAAACCATGGGCTGCGCAGAGCTGCAGAAAGTTGCATAACTTCTGTGTCGGGATTGGTTACCGCGTACAGCAAAATAGACAAACTTGCGAGACCTACTACTGGGGCAAGAAACACAATGTTGTACATATAGCTGAACAGGATATACACCAGCAGCATACACCAGGTTCCAAAAATTAACGTTTCATAAATGGTTTGGAACGGTGGTTTACCTGTGCTAATCCAGCTTTGCAGTATGGCGATGGTCACTGCCAAAAAAGCTATTTGAATGGCTCGTGGCGCTAGCCATTGTAAAATGTTTGCTTTCTTTAAAACAAAACCGATGGTGGCAATTAAACACAGCAGTTTTGCAAGCAGTACGGGGGTCGATGCGAATGCGATTCCTAACATGCTTCCTCCTTACTAATCATTGGAGTGACGTACACCATAAAGATAGTGCCGATAAATAAAACCAAGAAGCCTGCATATACAATCCATAAGCCAGGATCATAAACCACTTGGAACATGGAGTAGTCTGGCTTGGTTGGGTCGTAAGCCGCTTGGTAAATTTTATAGCCGTCAATGTCGATTGGGTGATTGACTCTTACAGGGTATTCGCCAATTTCTTTACCGTCTTTAGAAATGGTCACCATGCTTAGATAGTCTTTCACTTTTTCTGGCGTAGGTTCTACCACCACAACCAGCTCGTCAGTTAGTTGAACAGGCACAGGTTCAGAGGTATCGACCATGATGTCTTCACCATCAACGGTGACGTACATCATTTCTTCACCTTTTTCTGGTGCATCTCTAACTGCTACCTTTTTTCCAACAACATTAATTGACGCTTGAGCTTTTTCCATCGGCCAGGATGTGACTGCTTCGAACATACCTTGCTGGTGGTTGTATTCATATAAATACAGTCGTTTAACACGATCAAAGTAAGCTACATGGAAGTCGTTTAATGTGATGGCAAACGGCAGATCTTTTACGATACCGCGACGCTTGTCAGGGCTGTGGGCTTCAATGTCATCAGAGTGACAAGCGAAGTGACAACCGCGAGTTTGGTTTACGCTTTCGTACAGATCACTGGTTTGACCTTCGGCCAAAGGAATCACACCTTTTTCGCCTAGGTTACGGCTAACCAGTCCGCCAGCAACGATCAACAGGATGGCAAAGTGGGCGAGAATCAAGCCGGTTCTTTGCTTCATTTGTGATGGTGCACGCTGTACAAGCAGCATGAATAAACCAACGGCCAACATGGCCATGGAGATAGTGAAAATTGGAGAATGGAAAATGTCGTGGAATCCGAAGAAGAAAATAACTTCCGAAACATAGTAACCATACAGTTCCATGTACTGTTCCAGTTTTCCATTCTGAATTACCACGGTGCCAATAATTAACAGCACGACATTAATGGCCAGAAGTATCATGGCCATACCTTTGGTGGTACCGGTTTTTACCAGGGTTTTCCAGGCACCAGGATGAATGAACGCAAACAGAGCGACGAGAAATACGCCGACGGTTGCACCATTAGACACCTTATCGAAAGGCAGGAATTGCGCTCCCAGCATACCTGCAACATAAGCGATTATGATGTTGTACAGGGCAGGGTTTTTGTTATAGATCTTTTGCACAACGGAATCCTATGTTGAATGATTTAAAAGTTGGCTCATAGACTTTTCTTGACTGAGTGGACACGCCGCTTGGGTAAGAGCTTGAGCCCCCACCACGAATAACAGCGTTACCATCTGCCATGTCTACAAGCTCCCAGGCGTTACCGGCCATATTAAATATGCCGTAGTGACTGACACCTTCTGGATAGCTATTTACATCAGCTAAATAGATGTGTCCGTCACGTTCTCCCTTATGCTCGTAGCCGCCGGAATTAACTTTGTCGAAAGCGAATTCGTTGCCCCAGGGCCAGATATTTTTGTCTGGACCTGCGGCGGCTAATTCCCATTCGGCTTCGGTTGGAAGACGTTTGCCCGCCCACTTGGCGTAGGCATAGGCGCTGTACCAATCCACACCCACTACAGGCTGATTGGGTTGTTTAAAAGTTTCATCGTCAAAGTGTTGCAGTTTGGCCATGCCGTTATTCTTTAACACTTTAGGCACAAAACTTTTCCAATAACGTGGAGTGTGATCTTTGTTTTCAGGTTGGGAGGAATGGCGAACGCTAGCGTCGCCATTGTCAGTTACCCAATCTAAAAACTTCTGATACTCGGCATTGGTGACTTCGTATTTATCAATTTTGAAACCGTCGATTTCGACCATTTCAGAAGCCATTGCTGCACTGGAGATTGCCAGACTCAACACACTTATTGGTAAGGCCAGAGTTCGGAAAATTTTAGATTTCATGCTCGTCACCTATTCAATACTTAACATGAAGTTTTCTAGATCCTGCACCTGCAAGTAGCTCAAGTGAGAGGTACCGCCGTGAGTATCCAGCATGAAAGTTTTTTCTTCTGGGAAGAACAGTTCGTTGAAGCCACGCTCTAATCTATCTGGGCGAATATCTTCACCGCCACTGAGTACTGGGTATTTAAAAGTACGCAGTGCATAGTGATCTGGTGAGATAAATGACTCACGAACTGACTTAGCTCTGCCGTGATGCAAGAAGGCAAATGGACGATCGAACATACCGCGCAAACCGAATGGTGTGGTATCACCTTCATTGCGTTCAATACGTCCTGGTTCATTTGGTTCGAGGTCACGTTCATAGTGGTTAACAGAGTCCACGTAATGTGGGCCAACTAACGTGAAGGCTTTTTCACGAGGCGTGAAACTAATTAGTGCTGGCATGGTGCGTTCGTGGTTGTTAAATACTTCGTAACGCTTTTCTGCAAAGTTAGGAGCAGGGTGGCAAGTTACGCAGTTGGTACCCAGGTTACCGAACAACATGCGACCACGACCAATGGATGGATGGTCTTGGTCATATGGGTTAGGCACCAGACGAGTTTCAGAAGCTTGGAATTCACCAATCCAACGTTGCAGATCACGGAAGGTGTAATCTTTACCGTAATGTTCACGAGTGTGTTGGGCAAACATGGCATCACGACGAGCCTTCAGGTCGGCGTAAATAATGCCGTAGTCTGCAGTACTCATTTTGTCCTGAATTTCTTCAATCTCTTCATGGCGTTCGTCATGGGGGATATGAGATTTCACATTGGTAAAATCACCATGGGGGTTTGGAGTCAGGAAGCCATGCAAGGCAACGTGTTCACGGGCATCGTCAAACTGAGCGTCAAATGCCGTGTGTGTACCTTCGAAATAGAAGGGCTGAATTTCCCACAGGTTTTTGATTTGCGGAATACCCAGAGTACCGCCATTAACGAAGTGGCCGTCTTTCATCTGCGCGATGGCCTGACCGGCACCCCAGCCGCGAGCGTCACTAGTGTTGTTAATATGGCAAGATGAACAGGTTGTGTCTTGGTCAACGGAATAGGCCGTTGTATTCACAAACAACTCACCGCGCTCTGCTAAAGAATCACCCACTGGAACACTTAAATCACCAACAACAATTTCTTCGGTAGTACCTTTTTTGGTGTTCAGAATAGTAAGAGTTTCACCTAAGTATGCTGAAGCAAACACTAAACCTTCTGAAGGCGTACCAGGTTTACCAATGACTAGGTCCTTAGGTGCAAAACCTGTGTAGTAAACGGCAGTGGGTACTAATAAATCTATTGAATCCGTGGCTTCAGGATTAATATCCCATTCCACTAATTCATAAGTACCGGAGTTTACTGTGTAGGCTTTTTTACCCAGTGTTTTAATGGCCTCAGGATAAGCACCAATCACTCTCTGTAAGGCGGGATCAATATCACCGGACGTATCATCCAGTAAAATTTCAGCGGAGTCTGAGGTGTAACGTACCCAACCGTCGTGTGCTTCGTAACGATTGGCTAGCAGGGTGTAGTCCAGAACCTCTGGCTGGGTTTCTGGGATGTCCAATTGGTCGATATCAATAACGGTAATGTCGTTTTGAATATCGGACATTTTGGAAGCTGCCGTTCCGTCAACCGCATCGAATTGCCCAAGAATGGTTTGCTGTTCCATTGGCAAAGGCAAAGTGTCTTCCAAGCTTCTCAACACAGTAAACTGTGCAGCTGGGTTTTCAGGGTCAATGGTTTCGCCACCCAGAGGGTCACGTTCTTTCGCTGCACCAAAACCCAAACCCATGGAAGTAGTTAATAACAGTTCCCGACCAGTCGCTTCATCGTGGTAAGTTTCCAAACCTAGAATTACGTTTTGGGTGTAAATACCCGTCACTTCTTCTAGTGTTTCGGTATTGACGATGGTGACATCTGTTGTGCCTTGGTTGCCTACGAACAAATGTTTTCCATCTGCACTTAATGCCATGGCTTTTGGTTTTGAACCAAAGTTACCAACAGAGATACCTGGGCCTTCTTTGGCATCTGAAATCCAATTGGCAACGGTTTCAAACTCTGCAGTACCCTGAGTTAAACTGACTTCACCACCGGCATGGAAGTTTGCGCCAGCTTGGTCGTCTGCAAAGCCACCTTGAGATTGTGGCAATGAAGCTCTCAGCATCATGCTTTCCATCGGCTTACCGATGGTGGAGTTTTCAATGGCTGAAAAGAACGCTTTCAACTGGTTATCGCCAGAATAAAAACCACCACGGGACTTGGTATGACACATGGCCCCTGCACAGCTTTGAGCCAAGGCGTTATAGACCTTTGGTTCATCACCAATGAAGCCTTTCACGTCATAACCACCAATTGGTTTTAATTCACCTTTAAAGGATTTATCAGTTACGGTTAAATCAAAAACCAACACCTGGTTTAAGTATCGATTTGATACAAACGCACGATCACCTTCTTGAGTGAATACAATGTTTTGCATGTAGTAGTCGGCAGGAATTTCCGAAACCACTTCATCTTTTACTGTGTCGATGACCGACATGTAATTAGAGAAGCGATTGGTCACTAACAGGAAACGACCATTTGGGTGAGCTTCAATATCAAATGGGCTTGAACCCACGTTGATGCGGTCTAGCACTTTTCCAGACGTCACATCATAAACAGCCACTTCGCTGCCTGGTTCAATTTCGTTTCCTTCCAGTGCGATATACACCTTAGTGCCGTCACCATTCATTGCCATAGCTTTTGGATGGTCACGATGAGGTTGAGGCTCTGGATAAGGGTTTGGGTTTTTCACTGGTATTAAAGATTCACGTTTGAACTCATTGCCGTACGACCAAACTTTACTGGTCACAGTGCCATAGATATTCGGGTTGCTATAACCCGGAAATGGCGCCTCAACCTCTTGATTTTGTTTTTGCTCCGGTGAGCAGCCGGTGATGGCGACGGATAAAACCGTCGCACTGGCCACTGCAACCGCAAGCGATTTCAGTGTCTTATTCATTCATTGCTACTCCCATTGGCTTGAGGGTATGTTTCCAATCGAGTTTTTCTTCCTCGCCTTCATTTTCAGCTTCAAGCAATTTCGGTTTTGGAATCTCCGGACCCATGTAGGTAGCACCCATGTCTATCCAACGAACAAACAATAGTTTTTCTTCGTCAGTTAACGGCATAGAGTCCAAACCATGTTGAGTCAGCAGTTCGGCACTTGGGTGAGGCTTATCACCTTCCAGTGTGCGCTGTGCTTTCAGTTCACGACCGTAGAGTTTTTCAGTGAGGTAACTTTCAATAGCTAATGCGTTACGCTCGCTTAAATAAACTTTTTTGTTGTACCAAGCACTCTCAGGCTCACGCAGTTGATGCAGAGATTCATAAGCCACGTTGTAGTAGGCAGTCTTTTCACCACTGAGGTTTAGACCTGCTGCCGGATCGTCACCACTATGACAGCTCGCACACTTGGCATTCAGTACTGGCTGAATATCGCGCTCAAAGTCAATAGACATACGATCAATTGGGTCAATACCATAAGCAGGTGGTTTCTTGTCTGGAGTCAGTTTGGATTTCTTAATTGCAATCACGTTTTGCTGACCAGAGAAAGTATTCACGGGACCAAACAGGTTTTCTTTCTTCGCAATTGCACCCATACAGGCACCACAGGTTTGGAAAGTTTCACTGGGAGATGGAGAAATAGTGAACGGCTCGTTTGGCGCGAAGAAGTAATGACGGGCTTCCTGACGCAGAGTCATCTTGTCCTTATTCAACGTCTGAATAATTAGAGGCGTCTTCGAAGGAATACGGATGTAGATTGAACCGTCTTCTTCAACCGGCGCTTCACCCACAATGCGTTTCATGTTGTGAATGCCATTACTCATCAAGGTTGATGTTGGGTCGCCGTTGGCAACCTTGGTGATGTCCAGAGGTGCAGCCAGATCAGGAGTGGTAGGCAGAACTTCAACCATACGCACGTACTTAACCTTGTCGATATCTTCAACTTGCTTGCCGGTTAAAGGATCAATCTTGAATGCCACTTTTTTACCCACTGGGCTTGGGTCATTCATGATGGCGTCCATCAACAGGAAGTTACGTTCTAGATAATTCGCAGGGCGATGATCGTTATCGGCCATGCCTGGCTGACGGATTAAGTGATCGCGAGGCTTACGACGAGCAGCGTTGATTTTGTGTTTGATGTTTACAAACACTGGTACTGCTTGAATGTCGGAATAACCTTTAGCGCTGGCAGACAGTTTCACTTTGTCGATTGGTGGGTAACCTTTACCACCTTCGTTGTGATAGCTGCGAGTTTGCGGATCCAGAATGTACAGATCGAAATCAGGATTAGCATTTGGATCGAAGTGGTTAATTGGATCTGGAGAGTAAGACACAATTAAGCGACCGTCTGGCATGGCTTTCGGATCACGGAAGATACCCTTAGGTGAGAAACCAGTACGGGTAATAGCGTCTGGACCAATGTCCGGGAACAACGCGTTCTTCTTGAATACGAAGCGAGTATGAGTTGGCGCTTTGTCATCTTTAAACTTGAAGCGAGTATTGGTTTTATCTGTACTCTCAACAATTGGATTACCGTCAACATCAAAGTAGCCAGTGGCATAGTCGTGCGGGTTACGTGCTTCCAGGCCAGGCCCTAACTGGTGATCAGAAACCGACAGGTTGCCGCCTTCCCACAGGTTATCAGGGTCCATACCCACGTGAGCACTTAAGCCGTCAGGCATTTCCTGAGTATCTGCATACAGCAGAACTTGCGAACGGTTACCGTGGTGAGTCGGGAAGCTGAAACGAGTATCCAGGTGACGACGCATGGAACCAATGTTGAAAATTGGACGGTCGTATTTATCCATAAAGGCACGTTGACCAGAGAAGAAAACTTCACCAGTTGAACGAACACTTAAGTCCATTTCTTGTGCAACACCATAGGTGATACGGGAAACAGTGGCGTCAAACATTTGCTCTTCTTTACCACGCTGCGGACTTCTCTGACCGTACATGGAATAAGAAGGTAGGAAACCAGGCTGAGTGGCTTCAGGCTTTTCGATAACATAGATAGAGCTGTTGTCGATGGCAACAGGGAATGGCTTATCAACAGTCAGATAAGACAGACGTTTTTTCGTGAACAGTTCGTTCTTGAAGCCAGTGATGGTTCTCCATTCACCTTTGTTTGCACCGTCTACGATGTAGATGCGCATGCCCACAAAGTCGCCATCCAGTTCTGGACGGTCGTGGTCCCAAATTTCTGTTGTGGTTCCCCCGTCAGCTTCACCTAAAGTTCCCCGCTCAACAGACTGGATTACATCACCAGCACGGTTAGAGACATAAACCATGTCAGCTTTTTCCAGGTTGAAACCACCAATAAATGCAGCGGTGTCAGAAGAATCTGGAACATAGGTTGGGTCGGTATAGTGAACTTTAATGCCGTTAATAAATTTCTCACCGTAGGTAATGCGGCGGAAAGAATCAGCAACATAGTTTAGGTTGTCATCCAGTTCGATCTCGTAAACGTTCAGGTTGTCTTCTTCACCGATACGCATAGAGAACAGAACAGCACGACCGTCGTATCGTACGTCAGGTTCACGAACATCAGCTTCCTGACCTTCGTGGAATTGAGCGGTTAGGTTAATGGCTTCCTGAGTCGCTGTTTCTAAAGTTTCGCCTTCAAGCAAAGGCTGAACAAACAAGTCGCCACCTGGGAGGTATTTACCTACGTCCAGATATTTACGGTGGTTATTAGTTTTAGTACGAACAAATACTACGCCTTGAATTCGGCCAACATCAGCTTCTTCAACAGGCACTTGATTGATTTTCAGTTTGGAAACCGACTGCTCTCTTTCCATTTCTAACCATTTCTTAATGGTTTGATACTCTGGATCTTCAGGGCCAGTAAAGAACTGATCATTACCACCACGATGGATGATGCCGCCTTTGTCGATTGGAATGTTTTTCTTCAGTACCCGGCTCTGTTCAACATCACCTTGTAGGTAAGCAATTTTTTGAATCAGACCTTTTGATGTTAAACGGTTATAAGAAACCTGTTCTTGAGAGAAACGTTCTGAGATGGGTTGATCCAAAGACTTAGCTGGTAGACCAACATCCGGGAAGAAAGAACTGTGGTTAAAGATGTGACAAGCTGGGCTTAAGCAGTTGTTACGAGCATAAATAGGTAGAACTTCTTCACCGAAGAAACGCTCAGCAGGAGAACGTTTGTCGGTAGTATTACCATTGGTTTCATTTTCAATTTTTACCCATTCAACCAACTTCTGGTAATCAGGATCTTCAGCAGTATCAAATACTTCACCACCTTGGTGATACTGACCTAAACCGCCAGACAAAGCGCTTAAAGGCATACGCAAAATTCTTGCGAATGGGCCTTTAGAATAACTCGCTAATTTCTTAGCTTGCTGGAAGGCATAAATACCTTGCAGGTCGGTAATGATTTCGCCTTTTGGATCCAAACCAAATGAAAATTTATTTTTACCTGTCATCTGGTGGCAACCAGTATTACAAGTATTGTTGGTTAGGTTCGGAGCGATGTGTTCGAAAGTTAAGCCACTCAGTTTACTGGCGTCTGTTGCCATGCCTTCAGTACCGTGACAAATCGCGGTGCCGTTTTCATCTTTAGCAGAACAGGTATCAGCCAGTACGGGAGCTACTTCGGAAATAAAGTATTGGTAGGAGGGGGTGGTTACTACACTCTTCTGGGCCAGGTAATAGCCAATGCCGATGCACACGACAAAAACAAACGAGGCCCTTATTGCTATGGATTTAGTCATAGAGGTTCCATCCGTTATTGTTCAACGCTGATTGCAGTACGGAAACCGGTATCGGCGAACCAATAACTTGGGTTTCCATAAATGCGTCGTGCAGCACGGGCGTGGTATTCACGTTGTTTACCAAAGGCGCCACCACCTTTAATAACTTTTAATGTGCTGCGTTCGTTTCCTGGGTCGGTACTGGTTTCAACAAAACGTTGTTCTGGCTGAGCACCGTCTTCAGGGCCTAATGGATCTATTGGTGGGTTTTCATCATTGGCACGGGCTTCGTAGTAGTAACGATCGTACCAATCTGATGTCCATTCCCAGGCATTACCTGCCATGTCATACACGCCATAATCACTGACGTTTTTGTCAATGGCACCAACGGTCTGAATGGATGTGGCAACAAAGTCTGAATTCCAATCATTACCCCAAGGGTAAACCGAACCTTCAGATCCTCTTGCTGCTTTTTCCCATTCAGCTTCCGTTGGTAAGCGTCGCCCGATATATTCGGCGTAAGCTTTTGCGTCATGCCAGGTGACGTAACGTACCGGCATATTGGGTTGGTCACTTAAACCCCGTTGCCAGGGCCCTTGTGCTTTGTAGCCAGTGGCTTCAATAAAAGCAGCAAACTGTTCGTTTGTTACTTCGTATTTATCTATTTTGAAGGCACTGACCATCACTGTGTGCTGTGGTTGCTCATTGGCATTACCATTTTCAGAACCAACAACAACTGGCCCCGCCGGGACCAGTATCATGTCGGATTGATCAGCACTGGCGGGAGTCATAGCAATGACCGCACTCAGTGCTGCAATGCTCATCCCCAGACGACCAATCATGGTTTTCATGCTTCGCTCCTTAGGTAGATTTTTAATTAGTTGTTCTTATGACTACGCTATCGATTTCGACCAGAAGCTCATCGCGACATACGTCCGCAATCATGGGAACGAAGGGCAGATGATCTAAGCCGAAAGATTCGGTGATGCGAATAAATTCGTCATACACATCTTGGTTTTTGCAATACACAGCTGCTAACGCCAGGTCTTCCATTTTTCCGCCCTGGGTTTTAATGAGTGCTGCAATATCAAGAAGTGTTTCGCAAATTTGGTTTTGGTTGTTGTCGTGGTAAACCGTCTTACCAGAGTTATCGATACTCGCCGTACCAGATACATATAGAGTTGAAGTATTTTCTACTTCAATAGCCATCCCGCGAGCGAAAGCTGAGCCATAATCATTGGCTTCATTTTGATGGGTGTTATTCATAACAACCATACGCGCAGTTTTATCGTCCTTGGTTTTAAAACCAAGGACGTCCATATATATCTCTTCTCCCTTGCGTCTCTTACCTTGAATGCCAGTACTTGCTGGGAAAAAGAAGTCATGGTCAGTGATCATGTCATTCATTTTGAACCAGTCAGTGCGAGCATGGTTGAATTCACCATACCAATCTAAAAGGCGTGGGAAGTAAATCCAGGTACGGGGAATGTCTCGACAACCTAAGCCGTGTTCGGCTAATGCGTCTCTAGCATCGCTAAACATTCTGTGGGTTTGGCCATAAAGATCGTTGTCTCGTTGATCTTCTGCCAAGAGTTCGTTTTTACCTGAAACGCCAGCAAGAAATACTTCTTTAAAAGAAGAGGTTTCTAATACCATGCCTTCTATACGCGCTTCATTGTGGCGAGTTGGGTAAATCTCTACAGGGCCTTTATTTGCTCTTGCAGCAATGATTTGTACGCCAGTGAAAATACCACCGGTACATGGGCCACCATCAATAAAAGTTGCTGCGGTTACTTTGCTACCCACGTCGACGATTGCTTCTTGGCGCAGTTTCATGATGGTTTCATAAGAGTTGACTGCTCCATAGACTTTTTCCTGAAGAGGAATGATGTCTTGTTGCAGCATGTAGGCATAAAGGTCTTTAAATACACCTTTAACTTCTTCATGAGAGCTCATATCGGTTGTGACATAAGCCGTAATATAGTGTTTCGTGAATTCACTTTGAGAAACAGGTATATCCCAAAAACGTAAGACTTCACTTGCTGGTGTTACTATGCTTTCTGACATAATTTGAATTCCTTTTTTTAACTCGAATAACATCCCTAGCCTTAGAAACAAGCAGCCAGTCTTTTTTTGGGGCGAGCTAAAGCTACGAATGTCAGTTACAAAGCTTGTTGATTGATGTTGATTAGCTTATTAATTTTAAGATTTGAATCTCTTGTTTAGTATTTTAAGCAACTTAGTGATTCGTACATTTGAACTAAAAAGAGGTCTGCAAATTGCGGTAATTCGCGCGAATATAAAAGTCTTTATTAGAATCATGTCCACGGCCTTTTGTTTTTGTTTTTTATGTGGTGATCCTGCATTTGCCCGTTTTATTTTAAGTGTGATAGTACCCTTAATAAGAATACCTATGAGGTATGCAATTGGATCGAGCGTGATACTAACACCAGTTTTTTATCTGTTAATAAGGTGTGGGATGCTTTCATGATCTACGTCTATTTCTGAATTCATTTACATAAACTAGAAGAGACATGTTTTTCAAAAATACTTTTGATTGAGTTATATCAATCTAAAAAATAATCCATTTGTTCTTTTTGATTATCCACTGAATTAGCTTTTTTTAATTTAATTGCAATTGAGAAGGGGTTATCGCTTTTATTATTTAATAGCCATTTTTTCAGGAATTCATAAATAAATTAGTTGAACAATAATTTTGGTTTGTTCTCTTTTTCATAATTTCGTTGATTAGGCTTTGTTAATATTTATATTTCTATGAATAGTTGTGGGCAATTTTGTCGAGGCCAAAATATGGCATAAAACTGATTTTTATTTGTCATGTTTACCAAGTGGAAAAAAATTGTCCTATTGCAATTGTTGAATGATCTACTTATGGATAATCAAAAAGAAAAAAGTGAGTACAGTTATGAAAACAATAAATAAACAACACTACTTGATTTTTTTTGTCCTGTTGGTCTCAGTTGTGATGATCGCGCAAGTCGTCTTCTATGACGACTCGATTCAAATTCCACTTGATGAGTTAGAGAAGAAAGAAGCCGTCAGTCTGAGAGTAGATTATCCTGATCCTGAATTACCATTGGAACAATACAAGGGAAAGGTGGTGCTGGTTAATTTTTGGGCCACCTGGTGCCCAAGTTGTGATAAAGAAATGCCTTCGATTGAATCTCTTCAAAATAAGTTTTCAGAAGACGAACTAGTTGTATTAACGGTCAGTATTGATGAAAAACAAGAAACCATAGATGAGTATATGGCTACTAATGGTTTTACGTTCCCGGTGATTTATGACCCGAATAATACTTTAGGAGAAAAAATGGGTGTGTCTGCTTATCCAGAAACTCATATTCTTAATAAAGAGGGCGTCACCATTCAGAAAGTATTGGGTGCCAAAGAGTGGGATTCTCCAGAGTATCTAGAGGCTTTCCGGCAGCTTATCCATGATCTACCCATTGCCCAAAATTCTTGAGATATCTTTAAAATGCCAGGCGGTTATTCTTGCCAGCCGTTTGGCACCATACCTCTTATCCAATAGGAAAAAGCCAGTATTTCCGCAATCACGTGAAATAACTCTTCTGGTATCTCGTCACCTAATTCCAAGCTGGCCATCAGGGCTGTGAGTTCCCTGTTTTCAAAAATAGGCACTTCAGACTCTCTAGCAATGGCGAGAATTTCATCAGCTAGTTCGCCCATTCCGGTTGCCAATACTGTAGGTGTATCTTCACCATTATATTGAAGTGCAATGGCTTGATTATCGTTCATGTTGATATGTCCACTAAATGTTCTGACTCTGAAATTCTCGGCTTGGGTTTGGGCAGCCCAAATCGACTCACTATTTCTCTAACGTCGAAACCCTTGGCGCTCAGTGTTTCTTTTAAGTCAGGTAAAAATCGATTGGTAAGGTTTAAAAAGGTTTGGCTTTCAGACCACATTTGAATGTCCATTGGGCCGTTACCATAGTAAATGTCTGTGCAGCAAGGGGGCATAGGTTGCCAGTGGATATGAAAACGGACATGCCATCTTTTTTCCTTCTGTTTCAGCTCCTTGCTATTTTTATCCTCTTCACTGGGTAGTCGGCGATATTCAATTTTGGGTGACTCTTCTAATCCTGGCAGCACCAGCGGCAATTCAACGGATTGAAACTGAGTATTGTCGCCTAGTTGATTCACCACGCCCGCTAGTTGATTTAACTGTATGCGGCTCAACGCTGCCTTGGTGATTTGCAACATATTTTCTACTGTTTGAGTGTGAGCTGAAGTTTGAGGGGCGGCTGCGTTCGCAGGTTTTGACTTTTTTAAAAGTTGTGGAGAGTAAACTAGATCTTGGCCAGACAATATCTTAGCTGCTTCTGTTTTGAGTTTGTTTTGCAGGCTGTCAGGTAATAGAGAAAGTGTTTTCTCAAGCTTTGTTTGCAGAATACTCAGTTGAATCCACAAATTATCTTCTGGCTTTTGTTTTGACTCTCTGAATTGTTGCGCAGTTTCTTCAGTTGATGATGTCTGTGTTTTTCCTGTGTGAATGTTTGCTGGATTAATACCTGTGAAAACCTCAGACTGTTTACCAGTGTTTTCAGAACGAATCTCTAATGGGTAGCCAATTGTTTTGCTGACTTGTACTAACAAGGGGTGAGGCGGCTTTACTGGAACTTCATTTGTGATTTTTTCTCGTTGAGGGAGTGAGGATTCAATGACTTTTAAGAGCTCAGTGTTAATGCGTTCAAGACCAGGATAGTTAATTCTTGTGATAACGTTCTGACTCTGCCAATTGTCTAAATACACTTGCTTGCTTATCTTTTCTAGCCTGGGAATTGTGTCTTGATTCCCTGACAGTCCAAACAGATTTAATGCCTTAGAGGTGATCTGGTTTTTCATAGTCAACACGATAGAAGTGTTGCTAGTTTCAGTAGAATAAATAGATGGCTTTGATCCAATAATATGTGACCCGGTTGATTGTGGCTGTACTGTTTGAGTTTCCGCTTTAGTATTTGTATCGACTAACAGCAGTTGTTTTGAGATAACAGGAAATGCCTTTTCGACTCCAAAAAATACCCACTGAGGCCTCTGGTTTTTCTCAGTAGTTTGTGCAGCAGAAAGTGTGCTCGGCATTGTTTTAGTGGCTTGATTGTTAAAAAGACTTGAATTCAATGCCTCAGACAAATAAGCCTTTATTCCACTCAACTCTTGCTTAGGAGATATGGTTAGGGCGCTAGAAATTTGTTGATTACTATCTGTGAGCTTTGCTTTGAATGCCTGACCAGAAAGTTGATTGTGGAGTAAAGGGGTGATCAAATTTTTAATTAGGTCAGGGCTGATTATTTTTGGTTGGTAGATACTGGCTATCAACTGACTGAGTTGGGATATCTCGGTCACGACTTTTGAAGGAACTCTTGTTTGGTCTACCGTTACTACTGTTTGAGTTTGTGTAGGGCTTGCTTTCTGTTCTGATTGTTTTTCTAAGGGTACAAAAATGGGTTTCTCATCAGTAATTGTTTTTAAGCCAGCGACTAATTTTGCTAGTTCTTGATTGAGCTGATTAAGTTGCAAAAGACTGGTGGTTAGATTTCTCTCTGTACTTAGAAATTGGGTAAGAGAATGCTGCGCTGCGGCATTAAGCTGTTTCAGTCGTTGGGTTAAATCGTCTGGTGGAATCACTTTGTATGGAGTGTTGCCATCAAACTTTTCTAAAAATAATACTGAGCCTTTGGGAAATGGTTTATCAGATTCTAATACCAAGGTGCCGGTTTTAGTCTGAAGTGTTAGCTGATATTGAGCTGAGGTTTTATCGTCTAACAACACCTTGTTTTCTATGGATACAACAATTGCCATCAACTGAATGGATGAATGTTTTGATGCTGCCACGAGTTGACTAAGTGGTTCAGACTTAGGTGTATTTAATGTTGAGGTGATGGTTCGAGACGCGCCGACTCGAAAATCGCCTTTGTTGTCAACCATGGCAAAGTTTAGTTTTTCACGTTCGTTTTTCGATGGGTAATTAACCCCGCTCATAGTCTTTATCGGTTACTAGGTCTTATTTCTTTAAAAAATTGTCTATGGTCATTTCCGTAAAAGGCCCAAATCCAGTAGCATTGCGCCAACATTCATTAGCGGTGAGTC
Organism: Gynuella sp.; assembly: GCA_028282465.1. Classification (GTDB taxonomy): domain Bacteria; phylum Pseudomonadota; class Gammaproteobacteria; order Pseudomonadales; family Natronospirillaceae; genus JANQHX01. Next base: position 20,003 of record JANQHX010000035.1, read on the forward strand.
AAAAAGCTGATTGTCCAGATGCTGGGACTAAGTATCCCGGTACTACGCATCCTGGAAATAACCCCGGAGAGGGTAGGTGCAATCAGTGCCGGCCATGAATTCGGCCCGATAATAAGAACGAATGCAGCGGTCGGCCTCAAATACAGTATGAAATCAGGCCTAGTTACAGAACAGCTTCAATGCGTGCGGGATGACCGCGCCTTATTCGAAAATTTATCCTTTCAGTTCTCCACAGGAGAAGTCATTCAGGTTAAAGGCCCTAATGGCAGCGGCAAAACCACTCTATTAAGAACTATTGTGGGGATTGCCGAGCATGTTGAAGGCCAGTTCAACTGGTCAGGGGTATTTGGGAATGGGTCTAAACCTGATCCGTTGAAATTACTTTATCTAGGTCATAAGCCAGGGGTAACTTCACTGTCTACGCCTCTTGAAAACCTTTCTTTCTATGCGGAAATAAATGACTGGAATATTCCAAGTCGAGAGTCCTTATTTAAGGCATTAGAAAAAGTAGGGTTAAAAGGATTTGAATACACACCTGCTCACAGTTTGTCTGCAGGTCAAAATCGCCGAATTGCGTTGGCCCGTCTTTACTTAGCCGATACAGAAAAAGCACCACTTTGGATACTTGACGAACCTTTTACCGCTCTTGACTTGAAGGGAGTAGGGCAGTTGGAGTCTCATATCGAGGCCCATGCTAAGGCCGGTGGAATGGTTATTTTAACCACGCACCACGAGCTTAAAATATCCGGATTACGGGTACTAAATCTGGAGGAGTTTGGGGCATGATTACCGGGATGCTCAAGCGCGAGATTAAGCTTTCGTATCGAAGAAAAGCAGATCTTGCAAACCCGCTACTGTTTTTCCTGATGATGATTGTGCTGTTCCCATTAGGAGTCACTCCAAACACCGATAAGCTCAGTGTCATTGCTCCTGGTTTGGTATGGGTTGCTGGTTTGCTATCCACTCTACTGTCTTTGGACATGATGTTCCGAGACGACTACGAAGATGGCTCTCTAGAGCAAATGCTTTTAGCAGCTGCACCAGCGGAAATGTTGGTTACCGCTAAAATTATTGCTCACTGGCTAATGACAGGTTTACCACTCACTCTGGTTTCGCCATTTTTGGCACTGTCGCTAGCAATGCCGGAAAGGGCTATTCCTGCATTAATTATCTCCCTTGGGCTGGGTACATTGACGTTTAGTCTGATTGGTTCTGTAGGGGCTGCCTTAACGGTAGGCCTACGAAAAGGAGGGCTGCTGTTATCATTACTTGTGATGCCTCTCTTTATTCCAATCTTAATTTTTGGTGCCAGCGCTGTTACAGCAGCAGCGACCGAGTTTCCTTATCAAGCTCAACTGGCCTATGTGGGAGCAATTTGCCTTGGGGCGCTGGCGATTGTTCCTTGGATAACCACAATGGCACTCAAAGTGAGTGTCAGTGAATAATAAGAAGAAATAAGGCGGTTTTATGTGGACTTGGTTTCATAAATGGGGCTCACCCAAGTGGTTCTATGATATGAGCAAGCCGTGGAGTTTTTGGCTTGGCTTACTTTCAATTATCACACTTTCAGTCGGAGTTGTTTGGGGGCTTGCTTTTGCTCCATCAGATTACCAAATGGGTAACAGCTACCGAATCATCTTTGTTCACGTTCCAGCAGCTTTTTCAGCTCAGTCCATTTATATGGGTATGGCGGTACTTGGTATTATTGGCTTTGTTTGGAAGATGAAAATGTCTTTCATGATGGCAAAAGTGCTGGCTCCCATCGGTTGTTCCCTCGCTATTTTAGCGTTTATTACCGGTGCGATTTGGGGAGCACCCACTTGGGGTACGCCATGGGTCTGGGACGCTAGAATTATTTCAGTGTTAGTGATGGTTTTACTCTACTTCGGAGTCATAGCCATTCATTATGTAATAGACAACCAGACCAATGCCGACAAAGCGGCAGCTGTGTTAACCATCCTTGGCACCATCAACATCCCTATCATTAAGTACTCAGTGGAGTGGTGGAACACCCTTCATCAGCCATCCTCTATTAAACTGACTGAGAAGCCTGCCATGCCTCCGGAAATGTTTATCCCGCTATTTATTATGATTTTCGGTTTCTACTTTTTTATCGGTTATTTGTCGCTCGTTCGTGGTAGGGCTGAGCTTTTGGAAAGAGAGCGCAGAGCCGGGTGGGTTAAAGACGAAATCAAAGCACAGGCGGAGAAATACTAATGGTGGGATACTTCGAAACATTCTCTGACTTTTTAGCAATGGGCAAACATGGCATTTATGTTTGGTCATGCTATGGGCTTTTTTTAGCCATGATCATTTTTAATCTTGTTTCTATTCGAATGAAAAAAACCAGCTTCCTCAAAAGTGAAAAACAACGCATGAGGCGTGAAGAGGCAAGCCAAGCAGACTCAGAATTAGCAGGTGACAACAATGCATCCTAAAAGAAAACAAAAACTAATTTTTATTTTAGCTGGCCTGGCGCTTGTGGGGTCTGCAGTGGGACTGGTGCTATATGCCAATACGGAAAACATGAGCTGGTTCAGAACGCCAACTGAAATTGCTACCGGAGACTATGTGATTGGTCAGTCTGTTCGCGTCGGTGGACTGGTTAAAGTTGGCAGTGTTGCAAGAGCTGACCAAGGTTTAGAAACCAGCTTCACTCTAACCGATGGTGCTAACGAAGTGAAAGTCACTTACGACAAAATCATGCCAGACCTATTTCGCGAAGGGCAGGGTATTGTGGCCGAAGGTAAAGTGGTTGAAGGAGTTTTAGTTGCCTCTGAAGTGTTGGCTAAACATGACGAGAACTATATGCCTGCTGAAGCGGCCGAAGCCCTGGAAAGAGCGGGTCACCCAATGGGAATGGGGATAAATCAAGAATATAAGGAGCAGTACTAACCATGATCGCCGAACTGGGCTTTGTTGCTCTTTTACTTGCTATGGCTTTATCAGTACTCCAGTCATTTTTTCCAATGATTGGCGTAGTGAATAAAAACCTGTGGCTCATGCAAACCGGGCGTCCACTAACCCTTGGGGTTTTTGTAATGCTGACCATAGGTTTTCTTTGCTTGGGTTATTCTCATGCCGTAGACGACTTTACTGTGGCCTACGTGGCTAACCATTCCAACAGCGAGCTTCCCATGCAGTATAAAATCAGCTCAATTTGGGGTGGTCACGAAGGCTCAATGTATCTTTGGATTTATATTCTATCCGGTTGGGCTTTGGCGGTATCCATCTTCAGTAAAAGCCTGCCACGGGAAAATTTAGCCACTATTTTGGCCGTGATGGGCATGGTGACTTTAGGCTTTTTGTTATTCCTGATTTTAACTTCCAACCCGTTCGAGAGAATTCTGCCAATTCCTCCAGAAGACGGTCGTGATTTGAACCCGTTGCTGCAAGACATAGGTTTAATTCTGCATCCGCCTATGCTTTATATGGGGTATGTGGGTTTCTCGGTAGCCTTCGTATTTGCGATTTCCGCTTTGATCTCAGGTAATTTAGATTCTGCCTGGGCCCGTTGGTCTCGTCCTTGGACTAACATAGCCTGGGTTTTTATGACGCTAGGTATTGCCTTAGGAAGTTGGTGGGCATACTACGAACTAGGCTGGGGCGGCTGGTGGTTCTGGGATCCCGTTGAAAATGCTTCCTTTATGCCTTGGTTAATGGGTACCGCATTGATTCATTCGTTAGCAGTAACTGAAAAACGTGGCATGTTTAAGTCGTGGACAGTCCTACTCGCTATCTTCACCTTCTCGTTTAGTTTGTTGGGTACCTTCTTGGTTCGTTCAGGAGTGCTGACTTCGGTTCATGCCTTTGCTGCTGACCCAGAACGGGGATATTTTATTCTCGCCTTATTGGCGCTTACCATTGGTGGTTCGTTGACGCTATTCGCGATCAAGGCGCCAGGGCTTAGAAGCCGGGCCAGCTTTACTCTGTTTTCTCGAGAAAGTTTCTTGTTGATTAACAATGTACTGTTGTCGGTTAGCTGTTTTATGGTGCTGCTGGGAACTCTGTATCCACTGATTTTCGATGCCCTTGGATTGAGAAAAATCTCAGTAGGGCCGCCATTCTTTGATTTCTTCTTCACTAAACTCATGGCGGTACTCATTCTCGCCTTGGCCATTGGGCCTCTGCTGAAATGGAAGAAAAACGAGTATAAGACCCTCAAGAAGTTTGCGGCGATAGGTGCTGTTGCATCCATAGCATTAGGTTTTATTGCGATGTATTGGTACGGCAATGGCGAAATAAATTTCGCGGTGTGGCTGGGCTTAAGCCTGTGTTTCTGGTTGGGCTTTGGCATTCTGAAGGCGTTTAAAGACAACACTCGAAATGCAAAATCTTTTATGGGTGGATTGAAAAAATTAGCACCCAGTTTTTACGGAATGCAATTTGCCCACTTCGGCATGATTATTACCACCGTTGGCGTTGTCATGGTTTCAAACTACGAGACCGAAGAAGACATTCGTATGGCTGTTGGTGAAGCGGTGCAGTACGACGAATACGAGTTCCGATTCGAAGGGGCGTATCCAGTCATTGGTCCAAACTATTCAGCAATGCGCGGCGAGATGTTGGTGTTCAGAGACGATGAAAAAGTCGTTCGTTTGAGTCCAGAGAAACGCAACTACAACGCATCAGGCCAAATCATGACAGAAGCCGATATTGACGCCGGTTTAATGAAGGATCTGTATGTTTCCATGGGTGAAGAACTCAACAGCAATGGAGACTGGTCTGTGCGCATTCATATTAAGCCATTTGTGCGTTGGATTTGGTTGGGTACCATTTTTATGAGCATCGGTGCGGTGCTGGCGATTCTGGATCGCAGGTATCGTAAAACCATCAAGGTCAAAAATTAATTTGGGAGTCTGATATGAACCGTTGGATTTATTTTGCTCCTGCCTTTTTAGTACTGGCGATTGGAGGATTGTTTCTATACGTGATGGTGGCTGACATCGACACCAAGAACATCCCAACGCCGTTAAAGGACAAAGCCTTGCCTGAGTTCGCGTTGCCCAGTGTTCATGATCCAGATGAAATCCTCAGAAATACCAATCTGTCAGATCAGCCTTACCTCCTAAATGTTTGGGCTACTTGGTGTATTACCTGTCGAGTAGAGCATCCAGTGCTCTACCGTCTAGCTCAGGATGAAGGGGTAAAATTTATTGGCCTAAATTACAAAGACAGTCGAGACGAAGCTATTGATTGGTTAGCTGAATATAACGATCCCTTCAGCAAAAATATTTATGATGAAGAAGGCACGCTAGGTTTTGACTTGGGTGTCACAGGTGCACCAGAAACCTTTTTTGTTAGAGGCGATGGCACTGTGGCTTACAAGCATGTTGGCGAAATTGATTACGATAACTGGAACAACAAATTGAAGGCTATATATGAATCACTTTAAATTCTTGCTCGCCTTTTTTGGGTTGATCTTGGCTAGTGTGAGTTTTGCAGCCTTTGATGACCATAGATTTCCCTTTGATGATGAAGGCCTGAAAGAGCGTTATGAGGCTTTGACTTACGAGTTAAGGTGTCCTAAGTGTCAAAATCAAAACGTTGCGGATTCAGATGCTCCTATCGCATCAGACATTCGCGAACGTGTTTACGATTTATTAAATGAGGGTGCAACAGACAAAGAAATTATTGATCACATGATTGATCGATACACCGAGTTTGTAACCTATAAACCTCAAATGTCATTCGGAATTATGTGGCTGTATATTATTCCAACAGCTGTGCTGGTAATTGGGCTTGCTTTTATTTATTTGCGTTCTCGTAAAACAAAAGAAGCAGCTGCACCAGAGCAGATTGACGAAAAAGAACAACAAAAGCTGAATGAGCTTTTGAAATAAAAATAAAAGAGAGTTGCCATGTTTTGGTTATATGCAGTACTACTGCTCATTGTGTCTTTAGCTTTTGTCGTGTATCCATTTCTAAGAAAGCCAAAGCAAGACGAAGAGCTGGATCGTTCGCAGGAAAACTTAAGAGCTTACCGTGATGGTGAACAAGATCTAAAAGACCAACTTGAGAATGAATTACTGACTCAAGAAGAACACGATCAATTATTACAGGAACTCAAACTTCAGCTTCTGGGTGATTCCGAAATTGAAGTAGAGGAATTTTCCAACAGCAAACCAAGGCCATGGATTTATCTTGGTGTCGGTGTAGTCGCCACCGCAGTGATTGGATTGGGCATGTACAATCAATATGGTGCTATAGACGACGTTCGGTTGAGAGAAGCCATGTTGGTTCAGCATGAATCTCCCGAAAAAACCATGGCGTTTCTTAAACTCTATGAAGAAGCGTTGGAAAAAACGCCAGGTGATGTTGAAGGCTGGTTCCAACTAGGAAGTACTTACTTACAGATTAATCTACCAGGGCGGGCGATACGTCCATTCCAGATGGCATTAGATGGTGCAAGAGAGCAAGGTTTTGAACAAATTGACGTCGCGAACCTAATGTCTCGATTAGCTCAAGCAAGATATTTTGCTTCCAACCGTCAACTGGATGCCGAAACCGTTAGCCTGTTAGCGAATGCCGAAGCATTGGATCCTGACAATGTATTAGTGCTGGGAATATTGGGCATGAGTGCATTCGAAAAAGGTGAGTGGGAATTAGCCATTGAAAAATGGAGAAAGCTTGC
>JANQHX010000038.1 GCA_028282465.1 Gynuella sp.
AGACGGCATCACCGATTGAGTGTTATGAATTTTTAGCCAATCTCGAACTGGCTCGGGGTAATGTTGCCAATGTGTGTTGCGGCTCAGTAAGCGCCTAACTCTTTTTGATAAAGCAGTGGAGAGAGGCATTCGCCCACCTGCATAGGATGGAATTTTGGGCTGGCTACTTTTAGTTTTTGTAACCTGCACGCCATGTTCGCTGAGGCCTTCAAACTGCAATACCTGGCCGCCGAACAAGAAGGTGTCTCCAACGGACAAACCCTGTATAAACCATTCTTCAATTTTACCTAGAGTGCGCATACGCAACTTCACTTTCAGCATGTCACCTTCGACAATGGTGCCAATGTTCATTCGGTATTGGCGAATAAAACGTTGGCTTGCAATGGTAATTAAGCCGTTACTGTTTTCCATTAAACGAGCGTAGCGGTCGTAAGTTTTTAGGGCATAGCCACCGTTGCGAACAAAGTTAATAACTCGTTGAAAGTCTTCATACGACAGCGTTTGATAGGGCCAGGCTCTGCAAATATTTTGATACAGAGCTTCGGGCGCAAATGCGCCACTGCAGGCTACGCCGGTAATATGTTGTGCCAATACATCTAAACTGCCGGTCTTGGGTTCACTGCCATCCAGTTCGCCATTGATGATTGCTTCTTTTGCCGCAATGCATTCTAAATACTCGAAACGATTGGCGGGTACTAATAGGGCTTTTGATGGTTCGTTGAGTCTATGATTACTACGACCAATGCGTTGTAGAAGACGAGAAACCCCTTTGGGTGCACCCACCTGAACTACCAAATCCACATTTGCCCAATCAATACCAAGATCTAGCGATGCTGTGGCCACCACGCAATCAAGATTGCCCTCTACCATTTGTTGTTCCACCTTGCGCCTGAGTTCTTTTTCCAGACTGCCATGATGGATGGCGATGCGCAGATGGTCGCTATTCACTGCCCAAAGATTTTGAAACATGAGTTCAGCTTGAGCTCGGGTATTTACAAACACCACACTCATATTGGCCTGAGTGATTTGTTGGTAGATTTCCGGGGTAGCATAGCCTGCCATGTGACCTGACCAAGGCATTCGATCCTTGCCCAGCAAGATCTGTATATCTGGCTGAGTCGTATTTTTCACTTCAACCACTGAACCCTTACGCGGACGGCACAAATAACTTTTTGCTGTCTTAGTATCGTTAACTGTGGCAGACAAACCAATGCGTTGAGCCTTCGGAGCAAACAGCGAAAGCCTGGCAAGATTTAGCGACAGTAAATCGCCGCGCTTGGAATGCATGATGGCATGCAGCTCATCAATGACCACGAAGCGTAAGTGTTTAAAAAACTGTGGTGCTTCTTCGTATGATGTCAGTAGCGCCAAGCTTTCTGGGGTAGTCATAAGCATCTGTGGCGGTTTGTTTTTTTGCCGCTGGCGTTTGCTTGAAGGCGTATCTCCAGTTCGGGTTTCAACGCTGATGCACATGTTCATCTCTTCTATGGGCTGCATGAGATTACGATGCACATCTACAGCGAGTGCTTTAAGGGGTGAAATGTAAAGCGTGTGCAGTTGGTTAGCTGGGTAATTGTTTTCAGTGAGGTCGATGATACTGGGTAAAAAACCCGAGAGGGTTTTGCCAGCGCCAGTGGGTGCAAAGAGCAATACATCCTTACCTGCTTGAGCTTTGGTTAGCGTCTCTATTTGATGGGGATGGTAATCCCAGCCCTTGCTGTGTAACCACTGGGTGAGTAAGTGATGTTCTAGGCTTGGAATAGACGGAGTAGCGTTAGCTTGAAAAACTGGATTAACCATAAACTGTATATTGCACCAATTAATACCTACATTGACCCGGCCCAGCCGGTAAAACGCGCCATCATCACCCATGGTCACGCCGACCATGCCCGTGCCGGGCACGACTCCGTATTAGCCACGCCCCACACTATCGACATAATGAAGCGACGCTATGGTGAAAACTGTGCTGGGTCTTTTCAAAACTTAGAATACGGAAAAACTCTGCACATAGATGATGTGGCAGTTACCCTCTATCCCGCTGGGCATATTCTAGGTAGTGCCCAGGTGCTGCTGGAATACCTGGGTCAACGGGTGGTGGCCACCGGAGATTACAAGGTTACACCAGACAGCACTGCTCAGGCTTTTGATCTGGTGAAATGCGATATTTTTATTACTGAAGCGACGTTTGGCCTGCCGGTGTTTCAGCATCCTAAACCTGAAGATGAAATCGCCAAGTTGATGCAATCGGTGCAACAAAAACCTGAGCGTAGTCATCTGATTGGGGCTTATGCGTTGGGGAAAACCCAACGGGTAATCAAACTGATTCGAGAGGCTGGTTACGATGATCCAATTTTTCTGCATGGTGCCAATGAAAAATTATGCGACTACTACCAGCAGCAAAACATCAGTTTGGGCAGGCTGGAAAAAGTTTCATCTGTAAATAAAGACACCATGCGTGGCGCAATTGTGATAGCGCCGCCTGGAGCATTAAAAGATCGCTGGTCTCGACGTATGCCTGATCCCGTTATGTGTTATGCCTCGGGGTGGATGGGAGTGAAGCAGCGAGCCAAGCAAAGCTTAGTAGAGCTACCCCTTGTTATTTCTGATCATGCCGATTGGAATGAACTCACCCAAATCATTCCAGCCACAGAAGCCGAGCAAATTTGGATTACCCATGGTCGAGAACAAGCGCTGGTGCATTGGTGCCAAGGTCAGGGCTTACATGCTGAACCTTTATCTATACAAGGACGAGAAGAGGCTCCAGTAGAATAATGCAAGCATTTGCGAAACTATTAGAGACGCTGATTTTAACCCCATCTCGTAATCGAAAACTGGAAGCCCTGGCTCGCTATTTTTCTGACACCCCTGACCCGGACCGAGGTTATGCCTTAGCAGCGCTCACTCAAAACCTGTCCATAAAAAATCTTAAACCTGCGGTGTTAAAAGAACTGACCAAATCCCATGTTGACCCAGTACTGTTTGATCTTTCCTATGACTATGTCGGGGACTTGGCTGAAACCATCGCCCTTATTTGGCCGACGCATACAGAAGGCCAGCTACCCAGTGTCAGTGAATTTATTGCACTGGTAGAACAAACGCCTAAGACACAATTAGCAGAAACCATTGCAGGCTATTTTGATATTGCCAGCACTAATGAGCGCTGGGCGTTAATTAAATTAGTTACCGGTGGTTTGCGAATCGGCGTGTCTTCTCGCCTAGCAAAAACGGCCCTGGCCCAATACAGCGGACGGGATATTTCTGAAATAGAAAAAATTTGGCATGGCCTTGAAATACCCTACCTAAATCTATTTGCATGGTTGGATGGCAAAGCCGACAAACCTCTTATAAATCATAGCAACACCTTTCATCCTATGATGTTGTCTCACCCGGTGGATGAGCAAAAAGATTTTCAAACACTACAGCCGAAAGACTTTCAAGCCGAGTGGAAGTGGGATGGAATTCGAGTGCAGTTGGTGTTTGGCGAACAAACTCAACGGCTTTTTTCTCGTACTGGAGATGATATTTCAGGGGCTTTTCCTGACATCGTTGCCAATTTAACAGGTTCCGCCGTACTCGATGGCGAACTATTGGTGGGCAACGATTTTCAAGCAATGGATTTTAATTGTTTACAGCAACGGCTCAATCGAAAAACAGCGGTTAAAAAACACCTAAAGGAATACCCAGCGTTTGTTCGTGTCTACGACATGTTATTTGATGGCGATACTGATATTCGAGCTTTACCATTAATCGAACGTCGACGATGCTTGGAGAATTGGTTCAGTCATTTTCCTCAAGATCGCTTAGATTTATCTCAGATTATTGCGTTTGATTCCTGGCAAACATTGTCTGAGATTCGCTCCGAAGGCGCAGAAAGTTTCGGTCACGAAGGGGTGATGATTAAGCGCAAGAAAAGTACGTACGAAGCTGGAAGACCAAAAGGATTATGGTACAAATGGAAGCGGGATCCGAAACAGGTAGATGCGATTTTAATGTATGCCCAAAGAGGACATGGCAAACGCAGCTCTTATTATTCTGATTTCACCTTTGGACTTTGGCATGAAGGTACCGTGGTACCCATCGGAAAAGCCTACAGTGGTTTCACCGACCAAGAACTATTGCAGCTCGACAAATTTGTGCGTAACAATACCACTCAACGCTTCGGCCCAGTACGAGAATTAAAACGAGAACTAGTTGTAGAGGTGGCATTTGACTCAGCCCATCTTAGTTCGAGACACAAATCTGGAGTTGCTTTACGATTCCCAAGGATACATCGCATTCGTTGGGACAAACCCGTTAACGAAGTGCAGGAGTTAGAAATGTTTAAGCTTGAAATGATCAAAGACTAGAATTGTGTTTAATATGGTTTTAAATCCGAAATTATGAAAATCTTATCTGAAGAAAAATTTTAATCTGAAATTTGTAGATATAAAGAAATTATAAAAATCGAAATTCGACTTACTCGTTTGGATTACCTACTAAAATTCTTTTAGGATTTTATGATCGTCGAATTAATCAACGATCATAAAACTAATCAGCTAATAAACTCTAAGATATTTAATTAACAAACCTAGCGAGAAGCCACTTCATCTTTAGGTAGAATAACTGCATCAATAACGTGGATAACACCATTAGAGGTCTCAATGTCGGTCATCACTACCTGAGCATTATCAATCATAACTTTGCCGTCATTAACTTGAATGTTTACGCTCTGACCCTGTGCAGTTTCAGCAGTGCTCAGATTAACAACATCCTTCGCCTTCACTTTACCTGGCACTACATGGTAAGTCAGAATGGCTACTAACTGATCGCGATTTTCTGGCTTCAATAAAGTTTCCACTGTACCTTCAGGCAGAGCAGCAAATGCATCATTAGTTGGTGCGAAAACAGTGAACGGTCCGTCGCCTTTAAGAGTGTCGACTAAACCGGCAGCCTGTACTGCTGCGACAAGCGTGCTGAAAGTATCATTACTTGCAGCGGTATCAACAATATCTTTAGTCATCCCTTTTGATTTTTTGCCATCGTAGGATCCAGCAATAACCTGAGATGACCCAAAGATCAAAGCGAATGATGCAATAATTAATGCGAAAGGCTTTAGAATTTTCATAGGAAGCTCCAATAAATTTCTTTTCGAAAGTGATTAAGGGGTTTTGAACTTACTTAGGTAGCGAAGCCTTTTACGCGTCGAGATTAAAGTTGGATTGCTGAGGGGAAAATTAATTGGATTGTCTTGCTTTTTGTTTTATCAGTTGAAAAAACTTTTACAGATTTTATTCTTAATTTTTAAAAAATATTTGATCTGAAATTGGAGTTGTCTATTTTTATTTTTTGATAAAAACGTTTTAGTTGAAGAATAAGGCTCTGAAAGTTGATTGCATGAAATAGGCTTTTCTATTTGGTTGTGCCTATGAATTAATATCTATTAACAAGCTTTTGATCTAAATCTGAAAATTAACCCGTTCATTGTTCAACATCGTTACTGGGAACTGTCTCTATCACAGTGTCACCAGAGTCCGAGTGTTTTATTATGTCAGCGCCATCATCAGCATTAATTACCCTGTTGTTTTCTACTCCAGGGTATTCACCAGGCAAGGCTGGATTAAAAAAGTACACCACAACAAACACGGCTAATGCACCCCCTGCCCGAATGGCAAACTGTTTTATTTTTCCTTCCACATGAATCATTCCGCTAAAAATTCCTGCAACTCCGGCAGAAGATAGTGCCATAACCCATTTAAATACCAATAATTGAATCTCCGTAGGTTTTGGAATTAAAACTACTAACACGATGAGCGTAATGATTAATGCCACGCCTAAAATAAGCCCCACAATTTTTTCCCAGTTTGAAAGGCCGCTATTTGGAAGGTTTTCTACTGATCCAGTATTCGGTGGTGGCTGGGCCTCATGGTATTCGTCAGTAATTATCTGCTTATTTATTTTTGCGTTACTCTGATTCACCTTAACCATCCTTGGCTTCCTTTTCCTGAATAGCGACTTCGAGATTTTCTTTGACTGTAAGGGTATTTGGGTGATGTTCTTCAAGCTTATCGACAAAAATATTGTAAGCAGTTTTAAATTGAGAAATGGCTTTATCCAGATCGCCTTTTTCCAAGCAAGCTTTGCCCAGGTTGTTTCGACGAATTGCTACAGTTGGATGGTCTTCACCATAAGTGGCTAGATCACTGGTCAAGGCCAATTCACAGTAGCCAATGGCTTTGTCCAGCTCGCCTTTGCTGAGCCGGGCTTCGCCCAGATTGTTTCGGCGAATTGCGACATTAGGGTGGTTTTCACCATAGGTAGTCAGATCACTGGCCAGGGCCAATTCATAATAACCAATAGCTTTATCTAGTTCGCCCTTTTGCTTCCAGGCTCCGCCCAGATTGTTTCGATCAATTGCCACAGCAGGATGATCTTCACCATAGGTGGCCAGATCACTGGCCAGAGCCAATTCAAAGTAGCCAATGGCTTTGTCCAGCTCGTCTTTGTCGTACAAGGCTGAACCTAGACTGTTTCGATCAATTGCCACATCAGGATGGTTTTCACCATAGGTGATCAAATCACTGGCCAGGGCTAATTCAAAGTAGCCAATGGCTTTGTCAATCTCGCCTTTTTGCCGCCAGGCTTCTCCCAAGTTGTTTCGTTCAGTTGCGACATTAGGATGGTTTTCACCATATGTGGTAAGGTCACTGGCCAGGGCCAATTCATAGTAGCCAATGGCTTTGTGCAACTCGCCTTTTTGCTTCCATGCCAAACCCAGATTGTTTCGACGAATTGCGACGTTAGGATGGTTTTCCCCATAGGTGGCCAGATCGCTGGTCAGGGCCAATTCAAAGTAGCCAATGGCTTTGTCCAGCTCACCTTTGTCGTGCCAGGCTAAGCCCAGATTGTTTCGATGTGTGGCGACTGCTGGATGGTGTTCCCCATAGGTGGCCAGATCACTGGCCAGAGCGAATTCATAGTAGCCAATGGCTTTGTCCAGCTCGCCTTTGTCGTGCCAGGCTGAGCCCAGATTGTTGTGCACTAGAGCGATATCTGCTGTCGATTCTAACTTGCCTTCCAGAATTTTGAGTGCCCCCTCCAACCATTCAATTTGCTGATTATACTGTGCAACAATTCCAGCTAGATCCGCTCCTTGAATTAGATAATCGGTGTTATTGTCGACTAGGCGGATGGCTCGTTGTATATGGTCATAGGCGGGATAGTATTCCAGCCGTTCTTGGGCAATGTTGCTGCGCTCATAAGCCGCTTTGGCGGCGCGCTCTATTGATGCCTGCTCCTGGGCTTCGACCTGGGCAAACAGTTTATCGGCCTTGTCGGTGTCACCTTGCGCAAGCGCTTCGATTGCCTGGTTCAGCTGTTCATCACTCACCGACCCGCTGAAACTTTTGAGTTCAGCGACGGTTTGTTCTAAAAACTCGATGCGCTGTTGGTAGCCCGTGTTTAACGCCTGCTCAGATGATAATTGGGTTTGAATGGATTCAATTTGGGTTTGCAGTTGCTGCTGTTGAAGGGTTAGGTTTTGATTTTTTAGTGAAAGGTTTTCAGTTTTTTGTGCGTACAGGGCTTCAAGTTCTTTCTGCTTGGTTTCAAGTTCTTGCTTTAGGATGGAATGGTGCTGCTCAATGGAATATCCCGTTATATGGGTGTCGCAGATAATCTGTTTTTCTATTGTCGCGTGACTTTGGTCGACTGAATCCATGGCATCCCTCTCCCTAGGATTTTCGAATCAACCCAAATTTAAAACAAATACCCTTGCTATAAAACCAAAATTTAAGAGTTACAAGATTTTAACTATTGCTCATCAGCGCTGATAACCATTGCTACAAAAAGTTCGGACCATGTTTCTGTGAATCTTGTAGGCACAAAAAAGCCCGTAAATCACAGGAAATACGGGCCTTTGTGACTTTTTTGCGTATGTATGGGGTTTTGTGAAACCCCGAATTGGTGGTGTAGCGGGACGCCGCTTTGGTTCCTTCAATAGGAACTGAATTAGTTCATCAATTGCTTTAGTAAGCCAATACGGGGCTATGCTTACGCAGGAGCTTCGGAACCCTGTTTGTCAGAAGCTAGCAGAAACTCGGTTGACAATTGGCCTTGTTCGGGTGCTTCACCATTGAAAGAAATTTGATATCCCATTGCCTTATAGCTTTTCTCCCGTTTGTTGAACATTCGTTGCAACATAGGGAGCGAGCAATCGACATAATCGTAAATGGTGACACGATCTTTGCCATCCGACTCTCGGTGAATACGTCCGGCATACTGAGCCAGTGAACCCTTCCATGCAATGGGCATAGCTAAGAACAGCGTGTCTAATCTTGGCAAATCAAAACCTTCGCCCACATACTTACCAGTGGCAACGACGACTTGCGCGGTGGGTAGCTGTTCCTCAACATCCTTGCGCTCAGACGCGCGCATTGCGCCTTTTAAAACGACTGAATTGATATCTCTATCGAGTAGCATGGCATTGATTGTTTCAGCATGTTCTCTGCGTTCTGTCAGAACTATTGGGTGTTTTGATTGTTCAAGGCATGCTAAAACATCATTGATTATTCGTTGTGTTCTCTCGTCATTCTCCATAATCCATCGATAAGCGTCTGAGATTTTAGGCCGCTCTTCTGAGTTGATTAACTGCCCTGGGGCGTTGTCATAGAGTTGGTGAACAATGACCTGTTGCTCAAATTTTTCTTCTGTTGTGCTTTTAACCTTGTGACGAATAGGCCCTGCGGCCATAAAGATGATTTTCTGGTGGCCGTCTTGTCGTTCTGGGGTGGCGGTCAAGCCGAGTACATATTTAGCTCGAACTTCGTTTAACACCATTTCAAAGCGCGGCGCAGAAACGTGATGGCACTCATCAACGATCACATGCCCATAATCTTGGATGATCTCAGATACGGTGTTGTCCTTTTTGTTGATTAGACTTTGATAGGTTGCGATGTCGACGACGCCCGTTGGCTTTTTCTTGCCGCCGCCGATGATGCCGACATTTGTATCGGGCAAAAACGATTTTAATCGTTCTCTCCATTGGTCGAGCAGTTGTCTGCTGTGTACTAAAATTAGTGTGTTGGCTTTGCGTTTAGTAATCATGCCAATAGCGGTAACTGTTTTACCAAATGCAGTCGGCGCATGGAGAATACCAGTATCGTGCTTACTCATGGCGCGTACTGCTGCTTGCTGATTCTTTCTGAGCTTGACGACTGATTTGGTGGCTTTAAGTTTAGTGCCACGTTCACGCTGATCGTCTAATTGAACTTCGATCTGATTCTCGGTGAACAACTCTAGCGCTTCGTCTAAGCAACCGCGAGGTATTGCCAAGTAGCCTTGCTCAATTCGAGCACAGGAGATAAATCTCGGAATACCATGAGTTGAAAACCGCAGAGCCTGTGTTTTAAAGAATACAGGGTTTGAAAAGCTCGCGAGTTGCCTTAACCTTGCTGCTAATGTGCTCGGTAATTCGCTTAAATCAAAATAAACATGATTTGCGAGAGTGATGGATATTTTTTTCGGTGGATTTTCCAATAACAGAGGTTTTGCCTTGGCGGTCATCTCCCAGGGTGGACGATTCTCTATAACCTCTTGTTCTTTAAATAACGCTGAGTTTGGTGAAATTTGTATCAGTAGCTTTGTCAGTCTATCGTGTGAAATAGACTCCATATTAGCCAGGTGCTGCCATTGATCCTGGATGACATCAAGTTCGTTGTCGACAAAGGAGGTATTGCCAGACAATCGCGCTTCCTTCTGAAGTGGTAGAGCGATTAAATTTCCAAATCCGCCTTCGGGTAAAATATCCTGGTTGGGGAAAAGGCGATCATAGGAGTCAAATGATAGATTCGGATAGAATTCCATTGCCTTGTCGAGCAGGCCAAACCCCAGTAGCCTAGCTTCTTTGGCTGGTACTTTCTCGTTGAAGAAAATCCAAAGGTGCGCGCCATTGCCGGAACGAGAAATTTCAATGGCATGTGGTATTCCAAAGTTCTGACAAGCCTTCGACATTGCGTACACTTCGTCTTGCCATTGGCCTTTATCAAAATCGGCGGTAAGAAAGTAACAGGTGTTATCTGGCATCAAAGGATAAAGGCCAACGATTTGTTGCCCAGCTAAGTGGCGATATATGATCTGGTTATTTAACTCTGTGAGCTGACGGTGATTGCAGTCCTGACATTTGATGCGAGGCTTATGACAGATTCCTTGTACCCACTCGTTATTGCAGGCAACAGAGAAACCACTGCGACCTTGTTTGTTTTGCCAGCGGTTTGCAAAAATATCGTTTCGGCCTCTAAACAACCCTCTAAAAATAGCAATCTTTTGTTCTGGTGAATATAGGGTCGAGTCAGATGTATTCGCTGAAGGTTGCTGGAGTTGCTCTCTGAGGGCTAGAAGCTGCTTTTTCTCCTGCTCAAGCTGTGCGAGCCGAGCGTCAATCTCGGTTGTGCTTTGAAATCTATCACTCTTAAGCATGCGCTTGAGGTGGTTTGATTAAGGACTCAGCAGGAATACCCAAACCCTCATGCAGCTTCCAGATCATTTTTAGCGTGAGCGAGCGTTTGTGATTGAGAATTTCATAGACTCGGTTGCTTTTTCCAATCATGGGTTCGAGGTCTTTCACTGTTAATCCTTTACGCTCCATCTCAAACTTAATGGCTTCAACAGGATCAGGCAGTTCCATAGGGAAATGCTTGGCCTCATAAGCTTCGATAAGTGTGACCATTACATCCAGCTTTTCACCTTCTGGTGTGTCAGGGCCAGCCATCATCAGGCTTTCAATTTCTTTTAATGCCGCTCGGTAATCGGCATCAGTTTTAATCGGTTTGATGTCCATGGTAATTCCTCCGGCAATTAAATAGTTTGTACATCAATTTTGTCATACTGCGCATGGGTACCGATGAATCGGATGTAGACCACGTGATAGGCATAGTTGATCCAAACTACCAACCGGTACTTGTTACCCGCAATATTGAAAACCACACGCCCATCTTTGAGGATACTGGCATTCCTGAAGTCCCGCTTAACATCAGCAGGTTCGCTCCAGTCAGCTGCTAAGGCATGTCGATACCAAGCAAGCGTAGGCTCTTTAGCATCTATGTATTCTGGATGCTCTTCCCACAAAGCTTTCAGTGTCGATAGGGCAATGATTCTCATAAAGTTAATAATAGTCCCAAAATGGGACTTCATCAACTAAGATATACAGGAGAGTCAATATGAATGAATATCAAGCGCTTATGACGCAAAGAGAGCTATGTAATCGTTGGCAGGTAAGTGAAGCGACACTGGAGCGCTGGCGTTCAGAAGGTATAGGCCCGATTTATGTGAAACTGGGCGGCCAAGTTAGGTACAGGCGAGAAGATGTGCTGGAGTATGAGGCCAGCTGCTTGAGAAGGAGTACTTTTGAAGCCGTTTGATGGTGAGTTAGTACGCAACTTCCCGCATCAGCACTAAATTCCTGATAGTAAAGTTGCGGGTTAATAAAAAGCCCTAATAGCTGGTGAGGGCTCATTAGGGCTATTTACAAGATGGTGGAGGCGGCGGGAGTTGAACCCGCGTCCGCAAACCCTCTACTCTCGGTCCTACATGTTTAGTCACTTCTTTAATTTACCCTTGCCGTTACCGAAGGACAGGTGCGACTCGGGGAGTTCGGAATTAAATTTTAGGCGCTCCGGCCCGAACAACCTTCACGACGATCCTGAATTATTGACCTACGGTAGGTTCGATCAGGCTCAAACCAGCGCAGGCAGATCAGCTATGGATCTGTTTTGAAGAATTATGCAGCTAGTGCGTAACCTTCGAAGTTGTCATCATTTGCAACTATAAATTTGCAGCTTTGGATTTACGTGATTCGCTACCATCACGACATGCACCTTGAGCTTTGTAATCCACGTCGAAGCCGTTTCGCCCCCAGTAAACTTTTGCTCTTAGTCACTTCAGTTTAGTTGAAGTAACAACCACTCTCATACCGGTCGGTTCCAAAGAGGGCGGCAGATTCTAACAGCTTTTAACCCAAGTAAAAGGATTAAACGCTGTGCTTCATGATTCTTTCTTTTTGGCGATTCCAGTCTTTTTCTTTGAGGCTGGCTCGCTTGTCGTGCATTTTTTTACCCTTAACCAGGGCAATCTCGCACTTAATAAATTGGGCCTTCCAGTGTAAATCCAAGGCCACCACCGTAAAGCCTTGTTGGTCGACTTGGCCGCTCATGCGGTCTATCTCTCTTCTATTTAACAACAGTTTTCTTTGCCGTGTTGGATTCGCAACTACGTGGGTAGATGCTGAAATTAGAGGCGAGATGTGAGCGCCCACCAACCAGGCTTCGCCTTTATCGAAGATGATGTAGGAGTCTCTGAGTTGAACTTTGCCTTCGCGGCAGCTTTTGACTTCCCAGCCAGCCAGTTCCAACCCAGCTTCTATTTTGGAGTCGATGGTGTAGTCGTGGCGGGCCTTTTTGTTTTGGGCAATGATACGTTCGGGAGACTTGGGTTTTTTCTTGGATTTACTCATGGCGGCGCATTATAGAGAGTTATAAAAACGGAATCATCGGTTTTTTGTCCGGAGGTTCCTCAGATTAAACCAAAGCAGATATACTGCTTGCATCAATTTTGAGGGTTATGTCGTGCAGTCAGGTACTACCCAATTTGTACGGTTTAGTAGTCCGGCCTTTGTCGTGTTGGCCGGAGTGGGGGCGTCTCTAGGGTTTAGCAATGTGTTGAACTTTCCTGCTTTGGTTGCAAAGTATGGGGGGGGGTCTTTTTTATTGGTGTATTTGGCGAGCAAGTTATTGGTTGCTGTTCCTGTGGTGATGGCTGAAATGGCCATGGGACGCAGAACTAGGCAAAGTCCCTTTAGCGGTATGGAAGTGTTGTCCTTAGACAGTCACGCTAACTTCAAATGGCGTTACCTCGGTATGATGGGCATGATTGCTGGCCTACTTATCTTGGCAGTATATGCCGTTGTGTTTACTTGGTCTGCTTCGTATTTTAGTCATTTTGTGTTTGTTGAGTGGCACAGTCCGGAGTCGTCTTTTGTTGGTTATTTTGTTGAGCTGATCAGCCATACCGGGCATTTAGCTCTTTATTTATTGGGCTTCATGTTTCTGCTTTTTACCATTTCATCTCTTGGTTTGAAATGGGGATTGCAGATTGCTCTTATTGTTATTGTGCCTCTTATGGCTGTTTGTGTGTTGTTGTTGGCGGGTAATGCAGCTGCGTCTCCCTCTTTTGTAGAAGCGTTTTCTCTTGTGTTTGGTTTTCAGTGGGACAAACTCAGTTGGCTGGCATTACTAGACGCGCTTCAGCATAGTTTTTTCACCCTTGGTGTGGGGATGGGCGCTGTTTGGGCTTACAGCTCTTATATGCCGAAGTCTATGTCTATTGGTAAAACGGG
This sequence comes from Gynuella sp., assembly GCA_028282465.1. Classification (GTDB taxonomy): domain Bacteria; phylum Pseudomonadota; class Gammaproteobacteria; order Pseudomonadales; family Natronospirillaceae; genus JANQHX01. Next base: position 13,367 of record JANQHX010000038.1, read on the forward strand.
CGTGGCTATAGCTGGTTTAGACTTTTTAATTGCTTTGTTTTTTGCTTTGTTTGTTTGGAGTCAGGTGTTAAGTCAGGATCAAACCTTAGCCAATGGTGCCGGTGTGCTGTTCCAACAGTTGCCAGAGCTTATTTCTCGAGAAACCGCAGTGGTTTTCTTCTTTTTGATGGTACTCACAGGCATTTCTTCTTCAATATTTTTATTTGAACCCAGTGTGCAATGGTTGGATGAACATTTTTTATTGGGCCGTGTTAAAGCTTCTGCTCTTCTTGCCGTGGTGGTTTTTGTTGTCGCGTTTTTCGCGCTGTCATCTTTTAATTTTTTGTCTTGGCTGCATTGGTATGGTCGAACCATTTTTGACAACTTGGTTTATATTTCCTCAGGCATATTAGTACCGCTATGCGGGTTTCTAACTGCGGTTTTTGTGGGGTGGGTAATGCACCCGTCTGAGGTAGTAGAAGAGATAAGACCTTCTCATCCGGTTCGCTATACATTCTGGCGATTCGCTATTAAGTTCATTTCAATACTGGCAATTGCAATGGTATTCTTCGCGGCCCTTGAACAGTACTTAGGAATAAGCATCAGTGCGTCCATCGTTTTATTACTGGCTTTACTTGTTCTACTAGTGGGTGGGTTTAAGCTTTATAAAGACGCGCTTCCTCGCCTATGGTGACCATTGAAAAATCCGCGTTAGTGCTTTTTAGTGCTGAGCAAATGTATAAGCTAGTGAATGATGTTAAGAGCTACCCAGAGTTTTTAGATGGGTGTTATGAAACAGAAGTACATGAAAAATCTGACTCTCACATGTTGGCATCTCTGGGGTTAAAACAGGGCTTAATTTCTTTACAACTCACTACTCGAAACAGCTTAATTCAAAACCACAGTATTCATATGCAGTTAGAAAATGGCCCACTAAAATCGCTAGAGGGCCGTTGGTGGTTTCATCCACTCGGACAACAAGGTTGTAAAGTGATGCTGAAATTAGAGTTTGAGGTTGATAACAAATTGCTTGGTGGCGGGGTGTCTATTTTGTTATCAAAAATTGGAGCGCAAATGGTACAGGCATTTAGTAAACGAGCAGAGGATATTTATGGCTGATTTGATAAAAGTAGAAGTTGCCTACGCGACTCCAGAAAAGCAGCTGATTCTGGAAGTTGAAGTGAATTCAGGAGCAACAGTTTTTGAAGCAGCAGAAGCAAGTGGTATTACTGATCATTTTCCCGACATTGAATTAAGCTCAGTGCCCATGGGGATATTTGGTAAAAAGGTTGCAAAGCCAAAAACAGAAGTAATTCAAGCTGGGCAAAGAGTTGAGCTATACAGACCTTTGTTAATCGACCCTAAGCAAGCCCGTGCTAATAGGGCTGCTAAAAAGGCTAAAGAAGAGTAAGAGAAACGATAGTTCGACGAAATGTTGGGGTGTCTAACTTATAAATCTTGCTCTGATAGTTTGGGAGTGCCGATTATCTCGGTTAAGGTGTCTTCAGCAAAAACTAGTTTGATGTCTTGATAGGTAGCCGGCTGGTCTCCTATCTGGCTCTGATAATAGTAGATCCATTCTGACTCTAAGAAGGCTGAATCTAAGACTGGAGTGCCAAGTAAAAATTTAACCTGATCTTTGGTCATTCCCAGTTCAACTTCAGAAATCATCTCCTGAGTAACCAAATTTCCTTGTTGTACTTCAACATGGTAGGGTGCAAAAAAGCTGCACCCCGTAATAGCGATAGTAATAATAAAAGAATATATAAATCTCATTCGCAACGACTTTATGCAAGAGTGTGGAACGGGGATAATACTGGCACAAACAAAAATATAGAAGACCGAATAGATGTCCGATAAGAATATTGAATTAAAAAAAGCTGGATTAAAGGTTACGCTTCCGAGGTTAAAAATCCTCCAAATACTTGAGGATAGCAACACTAGACACCTTAGTGCAGAAGACGTTTATAAGGCTTTACTGGACTCAGGTGACGATGTTGGTCTGGCTACGGTTTACCGAGTGCTGACGCAGTTTGAAAGTGCAGGCTTGGTAACTCGGCATAACTTTGATGGCGGGCATTCAGTATTTGAACTTGCAGATGGTGAGCATCATGATCATATGGTTTGTGTGGACACCGGCGATGTGGTCGAGTTTTTTGATGAAGAATTAGAGGCTCTACAGCATAAGATTGCAGAAAAGTACGGATACGACATTGTAGACCACAATCTCGTACTCTATGTTAAGCCAGCTAGGGCTGAATAACCCAATTGAGACTTGGTGCTAGTTTTTACATTTTTTGCCCTAAATAGTTGTGTATTTGCGCCGAAAAGTCATAAAAGCATGTGTTATGGTGGTTAGGTGATTAAAAAAACAGCGGGTAAAAAAATGAAATTTATTTCCATTCTTCTAGCTTCTTTGTTGCTGAGTGTTGGAGCGTTTGCAAGCAATGTCAAAGAAGGCGCTACTATTCCTTCGTTTAAGGTTTCGGAGCTGACTGGTGGCGGTGTTGTCGATATTAAAAGCTTTCGTAATCAGGTTGTTTATCTAGATTTCTGGGCTTCTTGGTGTGGTCCGTGCCGTGAATCTTTCCCGCTACTGAACGACATGAGAAATGAACTGAAATCCAAAGGCTTTGAAGTCATTGCAATCAATGTGGATTCCAATAGCGATTTAGGATTGAAATTCTTAAAAGAAACGCCGGTAGATTATGTGATTGGTAAAGATTCTTCTGGCAAATTGCCTGCTTACTTCAATGTAGAAGTGATGCCTACTTCTTATATCATCGACAAAAAAGGTGTGGTTAGGGAGATTCACGAAGGTTTTAAATCTAAAGACATGCCTAAGTTAAGAGCTTTGGTCTCACAGCTACTTGCTGAGTAGTCTCGCAATTCGCACCAAAACGCAGTAATTGGCATAGAAACTAATTTCTCAAATAACCGAAAGCCCCACGCTTTTTAGCCTGGGGCTTTTTTGTCAGCCGTATTTAGAAACCTCACATTTTATTTCTAATGTTCCATTTGACCGAGACTCACCATCTCCTGAGCATGGGCCAGTGTCTGATCAGTAATGGTGACTCCACCTAGCATGCGTGCAATCTCTTCCACTCTGTGAGATTCAGCCAATGAAGATACCTGTACATGGGTGTCTTTTTTGGTTTGAGATTTTTCAACTTTTAGATGCTGATGCGCCTGAGAAGCAACCTGGGGCTGATGAGTCACACAAAGCACTTGGCCTTTTTTACCAAGATGCCTTAGCAGCCTGCCAACTATTTCAGCAGTACCGCCACTAATACCCACATCCACTTCATCGAACACTAGGGTTGGAATATCACTAGATTCGGCACTAATCACTTGTATCGCAAGGCTTATTCGAGAAAGTTCTCCACCAGACGCCGATTTTGATAAGGGCTGAGCTGGCTGGCCTGGGTTCGTTTGAATATAAAACTCGACGTCTTCCATGCCGTAGGCAGAGAACCGACCATCTTCGAAATTGCTTAGTTTAGTTTGTAAACCAGCACCTTTGAGCGACAAAATCTGCATTTGCTCAGATACCAGTTTATCCAAGCGCTTGATCGCTTTTTGCCGACTTGACGTGAGTTTTTGGCAAAGACTCAGATGGCGAGATTCTAGTTTTTCTAGATTGTGTTCTAATTCTTCCATACTGTTTTGGCTGGAATTTAGGCCATTCAACTCCTGCTTTAATTGGTTCCAGGTGCTATATAGGTTTTCTGGTTTAACCTTGTGCTTTCGTGACAGGTCATAGATAACTCCAAGCCGTTCATCTACTTCAGCCAGTCTGGCTTCATCGAGTTCAAAGCTATTTTGAAAGCGACAAATACCGTCAAGTGACTCTTCTAAAAGGATTCGAGCACTTTCTAGGTTCTCTGTTGTATCCTTTAGGCTAGGCTCTGAAAGTTCTTCCAGAAGATTGAGAACTTGTTGGACTAATTGATTTGCACCTTGTTCTGAGTCTTCGCCATCTAATAATCGAGTTGCGTGGTTTAAAGAGTTGAGCAAAATTTCCCCGTTTGACAGCCTTTTTTGTTCTTGTTCCAGTTCTATCAATTCGTTTTCTTGCAAACCTAGATGATCTAATTCATTTAATTGGTACTGTAGGAGCTGGGATTTGGATTGGATGTCGTCTTCCTGAGACTGAAGTTTTTGCAGCTCCTTTTTGCACTTGTGCCATTGTTGATAGCTTTGTGTCACTTCAGCTACTAACGATTGATGACCCGCAAAGTTGTCTAAAATTTTTCTGTGGTTTTCTGAGCGCATTAAAAACTGATGTTCATGCTGGCTGTGGAGATCCAACAGATATTTGCCTAGCTCTTTTAGTTGTTGTAATGGAACGGTTTGCCCATTGATATAACCTCTGGATCTACCCTCTGCCGTAATGATTCTTCTAACGGACACTTCATCGCCATCTTGCAACTCTTGGCTTTTCAGCCATTTCCCGGCATCAGGCACTTGCGAAATATCAAATATGGCACAAATTTCAGCTCGTTCGGTACCTGCTTTAACCACTGCTGAATCTGCCCGATTTCCTAAAGCATAACCCAGAGCATCTAGCATAATGGATTTGCCTGCGCCAGTTTCACCAGTAATGGCAGTCATTCCTGGGGCTAGCTCTATGTCTGCGTATGCAGTGATTGCAAAATTTTGAATGGTAAGTTGGCTCAACATAATGTTAGGTCGCCTGAGTCTGTTTAAATATACAGTTATTGTATACATATACAGTTAAATACGACTGAGTACAACAGTTGAAATAAAAAAAACGATCCCGATATAAGCAGCCAGTTTGAATCAGGTAAATTGGAGTTCACTGAATGACCGACGAACAAAATACCGAAAAGGAAAATGAAGTCATCGATGAGGCTTTGGAAGAGCCATCCGAGGAAGTGGTAGCAGAAGCTACTGATGATACTTTGGATACGGAAGATGAAGCGTTAATACAAGCTCATGAAGAAATTGAGAGTCTAAAAGATCAGCTATTAAGAACGCAGGCAGAGACCCAGAATCTTCGTCGTCGGGGCGAAAAGGATGTTGAGAACGCGCATAAATATGCCGCGGAAAAGTTCGCAAAAGAACTATTAACCGTTGCAGACAATATGGAACGGACTTTAGAAGCCTCAAATGCTGACGGTGCGACCTTAGAGTCTATTCAAGAAGGCGTGAATATGACGCTTAAAGGCTTCTTTGACACCTTGGGCAAGTTCAACTTGGAGGCAGTGGATCCCCATGGCGAGCCATTTGATCCGAATCTGCATCAAGCTATGTCAATGGTGGAGAACCCTGAGGTGGAGCCAAACACTGTTATCGCTGTGATTCAAAAGGGATATACCCTGTCTGGCCGTTTGTTGCGCCCAGCAATGGTCATGGTAAGTAAAGGTGGTACATCATCTGGTGGTTCCATAGACGAAAAGGCTTGAAATAAGTCTGGCTACACCAATATATCAGCTCAAGCAAAGAATTAGGCTGCGAAAAAAGCGCCAAAAAGGTTTTTAGGAGACAAAAGAAATGGCAAAAATTATCGGTATCGACCTGGGCACTACCAACTCCTGTGTATCTGTGATGGATGGTGACACCGGCAAGATTATTGAGAATTCCGAAGGGGATCGCACAACTCCTTCAATTATCGCTTTCACTGACGATGGCGAAACATTGGTTGGTCAGTCTGCAAAACGTCAGGCAGTGACAAACCCTACCAATACTCTATTTGCCGTTAAGCGTTTGATTGGTCGTCGTTTTGAAGATGATGTTGTTCAAAAAGACATTGAAATGGTGCCTTACAAGATCGTTAAGGCCGATAACGGCGACGCTTGGGTAGAAGTGAAAGGCGAGAAAAAAGCGCCACCACAAATTTCTGCCGAAGTTCTGAAGAAGATGAAAAAGACTGCCGAGGAATTCCTTGGTGAAGAAGTTAAAGAAGCAGTCATTACTGTTCCTGCTTATTTCAACGACTCTCAGCGTCAAGCAACTAAGGATGCTGGTCGCATTGCGGGTTTAGACGTTAAGCGTATTATTAACGAACCAACTGCCGCTGCCTTAGCTTATGGTATGGATAAGTCTGGCGGTGATCGCACCATTGCAGTTTACGATTTGGGTGGTGGTACATTCGATATTTCAATTATCGAAATTGCTGACGTAGACGGTGAAAAGCAGTTTGAAGTATTGGCCACCAACGGCGACACCTTCTTGGGTGGTGAAGACTTCGACATGCGCATGATTAATTATTTGGCTGACACCTTTAAGAAAGAGCAAGGCATTGATCTAACAGGTGATCCACTAGCTATGCAGCGTTTGAAAGAAGCAGGTGAAAAAGCGAAAGTTGAACTGTCTTCTTCTCAACAAACCGATGTCAACCTGCCATACATTACTGCTGACGCAACTGGACCTAAGCACCTTAACGTTAAAGTGACTCGGGCTAAACTTGAAAGCCTAGTTGAAGATCTGGTTCAAAAGTCATTAGACCCGGTGAAAACTGCTCTGGCTGATGCGGATCTCGAAATCTCTGAAATTGATGAGATTATCTTAGTTGGCGGGCAAACTCGTATGCCTCTGGTTCAAGAGAAGGTGAAAGACTTCTTTGGAAAAGAGCCACGTAAAGACGTTAACCCAGATGAAGCTGTAGCCATGGGTGCATCCATTCAAGGTGCGGTATTGTCTGGTGATGTTAAAGACGTATTGTTGTTAGACGTAACACCACTGACTCTAGGTATTGAAACCATGGGAGGTGTTATGACCTCTCTGATCGACAAAAACACGACGATTCCAACCAAGAAAACTCAGGTGTTCTCAACGGCTGATGACAACCAGACTGCTGTGACAATTCATGTGTTGCAAGGTGAGCGTAAAATGGCTGGTCAGAACAAGTCGCTGGGTCGTTTTGATTTGGCGGACATTCCTCCGGCACCCCGTGGTATTCCTCAGATCGAAGTTGCTTTTGACTTAGACGCGAACGGTATTTTGAATGTGTCTGCGAAAGATAAAGGAACCGGTAAGGAGCAATCCATTGTTATTCAAGCTTCTTCAGGTTTGTCAGATGATGAAATCGAGCAAATGGTAAAAGACGCCGAGTCTCATGCTGAAGAAGATCGCAAGTTTGAAGAGTTGGTTCAGGCGCGAAACACAGGCGACGGCATGATTCATGCGACCAAGAAAACTTTAGAGGATGCGGCTGACAAAGTTGAGCCTGCTGAGAAAGAAGCAATTGAAAAAGCCATTGCCGAACTCGAAGAAGCTTTGAAGACTGATGATAAAGACGACATCGAGGCGAAAACGAAGGCACTGACTGATGCGTCTCAAGGCCTAGCTCAGAAACTATATGCCGAGCAAGCGGCTCAGGGAGCAGGACCAGAAGGTGCTGCTGAAGCAGGTGCAGAACAAGCTCAACCGGGTAACGACGATGCCGTGGATGCAGAGTTTGAAGAAGTAAAAGATGACAAGAAGTAATTAAACTTCTTGCTGGGAACGCCTCACCATTAATTTGAGTGGGGCGTTTTTGTCTGTCAGCCGTCAAAAACTGTTATTGGGCTGCTAAACACAAAGTTGAAAGACAATGTCGAAAAGAGATTATTACGAAGTCCTAGGTGTTGCTAAAGGCTCTGATGCCAAGGAAATTAAAAAAGCTTATCGAAAGATGGCAATGAAGTATCACCCGGATAGAAATCCAGATGATGCACAGGCAGAGGCAGCGTTCAAAGAAGTGAATGAGGCCTATGAGGTTCTTTCCGATGATCAAAAGCGGCAGGCTTACGACCAGTTTGGGCATGATGCTGTAAATGGTCAGGGTGGTTTCGGAGGCGCTGGTGCTGGACACGGTAGCTTCAGTGATATTTTCGGCGATGTGTTTGGAGATATCTTTGGAGGCGCTGGTGGTGGCGGTCGTCGTAGCAATGTTCAACGGGGTAGTGATCTTAGATACAACCTTGAATTAAGCCTTGAGCAAGCAGTTCGAGGAGCAGATAAAAAAATCAAGGTGCCTACGTTGGTAACTTGTGAAGTGTGCGACGGCACAGGTGCTAAAAAAGGCACTAGCCCGGTAACCTGTAACACCTGTGGTGGTGTGGGCCAAGTACGTATGCAACAGGGATTTTTCTCTGTTCAACAAACTTGCCCAACCTGTGGCGGTACAGGAAAGATCATTAAAGACCCTTGTACCAGCTGTCATGGTCGTGGTGTTAAAGAAGAAACCAAAACCCTCAGCGTGAAAATTCCTCCAGGTGTTGATACAGGGGATCGCATTCGCTTGTCAGGCGAAGGTGAGGCCGGTGTAAATGGTGGCCCTCCAGGGGATCTTTATGTTCAAGTGCATGTGAAGCAACACCCGATTTTCGAGAGAGATGGTGCAAATCTTTACTGTGAGGTGCCGATATCATTTGTCGACGCTGCACTGGGTGGAGAGCTTGAAGTTCCCACTTTAGATGGCAGGGTTAAATTAAAAATTCCCGCAGAAACTCAAACTGGCAAAATGTTTAGGCTTAGAGGCAAAGGGGTTAAGCCTGTGAGAGGTTCAGTAGTAGGTGATCTGTTATGTAAGGTTCAAATTGAAACACCTGTTAATTTAACCTCGAAGCAGAAAGATTTGTTGGAAGAATTTCAATCTTCTATGGAAGGAAAAGACCATTCACCTAGAAAGAAAACTTGGTTTGATGGGGTGAAAAAATTCTTTGAAGAAATGTAATAATTTATTCACATTTCACGAGCCACCATCGGGTGGCTTTTTTGTTTCCAGCCCGTGAAGGCAATATCAATATTGACTGCCTGTTCCAGTTTTGGTGCGTTATGTTTGTTTTTGGTGCTTTTGTAGTGCGCAAATATCTTATTTGTCACTAAAGCTTAAAGAAAATTTAGCAAATACTTAAAGTCTTTATTACGTCTATTTAGCAGTCTTATATACCAATTATTTTGAGATTAAAAAAAATTTTAGGGCCTGTTAATTAGGGGTTTTAGGGAATGTGTTTCATATCGGTTAAATGTATGAAAAAAACTTTAGTGCTGTATTGATTCTGCAATTAAGCTCTGGTTTTATAGCGCCCGGCACTAAAACGGTTCAGTTGGTGATAGAAAAGCACCAATGAAGAAAGTACTCAGGCAGTAAATACTGTGTTTAGGTGGTTGGCAAGGCAATTGCTGTAATACGCACGAAACATGGTGGGTACATCATAACAACCATAAAGTTCATATCTGTCAGTGAGTTATCAAAATTCAACTGATAGGAATGCAAGAAAATCAGTCCGGCAAGAGCTGGGTAATGATTCAAAACTCTTAAGGGGAAAAAAATGAAAGCGATTAAGAAAGCATCCGGTTTTGCAGTATCTGCACTGGCGTTGGCTATTGCAGGCCAAGCTGTTGCTGACGGACATGGTCACAGTGATACTGAGTTTGAAGTATCGGGTTCTTTGACACTTGAGTCTGTTCATGACTTGGAAGGCGAGACTCGTTCTATGGATTATACCTACGCGATTATGGAAGTGGGTGTGAAAGCCGGTATCTTCAGTGCAACTATTTTAGGTGAAGCTAAAGACGATGAGTCTGGTTACTACCAGGAGAACGATACACTAGTTCTAGACGACATCATGGTTGAAGATGGTGCTATCTCATTCGGTGATATAGGTGAAACTACTCCAGCATACGACCTGTTAGACGGTGGCGATCTTTATGACGAAGATCAAGCTACATCTGCCTATGACGTAGATGGCGCTATTGCATATACAACTGACTTTGGGTTGAAAGCTCAGATTGAGGGTGCTGCCGGAGCTGGTGAAGGAGATTGGGGTTTAGGCCTATCATATACTGGTGAATATGAAGGCGGAGTTTCAGTTTACGCAGATTACCAGTCACGCGAAGCTGCTGAAATGGTCATGGTCGATCATGATAATGATCCTTTGACACCTGAAATTGAAGTTCAGGATGGTATGGAATCTTTAGATGCATTCGTTGGCTTGGGTATTGAGTACTCAGCAGATATGTTTGGTCTACAAGCAGCTTATGTTAATGTTGGTGACGATACTGAAATCGCTGCTCGTTTAACTGCAACTCCAATGGAAGCTTTGTCTGCTTATCTGTTGGTTTTGTCAACAGATGCAGTATTTGATGCAGATGAAGAATGGGAAGGGATTGATGTTACGTTCGCTGAAGAAACTGAAGTAACTAGAACTCAAGTTGAGGTCGGAGCCGATTACAGTGTTACTGAGACGGTTTCTTTAGGCGGTCACTATGCAACATTCGATATGGAATGGGAATTGGTAGCTTCAGAAGCAACTGTTGAAGCGGAAGGTACTGAGATAGCTTTTGACGTTTCATATTCTGAAGGTGCTATTTCAGCCTTTGTTGAATATACCTTAACAGAAGTTGAAGATGCTGAAGATACGACTTTAGAGCTTGAGGTGGCTTATACTTCAGAAAATGATGTCACTTACGCAGCTAACTACGAAACTGAAGATGGTGACAGCTTCGAAGACGCTACTTCTGTACTAACTCTATCAGCATCTTACGAATTCTAATCTTCCACCCTTCAGGAAGTTAGTAATTTTGGAGCCGGTCTTATGACCGGCTTTTTTAGTATTAGGGAATTGAAAAAATAGGTCTGACGATCACATTTCATCAGGCACAAAAAAACCGGCTGTAAGCCGGCTTTTCGACACTAGTGCGGTCGATTAAGCTTTTAGGGCTTTAATCTTCGCATTCAAACGACTCTTGGTGCGAGCAGCTTTGTTTTCGCTGATGATGCCTTTACGGGCAGCAACGTCGATAACTGGTTGAGCAGCTGTGAAAGCTTTAGTTGCTTCGTCTGCATTTTTAGCTTCAATTTGTGCGATCACTTTTTTGATGTAAGTGCGTACCATTGAGCGCTGACCGGCATTGCGAGCGCGGCGTACGCCAGCCTGGCGAGCGCGTTTTTTAGATCCAGCAGAATTTGCCACGATCGGCTCCTTAAATAAATCTTAGAATAGAAAAGAGGCGCGGATTCTAGTGATGTGTCCGGTTCATGTCAATTGCTATTCTTGTAAGGATTCTTTGTAGGAATAGGTTAGACTCTAGCGCCTTGCAATCTGTCTAAGTGAAACCCTTTGAGTACCGTCAAATCATCAGGCCTTGATAAAAATGCCCGGCCAAAAAAGCTTCTTCTTTCTTCATTGATTGTTAGCGCAGGAACCATGCTTTCTAGGGTATTGGGTTTGGTTAGGGATGTCGTACTAGCCAATGTTTTTGGGGCGGGTGGCGGCGCAGATGCTTTCTTTATAGCCTTTAAAATACCAAACTTTTTGCGGCGCTTGTTTGCCGAAGGTGCTTTTGCACAAGCTTTCGTTCCGGTGTTGGCTGAATACCGAGAAGAGGGTGGTATTGAAGCGATGCGAGCACTCATTTCTCGAATCAGTGCTTGGTTGGGGGCCTGGCTGATATTGGTCACCTTATTTGCTGTTGTATTCGCACCATATGTTGCGTTGATCTTTGCGCCAGGTTTTTGGTTTGCGGGGGAAACCGAGAAGCTCAGCCTAACTGGAGAGCTGCTCAGAATTGTGTTCCCTTATTTATTGCTTATTTCATATACCGCCTTTGTCAGCAGTATACTGAATTCAGTCGGGCGGTTTGCCATACCTGCTTTAACACCTATTTGGTTAAATATTTGTCTTATTTCATCAGCACTTTGGCTGACATCATTTTTTGAAGCTAAGGAGATGGCCTTAGCCATTGGTGTTATTTCTGCTGGTGCTTTTCAGTTGATTTTTCAATTACCCAGTCTGACTTCAGCAGGTTTGTTGGTCAGACCTGTTTGGCAGCCAAATCATCCGGGGGTTAAAAAAGTTGCACGACTCATGATTCCAGCATTGTTTGGGGTGTCGGTGAGTCAGGTTAACCTGCTACTGGATACGGTGCTGGCTTCATTATTAGAAGATGGCTCTGTAGGGTGGCTTTATTACGCAGATCGCTTATCAGAATTGCCGCTGGGTTTGATAGGCATTGCCCTGGCAACCGTTGTGTTGCCCTCTCTATCTGCAGACCACGCAAGAAAAGACTCGGAGCGTTTCTCTGGCACCCTGAACTGGGCTTTGAAATTGACGTTTCTACTCGGCGTGCCTGCTACATTTGCGCTAGTTGTATTGGCCGAGCCATTAATTTTGACCCTTTTTTATCACGGTGAGTTAAATCTAGTAGATGTAGGGCAGATTTCCTTAGCACTTAAGGCTTATGCAACTGGGTTGATGGCCTTTATGTTAATCAAGGTTTTGGCGCCAGGTTTTTTTGCGCAACAGAATATTAAGAAGCCAGTTCAAATTGCTATTGTGGCTATGGTCGCTAACATGGTTTTTAACCTGATCTTAGTCTGGCCTCTTAAGCACGTAGGATTAGCTTTGGCAACGAGCCTCTCATCTTGGCTGAATGCCGGGTTATTGCTGTTCTTCCTTATTAAGGGGGCACATATGATTATCGAAAGAAAAACCGTTGTATTTCTAGTTCAGTCCCTAGGAGCTGCGATGATAATGTCTTTGGTTCTTTATCAATTTCAACCAAGTATGCAAGAGATGGCTGGTTTAGCAACCTTCGACCGGGTCTTGTTTCTGGCTGGCTTGGTTATAGGCGGGTTGGTGACTTTTGGATTGTCTGCCCTATTGTTGGGTGTAAGACCTTCTTCGATAAAGCACTGACCTCAGGCCAATAAATCTTTATAATCGCCCTCCTTTTGAATTGAGCAAAACTTATGAAATTAGTCCGTGGCCTGCACAATTTGGCGCCTGAAGATCAGGGTGTTGTGCTGACCATTGGGAATTTCGATGGTGTTCATCTCGGCCATAGGCACCTATTGGAAAAGCTAAAACAGACAGCGAATCAACACCAAGCGAAATCAATGGTAATGCTCTTTGAACCCCAGCCAAAAGAGTATTTTGATTCAGCTTCGGCGCCAGTTCGGCTGACCAGACTTCGTGATAAATTGGAGTTAATGGCTGAATCCAATGTCGACTATTTGTTGGTCGTCCATTTTGGGAGTCGGTTTTGTTCGTTATCCGCAGATGAGTTTTTAGTGAACGTGCTGATTAAAAAGTTGAAGGTTCAGCATTTACTAGTGGGTGATGATTTCAGGTTTGGTAGTGACCGAAAAGGAGACTTTTCGTATTTGCGCCAACATTCCCCTTTTGAAGTTACGGATACTTCGACCGTGACATTGGAAGACTCAAGGGTCAGTAGTACTAGAATTCGAGAAGCCTTGTTTGATGGAGAGTTGAATGTCGCAAATAAATTGCTCGGCTGGCAATACCATATACAAGGTAGAGTCATTCATGGTCGTAAGCTTGGGCGAACGCTTGGTTTCCCCACTGCCAACATCGCTTTAGGCCGAAGGCAAAAAGTACCCTTAGAAGGGGTATATAGCGTTGAAGTAGAATTGCCTGATGGCAGCTTCAAAAATGGGGTCGCTAATATCGGCCAAAAACCTACCTTAGATGCCCTCAAGCCTAGCCTAGAAGTATTTCTGCTGGAATATAATGGCGATCTTTATGGCCAGAGGTTGAAAGTATTTTTTAGGAACAAATTAAGAGGAGTTCAAAAGTTTGAATCTCTTCTCGAGCTGAAAACTCAAATCGCCAAGGATATTGATGTGGCGAAATTAGAATTTGGAATTTAACTCATATCAATGCCTGATGTTGGATCAGGCGAAATCAACAGGAAGCAGCAAACAGTCATGACCGATTATAAATCGACCCTCAATCTGCCTAAGACCGCTTTCCCCATGAAAGCGTCTTTGGCGAACCGTGAACCTGAAATGCTTAAACGCTGGCAGGAGAACGATCTGTACGGAAAAATCCGTGAGGTGAGTGCTGGGCGTCCGAAGTACATTCTTCACGATGGCCCACCATACGCCAACGGTGATATTCATATTGGTCATGCTGTAAACAAGATTTTAAAAGACATCATCATGAAATCTCGAACGGTGATGGGATTTGATGCGCCATATATTCCTGGTTGGGATTGTCATGGTCTGCCAATTGAGCACAAAGTAGAAACCAAGATTGGTAAAGCGGGTGACAAGGTCGACTACAAGACGTTCCGTAAGGAATGCCGCAAGTACGCTTACAAGCAGGTAGAAGGTCAGAAGAAGGACTTTATCCGTTTGGGAATCTTCGGTGATTGGGAACATCCATACCTCACCATGGAATACCAGACTGAAGCGGATATCATTCGTGCATTAGGTAAAATTGCAGCTTCAGGTAATTTAACTAAAGGTTTCAAACCCGTTTATTGGTCGGTTGTTGGTGGTTCAGCTCTCGCGGAAGCTGAGGTGGAATATCAGGATAAGACTTCAAATCAAGTGGATGTTGCTTATCCAGCGGTTAATGAGGGTGAGGTGCTCAGCAAATTCTCATCCACCGGTGAAGGCCGAGTGTCTGCTGTTATCTGGACGACGACTCCTTGGACATTGCCAGCCTCTATGGCCTTGTCTATGGGCAGTGAACTTGAATACTCATTAATTCAAGTTGAACGGAACGGTGTTAAAGAACAGCTTATCCTGGCCAAAGGCATGTCTGAATCCGCTTTAGAGCGAATGGGCATCGAAGGGTGGGCCGAAATAGCCACAGTGTCGGGTGCCGAACTCGAGAATTTGAAATTTAAGCACCCATTCTACGACCGTGAAGTGCCAGCATTACTGGGTGACCACGTTACACTGGATGCCGGTACTGGCATTGTACATACCGCTCCTGACCATGGTGTAGAAGATTTCGCTGTTTGTAGAAAGTATGGAATCGACACCATCAACCCGCTGTTAGATAACGGGGTATACCGTGAAAATGTGGAAATTTTCGCAGGGGAGCACGTTTACAAGGTAGACGACCATGTTATGGAGGTAGTAGCCGAGCACAATAACCTTCTCAGCAAAGGAAAGCTGACCCACAGCTACGCTCATTGCTGGCGCACCAAGACGCCTCTGATTTATCGTGCCACACCGCAATGGTTTATCAGCATGGACAAAGAAGGTCTTCGGGATCAGTCTCTTAAAGCGATTCGTGAAGATGTTCAGTGGGTACCAAGCTGGGGCCAAAATCGTATTGAAGCCATGTTCGAGCAAAGCCCAGACTGGTGTATATCTCGTCAGCGGACATGGGGGGTGCCGATCACCTTCTTTACTCATAAAGTGACTGGAGAGTTACACCCTGAAACACCAGAATTGGTGGAAGAGGTTGCCAAACTGGTTGAAAAAGACGGTATTGATGCCTGGTACGATTGTGATGCTGAGGCTTTGTTAGGTGCGGAAGCCGCTGAGTACGAGAAAGTCACAGATACCTTAGACGTGTGGTTCGATTCTGGTACCACTCATTCAGCTGTGCTAGAGAAACGTCCTGAGTTGGGCCAATTCCCTGCTGATATGTATTTGGAAGGTTCAGATCAACATCGTGGGTGGTTCCAGTCATCACTAAAAACCTCCATTGCCATCAATGGCAAGGCACCTTATAAACAGGTGCTGACCCATGGTTTCACCATGGATGGCGAAGGTCGCAAGATGTCCAAGTCTTTAGGCAATACCATTGCTCCTCAAGATGTGATGAATAAGTTAGGTGCGGATATTTTGCGTCTGTGGGTGTCGGCAACCGACTACACGGGTGATATGTCTGTCTCTGATGAGATTCTGAATCGTACAGCGGACTCCTACAGACGTATCCGTAATACCTGCCGCTTTATGATTTCTAATCTGAATGGTTTCGACCCCGCAAAAGATGTTGTGCCATTTGAGGATATGCTTTCTTTGGATCAATGGGCGGTTAGTCTCGCCCATGAACTTCAAAAGGATATTGAGCAGGCCTACACCGATTACCAGTTCCACTCTGTGTACCAGAAGGTACATAACTTTTGTGCTTTGGAAATGGGCGGTGTGTATCTCGATATCATCAAAGATCGGCAGTACACCACTCAAGAAAACTCCTTAGCCCGCCGCAGCTGTCAAACAGCTTTGTTTCATATCTTAGAAGCAATGGTTCGTTGGATTGCCCCGATCCTAAGTTTTACATCCGACGAGCTTTGGCAGTTTATGCCTGGTGAAAGACCCGAGTCAGTGTTCTTAACAACCTTCTATTCGAATCTTCAAGCAATGCCAGAAGGCGACATGGACGGTGAATATTGGCAGACCATCATGAAGGCTAAAGCTGCTGTGAATAAAGCCATTGAAGAGGCCCGAAGTGAGGGGAGTATCGGAGGCTCATTACAAGCCAATGTAGTTTTGTTTGCAGAGGGTGAGTTGGCGGCTGCCCTAAATAAGCTCGGAGATGAGTTAAGGTTCGTACTGATAACATCTAAAGCAGAAGTAAAGCCATTAGCTGAGGCTCCTACAGATGCGAAAGATACTGAATTGGAAGGCTTAAAAGTATCAGTGGTTAAATCTGCAGGTCAAAAATGTACTCGTTGTTACCATTACTTGGAGGATGTGGGCTCGCATGAAGGCCATGAAGAAATCTGTGGTCGCTGTGTAGAGAATGTTGATGGCGAAGGAGAAGTTCGTCGGTTCGCATAATTGGCACTTCGTATAAAAATAGGAGGCGACGTTTGCCTCCTTTCTTAAGCTTTAGAATCTCAAGGAATTAAATAAGAAAATGGCTTTATGGCACAAGAAAATCGGCATGATGCCTTGGCTTTGGGTTTCAGCTGTCATCATTGCTCTTGATTTGTATACCAAGCATTTGGCGAGTTCGATGTTGGTTTACGCAACTCCAGTTAAAGTGTTGCCGGTATTCAATCTAACGTTATTGCACAACCCAGGGGCTGCTTTTAGCTTTTTAGGGGATGCAGATGGTTGGCAACGCTGGTTGTTTTCTGGAATAGCAATTGTAGTTAGTGGATTTTTAATCGTTTGGTTAAAGCAGCTTAGGAATCATCAAACTTGGTTAGCGATAGCGCTGGCACTGATCCTAGGTGGAGCGCTTGGCAACCTATATGATCGATTAACTCTGGGTTATGTTGTCGACTTTCTGCATTTTCATTGGAATGAATCTTATTTTCCTGCGTTCAATATTGCTGATTCAGCGATTACTGTTGGCGCAGGGATGTTAATTATTGATGCAGTTTTCAATAAAGAGGAAGCTAAGTAGTTGCAAGTATTGCCTGAATCTAAATTAACGCTTCACTTTGAGATTCGCTTGCAAGACGGATCCATTGTGGACTCAAACTTTGAAAAGTCGCCGGTGGAAATGACATTAGGGGACGGCAACATGCTTCCCGGTTTTGAGAAACATCTCCTGGGTATGGAGGTTGGCAACCGAGAGATTTATCAGGTTAATCCTGAAGATGCTTTTGGTCAGCCGAATTCTCAAAATGTACAAAGGTTTAAAAGAACCGATTTTGGGATGGACATGGTGCTTGAGCCTGGGTTAGTCATTTCCTTTGCAGATGCTGCCAACGGCGAGTTGCCCGGCGTGGTAAAAGAGTTAGATGGAGATTTTGTAAGCGTGGATTTTAATCACCCTCTAGCAGGAAAAACTCTAATTTTTGAAGTGGAAGTGCTTTCTATATCGGAGCCGACAAATGAAAATTAATCTGGCTAACCCGCGAGGATTTTGTGCAGGCGTTGATCGAGCTATTGATATCGTTAATCGTGCTTTGGAGATTTATGGTGCTCCTTTATACGTAAGGCATGAAGTGGTGCACAATAAATTTGTAGTCGATGACCTTCGCAACCGAGGCGCGATCTTTGTAGATGAACTTGAGGAAGTACCAGATGATAACCTGGTCATTTTTTCGGCTCATGGGGTTTCCAAAGCGGTTCGAGAAGAAGCTGAACTGCGCAAACTTAAAGTATTTGATGCCACTTGTCCTCTAGTTACCAAGGTTCATATGGAAGTGGACAAGTACAGTAGAGAGGGTACAGATTGTGTGTTAATCGGTCACCGTGGACACCCAGAAGTAGAAGGCACAATGGGGCAATATCGTTCTGAGGCAGGAGGTAATATCCACCTAGTTGAAGATGAAGATGATGTGGCTGCTCTCACCGTACAAAACCCGTTAAAACTTGCTTACGTCACTCAAACAACTCTCTCCATGGACGATACAGCTAAGATTATTGAAGCGCTCAGAAAAAAATTCCCAGATATTCAAGGTCCTAGAAAAGATGATATTTGCTATGCAACTCAGAACCGGCAAGATGCTGTGAGAACGCTAGCAGGCTCCTGTGATTTAGTCATTATTGTGGGCTCACCTAGCAGCTCTAATTCTAATAGGTTAAGAGAATTGGCTGAGCGCATGGGATGTGATGCGTATTTAGTTGATGATGTCACACAGCTTAAAAAAGAATGGTTTAATGGCGTCAATTCCATAGGTGTCTCAGCGGGAGCTTCTGCACCAGAAATACTGGTCAAACAAGTGATAGCTGGTATGAAAGTTCTAGGAGCTTCAGACCCAGTCGAATTAGACGGAACTCCTGAAAACATTACTTTTTCTCTGCCTAAAGAGCTCCGCCTTAAACAGGTTTGAGCGTCAATTCTCAATAAATCCAAAGCCGCTACCGCTTGTCGTGGTATCGGCTAACCCTATCTTTGATGGCGTAGCCTGTTTTTCAGGCTCGCTTATTATTCATAAATCAAAATCGTGGACTTCAACATGAAAGCGAAGCAGCTTGGTATAACCCTCATAGAAGCATTGGTAGTCCTGAGTGTTTTAGGCATTTTAATGGCCGTTGGGCTCCCATCGTTTCAAAATGTCTTGGGTCGGCATACGCTAACTTCAAACGCTAATGAAATGAACACCGGCATTCAATTGGCAAAAGCAAAGGCTGTTGAGTTTCAGAGAAGGGCTGAGCTTAGACCAATAGATGATCAAACCTGGGATGATGGTTGGGAAATCGTGATTATTAGTCATCCTGCTACAGGGGAAAACGAGCAAATTTATTTCAAGCAGGCCTACACAGATGAGATTTCTATCACGCAAAAAGATACTGCAAACACAGACCCAATCGTATTCAATCCAAGGGGTCGTTTGACTTCCCCAAATGATGGTGCAGCTTTTGTTTTCAAGACAACTGGTGGGATGGAGATTGAGTTGAATATTAATGTCACTGGTGCTTCTGCAGTTAGAAACTTCAAGAACGCATCTGGCAGTGGTAAAAGCTAATTTTGAAAGGTAACTATAGTTGATGAACAATTCTCAGTCTGGCGTAGGCATGATAGAAGTGTTAGTAGCCGTCTTAGTTTTAGCTGTTGGGCTAATAGGCATGGCAGGTTTAGTTGGTGCCAGTCTTAATAGTAACGCCGCTGCATTGAATAGAAGTAACGCCATGTACTTGGCAGAATCCATAATTGAGCGTATGCGTTCTTTCGACACACCTGCGCAACATGACCTATTTTTGACTGCATTCGACGAGAATCCAAGTGTGTCACCATCTGTTTGCACGCAAGAGCCTCAAGGGGCTCCTGTCAATTGTACACATCAGCAATTAATAGACAGTTATGTATCGAATTGGAAGTGCCAACTAGGTGGTTATGATAGTCGGCTATGTGACGGTTTCGATAGTTTCTTGCCAGATGCCATTGGAGAAATAACAGCTGATCCGGTTAAAGGCTCTCATATAATTAATATTCAATGGTTAGGCGCTGAAGGTTTTTTCGGTGATGGTGTCGGACAATCTGTAGAGAATAGAACTTCTGCAATTCGCGTTGAGGTGGTTTTATGAATTATAAAAATACTAGAGGTTTTACTTTAGTAGAACTAATGATCGCGTTGTTGCTGGGTATTATTTTGACGACCGGCTTTATTAATTTATTAACTCAAAATGCAGCGACGAATAGATTTATTCAAGCTAATGCAGGAATACAGGACAACGCAAGATTTGTGATAGATGAATTAATTTCAAGAACACGAATGATAGGGTATGTTGGATGTCTTGCGAATTTGGATTTTGATGCAGACTTTTATTACGGGTTAAACGACGCAAATAATTTCTATTTAAACCCGTCACTCGGTGTTTTTGATGTATATGATTCTGACTCAATTGTAGGAACTCCCCTAGCGAATTTGAATCCAGCACCAATTGCTGATTCTGACATTCTTGTGTTTAGAGGAGTTAATGCAAATGGAGCAAATATTCTTACACCCCAGACCAACGAAAGTAACATCATCGTGACATCTTTGGATGCCAGTGATGACGACATCTTTTTAATCAGTGATTGCACGCGAGCAGCAGTTTTTCAAGCTACCTCTGTTACCGATGATAAAGATAATGGATCAACAATCTTGTCTCATGAAGTTGGTAGTGGTTCCCCTGGAAATAAATCTACTAACGTCTTTCCAGGTTCAGGGCAGTTTATGACAGAGGCAACAGTCTACCCTTTTCAAACATCAGTTTACTACGTGGCTTTGTCAGGTTGGAAAAACGAAGAAGACGAATCTGTTTTGGCATTGTATGAGAAAATAAATACCGAAGATCCAGTTGAATTAGTGTCTGGTGTTTCGCAGATTTCGGTAGAACTAGGTGTTGATGATGACAATGACCAAGTTCCTAACCGGTATGTCAAGCGTAGCGATTTGCCTAATGATGAAATGGAAAATGTAGTAAGCGTGAACTATGTGGTTTCAGTTAACTCAATTGAAAGGCATAACTTTCGAGACGGTAACCGTGATTTTATTGTGAGGCCTTTTACTGCCTCTGCAAATATCCGTAATAGGTGAACATATGATGGCGAAAAATCAGTCAGGCGTTGCATTATTTATGGCGCTAATATTTTTAGTGGTATTGACACTCATAGGGCTAAATGCAATTAGAACAACTAGTCTTGAAGAAAAAATGGTTGCTGGTCAAAAAGATTACTTTTTAGCTTTTAAAACAGCAGAGAGTGCCCTGGCGATTGCAGAGGATTTAGTTGGAGGGATA
>JANQHX010000047.1 GCA_028282465.1 Gynuella sp.
CAGCACTCTCTATCACCATGGGCCTAGCAGCCACAGTTGCTAGCGCTAATGTAGATCCTGGTGCCCGTAACCTGCCAGCAGATGGCAAGGTTCTGTTCACCATGGGACAAGACACATCCACCCTTCGTGCGTTTAAAGAAGACGTTTTAGATATTACTGACTTTCCAGCGCCTGGAGCGGTTACGCTTTATACGTCAATGCTAGACACTAGCCTGCAACCAAACACCGCTCCCGCGGGTGCAGAGTTATTCGTAACTGGCATTGAAGGGCCTCCATTCGATGAATCATCTGGCGAAGTGGATTATCGAGAAACGCTAGATGCTTATGATGCCGCAGCGGGCACCAAGGTAGGTGTAGCCGTTGGTTTGTATTTGTCTGACGAGTGGGCAGAGGGCGATGCCAGATGTGGTAACCAGCCTCTACGTGCAATCATAGACAATGGCGATGCTGACATTGGCTCAGCATCAGATACAAGCTCACTCGCTTTCCAATGGCGTTGGGCTGTTGACCGAATGATTCAATGGTTTAAAGCAGAAGAAAGACCGGTTTACCTTCGTATTGGTTATGAATTCGATGGCCCTTGGAACTGCTATAACCAAGATTTCTACAAACAAGCTTTCCGCTATATTAAAGGTCGTATTAATGATCTGGGGGCAGACAATGTCGCCACGGTTTGGCAGGCCGCCACTTACCCTGACAACGGTGACTCAATGTTCGGTTACGACGTTGCCAGCAACCCAAATCACTATTTGAACTGGTATCCCGGTGATGATGTTGTGGATTGGGTAGGCGTTTCATTCTTTGCTGGCTCAGAGTACTTACAGTACCAATGGTCATGTCAGGATCCCAGCAAAGCTTGGACGGTACCTGATACTAGCCCTCGTGCACTTCAAGATGCTCTGGTTCAATTTGCAGCCGCGCGCAGCAAACCAGTTCATATTTCCGAATCAGCCCCTCAAGGTTTTGAGTTTGATGATCTGAGTTACAGTTGCACGGCTGATCATCAGGTCGGTAAGAATTTTTCAAGCAGCCAACAAATGTGGGATGCCTATTTTGTTGATTACTTTGGCTGGATAGCAAATAACAAAGATCAGGTTCGTGCGTTTTCTTACATCAACACGGATTGGCAAAACCAAGACCGTTGGAGCTGTGACTCTGGCACAACCTGTGGCGGCGGTTTTTGGGGTGACCATAGACTCCAGTCTGACAGCGTTATTTTGAATAACTTTCAAAATGAACTGAGCAAACCTTTTTACGCATTTTCTTTAGATGGCAGCACTGGCACGGGCACGGGTTCAGATACGGGAACAGACACTGGGTCTGACACCGACACAGGTTCTGATACCGGCACAGACACTGGATCAAATACAGATACCGGCACTGACACAGGCACCACCACAGATACTTCATGGGATGTGGAAGCCGAGTCAGGTTCAGTGACTGCACCTGCCGAAACATACAATGATCCATCTGCCTCTGGTAGCCAAGGTGTTGCTTACATCTTCCAGCAAAATGCAGGATTTGAAGTCATTGCCGAAAATGCAGCGGAAGAGTTAGTCATTACTTACGCTTCTGAATTGTCCGGTACTATCTCAGTTTATATCAATGGCACTGACAATAACGTTTCGTTCAGCAGCACAGGGGCGTGGACAGGTAATTATTCAACAGTTTCCCTAACTGCAGATATTCCTGCTGGAGCATCTGTAAAAGTTCAGTTTGATAACGGCGACACAGCGATGAACGTCGACAAGCTTACCTTTAACGGTACGACAGTTATTATTGACCCAGACCCAATTGCACCATCGTTAGACAACCTAAGCGCTGCTTCCGTTGAAGCACCCGCTGCTTTAACTATTAATGCAACCGCTTCGGATACCGACGGCACCGTTAGTTCTGTGACATTTTATGCAACGGCCCCTGGTGGTTCAGAGCAACTGATTAGCACGGACACCGCCGCACCATTCAGTACGACTGTTACCCAAACAGTTGCTGGCATCTATAACCTACGAGCAGTAGCAACCGACAACGATGGCTTAACCGATGAAGCAACAGCACAAGTAGTTGTCACCGAAGCACCGGTGCTTAACCCAAGTATTAGCATCACTAGCCCAGCGAATAACGCCAGCTTCAATGAAGGTGACGATGTCGTCGTAAGCTTTGATGTAAATGATTGGAACATTGCCTCTGGTGGTGACCACCTTCATTACTTTGTGGATGGAGTGGATCAAGGCCCTCATTTCTCAACAAATCCCATCACGCTTAGCAATCTATCGGTGGGTACACACACTATTAGACTAGAGTTGGCTGAAGCCGATCACACGTTCACCGGTGTCACGGACTCCGTCACCGTTGTGATTAACCCATTGCCGAATCAACGCCCTGTGTTAGAGACAATTAACGCTGCCTCCGTTCAAGCACCCGCCGAGTTAACAGTTTCTGCAACCGCATCGGATTCAGACGGCTCGATTGTTTCAATTACTTTTTATGCCACGGCTCCGAATGGTACTGAGTCTTTAATTAGCACAGATACAACCGCGCCTTACAATGCGACTATTGGATCTACGGTTCCGGGATCTTACTTAATAAGAGCAGTAGCCACAGACAATGAAGGGGCGACTGATGAAGCCACGGCTTCTGTCATCGTCACTGAACAGTCCACTGGCCTGCCACTCGAAACATTGATTGAAGCAGAATCAGGCACAATAACAGCGCCAGCACAAACCTATACTGACAGCGCTGCTTCAAACGGTTCCGGTGTTGCTTATATCTTCCAACCTGGGGCTGGTTTTACCATAAGCCCAGCACCCAGAGCCGACAGCCTAGTTATTCAATATGCCTCTGAGTTAAGCGGTACCATTTCCGTGTATGTTGATGGCGTTAAAACATCCGTGCCGTTCAGCTCTACTGGCTCGTGGGTAACCAACTACCAGAGTGTTGAATTGGATGTGAAAATCCCTCAAGGCAGCTCTGTGACCATTCAGTTCGACAATGGTGATGCGGCCATGAATGTCGATTATCTTGTCTTTATCGCAGATGGCGGATTGTTAATTCCAAATGAAGCACCGACAGTATCTTTAGGAACTGCATCCGGTGATTTGACTGAAGGTGGTTCCTTCTCTGTGACAGCAACAGCCGATGATTCAGATGGCAATGTGGTCGAAGTTGCTCTTTATGCGACTGCACCTGGTGCAACTGAAACGCTTATCGGCACTGATACAACCGAGCCGTACAGCTTTACGGTTGATAATCTTGTTGCGGGAACTTACGACTTGAGGGCAGTAGCCTATGATAATGATGACGCCAGCGCAGAAGCCACGTCGTCTGTTGTCGTCGAAGAAGATCAGGTGAACCCTGAGCCATCAGTAACCATTGTCAGCCCAGCCAACAATGCTTCATTTAGCGTCGCTGATGATGTTGTTGTGTCTTTCAACGTTACCGACTGGACTGTGGCTTCTGGTGACTCCCACCTACACTATTTTGTTGACGGAGTTGATCAAGGCCCACTGTTCACTACGGACGCGTTCACTATTTCAGATTTGGGAGTGGGAAGTCATACCATTCGCCTGGAATTGGCGGAAGCCAACCATACCTTTATTGGTGTGTCAGACAGTATTACCGTTGTAATTAATCAGGTTGCTAATCAACTACCTAGTGTTTCCATTTCCGCCCCATCAGGACTAGTGGAAGGTGACAATATGACGGTTTCGGCAACGGCAAGTGATATTGACGGATCTGTTGCTCAGGTTGAATTCTTTGCAACCGCGCCGGGCGGATCTGAAACCTCCATTGGTGTAGACACCACCTCTCCTTACACAGCGACACTATCGAACCTAATTGCTGGAAACTATGCATTACGAGCGGTTGCCACTGACAACCAAGGTGCTTCATCTCAATCTGCTACCTCAGTATCTGTCGCTCGTGACAATATTCCTGTAACGGGACGAGGAGAGTTTGGCATTGATGCCGATGGCATTCTGTATCACATGGATGGCGGTCAAACCGCTGGGTTTGCTTTCCTTTGCTTTAATGGGCCTTGTGCAGATGTTAAGCCTTCTCTGAACAATGGTTACTACGAGCTACCGGTTTCAGTATCTCCAGGTCAAAGTTACCAGATTGAATTCAAGGTTCAGGACGATGCCACCGGGCAATGTTTAACTGGTGTCCAAACAGTTACATACAGCGCTGAGGGTGTCACCACCAATTCAGACTGTGTGATTCCAGACGAACAAGCGCCAACAATACCTACTGGACTCGATGGTTCTGAGAAAAATGGTCGGGCAATAGAATTAAGCTGGACAGCATCTACGGATGATCGCACTGTTGCTAAGTACAATGTTTACGTTAACGGTTCGCTAAGTCAGTCTGTGTTGGGTACATCTGCCAACCTCACTGGTCTTACTGAACAAACGACCTATAGCTTAGCGGTATCGGCATGTGACGCAGCTGAAAACTGTTCAGAAATAAGCCCTGCAATTTCTGTAACCACTGGCATATTCACTCCAGATACCAAGCCACCTACCACGGTTACTGGTCTAACCGGATCCGCCACAGGTATGACGACGGCAATGCTGAGTTGGAATGCTGCCATTGATGCTGAAGGCCTGGTTGCCAAATATGAAGTGCTGCTAGACGGCAACATGGTTGGTGAAACTGCAGAAACGTCATTTGAAGTCTCTGGTCTGGAAAGCAGTACAACCTACGCTTTCTCAATTATTAGCTGTGACGATTCAGCTAACTGTGGCCCAGAGTCAAATGCGGTTTCAGTAACAACCGATGGCCCAGACTTCAGCCACCTTGACTGGACTTCAAACTCCTATGTGACTGGTAAGGCTGACGGCCCATTACCAAGAGCTAACCCAATTGAAGCGCTGCGCACCCCAGTACCTGGATTAGCCGCACGTCAGTATGGTTTCTCTTTTGACCTGAGTGACAATTTCCAAACCGTAGCATTCCGCTTTGGTGGCTCTGTTCCCCAAGCCGGTGGCTTGGAAATCAACTGTTCGGATGATGGTAACGCAACCTTCAAGCGAGCAGCCATCAGTGGCTCGACCGCAGTACCCTGTACCGCGCCATACACTTACTTCTTCCGTTATCTGCATCCTCACTCGTTAAACAGCGACCCTGCTCACCAGTGGATCTATACCGGTTTGTTCACTACAGAAGGCGGCCGTATTAACCCTTATGCGCCAGGAGCCTATTCATTTACTGACGGCTCAGCGAACTGGGCACGTATCCGTCATCCAATAACCACTGACGGCATTACCGCTGCTGTTCTTGATCGTCCAAACGCTGGCGAACTGCTGCGCAACCTTGACCGTTACACTATTTGGGTAGACGACAGCTCAGGCTTCGTTGACTTCAATATGGATGTTTCGTTCATGGATACAGGTGATCCAAGAGTACCTTCCGACGTGGTTCCAGGCTTCCGCCGTAACGAAGCACTGCGTAACTCTGCCGGTGGTCCTAACGGTCAGCAGTTCTTCATGGTGAACACGGCAGCTAAGTTTGGTGATAACTACCGCACTGCGCCTCAAGCCGAACTTGAAGGCTTCGAAGATACCTTCTCTTATGGACAAGTCATCAGCTTTGAATTCTCTGTTGAAGCAGCAGGCCAATCGCCAGCACAAACTTACAACGACTTCTCCCATTACATTGTGGGTTGTGGTTTCTGCGGTAAGTACGGTGACCCTCGTCTAAATCCA
Source organism: Gynuella sp. (assembly GCA_028282465.1). Lineage (GTDB taxonomy): Bacteria > Pseudomonadota > Gammaproteobacteria > Pseudomonadales > Natronospirillaceae > JANQHX01. The sequence goes on from JANQHX010000047.1 coordinate 5,703, forward strand.
GCGGGTAAAGGCACAACATCGCAAGTATTCTCAGATGCAGGTCAGTACATTGGTCTGGAAAGAAATGCGATTTTCACTCAGCCCTTAACCACGTTGAACACCGAGGTTCAAATTGACGACTTTATCCTAGGTCATCACCTGTTCCATGGTATCGACCCTACTCAGGCTCAACAAATCAACAGCCCTAAACGCAACATGTTCGATAACCCAGATGTGTTTATTGGCGAAGCTTCCTGCGGTGGTTGTCACTTCCGTGATGGTCGTGGTGACGAGGTGATTAAAACACCTAGAGGTGATCGTTTACCGCCAGCTACCTATGGCGTGAAACTGCTAGAAGTTATGGAAGGTCGTCAAACTGGTTTCCGTTGGGACGGCGGTGCTGACACAGTTCTAGAACAAATCAGAAATGCCTTAGTTGAAGACCACAAAGTAAAATGGCAAGACGTTCCAGCGCCTGTTGTAGACAAGATTCAACATTATGTTGAAGTGTTGTCAGTGCCTGCACGGAGCCCTGGCGCTTACGATGACCCAGCGGTTGTAGATGGCGACATACTGTTCACTGACATCGGCTGTGCCGAATGCCACACACCAGTACAACGCACTCGCGACGACGCTGAACCTCATTTGCGTAAGTTAACCATTCGCCCTTACACCGATATGCAAAATTGGGATTTAGGTGAAGGCTCATTCCGTACAGCACCGCTTTGGGGTATTTACCAAAACAAGAAATTGTTTGGCTACAACGGTAAAACTTTCAGCTACATGCATGACGGTGCCTCACCAACTGTGAACTCAGCAGTACAACGACACAATGTTGATGGCTCTGCTTCAAAAGACAACTACAACAGATTGAGTGCATCGGAAAAAGCTGCGGTTGACGCGTTTGTGGATAGCTTATAACTGCTAAAGGAAGGAAACTTTAGCTAGTAGAACTAAAAAAGGGGCAGCCATTTGGTTGCCCCTTTTTTCGTTAAAATTATTTAAATAATGATTAACTACTAAGAAAACTGATTTATAAAAAAGTTCTAGCTCGCCAACAACACTGGCTTTTCACTGTTCGCAAACAATATGAACTCTTCTTTGATTTTACGCTTTTTATCAATCAGATGATCCGGCAGTATTTTGTAGCGAACCAGATTTACTAACATTAAGGCCCTCGCCGGTGTGAATGGCAGATTCACATCTTCTAGTAACTCAATAAAATCATCAGTAAACATAGAGAAGCTGTCAGATTCGGCTATAACAATATGCTTAAAACCGTAATAGTGAGCGCGTTTGGCTTCTTGATACTGGCGCTTTAACCAAGTCAGGGTGTCTACCCGTTCTTTGATTGGTAATAAAAATTGAATGTCTTTCAGAAAATACTGTTGCGCCATAAAACCTGTCTCTTAACTTTACTTACTATCACTTCACCTTAATCAGGGTTTGAAAATCCGGCTATAACAATTTGACTCAAAATGGATGAAAATCCACTTGGTTTTAAAAACTGTTAACCGTTTCCATAATTATAGATAGCCATTTAACTTGGGTTTTGTGACGCAGTTTTTCAGAGATAAGAAGTGACTAATTTATAGACTGCAGAAAAATTCTAATGGGAGAACAGCCCTCAACTTAGGCTCATTCTTCAATAACAAAGTTGCTGTATATAAATAGAGCAAGGTATTGGAAAGATAAATTCTTTTGCTCCAGTAATTTGCCGCCTTCGTGATTTTTGCCATTGGATTTCCGAATAATCTCAACAGGCTTGTCATAGTCGAATATGACCTGTTCATTAAACAAAGCACCTTCTAAGCCTGGGTCATTACTTAAAATAAAATGAGTATGTTTGGCCTCGCCATCAGGTGTATGGCAAGCAACACAGTGATTAATGAGTATGTCTTGATGTATTTGCTTCTCAAAATCCACAGAGCAAGTGTGTTGAAACTCCTTACCGCTAGTAGTCTGTTCACCAGCAGCCAAAGCAGAAATCAAACAAAGCAACGTTATCAAACAAGATTTGATTAAAAACATAAACACCTCGATACAGGGTGTTTGAATTTTCTATGATTAGTCAAAGCCTGAGAACCCACTCAACTCAATTCGCGGCAAATCAATCTGTATATGAGTAGAAACCTTTTTTATGAAGGGTTTAATCACGACGAATTCAGGCAATATGTAACGGCTGACCACTTAGCAAAAATGGTCACCGGATTATGGATACAAATAGCCTAAAAACAAATTTTGGCACCTGACCAACTAGGTCACACAACCAATCGAGTTCTAAACATAATCTTTATCTCATTAGAAACCGGTTACATCGTTAAGTTTTGATACCTGGAGTAACAAAAATTGTTACCTTTTTGCAGGTGATGGAATTTGTTGACTTCTGCCAAAGCCGGTCAAAAAAGCAAATTTTGCAACCTGATCAATTCCCACAAATTCGTTAATGCTTATCCAACAGTTTTCTAAAGCACATGACTGTGCATGGGCAAGACTAAACTAATCACACAAACTCTAAATTAGAAATCAAGAATAGCCGCTTAAACATAGGCTTGGCGCTTAATAAGCCATTCACATTGAAATGGGTTGATCGAATTATCCCAACTTTTTATGCACCTCATTTATTAGGTCGAATAGGAAGAATTCCTTTAAAAACCGTGAGTTAAATATTGGAAGCCATCAATCTCATTGCGCATGATAATCTCGCACGCACTGGAATTTGGGCGAAAGCACAAGTCGCCTGGTCCTTAAAACAACAATAAATAAGGTGTGGACAATGATTCGCAATAAAATCACTACCCTACTGTTGGCACTATTTGCCGCTTCCAGTTGGTCCATTGCTGCTTCAGCCGATTTCGGTGTAAGAGCGACGGGTTCCAACTCAGGTGTTATATATTTTCAAGATAACAATTACGAAGGTAACTTCGCATACATCTGCTTTAACGGTTGTTATCAAGCGACTTTGGTAAATGATTACTGGGAACGGGATGTTACTGGTGTTAGCGACGGTCAAGTTTTGTCCGTACAAGCACAGATTCAAGATAATGAAACCGGCCAGTTCAACGATACCGTGTCGATGACTTTCGATTCATCCGTTACTTCAGGTGGTAGCGCTGGCTCCAGCACTGGAACTGAGACAGTCACTGATACTGACACTGGCTCAGTAACAGACACAGATTCGCAAACTGAAACAGACACAGGTACAGCAACGCAAACCGATACTGGTGGTTCTGAACCCTCAGTGACAGTGGTTCAAGCGGAATCTGGCAGTGTTTCTGGAGAAGCAGTTGTCTACACCGACAGCGCTGCTTCAGGCGGTGAAGGTGTTGCTTACATCTACACGCCAGGCTCAGGATTCACCTTATCAAATGCACCAGCTGCTGACAGCCTGACCATCAGATACGCCTCAGAAAACAGCGGTACTATTTCAGTTTACGTAAATGGTGAAGACAACAATGTGTCTTTCGCAAGCTCAGGTGCTTGGGTAGGAAACTATGTTGATGTAACCGCCGATATTGCAGTTTCTGAAGGTGATACGGTAAGAGTTCAGTTCGATGCGGGCGATGCTGCTATGAACGTTGATCAGTTGACTTTTACCTCTCAAGGCACTTCAACCGGAACTCCGACTGATACCGGCTCTACCACTGACACAGATACTGGGTCCACAACTGACACTGGGTCTGACACAGATACCACCACAGATACACAAACCTCGACCGATTCTTCAACGGATACAAACACCAGCACTGGCTCTGAAACCGATACCGACACAGCCACAGATTCTCAAACAGATACAGGATCAAATACTGACACTGAAACAGACACAGGTTCAGATACAGGTACTGCTTCAGAAACAGACACCGACTCAGCAACCGATACTGGAACAGATGTAGATCCTTACAACGGACAATTCGGTGTAGAAGGCACAACCATTTGGTATTTGGCTCAATCAGAATGGCCAACTACCGGCACTTTCTACCTGTGCCGTGATGGTGAAGCCGATTGTTACGCAGCCACCCTGAATGGTGATCGTTGGGAGCACACATTCCCATCACTACCTGGCGGAACATTTACTTCTCAATTGAAAGTACCGGGGTTAGGTGCTGATCAATTCCCAAGTTATGAGTACAGCATCGCCGGCGGTGTTTCCGGTGGTAACAATGGCGGCAATAATGGTGGAAACAACGGTGGCGGAAATAACGGCAGCAACGTCAATGTTGGCGACATCGCTAACAAAGACGTACGAGTAGTCGCAGAACATATTCCTGAACTGCTACCAGTTTTAGATTATGGATTCAGCCCAGAGCTGGGTAATTTCCTAGTTGCTGGCTTAGGTTATGACGCATTTAAGCTTGGGTTTACGCTTTATACTTTTGCGCCTGACGTAGCATTCTCCGGCGAGTCTAACTGTGTAGACTGTGCTTCTTGGCCAGCTCTTAAAGTGACCGACAACAATCAACTAATCCGTCTTTCAAGATTGATTGGAGAACTAGGTACTATCTCCTTACCAGATGGTTCAGAGCAAGTAACCTATAAAGGTAAGCCTTTGTATCTATTTGCTGGCGATGAGAAAGCTGGTGATACTAACGGCGCATCTGAAACTTGGCCTGTGGCTGTTGCAGATGTTGCACCTGTTCCAGACGAGCTATTCCAACAGGCTCTGCAGACCCCAAGCAACATGCCGCTAGCCAACAACGGCTTCCAGTTTAGTGTTGATGGTGGAAAGGTCACTTGGGCCTTTGGTTCCGTACTAGACAGTGTTTCAGCGCCCGGTGTTACTTTCTTCTGTTCACCTGACCAACACAACTTCTCAAGTGTGGACGTCACTTCAGGTATTGCTGACATCCCAGCGGCTTGTGCATCAGCTTCGACTTACTGGTACTACTTCCGGTACGCCATGAATAATCCTGGTGCAGGCAAGTATGAAATGGACAACGATAGTAGCTTTGATCCAGCTTCTGCTTACCGCTATACAGCACTGTATGTTGATGACGGAACTCGAATTGACCTGTCAGCCCGTGGTGAATTCCGTGATGTGGGCGCTAACTGGATGCGTTTCCGCCACCCTCGTGCATATGATGGTGTTACCGAAGCCATTCGCGACGCTTCCCACAACTCATCACGTTTAGCAGAACTTGCTCGCTACTCGATTGAGTCAATTGAAACAGTAGACGCCAGTGGAAACCTACAACTGGTTCTAGACTTCAATTTGCCATTGGAAAATGGTCAAGAAAAAGGTCTAACCCGTGTTGAAGGTCTACAAAACGGTGCCGGTGATGCCAAATTGCCAACATGGTTATATAGCTTCACGCCATCCAATAACCAAACCACTTACACGGTTCAAGGTGACTGGTCATGGGGTCAAAACCTGAGCTTCGAAATGACTGGAGTGGTTGGCCGCATCGGTGCCCAAACCTATAACACATTCCAGTACTACACCTTCGGTAAAGGCTTCCATTCTCCAATTGGTGATCCACGCTTGTCACTCGTTGGAAAAGGTGGCACTCACATGGTTTACAACATCAAAAACTATGGCCTGGAATTCAAAAATGGTCATCCAGGTGCAGGCATCTCAGACATCATCATGGATAAGCACGCATTGTTCACTCAACATCTGACAACATTGCAAAGCCCACATGAAGTAGATGATTTCCTATGGGGTCACCACTTATTCCATGGTGTGAAACTACTGGGAACGACTGAAGCTCAGCCAGACCAAAGCAACCTGGGTTCTAACCCTGGTGATACAGGATTCGGCAGAGAAATTCCTGAAGTGAAAGCCGGTGGTCCAATCGCCTGTGGTGACTGTCACTTCCGTGATGGCCGTGGCTCTCATGTATTAGACACACCAAATGGCCCTCGTATTGCGCCACCAACCTTTGGTGTAGGTTTATTGCAATACATCGACGGTCGTGAAGCTGGCTTCACTTGGAACGGCACAGTACCAACGGTTCGTCAGCAAATTCGCAACGCGTTAGTCGCTGACCATCAGATTGACCCAGACAATGAAGAAGAGATCACCAAGGAAGAATTGGAGCTGATTTACAAGTACACTGAGTATTTGACTGTTCCCGCTCGTTTCCCTGGTACTGAAGACAAACCAGAAGTTCAGTTAGGTGATAATCTGTTTAATGAAATTGGCTGTGCTGACTGTCACAAGCCTATTCAAAGAACCACTGACCACGCGCCAGTCGCATTCCGTAATCTGACGATCCGTCCTTATACGGATATGAAGGTTCACAATGTTGCTGATGGTAACTATCGTACCGCGCCACTTTGGGGACTAGGCAGAAACATCACTTTGCTTGAAAACAACAACAAAGTGGTAGCGAATGACTTGCCGTTCCCAATTGAGTTGACTGGTACACATGAAGAACAAATGGAAGCTCATCACTTCACTCAAAAAGACATCTTGTTCTTGCATGACGGCCGAGCTACTACCTTAACTGATGCGATCACCATGCATAAAAATAGTGACGGCACCGGTGACGCAGCAGCAGTGGTTGACAGGTTCAACTCGTTGAGCCCAACTGAGCAAGATGCCATTGTTCAATTCTTGAGATCGCTATAATTTAATTACTAGCAAACGCATCAAATAAAGCCCGGCAAATTCGCCGGGCTTTTTTTTATCTAGGCCATCGTTCATTTCTGTAAATTCGATCGCTATTCCTGGAAATCTAACCTCAATATTCCCAAATGTGGCTTTCTGAAATTAGTGAAAGCTAGGTAACCCTAGCTGACTAGAATGAGTTTGAAATCGGCAACTTATTGTTTGAAGCTAAGGCACTGTCAAATTTAGAATCAAATTAATCATCTATTAACAAACGAATTATTAATTACCTGTATTAGATTTGGTGCAGGACTGAGGGAGATACATGACTTCTAATTTAATTAAAAGCTATCTTTCTGAAAGAAGCTCTTTAATGAAATCACGCTGGCTAAAAGTTGATAGCTGGTGGAGGAGATCAAGGGAGAAAACAAGGTACTCTGAAATTGAAGCGCTTCTAGAAATTGAGTCTAGCTTCAGAAAGAAATGGGAGAAAGTAATACTAAATCAACTGATCACTCACAGTAATAATCTATTTTTCGCTTCAGAGTTGCGGCTTGACATTGATATTCATTCAAAGAAACACAAGGAAAGAGGATTCTTTTTAGTAGTTTTTGGTGCGCTGGTTGCTGTAGTGCTAAAACAGCTAACTCCAGACTGGGTGCTCTCATTATATTTGATATTTACTGCTTTTCTTGTAGCCTTTGAAAGAATTTTTTCTAGCAGTATTACAACGTCTCTAGAAGAATTGAGTAGTATCGTTGCCTTAACAGAAGAAAAACACAAACAACTAAGCCAGAAATACTAAGCATCCAGGCCCTACAACTTAAAATTGGACAGCCATAGTAAGGCCAGAAATGAAAGCAAACTATCAAGTTTATGATGAAATGTACAAACAAGCTCGCCAAGCCCGTTGGGAGGGATGGGGAGGTAATGAACGTATGTCTAATGCCATTTTAGTTGAGCGATTTTTGAGGTTAGATAACGCGCCTAAAAAAGGAAGAATAATCGAGTTGGGGTGTGGTGAGGGTCATCATTGCAGAGCTTTAAGCCAATTAGGTTTTGAGGTAACAGGTGTCGATATATCTCCAACAGCGATTGCTTGGGCAATAGAAAAATCTAATACAACTGGCACTGCTGTTAAGTATTTTGTAGCGGACTTGACTGAAGAAGATTTTAAACTACCTGAAAAGTATGGTGCTGTGATTGATGGAAACTGTTTACATTGCATTATTGGCTTTGACCGAGTCAAATTTCTCCATAATGTTCGTAGAGCCATTGTTCAAGGTGGTAGTTTTTTTGTCAGCAGTTTATGCTCCAAAGGCGATGACAGCTATCAAACTTACCAAGCTGGCACACCGTATAGACATATACCCTCTCAACGCAGTTTACTTACGGAGTTAAAACAGGCGGGTTTTAAGTTAATTTCTTTAAACATCTATGAACGAGAAACCGTAAACCACATTACAGTGCATGTCATAAATGTATAATTTGAGTCGTCAAAGGAGCTAACAAGTGTGTTGCATCCAAATCAAATTCTTAACTCAATTTTGAAGCATTAAAAACATGAACAAACTATTTATATACGGGACCCTAGCCCCAGGAAAACAAAACCATGGCATCCTAAAAGACATTCCTGGGCAATGGGTCGCTGCAACGGTAAAAGGCAAAATATTTGATGAAGGATGGGGTTCTGAACTGGGCTGTCCTGGAATGATTCCCTCTGATGAAGGGGATGAAATTAAAGGTTTTCTATTTACTTCCGATCAGTTAGCGCAGCACTGGCCGATGCTAGATGAATTTGAGGGCGCGGAGTATATGCGGATGCCTGTATCGGTTAAATACAACAATGATGAAGAAGTTGATGCCTTTGTTTATGCACTTAGGCGTAAGATTTAATATGCAAAGAATGTAAAATTGAAATGCAGTAGAATCTGATGAAGCCCAGAATTCAAGTCTATTTCAATTCAGCCTGCCCTGTATGCAATGCTGGTATCACTAATCAGAAGAAAAAGCAGACTACTTGCGACGTTGACTGGCAAGACGTGCACTTAAACAGCCATACAGTTAAATTACTAAATGCGGATTTGGAGTATGTTAGAGAGCGATTACATGTCATTGATATAGAAGGTCAAACAAGAATCGGCTACGAAGCATTTATTACTATCTGGGAGAATACGCCTAGCGAGCACTGGAAAGCTAATATATCAAAGGTACCTGTTCTCCGCTGGATTCTGAATGTTAGCTATGATCTTTTTGCCCATTATTTATATAAATGGAATCGCTCTAAAAATCATTGGTAGTACAAGATTACACTGATTTTAAATGACAAGCCGCTTATCAAACAGAGGTGTTGGCAAATCTACTACGCTTCCGCTGCAATCAAGTTTTTAGTAGCTGTTTCGCAAAGCTCTTTTAAATCCCCAAGCTGATCAGAAGGCATAGCGACTTTCACATCAATCTGAGGCGGCACCATGGATATTTTTCCTTTCATGGTATGTGCTTTTTCAGACAATTTAATAATACGAACACGTTCATCCACTAAGCAATGCTCTCTGATGATTAAACCTTTACCAGCCATGCGCTTTAACAGAGGTGTAAGAGTGCCAGAATCTAAACCTAATTTTTCCCCTAGCTCTTTTACACTGATGCCATCTTTTTCCCACAGCACTAATAAAGTCATGTATTGCAAATAGGTTAGGTCCAACTTTTCCAGAACTGGCCTGTAGGCTCGGATAAATGCATTTGATGCGCTGTATATTGCATAGCAAACCTGCTCATCTAAAGTAAGCAACTGAATTTCTTCAGAGCTATCCTGTGATTCATTTACCTTTAACGCTTCGTTCATTTTTATTTTCACCTTTAGAGAGTTTACTTTTACTACCACATCAAAATTACATGCTTTTTTTGTTTATAAAATTGATCCAGAGATAGACTTCATTCACTTACTGAAAAAAACCATTGGAAATAACATTCCTCAAAAATTTCTTGGAAGGCTACTTTTAATTTGTTCTGTGTATATGAGCGTCTAATTTCATAATCGCTTTGACAAGCCAATCAATACATTCATTAAGTTGTGCAAAATTAATTTCAATCATAAATAGAAATGCAAGCCAAAAAATTAAAATAGTAAGACTGATTCTTTTTATTTAAATAAATATTTTAAGTGTCACTCCCTAAAAGATAACACCATTTATATTGTGCTCAATCCAATTTGCCTAGATGATATTGATCTTAATCAGATTTACGCCGATAAAAACTTCCACAAAAAATAAAATTGATTGAGCTCAAATTTTTGAATTTATTGCGATGATAATTTCGTTTTGTTTGAAGGTGTAACCGGTTTCAGTTCAGCACCCTATTTCCACGCTCGACACCAACCGGACGTTTCAACAACAACAAAAAAACACCGATCCTATTACAAAAACAAAAAAGGCTATCATCACTATGATTCGCTCTAAACTACC
>JANQHX010000067.1 GCA_028282465.1 Gynuella sp.
GCAGCCACAACGTCAAAATGCGCCCCAGCAGGGTGGATATCAACAACCACAACCGGGTGGATACCAGCAACCGGCTCAGCAGCCTGCGCCACAGCAACCCACTCCAGGCGGTTTTGATGACTTTGACGATGATATTCCGTTCTAAGTTCTCTGAATAAGACTAATCGGTTTCACTGGTCTGAAGTCCAACCCAATTTGAAACGATCACCAGTGCACATCGTTAAACTTGAAGCCTCTTAAAGAGGCTTCAAAAGTTTTGGTGCATTGAAAAGTCGTATTAGAATTCACGTTCCCCTACAAAAAATTCAAGGAATTTGGTGAAGATCTTATTAGCAGGTAGCCAAGGACAGTTAGGTTTAGCGTTGGCGCCTTATGCAGAGTCTAGAGGTCATCAAGTGGTTGCACTTGATCGAGTTCAAATGGACATAACCAATCTCGACAAAATTGAACGCTCAGTGGACTCCCACCAGCCGGAGATTATTGTCAATTCAGCTGCTTACACCTCGGTTGATAAAGCCGAAACTGACAAAGAAGGGTGTTTTGCGATTAATCGAGATGGGGTTGCTAACTTGGCTCGGGTTTCCAGAGCTTTTCAAATTCCACTAATACACATATCCAGCAGTTTCATATTTGATGGCACCAAATCGGGTTTGTACAAAGAAACAGATGAGCCAAATCCGGTAAATACCTATGGTCAAAGCAAACTCGAAGGGGAAATCTTGCTCAGAGAGCTTTGCCCAAAACACATACTGCTTCGCACCAGTTGGATATTTGGCCCTGATCGTTTTAATTTCTTAAAAACCGTATTGAGGTTAGCTAGAGAGAAAGATGAGCTTGAAATTGTTTCCGACCAAACAGGTGGCCCGACCTACAGTGGCGATTTAGCAAGAGTAGTCGTTGCTATAGCCGAGCAACTCGATTGCAAGCCAGACGATTTGTGGGGTACTTATAACTATTGTGGTACCGACCAAGCCAGCTGGTTTCAACACGCAGAAACCATCTTACAAGAAGGTTACCGGTTTGAAGATTTACGGGCGAAAACCATTAAACCTATTTCAACTAACGAATTTCCATCAACGGCTAGGAGGCCTCAAAACTCAGGGCTGGATTGCCGAAAGATTCTCAGTCATTTCGGTATTAAACAGCGTCCTTGGAAGCAGGGGGTTCTAGAATCATTGCGCTTTCTGGCAGAGAGTGAAAACAATTGATTCGAGCAGCCGTTAGATCTCTGATCATTCTGATTTTGACAGTCACCACCCTTTTACTGGTTTTGGCGGCTCTTGTTATTCAAGATAAACCCTTGGTGTCTTCAAAGCCTTCCATGTCGTTTTATGATTTAGACCGAGCGCAGAAACTGTGGCGAGATTTCCAGCCTGCAAAACTGCAACCCGGAAAGTCTTATGAGCTGGATTTGAAGTTTAAAGATGCGGAATTATTGATGTTGTTTGCAGCCAGTCAGCATCCCGATTTTGCTTACGCCAATTTCAAGTATCAGATGCAAGGCCAGGATATAAAAGTTCAAGCGACTCAACCCTTAGATGTGCTGGGTGCTTGGGGTTACCTCAATTTAACATTTAACACTCAAATAATCGCAGGGTCTGTTCCCCGGATGACCCATGTGGTTTTAGGTAATCTTAAGTTGCCTGAGTTTATCTCGACCTTGATACAAGAAAATGCATTGAGCTCTGTTGATCCGATGCTCATAGATCAATGGCAAAGTTGTGCCATCAGCTTGAATCAATTGCCAGATTCACAAAATGAAATGCGTCTTGGATTTACTTGGTTGCCAGGGTCGAATTGGGAAACATTGGATGAAGCCAGTCAGCAAAAACTGGTAAAACAGCTGGCAAGCGCACTGCGAGAAGAGCTTGAAAAAGGAACAGGTAGAAACCTGAGCCTGGAATATTTAGTGGGAGCACTTCTAAATAAAGTACCACCAAATGAAAACAATTTATCAACTTGGTTGCAGGTGATCGCTAATTATTCATCAAGCGGAAATCTAAAAAGTTTTAATAGCCAGCAAGAAATTAGGCGGGTGCATCTGGTATTGGGAGGCGATCGAGATCTCGCAAAACATTTCTTAATTTCTGCCATGCTTGCTCAGGCCACAGATGCTGCTACTGCCGGTCAGCTAGGTTATTTAAAAGAACTCTCGGACGCAGATAATAGAGCCACTGGCTATAGCGAACTAGATCTGTTAGCGAATCACGCAGGTATTTTATTTTTGGGAGCATTACGAAATGCAGTGCAAACTGGTCGCGTTAATGAAATGGCTGATGCGCTGATGCAAGGTATGAAGCTGTTCCCCAGTCGGAAGCAGATTAGGGAGCTGGACTCCAAAGGCCAAATACCCAACACCGAATCCGAAGCGGTGAATTACCTTGATCAAATGGAGTTTTTTAAAACCTTCCCGAGCAATCTTTGAGTGTTTATTCGCAGTTCCTATCAGCTCTATCTATGCTGAAAAGAATACATGTTTTTGAGAGCGCTCAATGGAACTGTCGAAGCTTAGGCTGGCACCTGGCACGGGCTTACATATTGAAATTAATGGCAACGACGGGCAGAAGTACCCAGTTAAGCTCATTGGTTTCATACCCACCAAAACAGTACTCATTACTACCCCGGTATTAGCTAACGGCAGACCATTATTGATTAGAAAAGATCAGGAAATGGTCGTCCGTTTTTTTGCTAATAAACTTGCGGGAGCATTCAAATCCAAAGTGAGACACATCTGTACCACCCCCTATCATTACCTGCATTTAACTTATCCTGGGTCGGTAGAAACAGGCGAGGTTCGTAAAGCAGAGAGGGTGTTAGCCAATGTCGCGATATCCGCTATTAACAATACCCGACCAGAGTATGACAGCACATCTGGCGCTATTGTCGACATATCAACCTCTGGAGCTAAATTAGAGACCCTACAGCCCATTGGTAAGCCGGGCGATATTTTAATGCTGACCGCAAAGGTTCAAGTGGGTCGAGTCACCAGAGTGGTGACCTGGGAAGCTACCATTAAAATACAGCTTGATAAGTATGAAATGATGAATAGCACTGCTGCATACGGCATAGAATTTGGCTATTTAAATGACTTGGATTATTTAGCTATGCAGGCCTATGTAAATGCTCAACTGGTGAAGGGGTTACAGGCCTAGGGATCGGTACTGGATTTTCTAGCTTCTAGCTATCACTCTAGTGACTTCGATTTAGCGCCAGCTCGACTAATCCAGCCAATGCAGTTTTAGCGTCTGACTCTGGTAACACAGCCAGTTGATTCAATGCTGAATTTTTGTATTCCAGAGCCATGTTTTTGGTGTATTCCAAAGCTCCCGTTTCCCGAATAATTTCTAGAATTTTATCCAGGTCTTCTGTGCCACCTTTGCGAATGGCCTTGCGTATCAGTATCCTCTCTTCATCCGAGGCTTTTTTCATGGCTTGAATAAGGGGTAATGTAGGCTTCCCCTCCGCTAGGTCGTCCCCAACATTTTTCCCCAGAGTGTCTGAATCCCCTTCATAATCAAGTACATCATCAATCATCTGAAATGCTAGGCCGAGATCTAGACCAAATTTGGCCATGGCTTGCTCCACTTCAGGTGAGCTTTGACTCAAACAAGCAGCTGTGTGAGAGCAGGCCTCAAACAACATGGCAGTTTTACCTTTAATGACGGCCATGTAGCCGTCTTCAGTTACATCAGGGTTCCCTACATTGGTCAACTGAAGTACTTCACCTTCAGCTATCACATTGGTGGCTTTAGAGAGAATACTCATTACATCTAAACTGCCTATATCCACCATCATTTCGAACGCCCGTGAATAAAGGAAATCACCCACCAATACCGAAGGTGCATTGCCCCATTTGGCATTTGAAGTGGGTTTGCCCCGTCGCATTCCAGAAGCATCAACAACGTCATCGTGCAGCAGGGTCGCGGTATGGATGAATTCGATAATAGTGGCGAGTTCTACATGTCGATCAGCTTGGTAGCCACAGGCTCTTGCCGTCAGCAGAACCAACAATGGGCGCATACGCTTGCCCCCTGAATCAATAATGTACTCTGCGATTTTCTCAACCAGGGGAACTTTAGATGAAAGTTGCTTATGGATTTCCGTATCTACTGCTTTGAAATCGGCTGCAACCGGAGCCATGATTTGCTGAATCTGCATGAAATGCCTTGGGGCGCTAAACTACTGTTATATAAGCGGATGCTAGGGTGCAGAACATGGTAGGTCAAGGGCTGATGCCGCTGCTTTTCTAGTCAATCTCAGCAACAGGATAAAAGCTTGCGAAGGTAGGTGGCTTTCAGTAGAATTCGCGCCCCAAAGTTGCGGACAGCTATCCCCTGCCATAGGGTGCTCCAGCGTAGGCGATGCCTTTAGAAGCAGGAATAGTGATAAGAGATGGCATATTGGCCGCAGCAGAATGTACTCATTTTGAGGTTAAAACATGTACGCTGTTATCGTATCTGGCGGTAAGCAATACCGCGTCCAGGAAGGCGATTCCGTTAAACTGGAAAAAATTGAAGCTGAAGTTGGTTCATCAATCGACTTCGAAAAAGTATTAATGGTTGCAGATGGTGACAACATCAACATCGGCGCACCAGAAGTTGCTGGCGCTAAGGTTTCTGCTGAAATCGTAGCTCAGGGTCGTCACAAGAAAGTTAAGATCCTGAAGTTCAAGCGTCGTAAGCACCACATGAAGCAGATGGGCCACCGTCAGTGGTTCACTGAAGTTAAAATCACCGGTATCAAAGGGTAAGGAGTATTATCCATGGCACACAAAAAAGCTGGCGGTAGTACCCGCAACGGTCGCGACTCGGAAAGTAAACGCTTAGGCGTTAAGGTTTTCGGCGGCCAGGTAATCAATGCAGGCGGCATTATAGTTCGTCAGCGTGGCACTAAATTCCACGCTGGTAAAAACGTAGGCATCGGCCGTGACCACACATTGTTTGCTAAAGCAGACGGTGTTGTATCTTTCGCAGTTCGTGGTGACAAGAACCAAAAAGTTGTAGACGTAGTTCCTGCACAATAAGTTAGTGTCAGTCAGTCGCTAAGCGACGATAGACTGCCACAAGCCAAAAAGCTCTGCGACCGCAGGGCTTTTTTTGTTTCAGCAGGTTAGAACAAGAGCCAGCTGAACTATTCTGAAACAAATTATTCTCGGAGAGACTTAATGAAATTCGTTGACGAAGCCAGCATTTACGTCGAAGCCGGAAAAGGCGGCGACGGTTGTGTGAGTTTTCTTCGAGAAAAATATCGCGCGAAAGGCGGCCCCAATGGCGGAGATGGAGGCCATGGGGGTTCTGTTTTCGTAGAAGCTGACGAAAACGTTAATACCCTGATCGACTATCGTTACCAGCGCAAATACAAAGCCAACAACGGTGAGAATGGCAAAGGTCGCGATATGACTGGTAGTGCTGGGGAAGATATTACGTTGATTGTGCCCATAGGTACTGCAGTTCTGGATGAAGATACCGAAGAGGTGTTGTGTGATCTAACCGCTCATGGCGATCGCCATATGATTTGCCAAGGTGGCTTTAGAGGTTTAGGCAATACTCGTTTTAAGTCGTCTGTTAACCGTGCGCCACGCCAGTTTACCAAGGGCACTTTGGGTGAAAGCCGTAACATCAAACTGGAACTCAAGGTTCTAGCAGACGCTGGCATGCTAGGGCTCCCCAATGCAGGTAAGTCTACCTTTATCCGCGCGGTATCTGCTGCCAAACCAAAAGTGGCTGACTATCCCTTTACCACCATGGTGCCTAACCTGGGTGTAGTTCGTGTCGACCAGAGCAAGAGTTTTGTCGTTGCCGATATTCCTGGATTGATTGAAGGTGCTTCTGAAGGTGCCGGCCTAGGTATTCGATTCCTGAAGCACCTAGTACGTACCCGTATCTTGCTGCACGTTGTGGATATGGCGCCTTATGACGAAACACACCCGGCTGATAACGCCCAAGCCATTATTAATGAATTGCAATTGTTCAGCCCAGAACTGGCCAAACGTGAGCGTTGGTTACTGCTAAACAAACTGGACTTACTGCCGGAAGAAGAGCGTGAAACTAAATGTCAGGAAGTCATTGAGCGTCTGAATTGGGAAGGCCCGGTTTATCGAATCTCTGCGATTTCCAAAGACGGTACCGATCAGATCTGTCGCGACATTATGGAATTCCTGATTGAGCGTCGGGAAGCCATGGCAGGCGACGAAGAACTGCAGCATGCGGATTTGGATCATCGCCTGACAGTTGAGGAAGAAGCCCGAGAGCGTATTCAAGAGTTGGCGGATCGTCGTCGAGCTAAGCGTAAAGCTGAGAAGGAAGATGACGATGATTTTGATGATGACGATTATGATGTTGAGGTTGAGTATGCACCTTAGTTAGGTGCCGTGGTTCATTGTTTTGGTTATTGCCGCGAATCTAGGGTTTTTCTTCTCGATTTCTCGAAGCCTAAAATTTATTTTTCTGGCTGGTACCAATTTATATTTTTCCTTAACCAGGTCACTGGGCCTGCTCATGCCGCAGGGGCACTTACTTTTTTGAAAAAGTAAGCAAAAACAAGCTCTACTACGAAGCCCTTCGGGTGCCTTCGGCATTCTTGTCACAGAGTCTGCACTCGAGGGTCGCTTAGACGGCACATCCATGTGCCGCTGCGCTAGGCGGGCATCCATGCCCGCAACTCCCCTCAAGCACAAACTCTGCGCCAAGAACTTCTGCGCAAGTCGCAGTCAGAGATCACAAGCGCTCCCTTCTCAAAACCAAGTCTCTCAACCCAATTTGCCTCCAATCTTAGCAGCGATGTGACAATGCCATTATGAAGTTTTTCAAATTCCAGCTAAGGAGCTTGTGCTATCCGGGCGTGACTTTTGAAAAGTTCCTGGCGCAAGGTTTGTACTGTAGGGACTCTGCGACATGGATGGTCACTCAGAACAAAGCAATAGAGAGACAATCTCCTTAAAGCAGTTAAGATTGACCTCAGGAGAATCTTGTGATTTCCAGAGCGCGACTTGCGCAGAAGTTCTTGGCGTGAAACCTGTTCCGAAGGGTTGAGTCCGGCATGGATGCCGGTCAAGTGAAGGGGCACATGGATGTGCCGCCTGAACGACCATTCGGTGCTGGTTTCATGACAAGAATGCCGAAGGCACCCGAAGGGCTTCGTAGTGGAGCTAGTTTTTGGTTCCTTTTTTTAAAAAAGGAACTCCCTCGCCGGGATGAGGCGGCCCAGTTGCCTGGTTAAGGAAATCTAAAATTATTCTGCTGTTGTCGCAGCAACAACCTCAAATCAAAAACCACACAAGCCTAACAAACCGCCTTCAAACAACACAGACATCTAATCGAGCACAGCAGCCTTCAAACCCAAGCTTCGTGTATAATCCCCCAACTTAAAAATCCAAGCTCAAATAAAAACCTCTATGACAACCTCCAACACCTCCTCAACCAAACGCTGGGTCGTAAAAATCGGCTCCTCATTACTGACCAATGACGGTCAGGGTTTGGATCACAAACGCATTACCCAGTGGGTAGATCAAATTGCAGAGCTCAAAAAACAGGGTGTGGAAATAGTGTTGGTGAGTTCCGGTGCTGTGGCTGCGGGTATGACTCGCTTGGGTTGGACAAAACGTCCCACCGAAATGGATTATTTGCAAGCCGCTGCTGCAGTGGGGCAAACCTCTCTAGTGCAGTGTTATGAAGATAAGTTTCAGGTTCACGGCATCAACACCGCACAAATTCTTTTAACCCATGCCGACTTGGCAGACCGCCGTCGTTATTTAAATGCGCGTAATTCCTTACGCACTATGTTGGGGTTAAATGTGATTCCTGTAGTCAATGAAAACGACACGGTGGTGACCGACGAAATTCGTTTTGGGGATAACGATACCCTAGGGGCATTGGTCGCTAATCTTGTGGAAGCAGATCGCTTAATTATTCTTACTGATCAAACCGGGTTATTCAATGCCGACCCCAGATCAAACCCAGATGCAAAACTAGTGTCCGAAGGCAGGGCTAATGATCTGTCTTTGGAAAAAATGGCTAGCGGCGCCGGTAAATTAGGGCAGGGTGGAATGATTACCAAGGTTCGTGCTGCCCGATTTGCAGCCCGCAGTGGAGCAGACACCGTTATTTGTGGTGGAAAAGTTGATAACGTGCTGTTGCGATTACATCAAGGTGAGAGCATTGGTACTCGTTTAACTCCAGACCAAGAACCACTGGTTGCCCGTAAACAGTGGTTGGCTGGTCACTTACAGTCCAGAGGTAAAGTGGTGTTGGATGATGGCGCGGTTAAAGCACTTAGAGATAAAGGCACCAGTTTATTGTCAGTGGGCGTGGCCGCCGTCGAGGGAAGCTTTTCGAGAGGCGAATTAGTTAGATGCGAAGACACCGCTGGTCAACTTGTGGCTAAAGGATTAATTAATTATGACGCCGTCGAATCTGCAAAAATCTGTCGCATACCCAGCGCTGACATTGAAAAAGTTTTAGGTTATGTGAGCGAACCAGAGTTAATACACAGAGACAACCTTGTCATCCTTTAGACTAACAGGAGGCGTTTACCATGGCTGAAGAATTGATTCGTTGTGAGTGGTGTGGCTCTGATCCGCTGTATCAGGAATACCATGACACAGTATGGGGTGTTCCTGAATATGACTCCCAACAGTTATTTGAAAAACTATGCTTAGATGGTCAACAAGCCGGTTTAAGTTGGATCACTATCTTAAAAAAACAAAAGAATTATCAAAAAGCCTTCGCCAATTTTGATCCTTATAAAATTGCAAAATTTAATGAATCCAAAGTAGAAAAACTTTTGCAGAACCCTGGCATTGTACGTAATCGATTAAAAGTAAATTCAATTATTAAAAATGCTAAGAGTTATATAGAGTTGGAAAAACAGGGAGTCAATTTTTCTGAATTTCTTTGGAGTTTTGTTAACGGTAAACCGATTCAAAATGCCTGGGTTAGCCATGACCAGATACCGGTGAATACTCCTGAGTCTGAGGCCATGTCTAAGGCTTTAAAAAAAGCTGGCTTCAGTTTTGTGGGGTCAACCATTTGTTACGCATTTATGCAGGCCGTTGGTATGGTGAATGACCATCAAGTGAGCTGCCATGTTTATGAGAAGGTGGCGAGTTTAGGTTAAACATCCATCAAAATGTGTTGAATCAGTTTCAACCACATTTTTGACCAGATCCCGACCATGGGCTAGATTCATCCAATCACTTGATGAATGTGCCATGGCATGAAGTCACCCCAGACCCCAGATAATGAACTTGAACGTCAGTCTGCCCTGAATTCCATAGGAATTTTAGATACCACCCCCGAAGAACGTTATGATCGTATTACTCGGGTGGCAAAGGGTATATTTGAAGTTCCCATTGTGCTTGTGAGCCTAGTGGACGAGAACCGTCAATGGTTTAAGTCCTGTTTTGGGTTGTCAGTGAGCCAAACGGGTAGGGATATTTCATTTTGCGGTCACGCTATTCTACAGGACGATATTTTTCTGATTGAAGATGCGTTGGAGGATGAACGTTTTGTCGATAACCCACTTGTGACAGGCGATCCCCATATTCGGTTTTATGCAGGATGTCCTCTTAACTATCAAGACTATCGGATTGGAACCCTATGTTTAATTGACCGGGTTCCAAAAAAATTTGACGACAGTAAAAAATCAGACCTGAAAGCGCTGGCTAACATAGTTGAAAAAGAATTATCAGCTGTGCGCTCGAAAGCGATTGATGAGCAGTCTGGTGTATCTAATCGAGAAGGCTTTATTGAATTGGGTCATGCCTGTATGGAGATTTGTGCCAGGCAACGATTCCCTGTTAGCTTAGTTAACCTTGACGTAAATATTTCCTATAGAATTGATACTGAAACAGAACAAAAAATTTTTAAAGCCATAATCCGACGTTTAAGGGAGGTTGTGCGCGACTTAGATATCTTGGGGCGGGTTGGAGATAACGAATTTGCGTTGTTACTAACTAACTGCCAGCCCAATGAGGTTAGTTTGTTGTTGGATGTTTATTCTGAACAAGTTATCCGGCTGTTATATGAATTTGTTCCCCAAGATTATATTAAGATCAACACGAACCACATTGAGCTTGATCCGAATAAGGTTGAGTCCCTAGATCAGTTAATAACTGTTTAATCAGAGACTTTTAAAGATGATCTTTTAAAATGTTATATAAATTAGGTCGATTGGTTTCAATCTCTTCTTTTGTCAAGCCTTCTAGCGAATGAGGATACTTCAGCCACTCCTCGGTTTCATAGAGAAAGAAATCTGGTACACGATCGGTCTGATTTCGGGAAGGTTTATAATAGGGTACTGCGACACGAACATCATGAGGCATGTTTCGACGGGTGCGACGAGCCAGCTCATTGATAATGGCTTCTATAGATCGACCCGTGTCAAACACATCGTCAACAATTAACAAGCTGTCATGTTGCTGAATATTCTTCATCAAATAATTCAACCCAAAAACTTTCACTTCTCTTGATTGTTGATCAATACCGGCGGCGTAAGACGAAGTACGTATTGCGATGTTATCTGTTTCAATGCCTCGGTAACTTAAATACTCCTGCACAGCAATTCCGATAGGAGCACCTCCGCGCCAGACCGCCACAATAAATGTTGGATGGAATTGACTGTCTAAAATTTGCTGAGCAAGTTTAAAGGAGTCGTCCAGTAGCCCTTGGGCTGTGAGATAGCGCTTTTGGCTCATTGATCTAAGCTCGCGTGTATTGAGTGTTGCAGATAATTGTGGCCTAATCCGAATTGACCAATCGGTCAGCTTTTAAATAGTACCTAAAACAGAGCCCGGTATGAAGAAAATATTTCTAGATGAAGCAACCATGATTGAAGACTCCTTTCGTTTGGGGGTAAGAATCTTCGAAAGTGGTTTTCGCCCTACCTTTATCGTCGGGTTATGGAGAGGCGGCAGCACTGTAGGTATCTATGTACAAGAGTGTTTGCAAACCTTGGGCGTAGACACTGACCATATTTCTCTGCGGACTTCCTACAAAGGTCAGCCTGGCTATCAAGACATGGTAGAAAACCCAGAAGCCATTCGAGTGCATGGCACCCAATATCTAGCAGAAAACCTTAATGCTGAAGACAGTCTATTAATTGTTGATGATGCCTTGAGCTCTGGGCTCAATATCAGTGCGGTATTAAGGCGGTTAAAAAAACACCTGAAACTCAACATGCCTGAGCAGATTAAAATTGCAGCTCTATGGGAGCGACCGGCATTTAACAAATCAGAGATTAAGCCAGATTTTATCTTGCACCAAACAGATGACTGGTTGGTGTTTCCATACGAGTTAAAGGGGTTGAGTGAAGAGGAAATTCGTCAATACAAGCCGGCTTCCGCTGAATTAATGGGTTTATAAATCGGCATTCAAGTCTTCATAATTTCCTGTTACAGTGAAATTGGTACTCAGGCTTGCCGATATCTATCGGGCTATGGGGTTACCCCATGGACGCATTAATACCTACATTACCTAGCATGAACCCAGTTGCATTTCATGCAAGTCAGTTCACGCCCAACAGTAGCTGAGTACCTCTTTTTCTTCACAAGGCTGACTCGCCGTGCACAAAGGACTTTTATCATTCAAGGAACATTTAAGCTGGTGGTTAATGCTAGAGGACTGGTCAGCAAAAGCTTTAGAGTACACATTAAAAACCCATGTCAGTTTTTTACCTGAAAATTATTCTGAATTAGTTAGTCAGATTTTGTTTCGATTTCCAAATAAACCGGAACGACATCAGTTATCAATCTACCTAGAACATAGCTTAGTTATTTTAGAATGGTTCTCATGTGAAAAAAGCCCATCACCCTATTGTCGACACTTCGCGTTTGGAGCATTCAAACGTTTTAACAATGGTCATTTGATTCGCATAAGAAACTATATCGAACTTTCAAAATGGTTTGGTATTACGCCAAACGAATTAAAATGGATAGCCGATATCTATAGGCAGAAAAATAAGAAAGAATCAAATAATCACTACTGGTATACCAGTATTGAAAAGAAAAGTGGAGGCTTCCGACTAATCGAAAACCCAAAAGGTCTGCTTCGACAAGTGCAACATAAAATACTCGAAGATATAACTCAGTACTTTCCTGTTCATCAAAACGCTTATGGATTCGTAAAAGGGAAGAGTTGTGTGCACCACGCTGCGAATCATACGAATTGTCAGTACTTGATAAAGCTCGATATATCCAATTGTTTTCAATCAATCGACAAGAATAAGGTTTTTAAACAATTTCTATACTATGGTTTTAACCATGAGGTGAGTAGCTATCTTGCCAATTTAACTACTCATAAGTGTCACACCAGGAACATCTGGTTTGATCAATTTGAAAAAGAGCAAAAGATACTTTTTAAAAATAGGCACCTTCCTCAGGGTGCTTCGACCTCACCATCAATCAGTAATTCGGTGCTGTATAAGCTTGATAAACGTTTAAGCCTTTTGAGTGAATCAATCGGATATAACTATAGTCGATATGCAGATGACCTTGCTTTTTCAGGAAACTCAAGGCTCAACTTTAGAAATACAATCGCTCTGATATCGGCCATATGCTATGAAGAAGGTTTAGAAATCAATCATCGGAAAACATCAGTGACCACTAGAAACAAGAGGCAGGCACTAACGGGATTGATCGTAAATGAAAAAGTTAATGTTAGTAGAAAATACTATGACGAGCTTAAAGCAATCTTACATAATTGCATACAATATGGATTAGAAAGTCAAAATAGAGAAGGTCATGAAAACTATAAAGAGCACCTAATTGGACGTATAAATCACGTATCTATGATCAATATTGTAAAAGGCAAGAAGCTTATGAAATTATTAGATCGAGCATTATCGGAGACTGACTAAACTTGGCTGTCTTTTAAACATTAGCTAAATCCAAAATTACACTAGCAACGGATAACTAAATCCAATCATATGACAGACATTTAAAACTCCATGCAACAAGACCGCGTAACATAACCGGCCACCCCAGAAATAAATTAAGCCATAACCAAGACCAGCGAAAACTGCCGCAATAGCAAATCCCATTGAAAATGGTAAATGTGCTAGCCCAAATAACAAGCTTGTTAAAACAATCGCCCAATAGGGGCTGAATTGGCTTGGAGTCCATTTAATAAACTGCTTTTGAATTACTCCTCTAAACAGTGCTTCCTCGGTAAAGCTGGTGATGGTGATGTTTAAAAACATTGTGATTAGAAGAAATGGCATGAATATTAGTTGCAGCTGAATGACTCCATACAAGTAAGCCACCAAAATAGTTGTGGCTATTGTAGCGAGCCCAAGAAAAATAACTTTTATTATGGATAAGCTGTGTGGTGTCGAGCGTTGCCATAGTGGTGTTAAAAAAGTACAAATGGCCCAACCCACAAACAGTTTGTCTATGTTCCAATACAAGGGTATTGCAAGACTATTGGGTTTAAGTTCGGTTTCAGGGTAGACCAAATAGTTATTTATACCTGGCACTGCATGAATGATTAAGGCTAGGGCTGCGAACACCCAAATAACTGCTGAAATGACCCTAATGACTTTGTTGCTAATGCCATTACTAATAATAAATGTTAATGCAGTAAAGCCTATTAATGCTGCCAAACCAATAAAATTAATAAATCCAAATATTAGCAATAAGATAAGTGCTAACGCAGCAATACCGACTCTAACTTTCAATGATTTGAAAAACAGTGAAACCAATAAGCCAGTAGTGATTATAAATAGGATTAACTCTTCCATGACGATGCCGTTTTTTTTGAGTATTTTCAGGTGCAGCGGAATGTATTGCAACTAAGTTAAATTGGGCCTGCTCATGCCGCAAGGGTAGGCCCAGTTTTCCAGCTGAAGAACTCTAATCGATCCATCTTTTTTTGAGATTCCCGTAAGCATCCACCCGACGATCGCGGAAATAAGGCCAGATGCGCCGAACATGTTCTGATCTCGCCATATCCAATTCTGCTGTCAACACTTCCTCATTGTTCTCTGAAGCATGAGCCAGTAATTCTCCCTGACACCCAGCGATAAAACTATTACCCCAGAAGGTTTGCCCTGGTGCTCGATCATCCGGTGAATCTTCGTGACCGGTTCGGTTTGCCACTAACACTGGAATGCCATTGGCCACCGCATGGCTCCGCTGTATGGTCATCCAAGCATCTAGCTGACGTTGCTGCTCGTCTTTATCATCCGCTGGATCCCAACCAATGGCGGTTGGGTAAATTAAAACCTCTGCGCCGGCCATTGCCATCAAACGGGCAGCTTCTGGATACCATTGATCCCAACAAACCAAAATGCCCAGCTTACCTAAAGATGTTTGAATAGGGGCAAAACCATTTAGCTCGCCATCACCATCGCCTGGAGTGAAATAATATTTTTCGTAATAGCCTGGATCATCCGGGATGTGCATCTTACGATAAATACCAACCCGACCGGCTTTACCATCTATAACCTGAGCTGTGTTGTGATATAAACCGGCACTACGTTTTTCGAACATAGATATCACTAATACGATATCCAACTCTGCTGCAATGGGTGCAAGAGTTTGAAAAGTTTCACCATCCAATGGCTCTGCTAAATCAAATACATCTGCATCTTCTGTCTGGCAGAAATACTGACTGGCGTGAAGCTCCTGTAATACAATTAATTTGGCACCTTGCTCAGCTGCCTGTTTAATTTTTTCTGAAGTGACGGATAGGTTTACCGTTTTATCGTTATCTGGAATCTTTTGCTGAATGACAGCGGCTTT
Source organism: Gynuella sp. (assembly GCA_028282465.1). Lineage (GTDB taxonomy): Bacteria > Pseudomonadota > Gammaproteobacteria > Pseudomonadales > Natronospirillaceae > JANQHX01. Next base: position 14,738 of record JANQHX010000067.1, read on the forward strand.
GATGGCTTTATTCATAATTGACTCCAGGGCTTGGGTTTAGAGTTGTCAACTGCATAGTGGCACAATGCAAACTACCACTTTCTTCCAAAAGATTAAGACAATCCATGGCGATCACCTTATGATTTGGAAAGGCTTTTTTTGCAATGGTTAACGCGAGCTGGTCTTCCGCACAGTTGTAAATTGGAAAGAATACCTGCTGATTACAGACTAGAAAATTGGTATAGGTTGCAGGTAAGAATCTATCTTCAAACTGACTTTTCAAAACCGGTGTTGGCAATTCAAAAAGGTTCCAGTTCTTTTGTTGCGCATGTCTACCTATTTGTTCATGCAATGATTGCAACGCATCAGAGTCATGGTGCTGGGTGTTACGGCCAGAATAAATTACGGTGTTGTGATTACAAAAACGGGCGATGGTATCAATATGACCATCGGTGTCGTCACCCGTTAGACCAATACCCTCAATCCAAAGTGCCTCATGATTTAATTGCTGTCGAATAATTTTTTCGATTCGACGCTGACTGTAATCGGCGTTACGTTTTTCATCCACCACACAGTCTTTATTCATCAGCAAAAGACCTTGCCCATTGCTTTCTATTGCGCCGCCTTCTAATACCATGTTGTGGGTTTCGTAGGTTAAGTTTTCCAACTTACCAAGGTGTTGGCAGAAACTGTCATCAAGTTTGGCATCAAACTTTTCTCCCCAGCCATTAAAACGAAAATCTGCGAGTATTGATTCGCCTTTGCCATTAACGACGGTCAGAGGGCCATAATCTCTAATCCACGTATCGTTTACATTTAAATCAATGATTTTAGCGTTAGTGATTTTGAGTAGCTGGCGTTTTTTGAGCCACTCAGTTTGGTCGATACTTGAATGCAGTACCGCCCACACTTCAGTGTGCTCAGAAATGGTTTTTAATATTTGCCAATAAGCTTCTGTAATCTGTTCTAGCATGTACTCCCAATCACTTCCTACGAAGGGCCACACTAATAAAACAGCTTTGCAATTCGCCCATTCTGGTATCAGTCGGCGTTGGGAAATGTCTTTTTCAAGAAAGACGGTTTTTGAAATCGTCATATCCAAACTCTTTAATGATTTGCAGTTCGTCAGTTTCAGAATTCCAAATCGCAATGGTTGGAAGGTTTATGCCATTAAAGGTAGTGGTTTTTACCATGGTGTAATGGCTCATGTCATCAAACACTAAACGCTGACCCATTTGTAGTGGCTTATCAAAACTGTATTCGTTGATCACATCGCCTGCTAAACAGGTCATACCCCCTAAGCGATAAGTATGAGCTTTTTCTCCTGGCTGTCCTGCATCGAATATTTCAGGGCGATATGGCATCTCGAGTGTGTCTGGCATATGGCAGGTAGCAGATGTGTCCAAAATAGCTAAATCAATTCCATTGCGTGGCGTATCCACCACTTCAGTGACAAGTACGCCAGAATGAATAGCAATAGCTTCACCAGGTTCCAGATAAACCTGGACATTGTATTGACTAGAAAATGTTTTAATTCGATTAATTAATCCGTCACGATCATAATCCGGTTTGGTGATGTGATGACCACCGCCAAAGTTAATCCATTTCATTTGATTGAAGTATTTACCAAACTGATCTTCAACAGCATCTAGTGTTCGGGCCAAGGGTTCGAACTGATGTTCGCATAGCGTATGAAAATGCAGGCCACTAATACCTTCCATTAACTCATCTTTAAACAGGGGTTCGAATTCTTCTAAGGGAATACCTAATCGAGATCCGACCGCGCAAGGGTCATAAATGTCCACTTCGCCTTCTGAGTGACGAGGATTAATTCTTAAGCCGAACTCCAGGCCCGGCTTTTTCTTTTTGGCATCTAAACATAAACTCTGAAAACGTTGCCATTGCCCCATACTGTTAAACACCACATGGTTAGAAATTTCTAGAACTCGCTTTAGTTCATCTTCTTTAAAACCGGCAGAGAAAGTATATATCTCACCGCCATAATATTCCTTACCCAACAATGCTTCATGAATACCACTGGCACAAATGCCAGATAGATATTTACCTGTGAGCTCACCTAAAGAAAAACAGGAAAACGCTTTTAATGCAGCAAGGATTTTTGCACCTGATTTTTCCTGAACCTCTGAGAGAATTTTCAGGTTGTATTCGACAGCAGCTTTATCCACTACAAAACAAGGAGAAGGGACTCTTTTAGGGTCAAAGGAATTGAAAGATTTTGCGAGGATAGGCATTTTTTTGAGTTCCTTGCTGGAAGCTTAATGCCGGAAGCCTGAAGCTAATACAGAGGAACCCGGCAAGCAGAAAATGTGAAAAGACCTTTTGCTTCAAGCATCCGGCTTCAGGTTTCTAGTAATTAAAGCTCAACCACCTTCCACGGCAGTCCATACTTATTCATATCTTCCATGAATGGGTCTGGGTCTAACTGTTCTATATTCCAAACACCAGGTTTCTTCCACTTATTTTCTAAAATCATTTTGGCGCCAATCATTGCGGGTACACCCGTGGTGTAAGAAATAGCTTGTGATTGAACTTCTTGGTAGCACTCTTGGTGATCGCAGATGTTGTAAATGTAGTAGGTTTTTTCTTCGCCGTCTTTCAGACCTTTCACAATACAACCAATGCAGGTTTTGCCTTTCGTGCGTGGGCCCAAAGTTGAAGGTTCTGGTAACAGTGCTTTCAAGAATTGCAGTGGTACAATTTCTTTGCCTTCAAATTCAATTGGCTCAATTCCAGTCATCCCAACGTTAACCAAAACTTCCAGATGTTTAAGATAGTTTTCAGAAAAGCTCATCCAGAATTGGGCTTTTTTGATGGTCGGGTAATGTTTGGTCAGGCTTTCCAATTCTTCGTGATACATACGATAGATGTGGTAAGTGCCGACACCTTCCGGGCATTCAAACTGTTTGGACTCAGACATGGGCTGTGTCGTCACAAACTCACCGTTTTCCCAGTGCCGACATTCTGCAGACACTTCACGGATATTGATTTCTGGATTGAAGTTTGTCGCAAATGGATGGCCATGATCACCGCCGTTCACGTCGATGATATCTAAGTAATGAATTTCATCTAAATAATGTTTGGCGATATAGGCGGTGAACATATTGGTGGCGCCAGGATCAAAACCTGAGCCCAGTAATGCGGTTAAACCGGCTTTTTCGAATTTTTCCTGATATGCCCACTGCCATTTGTATTCAAACTTGGCAGTATCCAAAGGTTCATAATTAGCGGTATCCATATAATGAACTCCTGCTTCTAAGCAAGCATCCATAATCGTGAGGTCTTGATAAGGCAATGCAACGTTAATAACTAGCTCAGGTTTTTCTATATTGAGCAGCTCCACTAATTCAGGAACATTGTCAGCGTCCACCTTTGCCGTTGTGACCGGTCTGCTTAGCTGAGCAGCAATAGCATCGCATTTCGATTGAGTGCGGCTGGCAATCACAATTTCATCAAACACTTCGGCAACTTGCGCGCATTTATGTGCGACGACACCACCTACGCCACCGGCTCCAATGATCATGACTTTAGACATTAATGTTGTCTCCAATAGGTTTCGAATTCTTAACGTTCAAAATAGGTATAGCCCTGTAGGCTTTCATTGAACAAGCCAAGCATTTGCTGACGTTCCGTCACCGTAATTTGACCTTCTCGTACGGCTTGTTCTGCGCTCTGGCGAAATTGTTGCGCGAGATCTCTAGGTTGGTACTCAACATAGCTTAAAACGTCTGCAATGCTGTCGCCTGCCAATTCGTGAACGAAGTGTAACTCGCCATCTTCATCAACACGAACGCTTGCTACGTTGGTGTCACCAAATAGGTTATGTAGGTCACCCAGTGTTTCTTGGTAAGCGCCCACTAAAAATGCTCCAAGATAATATTCTTCATTATTTTTTAGAGGGTGCAGTGCTAGCGTATTAGTTTCGCCGAATGGGCCGACAAATTTATCCAGTTTGCCATCACAATCACAGGTTAAATCAGCAATGGTTGCACTGCGGCTGGGTTGTTCATTTAAGCGGTGAATAGGCATGACGGGGAAAACTTGTTGTATGGCCCAGGCGTCTGGCAATGACTGGAAGACACTGAAGTTGCCATAGTAAATATCTGCCAGATCGTCATTGAGCTTGTCTAGCTCAGGCGAAGTATGTTTTAGCTCACCGACTAAGCTGGCCACCTTTTTTAGAATGCTTAGATGTAGATTTTCGCCTTCAGCCCTTTCGCGCAAATTAATTTGACCATGTTTGAACAGTTCACGTACCTGATCTCGGTAATAAAAGGCATCGTTATAAAATTCTAATAAGTGTTTTGAGTTGGTTTTCTCAAGTGTTTCCCACAGGTACTTTATCGGGTCGCAACGGTTTTCGTCGGGCTTGCTGGCGGGTTTAGGGTCAAAGCTGGACACTTCTAAAATATTGAACAGCAGCACCGACATCGGCGCGACGGTAGCTCGTCCAGATTCTGAAATCAGACAAGGGTGCGGAATATCATGGGCATCTAAAGAGTCTTGTACTGCTTCTACTATATCGGTGCAGTATTCTTCAATGCTGTAATTACGGCTGTGGCCAGCAGAGCTATTAGTGCCATCGTAATCAATGGCTAAGCCGCCGCCTAAATCAAAATACTGAAGGTTGGCGCCTTCTTTAATCAGCTCAATGTAGAATCGACAGGCTTCTTTAACGCCGTCTCGAATATTTCGAATATTAGGAATTTGAGAGCCAAGATGAAAATGCAGTAGTTGCAAGCAATTCAGTTTGCCGGCTTGTTGAAGCTGGTCAAGTAGCTCAACCATCTGTGTCGAGTTGAGGCCAAATAGGCTTCTATCGCCGCTGTCACCTGACCAGTGCCCCTCAACCTGAGTGGATAGTTTTAATCTCAAGCCAATAAGAGGTTCAATGCCCCAATAGGCGCTACGCTCCAGAATGATAGCGAGTTCACTGGGGGTTTCGATCACAAAGAAACACTTAAAGCCCAATCTCAAGGCTTGAATGCCCAGGTCAATGAACTCGGCATCCTTATAGCCATTGCAAACAATAAAACTGTCTTTATTTCTTAAGGTGGCTAGTGCGATCAGCAGTTCAGCTTTGCTACCGGCTTCTAAACCATGGCTAAATCGTTCGCCATATCGAGCGATCTCGTCCACAACATGACTTTGTTGGTTTACTTTAATAGGGAAAACGCCGCGATAGCTGTTTTTGTAGCCAAGTAAGTCAATGGCGTTTTGAAAGCTTTGATTGAGTTGGGTGATACGATCATCTACTAGGTTCTCTAGCCTCAGCATAACTGGCATTTCCAGGCCCCGGTCTTGAAGCCCGGAGACAATCTTACCCAGGGAAACCTTTTTGGTTCCCTTGCTGGTAGGTGCCTGAACCAAGGCATCACCTGTATCTGAAATACCGAAATAACCTGCGCCCCAGCGCTCTATACCGTATAAATCTTTAGAGTCCTGGATGCTCCAATTATCTTTATTCAATATTCGCTAAACCTATCTCAAACAAACAATATGAAAGGGCTAGAAAACCCAAGGGCGGCGCAATTTATCACCGGTTTTTAGAGATTAAAAGTAAAACTTTAATTAAGGACGCAAGGCTAAAGTCTAGCCATGATCGGTCAAGAATAAATCCGCAATTTTGATGGCCAAGAAACTAAAGTAGGAGTATTAAGATGGGTTCGTATGATGCATTGGTTGAAATACATAAAAATGGTGCTGATGGGCCAATCGCTAAGGATTGACCCTGAGTGATATCAACGGTTCAAAATCAAGAAACTATCAGTAAGGTTGCTGCTGCTACCGTAAGAATTGTTAGATAATAACCAGCATGAATGGAAAATAGCTTCCATGATCTTTTCTCCCAAGCCGTGCCTTGTAGCAGCATCGGTACCACAAGACCCACGAAAATCAAACAGATCGCAGAGATTGCTATTTTGCCTGAACTTGAGTGCTGGACAAACTGACCCAGAAGGCCGTGGGCTACTGCCATTAAAGATGAGATAAATAAGCAGCTAAGGAGTGTCAGTCCCAGTGCTTTTAGCAGGTTTGGCGTTGGTATTCTTTCGTTTGTTTGGAAACCAAGTTCCGTTGCCCAAGACTTTCCAAACAGTGGGTTGTACCAAAGATAGCATACGAAAAAGTTGGCAATGGTAGCGATAACGATCGCTAGGTAGTTCAGTTCTATTATCATGACTAACATCCTCAAATGGGCTTAATTGACTGAAATGTCAGTATGAAGACGGTTGAGAGGCATAAATCCCTACAACTGTCCCAAAATTAATGCACATTCTTCTCAGTAACATTCGTTTAACATAACCTCACAGGGGCTTACAGATGTAGGTGTTTCAACAATTAAAATTTCAGTTTTAGCAACTTTATTCGCTTTGATCAGAATAATTAATCGAACTTTTAACAAACTCGGTCTAGGTTTCTTTATTAAGTTCGAAAAATTGAGCCTGTGTTTATGAGATTACTACTAATACTGCTCGTATTTACCTCGCCATTCGCTGCGGCTTTTACTGTGAGGTATCCGACTCCACCCATTGAAAATGATGTGCGAGCAGAATTTGCTCGGGAAATGACTGAGCTTGCCTTGAGCAAAGGCGCCGAGCCATGGACTTTCGTGTTTAATGGCTTGCCAATGGAACGAGCCCGAATGGAGCATGAACTTGCCAGGGGTGAAACCGTTAACGTGTTAATGCTACCTGGTCGGCCAACCTATGATGAAAAATACCTAAAGGTTCCGGTTGCGCTAGATAAGGGGTTGTTAGGTTTGAGAGTCGGTCTGGTCATGAAAGATCAAAAAGACATCTTTGAGCAAATTTACACCCTAGAGCAACTAAGGGCTTTAACCGTTTGCAGTAACAAAACCTGGTCGGTCACCAAAATATTTCGCGATAACAACCTCCCCATTATCGAAAGTACAGAGTTCAGACACAACTTCCGCCAATTAATGGCTAAGAGATGTCATTACTTTTCACGGGGGTTGTCTGAAATAGAGCATGAATTAGAGGAGTACTCTGAAGAGTTTCCTGGTATGACTATTGACCCCTATGTGGTGGTGAATTCCGATTTAGCCTTTTATTTATATGTATCAAGTAGGCACCCAGAACTGCATGAAGCCTTATCAGATGGACTAGAAAAGGCAAAAAAAGACGGCTCATTCGACTTATTATTTGATAAGTATTTTGGCTCGACGGTGCAGTCTCTTAACCTCCATGGAAGAACTCAAATAGATTTAGACTAACCATTTGTGCTTAGTTTTTTACTAACCACTTGTACATTACCAGAGCATCTACAAACCCAAGGGAGGAGTGGTTGTATGCTTTAGGTATTTGCCCAACCGTTTCGAAGCCTAACTTCTGCCATAGCTGTACAGCTGCTGTATTGCTAGACACCACAAAATTAAATTGCATGGCCTTAAATCCAAGTTCGACAGCTTGTTGTTGCGAGTGTTCGCACATGAGGGTTGCTATCCCTCTTCCCCTAGCTAGGGGCGATACCATATAACCGCAGTTGCAAACATGGTTACCAGGCCCGGCTTGGTTAGCCTTTAAATAGTATGTACCTAGGATCTCATTATCGTGTTCAACAACATAGGTTTTTAACGGCGTGTCCATCCAAATATGGAATCCCTTTTCTTTCGTGGTGTTGCAGTCAAATGCATAGGTTTCGCCCTTACTGACGATGGTATGAAAAATCGGCCAGATGGATTCAAAGTCATCGGGAGTAGCGAGTCTAATATTCATTGCTAAATTCGGAGTCTGTTGAAAATTTAAAATAGTGTGACTGGAATAGAGGGGCATAGCAAAACAAAAAAAGCTCCAGTAGCTGAAGCTTTTTGTTGTTTGAATTGTGGATTGGAATTGTTTAAAGAGTTTTTAAATATTCTATTAGATCCCAGCGTTCTTCATCACTCAGAAATGTACCGAAGTAATGACCTGAATTTGAGTTTCCTGAAACGCTCGTGTCGAATTTAAATGTGTTGTAAGAGTAGGTGGATACATAGCCTACTTTCTCAGGGTCAAACTCAAAACTACCCACATAGAACTCGTCGCTACGTTGTTCTGGTGGTAACAACAGCTCATAAAGATTAGGCACAGAGCCATTGTGAAGGTAAGGAGAGGTTGCCCAAACTCCAGCTAAAGGTCTGGCGAGATAGCCAGGGTATAAATCAAATTCTGGTGCAGTTGCAGAGTCAACACGCAGCCCACTATAAACCGCTTGTTGAGTTTGATTTAAAGCAGGTGCTGACAAGTACTGTTTACCCACAGCAAATTCCACCACTTTAATTAGAGCTAAGGGGTATGACATTTCCTGAGATACGCCATCAAGTCCGAGAAGACCAAGCATTCCCATATTGATGGGTTCGGGATTATAAAATGTTGTTAAGGCATTGGTGTCAGTGCCAAGTTTTTCAATTGGAATTAAAGGTGTTTGGGTAAACTGCATACCAAATAAATTATCTTGAGCTGGCGTCTTAGGGTAGTTGCCTTGTGAATCAGGAAGTACATGACAATTCACGCATGCATAACCTGTTACATCTGGTGTCTGATAAATCTCTGCGCCCCTAGAAGCCGCTGTGTTATCAATATCGCCAAGATATTCAGTTGGCCATTCAGGTGAGCCCAACTCCCTTAACCATTCTTCCATATAGAATAAGTTATCTCTTCGAACGGTTGACTCAAATAGATTTTCTGGGTTTTGAAGGTTAATTCTGCCTAATACACCCAGAACTTGACCCAGGTTTCGACCAAACGGATTACGGGCGTAACCTAAGTACTGAACACGTTCAAAGTCTGGCGCTCCCCAAAGTGCCGGGTAACTAACCGGCGCTGCCGGGGTTAAATAGTTGGTATCTACGCCTAAGTCAGAAACAAAAATTTCATTTCGAATGGCATTTGCGGCATCAACTCTTCCAAAACCGCCTGGGTGATCAATTGAAGAATCGTTTCTGATGTAGCTAGCAAGGGCTTCTGACTGAGTAGCCATAGCAGAAGCTAATGAATTCGAATCGTCAGCACCAATTGCATTAGCAAACTTCTTAAATAAACGTGGTTTTGCTAGCGTATTATCAATAGCGTTTTTAACAGTTTGAATCATGGCAATGTAATCCCCCATGCCGGGGCCACCATCAATGCGAATCGCAGTGTTTCCAACAACTATTTGTGCCGTATGGCAAGCCGCGCAATTAATGCCTATCCAATCTCCAGTTTCAGGATCCGTATCTTTTACAAAGCCAATGGGTAATTTGTCAGGATTGGTGTTTGAATCTGCCTGGTAATCCGGCAGATATTTTAGCCGTTCAACGACGATGTCTGATGTGAGAGGCAGGCCAGTCTTGGCATCCTTTAGGTTAATAAACCAATCGTATGGAATAAGTTGGCTGCCTTGTGAAGTTGTGTAGGAAAGTGTACGAAGCTGATTATCTTCATTCCAGTTTTGATCAAGGTAAACAACCTCATCAAAGCACCCAGATAAAATAAAAGCTAAGCTAATAAATGAAGCTGCCTTCTTGAAGCGTACGGCAAGTGTGCCCATGAACTTGGTTCTCCCTCAATTATTTTTATGGCCCAGCAACAAACTCATATTTCAAAAATGCTTTAACACTTGCTAACAAAATTGAGTTCAGTTGCGTGACTGTCTCAGACAAGCCCATAAATGTCTTATTGATCTTTAAATAAACTAAATAAGTTGTCTAAATGTAAGATATTTGCTTGTTTCTAATGGCGCAAACAAATTTTGTGGAAAACCTGAAGTGGCTAGCAAGGCTACATTGTAGCTACGAAATTAGATTAAAAATGCTCCTAAAATTAGACGGATAGTGGTAGTAGGGTTAAGGGTTATGAGAGATATGGACAGGTTTAG
>JANQHX010000085.1 GCA_028282465.1 Gynuella sp.
TCAGCTTGTTCGAATAATACCGATGCGTCTTCCAAGCTCGGTAGCACCACCTGTGTCATTTTGTCATGTAGTAGCTCATAGACACCCGTTCGTTCAGCATCTTCTAGTGCTTCAGTAACTCTAATGTCATAGGCAATTCCCCTCTCCAAACGATCAATTTGAGTCAAACCACAGTTATGTGCAATGTCAGTCGCTTTAGAAGACCATGGAGAAATAGTACCAGGTCTGGGGGAAACCAAAGCCAACTCACCAGAGAACTCTTCCACCTCGGCGGTTGGACCGTATTTCAAGATTCGACTCAATACCTGCTGTTGCTCATTCAATAACTCAGTGCTTTGCTTGGAAAAATGTACGAACTCTGCATAGATATCCGTGACTTTGGTTGAAACTGATTGAAGCTTTGAGAGCAGGGATTGACGACGGTAAGTCGAAAGAGCGGGTGCGCCACGCAAAGTTTGCATGCTGGTTTCGATCCTTTTGTGAGAGGCCATTGAAAATCGGCGCGTATGATACCCTTCTATCATAATTTTTACAGTGCAGATTGTGCTTCGTGTTGAGAGTCATGGTCTCAGCCGTTAAGGTTAAACGCCCAAGATATTTAGCACTGTTTACCCTATGAAAATTCACATTATCGACCGCAGGAAAGCTGTATTCAGCATTCTCAAGGGCTTCACTGCCCTGGTCATTGTGGCTTTTTTTATTGCTGCCGGATTCAGCAGCAATTCCGTAGAAGACCAAGTCAAACAGGATAACAGTCTCTATGTGGTAACACGACACAGCCCCTCGGTTTACTTCATTGACCAACATGGTCCGTCTGGATTTGAATATGCCCTGACGAAAAGCTTTGCCGACTACCTAGGAGTTGAGCTTAAAATTCGGCCAGTGGAAAGCATTAACGATATTTACCAAGCAATAGAACGAAACTCTGCTAATTTCGCAGCTGCAGGACTGACCCAGGTGGAACAGTTCTCTAATAAAGTTCGTTACTCCGAACCATTAATGGAAGTGACTCAGCAACTCATCTATAAGACCGACAAACCTTCTGATTTATCAGATTTAGTGAACTTTAATATTCTGGTCGCTGAAGGTTCCGCCCATGAAATTCTGCTTCAAGAACTTCAACAGCAATTCCCAGATCTAACTTGGCGGTCTGAGAACATAAATCCGTTTGAGATGATGAATTTAGTAAAGGATGGTGAGGTTGACCTCGCGATTTTAGATTCTATTGAATTTGAAGCAAACGAAGCTTTTTTCCCTGGATTAAAAGTAGCCTTCGATTTGACAGACCCAATGCCAATTTCTTGGGTATTTCCAACCAACTCTGACACTAGCTTATTAACTGCTGCGAACGACTTCATCAAAATGAAAGAGGAGGATGGGTCATTACTGCAACTCAAAGAACGATACTTCGGCAACATTAATCAGCTGAACTATGTGGGTGTTCAACTCTTCAGACGACACATGAAAAACAGGCTAAAACCTTATTACCTTGAAGAATTTAAAATTGCAGGAGAGAAAACCCAAACCGACTGGCGTTTACTGGCAGCCATTGGATACCAAGAATCCCACTGGCGAAAGCGAGCCGTTTCACCAACTGGAGTCAAAGGACTAATGATGTTGACCCTGCCAACGGCAAAGGAAATGGGGGTAACAAATCGCTTAGATCCCAAGCAAAGCATTCATGGTGGGTCGAGATATTTCATTAAAGTACATAAGAAAATACCTGACCGAATTCAAGAACCAGATCGAACCTGGATGGCTTTGGCGGCGTATAACGTCGGTTTCGGTCATCTTGAAGACGCCCGTATCATCACACAGCAATTTCAGAAAAACCCAGACGACTGGTTAGACGTAAAAGAGCATTTACCATTGCTTCAAAAAAAGGCTTATTACCAATATACCAAGCACGGTTTTGCCAGAGGTAATGAACCTGTTGTTTATGTTGAAAACATTCGACGCTATTACGATTTGTTACGCTGGCATTTTCCTGAACCGGGAGAAACCCTAGATTTCATCGAAGACCCAGAGTTAATTCCGAACCCATTAATTGATTTACCTTTGGCTCTGTAAATTTATTTTTCCACCTAAAATAATTCAATCCAACAGTTGCTCTGAATCACTGTTATTACTCTATGCTTATAGCACTATTACCGTGATTTTATGGAGTACAAGAAATGTCCGAATTAAAAACAGCAGATAAAACTATTCACAAAGAAAATCGTCTTCTTAGCTGGTTAGCAACAGTGACACCCAAGAAGACCAAAAAAAATAAGCTAGCAACAACTTCTGCTGAGACTAGCGTCGATTTTATTAAAAGCGATAACTGATTTTTTAATTTAACTTAATACCCTGAGCTTGTTTTCTTCCAAAGATTAGAAGACATAACAAGGCGAGAGCTAGTATTGGCTTAAAAGAACCAAATAGTGTTTCTGGCTCACCTGGTTCTAGATATCGAGCAATGTTTTTTACTTCTGGTGAAGTAGGCTTAATCGACCCAGCTAACACATCCGATATCCAATCTGAGTAGCTTGCCACTCTGGTATTAACTCCGGGCGCATTTTGCTGTGCACAACCTTCTCCCCAGCTAACAATGCCCACCACTTCATCAGTGCCCGTTAAATACAATGGTCCTCCGCTGTCCCCTTGGCAGCTGTCTCTTAATATGGAGCCGAACTGAGTACCAGCGCAAAACATTCCAGTGGATATTGGGCTTGAGTATTTTTGTTCACCATTTGAAAAGGTAATTTGATTGTAGAGATCATTGCAGACTTGATTGTCGTAAGTTCTGATGGTGGCTTTTTGAAGAATCTCTGCGGAGGCGCCATTGGTTGAGGTTGACGTAGTCCCCCAGCCAAACACATCCACATCTAAACTATCAGTCAAAAAGCTGGATGAAACCACAGCGGGAGCAAACCGATTGATGGTTCGATCTAATTCTAAAATAGCAATGTCGTTTTCTAGAGTGAAACTGTTATAGCTGTCGTGAAGATAAATGTTTCTGACTACCGCTTGTTCACCGCTGAAATCTGATCCGTAAGGAGAGGGGTCACCTACAATAATGGCGTACTGATCTTCTGGGTAATAACCGAGTAAAAAACTTTCAAAACAATGGGCAGCGGTTAATACCCATTTATCTCCGATTAACGTACCGCCACAAAATAACTGAGAGAACTCTTCTCCCATTAGCACCAGCCCGACCATAGACTCTTTACCTTCTATAGCATCGGTACCGTTTATGATTCTGGTATCTCTAGGGCTCTCATCGGCTAATGTAACGCCAGCAAATAACGCGCAACAACCGATAAAAACCAGCAACAATAGCTGTCTATTGATTTGATAAAACATACTACTTCCACTTCTTTCTATCTTCAGGTTTAAGGTAACATGCAAAACTAGTTTTTCTGCTTTTGAGTTGTAGGATTTACGTTCGACCCAGATGACTGGTTCTCAGTTCCATAAAAAAAGGGCCTCATTTAAAGCCCTTTTTAGTTGGTTTTGACCCACTCTACTTTTATTTCAGGGGGCTTCTACCTTTGTTAGCAGCTATTCTGAGGCGCAGCGAATTAATTTTAATAAACCCTTCTGCGTCCGCTTGATTGTATGCACCACCGTCATCATCAAAAGTTGCAATATTTTCATCGAAAAGACTGTCTTCTGACTTACGACCAACGCAATCTACATTGCCTTTGTAAAGTTTTAGACGCACAACACCGTTAACTGTCTCTTGTGATTCATCGATCATTTTCTGAAGCATTAACCTTTCAGGGCTCCACCAATAACCGTTATAGATTAACTCGGCATATTTGGGCATTAAATCATCTTTAAGATGAGCAACTTCGCGATCAAGAGTAATGGATTCTATCGCTCTGTGAGCACGTAACATAATGGTGCCGCCTGGAGTTTCATAGGCTCCCCGGCTTTTCATACCAACGTAACGATTTTCAACAATATCCAAGCGACCAATACCGTTTTCGCCACCTACTTTGTTCAGATAAGTGAGCACTTCAGCTGGAGTCATCTCTTTACCGTCAATAGCAACGATGTCACCTTTTTCATAGGTGAGCTCTATGTAGGTTGGGGCGTCTGGAGCAGCTTCGGGGCTAACAGACCAACGCCACATGTCCTCTTCAGCTTCTGCCCATGGGTCTTCTAAAATGCCACCTTCATAGGAAATATGAAGCAGGTTCGCGTCCATTGAGTAAGGAGACGTTTTACCTGCTTTGTTGAAATCCACAGGGATTTTATGTTCTTCACAATAAGCCATCAGCTTTTCACGACTGTTTAGATCCCATTCACGCCAAGGCGCAATCACTTTTACGCCAGGTTTCAGTGCATAGGCGCCTAACTCAAAACGTACTTGATCATTACCTTTTCCGGTTGCACCGTGAGCAATGGCATCGGCACCAGTTTCGTTAGCAATTTCGATCAGTCTTTTTGAAATCAATGGCCTAGCAATGGAGGTGCCCAGCAGATATTCACCTTCATAAATGGTGTTGGCACGGAACATTGGAAACACAAAGTCTCTAACAAACTCTTCTCGCAGATCGTCAATATAGATTTCTTTGATGCCCATGGCCTGAGCTTTAGCGCGAGCAGGTTCGACTTCCTCGCCCTGGCCTAAATCGGCGGTGAACGTCACAACCTCACAGTTGTAGGTTTCTTGTATCCATTTGGCAATCACTGAGGTATCCAGGCCGCCGGAGTAAGCGAGCACAACCTTTTTGATATCCGACATTATCTATCTGACTCTCTACAGTTTGGTGAGTGGAAAAACGACATCCAGCTTTGGATGGTTTCCAAGATGTAAGGGCGGCGGATTTTACACGATTTAGGCGGTATTGGGCTAGATCCACCCTGAATTGTCATTAGCGCCCATTACTCAAATACAGGGTGTCTTGCCAGGGGGTCATCATCATCACCGAATGCACGCTCCAAACGTATAGTGACGCGGCGGTTAGCAGCGCGACCAGTCGCTGTGGCATTTGTGGCAATAGGATATCTTTCACCATGGTAGCGGGTGATAATCATATCGGGGTCTACACCTAGCTTTATTAACTCATCGGTAGACATCTCGGCACGCTTTTCTGACAAACGACGATTGTGGTATCTGGAGCCAACATTATCGGTATGCCCATCAATATAAACACCGAACACTTTAGGGTCGTTAAGCACATAAGTAGCCACGTCTTTTAATTGTTTGATATTAGAAGCCTTTAACCCTTCTTGCCCCACATCAAACTGAAGAGAAACTTGCTCGACCTGACGGAAATTCACGGGCAATAAACCTGATACGCAAGCTAAATAGTCATTGAGATATTGCCGATAATCAACAGGTGACACCCTTACCCTAAGTTGATGCGCATCATGCTTGGCGGCGCGGGTAAAGGTTGGCGCCATTCCCAGGTCTAGCTCGGCCATCATGTGACGAGTTCTTTTTGAGTCAACACGAACTGGATATTGAGAGTCCTTCACAGGCACAGAGCCAAGGTCTGTTGCAATGGCTGCTGACTTCCAGTTAGGTGCCTCAATGGCAAGGGCAGCTAAGCCTTCTTTCATATCATTGTGATCAGTTTCCAAATAGAAAATCACGTCTTCACCAGCTTCACGAAAGAAAACTGCATGACCGTAATAGGGAATGGGTTGTTTGAGTTTGCAGCCATATATTGACGGTTCAAGCTGCCATTCAGTGTTTTGCAGCCCGGTTTCATAGGTTCGAGCAGAGGCAATACTGACTAAGGTAGAAACACAAACCATAAGCAATAAGCTGATTATTTTTTTCATCACGCAAACCCAATTATGAATGCTAGTGATTATTAATCGGCAGAGTGTTGACAAGCTTAAGTACTCTACATCGGAATTAGATTGCAAAACCTGTACAGGGCTTTAACATTCGTTTGCCAGATATAAGGAACCGCACGTGTCTAACAATCTAGACGACAAATCTCTCATGGCCTCACGATTTCGAGGCTTTTATCCTGTAGTAATAGATGTAGAAACTGCAGGTTTCAATGCCGCTACCGATGCGCTTTTGGAAATCGCTGCCGTCACATTGACTATGGATCCAGACGGTCACCTCATAGTTGACTCATCAAAGACTTACAATGTGCAACCATTCGACGGGGCAAACCTAGAACCTTCCGCTTTGGAGTTCACCGGTATCGACCCATATAATCCCTTACGAGAAGCAGTCTCCGAACTTGATGCATTGCAGGGTATTTTTAAAATGGTTCGCAGGGGCGTTAAAGATCATGGTTGCAATCGAGCAGTAGTGGTTGCCCATAATGCTCATTTCGATCATGGCTTTTTGAAGGCTGCCACAGAAAGAACAGAAATGAAAAGAGACCCCTTCCACCCTTTTAGTTGTTTTGATACTGCGACCCTCTCTGGTTTGGCTTATGGCCATACCGTGCTAGCCAAAGCATGCAAACTCGCAGGCATCGAGTTCGATAACAAGGAAGCACACAGTGCTTTATACGACACAACCAAAACCGCTGAGCTTTTCTGTAACATTGTTAATCGTTATAAAGGCATGGGTGGATGGCCATTAGAAACTGAGGATTTTGGTGAGGACATGATATGAAAGTCATCATTGATCTTTGCGTGGTACCCATAGGCGTGGGTGTCTCAGTTTCAAAATACGTTGCGGAATGCCAAAAAATATTGGAAGAAAAAAAACTCAGCCACTCAATGCATGCCTACGGCACCAATATTGAGGGCGAATGGGACGAGGTTTTCGCCGCAGTTAAAGAATGTCATGACCGAATTCATAACTTAGGTGTGCCAAGAATCAACACCACGATCAAGCTTGGAACCCGCACAGATCGCCCCCAGACCATGTCAGATAAAATAGACTCCGTGCTCGCCAAACTCTAAAAAGCCTTAAAAATTGCCCTTTACAGTCGCTTTACCAGTCCTTGCCTTACTCTTGGCACCCTACGACATACTATGGAGCACATGAATTCGGCGGGGTAGCCAAACGTTTTCATACTTCTCTTCCTTTTGCTCTGGCAGATGACTATGCGGTCTGTCCTTTATCGGGAAGCCCTTGATGGGCTTCCCGTTTTTTATGCTTTATTGAAAATAGAACTGTTATAGTTTAAAAAAATAAAAATATTGAGAGAACTACGATGGATTTCAAAACTAAAGTCACTAGCATTACCTTGCTTTCATTATTCCTCACAGCCTGTAATGTCGAAGAAGCAGGTAATTCTTCTGTTGCTGGCAGTTGTCCAAGCCAGAACAGTCCCTATGGGGAGGCAACTCCTCCACCCAGTGCTGTACCCAGTTTCACAACAGGAGACTTAGTCAATAGTGAAGCGGCAGAGCTTCTTACTGGTGACCGGAGTCGCCCCGTTAAGTATGAACCCGATGATGACAAAACCTTGGTCTTTATTGGACAGGACAACAGAGGTGTATTTGACTACCTGGCGGCAGGCATGGCGAAACCTGCTGGCTACAGCCACTACATCGCATTTGATAGACCTGGAGAAGATGGAGAAAGGCAAATCCCTGGTTTGTGGGAAGAAACAGCTTCGGATTGGGGAGCCGGACCTGTCTGCCTAGAATGCGCAATTCTCTATGATCAAAACATAGATTGGTCAGATTCTGTGGTGCATTTATCCATCTGGTTTGCACAATCTAATTTGGCTCAACTCTTCGGTTCGGGTGGCGGTGATGCACTCATCAGAGAGTTAGCTGAATTCATGAATCAGTATGATCACATTCCCTTCTTTCTGCGCCCTGGTTACGAATTTGATTTTCAGTACATGGGTAACGGCATAACCGCAGAACAGTATCGAGCTGCTTATCGAAGAATTATTGATGTTCTAAGAGACAACCAAGTTGACAACTTTACTTCGGTTTTTTCAGCGGCAGTTATAGACGGTGTTGGAGGCAACACGGCTCGGTATGAAGACTGGGTTGCTTATTACCCTGGCAATGATTATGTAGATTGGATCGGATACTCTCTATTCAGCAATTCCAACATTTCAGACACCAGTGCTGGAGTGCGCTTCGCTGAAGATGTTAATAAGCCATTGTTCCTTTCTGAAGCCACCCCCAGGGGCTTCCAAATCACAGAAGACAATCATGAAACGGTGTGGAATAACTATTTAGCAAATATGTTCTCTCATACTGAAGATAATGACCTTGCCGAACAGGTCAAAGCCCTGGCTTATATAAACACTAGTTGGGATTGTCAGAGAGAATGGGCTGGCGATGGTTGGGGAGACACGCGAATCGAGAACAGTGATTCACTGGCCGCAATATGGAATGCCAAACTGGGCGTTGATTCTGTTCCATACATTATGGAAAACGACAACGTCTACTCAGAAATCAACTTCACACCCGCTCAGTAACTGGAATTAAAAATGAACACACTGACGAAAGTATATTTAGTATTAATTGCCCTGCTACTGACCGCTTGCGCTAACACGCAACTGGACAACGCCAAGAAATCTGAAATCACACCTGATGTGAGACCAGCAAAATATGAACCGGCAGGCGATCAAACTTTACTGTTTATTGGGCAAGATAACGAAGGAGTCGGCGGTACCGTCGAGTTTAACGACGGCTACTTAGACGACGACCGTTTACCCAAGCCAGCGGGAATTACCCACTATATGGGTTTACAAGCAGGGGGCTATATTCCTGGGCTTGAAGACTGGACCGACTGGGGAGCTGGGCCAATCTGTTTAAAATGTTACTTAGATAGCGAAAATATCGACTGGAGCAACACGGTTGTGCATCTATCTATTTGGTATGCTTCTGATGGCAATCAGGAATACACAACGCCCATTGCTGAGGGCAAAGTCGATGACCAAATTGTTCGCTTAGCCAATTTCATCAAACGCTATCCTGACATCGCATTTTTTATCCGCCCGGGATATGAATTTGACTATCAATACAAAAACAATGGCATCAGACCTGGAACTTACCGAGCAGCATTCAGAAGAATCGTGGATATTTTACGAGAACAAGGTGTTGAAAATGCCGCCTATGTTTTTTCATCCGCTCATGTACGAGGCAGTGTATTCCTAGCGAAATATTCAGATTGGGCTAGCTACTATCCTGGTAATGACTATGTCGACTGGCTTGGATATTCAGTGTTCGATACTCACTCGGTGTCAGCACAGGACGATGCAATTAAGTTTGCAAAGGCCGTCAATAAACCGCTTATGATTGCTGAAGCCACACCAAGAGGAAACCGACTGGGTAGCGGTGATGATAATCAAGTGTGGGATGCTTATTTCACTAGGTTATTCCAACACACGGAAAAATTCCCGGACTTGGTAAAAGGCATTGCGTATATTAATACAGACTGGAATTCTCAAAGTATGTGGAATGACCAAGGCTGGGGTGATACTCGTATCCAAAACTCTGATCTTATTTTAGAAAACTGGGTCAATAAATTATCTAAAGATCAGTATTTAACAAGTGAAGATAATATATACGATATTATTCGATTCGAGTAAGCCTTTATTATCTTACTGTGATCACAAATCGTTCAGCATTCTGGTCAAATATGGAACTCAACTGGACGAAATAACCAACGATAGGTAAGGTGTTCACAGTTAGATACAGTGAATAAACAGCCCAGCGCAAACTTAAATGCAATTGGGCTTGATACAAAAACAATAAAAACGTGAAGCTCACCATGACTGATTTTAGGTTGCCTAAAAGTTCGGAGAATGCCTAGTGATTTTTCGAACCCTCGGGTTGCTGCTGTTGGTAATAACCACCGCATCAGCAGAAGTTGTTTATTTGGAAAACACTACCCGCATCCCAGTACCAGGCCGAGGGCCGGAATCAATCGCCCTGGACTCAATGGGTTTTATTTATTCAGGCCTCAGTAATGGCTCTATTATCCGTATTACTCCATCAAGTTATGAAGTAGAAGTAATCGCCCACTCCAAAGGGGTCCCTTTGGGAATAGAATTTAATAGCAATGGAAAACTGTTTGTGGCGGATGCCAACTTAGGTTTGTTGGCGGTAGAAAAAAAGGGCGTTCGAGTACTCACAAATCAATCAGAGGGAGAGAAATTTCGTCTCACTGACGATCTCGCCATATCAAAAACCGGTACCATTTTTTTTACGGACGCTTCGAACAAATACAACGTCAAACAAGTCATGATGGAGTTTAGAGACCAAAAGCCTAGGGGTCGATTGCTGGCCTATTCCAACGCTGGCTCAACCTTCACACTTAAAGATAATCTTTCCTTCGCTAATGGCGTTGCGCTATCTCCAGATGAAACCTTTTTACTGATCTGCGAAACCAAGTCCAGAGAAATCTCAAGGTTATGGCTGAGTGGACCTAATCAGGGAAAACTAGAAAAAGTAACAGAGATAAATGGCTATCCAGACAATATTACTATCGATTCATCTGGCAATTATTGGGTGTCTGTTATTCACCCCAACCGTAATTCAGAGCTTGTCGGTTTCAGATTATCTTCCGACTTAGAGGTGATGAATGAAGTGAGATTGCCAGAGGGCGAAAGAATCCGCGGTGCTACCAGCCTTCTGCACAAAGAGGGTTTAATTTACATAGGAAGTAACGTGGAAAAATTTATTACTGTTGCAGGCATACCTAAGAGATGGCAATAAAAAGCCAGTGAATGAGTCACTGGCTTCTAAAGCGTTTTGTCTATTTGTTTAACAAATAGACAAAATACACATTAAAGCTTGTCAGCATTATCGCTTAGGTAAGCAGCAACACCTTCAGGTGAAGTTGTCATACCAGCATCACCTTTGTTCCAGCCTGCTGGGCACACTTGACCATTTTCTTCGAAGAATTGCAGACCTTCAACGATACGAACAACTTCGTCCATGTTACGACCTAGAGGTTCATCGTTAACAACCATGCTGCGAACAATGCCTTTTTGGTCAATCACGAAAGTACCGCGCATAGCAACACCGGCAGGGTAGTATGAATCACCACCTTCAGACTCAACACCATATGCCTTACAGATAGCGTGGTCCATGTCAGCAGCTAGGGTATATTTAACCGCACCAATACCACCTTCATTAACGTCAGTATTTCTCCAAGCGTTATGAGTGAAATGAGAGTCGATAGAAACGCCCACCACTTCAACACCCAGCTCTTTCAACTTATCCATACGATGTGACATAGCAATCAATTCAGACGGACAAACGAAAGTGAAGTCTAGGGGATAGAAAAACACCACGGCATATTTGCCAGCTGTCGTTTCGCTAAAGCTGAAGTTATCAACGATTGAACCGTCCGCTAAAACAGCTTGAGTAGTAAAATCTGGGGCCTTCTTACCTACAAGTACGCTCATTTTTTAATCCTTTTATATTTTGGTTTTCGATTAGACACAGTGTTTCAACACCGCAGCCATACTTTGTTTGCGACCAGCATTGGAAATAATGCTTTAGTGCCGTATTTCAAGGCAATGTTGATACTATTTTTTGCTTTCTAATTTGTGACTTGTCTGGGCTTGCCTCTAAATATTTCTTAAAACCATTAACGGAGGTGTCTGAATCACTTTTCGAGTAGACAACATACCAATGGCACCAATTAGGATCATGCCGATCCAAGGCCCTATTAACCAGAGCAAGGTATTAAAACTGAACTCCATTTCAAACATTCTGCTTTGCAGGAACCCCATGGTGCTCTCCGCACCCACGACTGCGAGAAGCCCAGCTAACCAGCCTAAAGTGCCAAACTCAATTAACAAGGCACCTCGAACCATTCCGCCTTTTGCCCCTATGGTTCTTAAAATTGCGCTTTCTTGAAATCGGCTATCCAACGTGGCTTGAATGCTTGCAATAAGCACTAATACACCAGACACCAGCACTAAAGCCAAAATAAATTCGATGGCACTGGTAACCTGACCAATAATGCCCTGAACTTGAGCAATCATCTGGTCAACTTCGATTAAGGTAATGGTTGGGTGCGACAGCAATAAGTCATTCAAGAGAGGTTTTTGCTCTGGCGCCAAGTAAAAACTGGTCAGTAAAGAAGCACTGGCCCCCCCAAGTATGGGCCCTGAGAAAATAGCGTAAAAATTTGGATTCATACTGTCCCATTTTACTTTTCTCAAACTTGCGACCTGGGCGTCGAACTGTGACCCACTAACACTGAAGGTCAGGCTATCTCCAACTTCTATCCCCAGATCTTCTGCAAACTCCTGTTCCAATGAAACCAAGGTTTTATCTTCATCACCAGGTTGCCACCAACTGCCAGAAATGATTTCGTTATCGGCTCCTAGCGTGTCACCCCATGTAAGGTTTAGCTCTCTTCGATAATCATCACCGTCGGGTTCATTTTGCTCAATTATCTCCCCTACCGAAGTTCCTTCAACATAGGCAATACGGCCTCGAACCATAGGATAAAAAGGATTTGCGGTAATTTCATTATCATTAAAAAAATCAATAATCCCTTCGAGCTCTTGGTCAAAGATATTAAAAGCAAAGTGATTAGCTGTGCCTTCAGGGAGTTGATCTTGCCAGTTACTAATTAACGAAGTTCTTACTAACACTAAAACAAATAATAGAAGCAAGCTTACGGAGAAAATCATAATTTGAAGAGAGTTCTGTCGACTATGCCGATAGAGACTTGCCAAACCGATTCTCCAGCTATTACCTAAACCTGCAGCATATCGACGACTCAACCTAATGAGTATTCCCGCCACAAATGTGATGCCCACAAGACAAACCAAAGCGCCACCGGTTAATGCCAAAGTTAAAAACCAATTGGCGCTGTACCAGTAAACAAGCCCAACCATGGCTACCAAACCAATAACAAACGACCAGCGTTGATTAAGCACACCTCCCACATCAGACCTTAAAACTCTTGCTGGGGGTATTTGTCTCAAAGCCAAGATAGGAGGTGCAGCAAAAGCCATAAGGGATATAAAGCCTGAAATAGCGCCTACCCAATAAGGGCGATTATCCGCTGCGGCTAAATTTGAAGGCAATAACCCATCGAATAAATGGATAAAGCTCCAGTGAATACCCCAGCCAATAAGAAGACCGAGGGTGATGGTTAAACCCGCAAGCACAACCAGATTCACTAAATACAACTGCGTCACTTGGTTTGGCGACATTCCTAATGTTTTAAGCAGTGCAACATGGGATATCTGCCTGTGACTGTATCGACGAGCGGCAAGCGCTAGCGCTGTACCCGCTAGTACAACACCTAGAGACCCAGCTAAAAGCAAAAAACTTTCTGCACGATCCATGGCACTGGTGACACCTTGATTACTTCCTTTCACGCCCACCCAGCGATGATGCTTGCCTATTCGATCTTCACTATTCAGCCACTGCTGCATGGATTCAACTTGCTTTGGGTTGCCGGCTAGTAACCACCGATAATTGATTCGGCTTCCTGTTTGAACTGCCCCGGTTCCCGCCATGTCGTCCATGTGCATCATAATTCTTGGCCCAACGCCAAAGAAACTCTGAGCACTGTCTGGTTCACTAATTAATGCAGCTGTAATTAAAAAATCACGTTCACCAACAGCCACTGTATCCCCGACCTCGACCGCTAATGAACCAAATAATCGAGATGCTAACCAAACTTCTCCTGGCTCTGGGCCTTGTGTTACTTTTTCACCAACACCATAGGGTTGATTCGATATTTGTAGATGACCTTTTAATGGGTAGGAATCTGAAACAGCTTTTACGGAAGCGAGCTGAGCGCCTTCATCGGAAAAAGCCATAGCTCGAAAACCAACCGTATCAGCCATTTCCAAATTAAAGCTTCTTGCTTGATTCCGCCATTCACCACCAACATCCATCGAACCACGAACTTGGGCATCGGCTGCTAACAGGTTGCCAGCTTCACTCTGAATAGTATTTTTGATTCGATCAGTGAAAAGACCAATACTGGTTACTGTTGCAATCGCAACCAGTAAAGACAGAATTAAAATATTGAGTTCTCCGCCCTTCCAATCTCTCCAGAGCAGCTTCAATGCCGTATTCATTTGTAACCTCACACGACCTCGCCGGCATTAATTTCTATTTGCCTATCACATCTGTTTGCCAAGTCAGGGTCATGAGTAACCAATACTAGGGTCGTCCCCGCCTCTTTATTCATGTCGAATAATAAATTAGCGATCTTGTCGCCGGTGCGCGTATCCAAATTACCCGTGGGCTCATCGGCAAACATCACTGGCGCGTTTGACGCAAACGCTCTAGCAAGCGCGACCCGTTGTTGTTCTCCACCAGACAACTGCTTTGGGTAATGACTGTGACGACCTTTTAAACCAACACGATCCAAAAAGTGCTCTGCTTTTTCTCCTGGTTTGTCCAAACCTTTCACTTCCAAAGGCAACATTACATTTTCTAATGCCGTTAAACTTTGCAGCAGCTGAAAGTTCTGAAAAACAAACGCAACAGAATCGCCACGGACTTTTGCACGCTGCTCTTCAGTCATTGCGGTTAGATCGTGGTCACCTAAAAACACCTTTCCAGAGGAGGGCGTATCCAATCCTGCCAGCATTCCTAATAGAGTGGATTTACCTGAACCTGACACCCCAACGATGGCAACAGATTCTCCTTCCTTGATTTCAAGATCAATTCCTTTCAGGATTGATAAGGTGCCATCAGTGGTTGGCACTTCCTGTTTCAAGCCGGATGTTTTAATCATGGTAAAAATTTTTTCTCGTTTTCTATTTATATCTCTAGCGCTTGCCTTCGCGGGTTTTGCTCCTGCAAAAACCTTGATGGTACTAGGCGATAGCTTAAGCGCTGCTTACGAAATTGATCCAGAAAAAGGCTGGGTAAATTTATTGTCTGAACGTATGAAAGACACTCACCCTACCTGGAATGTCGTTAACCTGTCCTTTGGGGGGGCCACTACCAATAACGGGTTAAGGCTTCTACCTGAAGCACTCAAAACTCATCAACCGGAATTGTTGCTATTGGAGTTGGGGGCTAATGATGGACTCCAAGGAAAACCTGTAAAACTAATCACCCAGAACCTGCAAAAACTCATAGACATGGCACAAAACTCTGGGGCTGAAGTAGTTATTCTTGGCGTTCGCTTACCCCCTAATTATGGTACCCGATACACCCAACCGTTCTACGATCAATATGGAACGCTGGCTTCAGAAAACAACCTTCTTTACGTACCCTTTATTCTTGATGGAGTGGCTGGAAACCCAGCGCTGATGAGGGGTGATGGACTGCATCCTAATGAAGATGGGCAGCCCATTATTCTTGAGAATATTTGGCCAACGGTTAAGCCATTACTAGACAGATAATGGCAGATCAATCATTGACTTAAAGACGATCTGGCCAAGGTAGTAAGAGCTTCAAAGCGGTAGGATTGTATCCCTGTCACCTGAGGGTCATTTTCCATCAATTCCCTCAGTGCTAGTTCGGGTCCAGGGTATCGTTCACATTTTCCTTCTGTACTCAGGGTGGAGTTTGGTTGAAAGTATTCTAAGCCACTATTTTTTGGGGTGTACCAAAGATCACCCGAGCGACTTGTAAACACTTGATTAGGAAAAGCTTCTACCCAGGCATCACCCACGCAATCCTGACTTAGGAAAAATCGTCTGGGTACTCCGGTTCTAATTACACCATCTGGCGATATCTTGAAGATAAAATCTGAATCATTAATAACAGTGGCAGCGGCAGTTCTTTCATCCCAATACAACACACTTCCAACCGCCTTACCTGATGCATCGACCAAATCCACACCAATTCGTCCTGACTCAGCCAACGCAGCTTCTTCTATCGCTAAAGACTGTTGCTCAAACTGTTGTGCTAATTCAATTTTTAATTGCTCGATTTCGGCAGTTAACCCTGGGGTTTCTTCAGGCACTTGCGGGCCAGTAAATACTAAGAATGCAACTGCAGCCACTGCCATAAATGAAACAACCATAGACCAGCGACTTCTTTGCTGTGTACTACGTTCTACCTCTTTAAGTACTTCTAACTGCTGATCAAACTTCTGTGAAACTTCAATGGTTTCATTCACCATTTGTTTTCTCAGAGTCTTCATCACCAATAAAGACTGTTCTTCGATCGTGTGTTGCATCTCTTCCGTGGTGAGATACAGCTGATGTTTCAGCCTTGGGCTGATTTGGTCTGAATAATCTTTTGAATCTAAGGTTTCTACCGATTGCGTTTGGGTATCTGTCACTTCAACAGACTGACCTTGGAGCAGCCCTAACTTGTTTAGCGCTTGTTGGATATAAGCGCTGCCCAACTCCTTGGGAAGAACATCCATAGCACCTAATGCTCTAGCTTGACCCACGTAATACTCACCTTGTTTAGAGGTGTACATAAGCACAGGGATTCGAGCAGTGAGAGGATTTTCTTTTATGAGTTTAATAGCCTGTAAACCGTCCATTCCTGGCATAGTGTGATCCATGAAAATCACTGAAGGCTTTTTAGTTTTAAGGAATTCTAAGGCATCAGGACCGCTATAACAGCTGTCTGATTCAATGCCAAACTGCTTTAATTTGCGGGCCAAAATGGCACATGCTGTCCGGGAGTCATCAACAATTAAGGCTCGGGCCATGAGATAGCTCTTTTAATTCTTGTGATTATTAGCACAGGATTGTACGTGGTTTTTACATTTAATCCATGGACTAGTCGTCACATTTTCCTGGGACACGACCTGGAATCCGGTTCAGAGGCCATATTTTCTGGGCTCCTCCTTGCTGGTGACTTTGTTTTCTCACATTACTGTTGCTTGGGTAGACGTGATCGGAATCTAGCAAGCTTCATCTGAGATGACTATTTAAATGAGCATAAAGCAGCGTCAATTGACGGTGGTGAGGATCGGTTTAAACAAACGACTGTTACGGATTTATGCTTGCACACAAAATTCTTGCGGTTAGTGTTTTTTTGGATTGAATGGCTCGAACTAATATCGACCCACTATCAACCCATGACCTAGTGTGTGACAGAAATATTGAATAATTTTGAAACACATATCCAAGTAAAATTAAAGGAATGAGTTAATCAACCCAGCCCAAGGGTTGGAACTGACCAACACCTTGGAAAGCAGCTACTATGCATCGGTTCTGATATGTATTGGTTCTGATTTTTAGGCTAAACCGACCCACTATACATACCAGTAATTCTATCCATTTTCTTCAATATAGATTCTGTTGTAATTTGAATAACAAAGGGAACATAGTGACCGTCGGCCATCATATCGAACCCAGATCTGGAAAATTTCCATTGATTTTCCACACGCTCCAACGCATAGGAAATATCAGTAGTATTAACATTCGATGCAGTCAATACTATTAAAGCATCATCAAATTCTTTCAACGCAACCTGAAAAGCCTGTTTAGTATTCTGGTTTCCTATTCCCCAACTGTGTGCTGCGTAAAGCATACCAATACGCTGAGACAACATTCTTTGTCTGCCAGAAATATTAATAATTCGACCTTTTTCTGTGTTTGCAAAGTTTTCAAGTGACTTAACAACGCGCTCACATTTTGCTAAAAGCTCATCTGACTTTTTCATCAGTTCAAAACCAGTGTCGCGCTCAGGAATGGTTAAGGCTAAATTTCGAAACTCGTTCCAATATTCCCTAACTTCTTCGAGTTCAACTGTAATTTTTTCAGTAGGTGAAAAGTCTTCGAGTTCTAATAGCTGCTCTTCAAACAAGCCGATCGCAGCATCTAACTGCTTTTGAGTTTTAGCAACATGAATATCTTGCCCTACCATTAGATAGCTTTTCACAATACGTTGCGAGAGCATTCTCTGACGCCCAGCCTTATTTAGAGCTTCATCTATGTTTAATTCTGCAAAGGCTTGCTCTGTTATTAAACACATGCCCAGTAAAAGGGCAAAGGCCCGTACTACCTTAGAGGTAGATTTTGAAATGGTTTTCAGCATTGTTAATCCTCCTAGTGCTAAACTTTTTTCTTCACGAAATTCCTTACCCCCTTACGATGTCTGGTGTCGCCACCAATTTCCAATATTTTGTCTGTTAGGGAAGTTATTTTTCTGAACACTCGTATCGCAAAAGCTTTGCCAAATTCATTGCAAAATACGAAAATTGTTTTTGACTTTTTAAGCAAGCATATTTATGCCGATTGTTAATAGCTCTTACACAGCTCCTTTTCTTTTGACTAACTCACATGTGCAATCCATTGCTCCTACCTTGTTTAGAAGGGTAGACATTGAATACCAACGGGAAATACTTGAATTAGAGGATGGGGATTTTCTAGATTTGGATTGGCTTGGTAAAGATAGCTCGCAGCTGTTAATTCTTAGCCATGGATTGGAAGGGAGCAGTAATAGCTCGTATGTTAAAGGAATGGCTAAGTTCTTTTCGAATAATAATTGGGATGTTTTAGCTTGGAATTTCAGAGGATGTGGAGGTTCACTTAATCGCCTACCAAGGTTTTACCATAGCGGTTCTAGCGATGACCTGGAGTCTGTCATCAATTATGCTCTGAGCTTAGGGCGTTATAAGCAAATTGCGTTAGTTGGTTTTTCAATGGGCGGAAACCAAACACTGCTTTACCTGTGCAGACATGAAGTGCCTTATGAAGTTAAATGCGCCGTCGCTTTTTCGGTACCTTGCGATCTTACCAGCTGTGCGGATGAATTAGCCAAGACAACTAATAAAATATATATGAATCGTTTTATCTCTGATCTAGAACGAAAAGTTAAATATAAAGCAAAACAATTCCCAGATTTAATTAACACCAGCAACTTTAATAAAATAAAATCCTTTCATGACTTCGATGAATTATATACAGCCCCACTCCATGGCTTCAAAGACAGATTTGATTATTGGGAAACCTGTAGCAGCGGTAAATATTTAAAAAGCTTAAAGCGCCCAGCATTATTAGTGAGTGCTCAGGACGATCCTTTTCTGAGTGAAAAATGCTTCCCAATCAACATCGCTGAGTCTTCTGAAAAACTGTTTTTCGAACACCCCACCCATGGCGGACATGTGGGCTTTATTAGGACTCAGATAAATAAAGTTCTGTGGAGTGAAATTAGAGCACAGAACTTTATTAACAGTGTGACAGGTACAAGATAACTTGAAGACATTTGACTTAAACAATTATCTTTGAATAAAAATATTATTCAGCTGAAATAAACAAACATGAATATCACCTGAACAGCTAGCATTACTTACTAAGGTTTTACAGCCAATATTTAAGAGAAGAAGCATGACATGAAAAGCCCCATAACAAGCCATGTGGTTATTCTGATTTTCATGAAAATTTTTTGAAGCTTATAGTTCGGCAAAGGTAAACTTTGTGTCTGGGGATGGGGTTTTAGCCAACCTTAAACTACTATTAAAGACTAAAAACAGAACGCACCATTTAGTTCTACATAGAATTCGGGGTCAGGATGAGCTACAAGGACAAGGTTTTTATTTTAAAAAATCATTTTAGGTCCTACATGGGTGCCACACGATTTAATAGAAAACTTCTAAATGGCATGAACTGGAGCTGGTTAGAGGCAGGCAAACCTGAAGCCGATGAGGCAGTAATATTGATTCATGGCCTGGCCCTATCCCATAATCATTGGCGATCAGTAATGCCCAGCCTGGGGAAGAACTATTTTGTGGTTGCTCCTGATATTCCTGGCTTAAACCTAAACACTCTCTGGCCAGACCCTGAAGACGGCTTCTCTGGTATGGCCAAACATCTGGTGAATTTTCTCACTCATTTCAACCTCCGCAAGATCCACCTAGTTGGACATTCAATGGGGGCAACACTGGCGGTTAGTGCGGCGTTAAAAGACGCGCTGCCACTGAGCTCACTCACTGTGGTATCTCTTGCAGATCTAAAAATGAATCGTCACACCAACATTAACGGTTTCTTTAAAAGCTACTATGACTTTATATGGAGCCTGAGTTATACCACCTATGTGGAATACATAAAGAGCATGTTTTTTAAGCCGCCACCAGCAGTGGAGCTTATTGCCAAACGCACTTGGGGGGATTTCCAAAGCAATAAGCGGTACATATTAAATGTGGTTAAACGACTTGAATCTGAGGTCGACATTGTTGGTCAGCTGTTAAAAAAAATTCAGCTTCCCGTTCTGGTAATTAATGGCACTGAGGATCAATGGACAGATCTTACGGAGCTATTACCTTATTTTGACCAAATGAATGTGACGAGGGTGAACATGAAAGAATGTCGGCATGTGCCGTTTCTCGAGCACCCTATATTATTCTCTGAAGAACTAACCAATTTTCTTAAACTTCTTACAACAGATTATGCTTTTCAATTAGACCACAACTAAATCAGCTGATTGCTATTCAATCAACGCTCAATGCTTTATTTCCCTTGCGGATACGGAATCAAAAGAGTATAAAACGCCATAAATCTTGTCGGAGTGCTCTGAATTACACAGAGCTGAGATCGCGTAAGCGGGATCCGTGGAACCTGATCAGGCTAATACCTGCGAAAGGAAACAAGAAGAAAATAGCATTCCCCTTTTCTTTTCCACAGGTAATTCCCACGATTTTTCGTTCTCCGACATTCCTTCTGTAGCGGAGAACAACATGACCACAGCTAAAATCAGTAATTTGTCTGTAGAGCCTTTTCCGGCTTCGAAAAAAGTTTTTGTGTCCGGCAAAGAAGCAGGCTTTGACACTTCTTCCATAGGCGATGTGAAAGTTGCCATGCGAGAAATCAGCCTAACCCCCACACTATTAGGCGGCACCCCAGAAGCACCTGAGTTAGAACAAAATACACCGGTTGTGGTTTATGACACTTCAGGCCCTTATACAGATCCGGATACCGAAACTGATATCAATCAAGGCATCGCAAAATTAAGAGCGCAATGGATTGAAGCTCGTGGTGACACAGAAGAAATAACAGAGTCTGAATCCTACTACCGAGGTGAGCGCGCTGCACGGATGGATTTGGATCAAATTCGTTTTCCGGCTGAGAATAAAATTCGTAAAGCCAAGCCAGGACAAAATGTGTCTCAAATGCATTATGCCCGTAAAGGAATTATTACTCCCGAAATGGAATACATTGCCATTCGAGAAAACCAGCGCCGATTATCTCAACGGGATGAGCTGTTAGATACTCAGCATTCTGGTGAAGCCTGGGGTGCAAATATTCAAACTGAAATCACGCCAGAATTTGTTAGAAAAGAAGTAGCCGAAGGCAGAGCCATTATTCCGTCTAACATCAATCACCCTGAATCCGAACCTATGATTATTGGCCGTAACTTTCTAGTGAAAGTAAATGCCAATATTGGTAATTCAGCCGTTACTTCGGATATTTCTACTGAAGTTGAAAAACTAGTGTGGTCAACCAAATGGGGAGCAGATACGGTAATGGATCTGTCCACAGGTAAAAACATCCATGAAACCCGCGAATGGATTATTCGTAATTCACCTGTACCCATTGGCACCGTACCCATGTATCAAGCTCTGGAAAAAGTAAATGGCGTTGCTGAAAATCTGACTTGGGAAATTTTTCGAGATACTCTAATTGAACAAGCTGAACAAGGCGTAGATTACTTTACCATTCACGCAGGTGTTCGTTTGCACCATGTGCCAATGACTGCAAAACGTTTAACGGGCATTGTATCCCGCGGTGGCTCGATCATCGCAAAATGGTGTCTGGCGCATCACCAAGAAAACTTCCTCTATACCCATTTCGAAGAAATATGCGAAATCATGAAAGCCTATGATGTGGCCTTTTCTTTGGGAGATGGTTTGCGCCCAGGTTCTATTTATGACGCCAATGATGAAGCTCAATTTGCTGAACTGGAAACCCTGGGAGAACTGACAAAAATTGCTTGGAAACACGATGTACAGGTCATGATCGAAGGTCCAGGTCATGTACCCATGCACATGATTAAAGAAAATATGGACAAACAATTAGAGGATTGTCATGAAGCTCCTTTTTATACTCTAGGGCCTTTAACCACAGATATAGCCCCAGGTTATGACCATTTCACTTCTGGAATTGGTGCAGCACAAATCGGTTGGTATGGCTGCGCCATGCTTTGCTATGTGACGCCAAAAGAACACCTGGGATTACCTGACAAAGAAGATGTAAAAGAAGGTCTTATCACCTACAAGATTTCTGCACACGCTGCCGATCTTGCCAAAGGCCATCCAGGTGCACAAATTCGTGACAATGCCATGAGCAAAGCGCGGTTTGAATTTCGCTGGGAAGATCAGTTTAACTTGGCACTAGACCCTGAGCGCGCACGTGCATTTCACGACGCCACTATGCCAAAAGAATCTCACAAGGTTGCCCACTTCTGCTCAATGTGTGGACCCAAATTCTGCTCCATGAAAATCTCTCAAGAAGTTCGTGATCTTTATGGCGACGATGCAGAAAAATCAAATACTGATGCAGAAGACGGTATGAAAAAAATGTCTGAAAAATTCCGCGAAGCAGGCAATGAGTTATACAAGCCCGCAGCTGAATTTGAAAAAGCAATGGAAGACTAATGAAAAGAGTCTGGGTAATCAGCGGCTCCGATAACACTGCCGGAGCCGGCCTACAAAAAGATTTGCTCACCATTCAAGATTTAGGTTCACAAGCCGCCACTGTTGTCAGCTGTGTCACCAGTCAAAATCAAAATGGTATTCAGCATATCGAGCCCGTTTCTGAAACCAGCTTCATCACTCAGCTGGATTCATTAATGGCTTTAGAAACACCGGATGTTGTAAAAGTGGGCATGCTTGGAAATATCCGGCAGGTAGATTTGCTGTTAGGTATTTTTAACACTTTGCGTCAACAAAATAGCAATTTAAAAATTGTGCTGGATCCAGTTTGTATGGCTAGCAGTGGTGGCGAATCATCAGGGTTAACGCCAGACGATTTGTTACCCTTAATGGCTGTGTGCGATCTGGTAACACCGAATATCTCAGAAGCAAATCAACTGTTAAAAACCACTATTAAAAACCTAGATGACGCCAAAGACGCCGCGAAAGAATTACATTCAATATTGAATCAAAACCATTCTGTTAACACAGAACTGTTGCTAAAAGGTGGGCATTTAGAAACAGGTATTACTGTTGTTGATACCTACGCAACACAGCAACAATTGGTACATCTAAAATCCGACTCGATCAAGACGGAATACAATCATGGTACAGGCTGCACCTTTGCCAGCGCCGTCGCTGCTACTTTGGCACAAAAATACGAAATAGAAGATGCAGTCGTTATTGCCAAAGCCTATATGATGCAGTCACTGTATTTCAGTCATGCTCTTAGCAATGAATGCAGTAAAACAAACAGTTATGGCACGACAGGCCATAAAGGTTGGCCGGTAAATCCAAAGTGGATGCCGTCCATTGAAACAAGCAATCATCATCGAAATGCATTTTTACCAGTTAACCAACTGGATTTTCGGTTCTACCCTGTAGTTGACAGCTTAGTTTGGATTGAACGCCTGCTGAAAGCTGGTGTTAAAACGCTGCAGTTGCGAATTAAAAAACCAGTTAATGATGCTTGGTTGGAACAAGAAATTAAAAATGCGATTGCATTGGGCAAACATTATAACGCACAACTTTTTATAAATGACTATTGGGAGTTCGCGATTAAACATGACGCTTACGGTGTTCATCTGGGGCAAGAAGATTTACTGGATGCCAACATAAGTAAAATACGCGAAGCAGGTTTGCGGCTAGGTATTTCTACCCATGGTTATATGGAATTATTAAAAGCCGTTGAGATTCAACCTAGCTATATTGCCTTAGGCCATATATTCCCGACACAAACCAAAGACATGCCTTCCATCCCTCAGGGCACGGAAAGGTTAGCTCATTATCAAAAATGGGCACAAACCATAGCCCCTACCGTGGCAATAGGCGGCATTAAATTGCATAACTTACAAAGTATTTTAAAAACTGGTGTGCAATCTGTCGCAGTCGTGACCGCTATCACCCAAGCAGAAAACCCTGAAGCTGCGGTTCAAGAATTCATGGAGCAGATCGATGCGCATTTTCATTAATGACGAAAGCTTTGACACTGATGACAGTACTGCATTGCTAGATGCATTAAAACAGATTGATACTGATTTAGAAGGCAGTGCTGTTGCTGTCAACCAACAAATTATTTCTCGAACTAATTGGCAAGACACTCAATTAAATGATGGCGATAAAGTCCTGATATTTCGAGCCATTGCCGGGGGATAAGGAATCATTCAAATGTTAAAAATTGCAGACAAAGAATTTAATTCTCGCCTATTTACCGGTACTGGCAAATTTGCGTCCTCTGAAAAAATGCTCGCTGCATTGAAAGCCTCAGAATCTGAGCTGGTTACCCTTGCAATGAAACGAGTAGATCTAAAAGGCAACAGCGATAACATTTATCAGCCGCTGCAGGAGCAGGGATATAACTTGCTGCCCAACACCAGTGGTGCACGCACAGCTGCTGAAGCTGTATTTGCCGCGCAATTAGCCCGTGAAGCCATGGGTACTAATTGGATAAAACTGGAAATTCATCCTGACCCTCGTTATTTAATGCCAGACCCGATTGAGACATTGCTCGCCGCAGAAGAGCTAGTGACACAGGGATTTATTGTGCTGCCCTATATACACGCAGATCCAGTGCTAGCTTTCCGCTTACAGGATTGTGGTTGTGCTGCCGTGATGCCATTGGGTGCGCCAATCGGTTCCAATCAAGGGTTAAAAACAGAAGAGTTCTTACGCATTATCATTGAGCAATCTACAGTACCTGTGGTGGTTGATGCAGGTATTGGCGCTCCGTCACATGCCATGGCAGCAATGGAAATGGGGGCAGATGCAGTATTGGTCAACACAGCGATTGCCACCGCGAGCGACCCTGTACGCATCGCAAAAGCATTTGCCCAGGCCGTTCATTATGGCCGCGATGCTTATTTAGCCGGAATGCCAGAAGAGAGCACTGAAGCGAATGCGTCCAGTCCATTAACTGCGTTTCTCGACGAACTCCCTGCCTAAACTCTCTAATTTAGTGAAACCATGACCCCGAAATTTACCGAAGTATTTAACAACCTGAACTGGGACGAGCAGAAAATCAGCATCTATTCTAAAACAGAAGATGATGTTTTATCGGCTCTGAAGAAATCCAATTTGAATTTGGAAGATTTCAAGGCATTGATTTCACCAGCCGCTGAGTCATTTCTTGAAACTATGGCTCAAAAATCTGTGCAACTGACTCGACAGAGATTCGGCAATACCATGCAGATATTTGCGCCACTCTATTTGAGCAACGTGTGTTCAAATATTTGCACCTATTGCGGGTTCAGTATTAATAATAAATTACGTCGTAAAACGCTCACCGACGACGAGATTTTAGCCGAAGCCAAGGCGTTAAAAAAACGTGGTCTAGAAAATATTCTCTTAGTAACAGGAGAGGCACCAAAAACCGTTGGCGCAACCTATCTAAAAAATGCCATTGAGTTATTGAAACCACACTTTGCTCAAATAAATATGGAAGTGCAGCCACTCATAGGCAAAGAGTACGAGGAACTGATTGACGCAGGCTTGCATGGCGTGTCGCTCTACCAAGAAACTTATCATAAAGGCTGTTATGAAGAGCACCATCTTGTAGGCAACAAGAAAGATATGGCATTCCGATTGAATTCTCCTGATGCTTTAGGCCAACAAAACATCCATAAAATCGCTTTAGGCGTGTTGATCGGCTTGGAAGATTGGCGCACAGATTCCCTGTTCTGTGCCAATCACTTAAGGCACCTTCAAAAGTACTACTGGAAAACTCGATATGCCATCAGCTTCCCAAGACTTCGCCCCTGTGAAGGCAGTTATCAGGTAAAACATCCAATTAGCGACCGAGGTTTCGTACAACTAATTCTGGCTTGGCGGTTATTTGACCCCGATTTAGATCTCACTCTCTCAACTCGTGAATCACAATCGTTTCGAGACCAGATTTGCAAGCTGGGCATTACATCAATGAGCGCAGAATCCAGCACTCAACCGGGCGGTTATTCAGATGAAAGCACGAAACACCTAGAACAGTTTGAAATTGATGACGATAGAACCATTGCTGACGTTAGCGCAATGTTGAAGAAACAAGGGTTCGAGGTTGTGACTAAAGATTGGGGCTGGAACTAAAATAGTTAAAATCAATACTCTGATTCTGCTCCAATGCCCATTCATGCCCTACGCGACCAAACGAGTTCAACCTTGCAAAACCTTATATTTCGCAGCCAAAGCCCATGCAATTGACTACCCTACTCTTAGTTTTACAAATGAGCATCAAAGCAGAATCAGAGTGAGATTAGGTTAGTGTATCCCTCCTGAACCTGTCCTGAAGGAAAGTTTAAAATTTGTCAGTAAAGCTTAAGCCAGCACATTTTTATCATCCCTTGACACAAATAAGCTCTTTAAACCCCGTTATGAGTGTCAGACCTCAATAATCAATCTGAGTGGTAACATGGCTTTGCAAAGCCACCAAAATATGCCTTAGGATGACTCTACAATCCCATAAGAATAATAATGATGGAAATCGCCCTTTTTTCAGTTGTGCTTATTTTGTTTTTCGCCACAGGCATTGTGACATTGCTTGGCTTAGTACAAATAGTACACATTGAAAAGCGCTATTTAACCGCCTTGTTTTCAGCTCTCATACTAGAGCTGGTTGCATCTGTTTTGTATCTATTTTCACATACAGATTTCTTTAGAGACCCTTACGGCTTATCCGTTAAATCTGTGGTTAGTACAACAGAGTTTATTGATCTCTCTAAAAAAAATGAACGGCTCTTACAGCAGATCGAAGATTTAAAAGCGGACAATCTAGAAATAGAAGACCACCTTAAGCTAGCTCTTGAAAACAACGAAATGTTAGCCGCCAGGATCGCTGAGCTTTCCAACACCCAAAATCGTTTGGATAAGATGTTTTTGGTCAAAATGGCCAGCTTAAACAGCATGATTTCAGAGTGGGGAACGTCAATCAATTTCCTTTGGAAACCAGAAGAAAAAACAGAAGCTGCTTTGGTTTTACAGGAAGCTTTTAAGGAAATTGGCTTTATGGGTAGCAATCAGAACCCTAATAATGACCCTCTTATTGCCCATCAACTTCTGACCAAGTATAAAAAGATGAAAGGCTTTAAGAACACCGATTACCTTACTTCTGCTGTAGTTGCCTTGATCATTCAGGATTACCTAACAGCCGTTCAATAACAACAGCGAAGTTTCGCCTGTACATACCCTTTATCTAAAGCTAATTTCAATATCAAACGCGTCAGATTGATCTGAATCCATTTTGACCTACTGACAGCCATGGTAGTTTAGCCCTTATCCCTCGTGCCAGATAAATAAGGTATTAACTACACAACAACTTGGCACCTTCGATTAACTCGCATTTTATTGGATCCCCGCATCTATGAAAAACCTGATGAAGTATTTCTTGCCATTCGCTATTCCCATTTTAGTGCTGGTAATACCTACAGAAGCCTTTCCAATAGACAACTTAACCATCACCGAGCAGAGAGTTATCGCGCTGTTTTTACTGGCAGCCTTGTGCTGGGTTCTTGAGCCAATTCCAATTTACGCAACCTCAGTTCTTGTCATCGTATTGCTCTTAATGATGGTCTCAAACAAAGGTCTAATCTTCTTCCGTACCGGAGATCCCGAAACCCTGGGCACCTTGGTTTCATATCAAGACATAATGGCGACATTTGCATCACCCATTATCATGCTGTTTCTAGGCGGTTTCTTCTTAGCAATGGCGGCCACCAAATATCGCCTAGACGTTAACCTAGCTCGAGTATTATTGAAGCCCTTTGGAAAGAATCCATCCCATGTAATGCTAGGGCTCATGGTTATTACAGCCATCTTTTCAATGTTTATGAGCAACACAGCAACCACAGCTATGATGCTTTCAATTTTAACCCCTGTTTTAGCCCTGTTTGATAAAAAGGATTTAGGCAGAGTTGCATTTGCGTTAGCTATTCCTGTGGCTGCAAACATTGGGGGTATTGGCACACCGATTGGCACACCACCTAATGCAATTGCACTGAAATATTTAACTGGCGAAAACGCCATCAACTTCGGCGAATGGATGTCCTTTGCCGTTCCTTATGTTGTGGTCATGCTGGCACTGGCTTGGTTCCTACTCAAAATATTATTTCCCGCAGAAAAGACTGAAATTAATTTAG
Organism: Gynuella sp.; assembly: GCA_028282465.1. Classification (GTDB taxonomy): domain Bacteria; phylum Pseudomonadota; class Gammaproteobacteria; order Pseudomonadales; family Natronospirillaceae; genus JANQHX01. Next base: position 28,042 of record JANQHX010000085.1, read on the forward strand.
AAATTAAATCAAAATTCTTAAAAACTCCGAAAGCTATTATTGTCTACATTACCTTCACTGTAACAGTGCTGTTGTGGCTGATGGGTGGCCGACACGGAATGAATTCCTATGTGGTTGCCCTGATTCCAGTCGCGGTTTTTTCAATCACTAGCATCATTACTAAGGAAGATTTAAAAACCATAAGCTGGGATGTTCTCTGGCTTGTTTCTGGCGGTATTGCGCTAGGTCTTGCTTTAAACAAAACCGGATTAGCTCAAAATGCGGTAAGCGCTATTCCGTTTGGTGAATTTTCACCTTATGTAGTGATTGCTGGTGCAGCTACTTTATGCCTGTTAATGGCAAACTTTATGTCTCACACAGCAACCGCAAACTTATTAATGCCGATTGTCGCGGCACTGGGCACATCCATGGAAAGCTTATTACCTTTGGGTGGAAGTATTGTTTTAATTTTAGCTGTTACCTTTGCGGCGTCTTTAGGTATGTCGCTACCCATTTCCACTCCACCTAATGCTTTGGCCAATGCCACTGGCCATGTGAATAGCCAACAGATGGCCAAAGTAGGTGTTATTTTAGGTGTGGTTGGTGTATTGCTCAGCTTTGTTATGCTATTTGTATTAAGACAGATTGGTTTTATTTAAGAGATTCTTATGCCTGTTCCCAAGTGGCAAATAGAGCAGTTCAGTTGGTTGAAGGAGACCTATTTCACCCATCCTGATCGACGCATTCATATCAAGGCCAATGAGATTCTATTACATCAATGGCAACGAAATGAAAGACTGTTCTTGGTAATTGAAGGTGAAGCATCTTGCAGCCATCAAATGGAGCCAGGTGAAGAATACCTGCACATTTTAACAGCGCGTCAGGATGAATTTATTGGGGTGCAAAGTTTCTTTTCTGGCAACTATAAAAGCTTCTACAAAGTTACCGCCAAGACTCATTGCACGTTAGCCTTCATTGATAAAGACACACCGATGTTTTCAGATGGCAAAACACTTTCTCTAGTAGAACAGTTTGCACCGGTGATGGCGTCTGAACTGTCTGCTCGGCACATCAGAGCCGCTTTAGCGGTTAAAGAAATGAATGAAACCCAAAAAAGGTTGGCTCATGCTGAACAAATTGCCACCCTTGGGAAAATGGCTGCGGGTATTGCTCATGAGCTTAACAATGCAATTGGGGTATTGAAGCAGGGTCGTAACCGAACCTCTGAATACGTAAGTGAGCATTTACTGCAAACAGAAAGTCATTTGAGCCAATACTTTCAACTCGGTGAAGAGCAAGGGCAAAAAGCAACTGCATCTGACGTGAGAAAAACCGCCAAAGATTATGAAAAAGATTTAAAAGTAGACCGCAACCTAGCTCGACGAATTGCAGCAATCGCCCCACAAAAATCTGATCTAAAGATGTTGGGTGAAAAATTCCTAAACCATAAAGAGCAAGCAATAGAAGCATGGGAACTAGGAAGAACTCTGCATGACATGAGAATAGCTGCGGAACATGCATCTAATATTGTGCGTTCAGTAAAACAATTGGGCCGAGAAGTTTCTGAAAAACATGCGGGTGTTCAGGTTAATGATACGCTAAGTCAGGCGCTCACCCTGCTCAAACGTGAAATTCGCTTAGTAGATGTTCACTTAAGTTTTGGTAATCTGCCAGAAATATTTGCAGACGAAACCGAGCTTATTCAAGTTTGGATAAATATTATTAAGAATGCTCAAGAAGCATTGATTAATAGTCAGGTTGAAAATGCAGAAATCTCCATACTCACTCGATCTTATCGCCACCATTTAACCGTGGTTATTTCAGATAACGGGCCTGGTGTACCTGAAGAACTGCAAAAGAAAATTTTTGAACCCGATTTCACAACTAAGAAAACGGGTTTGTCATTTGGATTAGGGCTGGGTTTGTCCATTGTTCAGAGAATTGTTGTCAACCATGGTGGAGAGCTTCTTCTGAACAGTCAGCCTGGAAACACAAAATTTAAAATCAGATTACCCATCTGAAACATCTAAAAAGGTTGATAGAAAATGGAAAAAATAAACATTATTTGTATCGACGATCAGGCAGATGTGCTGAATGCAGTGGTTAAAGATCTTGCCGAGTTAGAGTCTCATTTTATTGTAGAAGGCTGTGATTCAGCAGCGGACTGTGAAGAACTACTAGAAGAAATAGATGCCAACGGCGAGTTACTTGCGTTGGTGATATCCGATCATGTTATGCCGGGGAAATCTGGTGTTGAGATGCTCACTGAGCTGGCCGCTGATCCAAGATTTCAAGGTACCAAAAAAATCTTGTTAACTGGGCAGGCAACTCAAAAGGATACAATACATGCCATTAACCAAGCCAATATAAACCATTACTTCGAAAAGCCATGGGACAAAGATGCATTGGTTAATGAGGCTAAAAAGCTGGTTACTGAATTTATATTTGAGAAGGGATTTAATTTTCAAGATTTCCAAGGAGTGATTCACTCGGAAACTTTATTTAAATATTTGAAGTAGACCGAAGGCCGCTATTTGCGGCCTGTTCGCCTGTCTTTGGTTACAGTATTATTCTATTTAATCAAATCATACTGTTCTTTCAATATCTGAATGATCTCAGCCTTGGGGTTATCTGACAGTTCAATTTTTCTCCCGACTATTTTCTCTGCAATGCCAAGATAGGTTTTGGAAATATCCATTATGGCATCAACTGGCAGTTCATTGTCGGAAGCTAATTTTTCTCGCTCCGGCATTCTTGACTTATTTAGGAGAATATCTGGATCTGAAAAATGGTTAAGCAGAAATTGACGAAAACCCTCTTTAGAGTTCTCTACAATTTTACCTTCTCGATAACTTAAGCCGTCCCAAATTCTGGAGGAGTCTGGCGTACCCACTTCATCCATGTAGATCAGTTTCTCATTGCCAGACTTATCTGTGACATAACCAAACTCAAACTTTGTATCCACAAAAATTTGATCAACACTTGCCAACGCTTTACTAATTACCTCAAAGCCATCTTTTAATAGATTTTCATAAAGGCCAATATCTTCTTTTTTAGAGAAGTTGAAGTCCGCAAAATTATCTTCAATATTCTTTCGGGTAATATTTACATCATCGGACTCGGGCACACCTGGAATACCTTTAAGAATGCCTTTCGTTGATGGGGTGATGAGCAACTCTGATAGTTTTTGATCTTTTGTCAGCCCTTCAGGTAAGCGAATACCACAAAATTCTCGTTCACCTTTTTCGTAAGCTCTCCACATGGAGCCTGTAATATAGTGACGAGCAATAGCTTCAATCATGACCGGCTTGGCTTTTTGAACAATCCAAACCAAGGGGTGAGGAATATCCAAAATATGGCTGTCGGCTAATCCGTTATCTTTAAATAGTTGGAACCAATGGTTTGATACTGCATTTAATGCCGCACCTTTTCCAGGCACACCATTTAACCCACCCTCACCTCGCCAAATACAATCAAAGGCTGAGATACGATCGCTGATGACCATGATTGCTAAAGGTGAATCTTCAGGAACATCATAACCTTTTTCTTGAATCAGGCGCTTTGAATCGGATTCAGTTAGCCAATAGACCGAGCGCACTTTACCGCTGTGTACAGGCTGATGGGTTTTAATGGGAAGATCGTTGTTAGCGGCTAGCACTGAATCAGCAAGACTCATTAAGGAAGACCCTGTGGTAGTAGTAAATTAAGGGCGCAGATTCTATCAGAAAGGTTTTTACTCGCAATTAAGCTTCCCTTTGGGATAGGCCAAATTACTGCCAAAAGCCACTAAATATGTAAGACATCTCTTATTTTACTTTCGATATGAAATATTTCTTGATTGTTTACAGATATAAAACTAGCCTATCTTTCGTTTCGAAACTTAATAGATACCATGCAAAAGCGTAATACTAACGAAAGGCGCCAATCAATTGCTCATCTTTTAACCACCCATAGAGAAGTGAGCGTGGAATATTTGTCGTCCCATTTCGAAACGTCAGTGGTCACTATCCGCAAAGACCTTTCTGCTCTTGAAGAAAACGGTGTGCTTATCCGCACCCATGGCGGCGCAATCTCACTACCATCAGATTTAAATAAAGACGAATCTAAGCAAATATTCTCAAGACAAAAAGCCGCCATCGCTGCAAAAGCATCTGAACTGGTAGAAAATAAAAGTCGAATTATCATTGACTCTGGCAGTACCACCAATGCCTTGGTACCTCACCTGAAAGATCACCAGGGATTAGTCATACTGACCAACTGCCTAAGCACAGCCAATACCATTGTGGAACATGAAGTTGCCCATAATTTGATTATGCCGGGAGGCACCTGGGATCATCACTCCGGGTCTTTTCAAGGGCAAATGGCACAAAACACTCTCAAGTCATTTGATTTTGACCAGTTATTTATTGGTGCCGATGGTGTTGATATAGAAAGAGGCAGTACTACTTTTAACGAATTAATTAGTTTGAGCCAAACCATGGCAGCAGTTTCTTCACAAGTTATTCTGATGGTAGAACTTGCCAAAATAGGCAGACGAATTCCCAATGTCGAACTACCCTGGACTCAAATAGACATACTCATTACCAACCCTGGATTGAAACCAGAAATTCACCAGGCCATTGAATCACAAAATGTACAAATCATCTGTGCAGATGAATAAAAAGGAATTTTAGGAGACCTAACTATGTGTGGAATTGTTGGCGCTGTGGCGCAACGTGATGTAGCAGAAATTTTAGTCGAAGGCCTGCGCAGACTGGAATACCGAGGGTATGACTCTGCTGGTGTTGCCATTATTAATGATGAAAACCTAAACAGAGTGCGTCGTGTCGGTAAAGTAGCCGAACTGTCTAACGCATTGTCGGAAGAGCCATTGGCCGGCGGTACTGGCATTGCCCACACCCGCTGGGCTACTCACGGCGAACCCAATGAAAAAAATGCCCACCCCCACGTTTCGGGAGAAAACATTGCTGTCGTTCACAACGGTATTATCGAAAACCATAGCCAATTAAGAGAACGTTTACAGAGTGAAGGTTTCGTATTCAGTTCAGACACAGATACAGAAGTGATTGCTCATTTAATTGAATTCGAATTAAGAACATCTGATTCTTTAATACAAGCCGTTCAAAAAGCCCGCAAACAATTAGAAGGGGCTTACGGCACCGTGGTTATAGATAGAAGAGACCCGTCTAGAATGGTGGTAGCCCGATCAGGTTCTCCATTGGTTATTGGGTTGGGTATTGCTGAAAACTTTGTGGCATCTGACCAGTTAGCGCTTCTACCAGTAACACAAAATTTTATTTTCCTAGAAGAAGGTGATGTTGCCGAAATTACTCGACGGGAAATTAATATTGTTGATTTAAACGATGAAATCGTTGAGCGCGAAGCAAAAATTTCTGACATCAGCCACGACGCTGGTGACAAAGGTCCTTATAAGCATTTCATGCTTAAAGAAATTTATGAACAACCTGATGCCATTAATAGCACCATGGAAGGCCGAATCTCAGAGACAGATGTGGTCACTGAATGCTTTGGTGCCGGAGCAAACGAATTGTTGGCTGGTATCGACCATGTGCAAATTGTTGCCTGCGGAACCTCATATAATTCTGGAATGGTTGCCCGTTACTGGTTTGAAGAAATTGCTGGTGTTACCTGTCAGGTAGAAATTGCTTCCGAGTTTCGTTATCGCAAATCCGTGGTTCCCAAAAACTCATTGTTTGTAACCATGTCACAATCTGGTGAAACCGCAGATACCCTAGCAGCTTTAAGAATTGCCAAAGATTTAGGTTATAAATCAACGCTGACTATTTGTAATGTGCCCGGCTCTTCTCTTGTGCGTGAATCTGATCTTGCATACATGATGCGTGCGGGCGCAGAGATTGGCGTTGCATCAACAAAAGCATTCACGGTTCAACTTGTTGGATTAATGTTACTGGTACTCAGCATTGGTAAACACCGAGGCTTAGCTTCTGAAAAAATTGCTGAGATTGTTAAAGGTTTACGTTCTTTACCTGGACAAATACAGCAAAGCTTATCACTTGCACCGATTATTGAAGAGCTTGCTGAAGATTTTGCAGACAAGCATCACTCGCTGTTTTTGGGTAGAGGCTCTCAACACCCCATTGCAATGGAAGGTGCGCTTAAACTGAAAGAAATTAGTTACATCCACGCCGAAGCCTACGCGGCTGGAGAATTAAAGCACGGCCCAATCGCCCTTATTGATAATGAAATGCCTGTTATTGTTGTTGCACCCAACAATGATCTACTTGAAAAGCTACGCAGTAACATGGAAGAAGTTCGTGCCAGAGGTGGTCAGCTCTACGTGTTTGCTGACAAAGCAACAAAGTTTGAAGAAGCTGAAGGCATTAAAGTTATCGAGTTAGATCATATAGATGATTTGTTAGCTCCTGTTTTATTCACGATACCACTTCAATTACTGAGCTACTATGTTGCAATTATTAAAGGTACAGATGTAGACCAACCTAGAAACTTGGCAAAGTCTGTGACTGTTGAGTAGGTGTTTGGAAACTAATTGCGCGCGTGCGTATTGGAACAATAAAGTTGTTCACTAAACAATATAGTTGTTAACTTTTGCCACCTGAGCTACCTTACATCGTAAGTCAGTTCCGGTGGCAATTTAATATGGGCGGAAAGAACTTGAACTGAGAGGCCAAAATAACCTCGGGATAATCAAAGGACCCTCTATTCAATCTTTTAATAAACTGTTTACTGCAAGCGAAGTTTTTACTTTCTAATTCTCAGCCTATCTAAGGTCAGGCATTTAGAAGAGCTTTACTACAACTCTCTTTGCTCTGACCAAATACGAAGTTGATCTAAAATTTCTAAAGCTGATCGACCAAATTCTGTTAACTCATAGGTTACCGCAATAGGCCGATCACTGATTACGGTTCTAATTATCATACCTCGACTTTCTAACTCTTTCAGTCTTTGATCAATCATTTTTTTACTTGCCCCGCCCAGCATTCTGGTTAGGTCATTAAACCGTACAGGCTCGTCTTTAAGATGATAGATGATTGATCCCGTCCATTTCCCTCCAATGATCCGCATGCCTTTTTCAATTGCACAAGGTTCATAACATGCGTCATAAACTTTTTTCCGACCATGGCTATCTATTTCTAAACGGCTTTTCATAGTTGCGATCCTATATTTCTGGCTACTTAAAACAAACCAATTGAAGAGCTATACCTAATATAAATAATATAACTAGAAATATTATGTAACCAAAAACAGGTGTTGTTAAGGAGTTCTAAGTACTGACACTTGTAATGAGATAAACGAATATCTACATATAATTTTCAGGTTTTTTGCGTATAGCTAAGGCCTGCTATTTATCGTAAGGAAAGGTTCCACGAATGGGGTAGTCATTGTTACGAATCCATTCTAGGCCAGACACTAGATTTTCTATGTCAGGACGCACAAATGGATTATTGGATATATCGACGACTTGAAGCGTACCTAGCTCGTTAATAACGTATAACCCTGGCTCTGAAAAAGGATGATCTGTTTCTTGTTGTGAACGGGGATGTGAGATGTAAAGCCCTAGAGACTTCATTTCTTCAAGGGATAGACCATAGAATAACGGGAAGTTAACTTCCAGGCGGCTTTTATGCTCCTGTAGCTGCTCTTTGCTATCGCCTGAGACAACCACTAAATCGATATTAATCGCGTCTAAACGAAGTTTGTAATTAGCAAGCTGATTTAGGAACCGAGTACACAGAGGGCAGTGTCTGCCTCGATATACAACTATCATCTGCCAATCTTTTCCGTCTAAAGGTTTACTAAGATCTCGGGTTAAGCCTTCTGAATTAGCCTTTATGATCGAAGGAAATGTCGCGCCTGCTTCAAATTTGAATGTGGTCATAGTGTTTGCTTCCAGTAATCTGCCTAGACAAACTAATTATTGGAGGCTTTATGGTAAAAACAATTAGTTACTTTTTAGTAACCAGCTAAATTGTGTCTACTCGTATTCTATCGAAAACAGACTTCTATTAAATATGTTAGATAGACTTAGCAGAGAATGGCAGGTTTGTTGGGTGTTTGATATATTCCACAGTCTAATCGTCATAAAGATTTAGTTTAATCGAGCTCTATATCCCAAAGTTCGGCATCAGATACTGGAAAGAATTAAAGAAATAACTACTCGGAAAACCCACAAAAGAAATTTCACTTTTGCTGGCGAACTTCAAAAATAGAATTACCAGGTACACTGAAAATAAAGTTTCTATTTTTCAAGCATGACGTTTTGAAAGTCAGTAATGAAATAAAAAGCATCTCCCGAAAAGGTAGATGCTTTTTTATTTCCAATGATCTTTTAGACTTTTCTATAATTAAACGCCGATTGGACCGCCGTCAACTTTACGGATTGCAAGTACAGAAGAACGAGGGCGAACTGATGTACCTTCTGGTGTAACAGTCAGTGCGTTCTCTGCAGATGGCCAGTTATCTGGGTGCTGTACATTCACAAACATGGTTGTGTAATCTGGCGTAATTGCAAAACCAGTCAATTCACAACCATTCGGGCCAACTAAGAAACGACGTAACTCCGCCTGATTCTCTGAATTAATAACTTCTTGGTTGCCTTCGTTATCTAACAAAGTAGAAGGCACAACAGCTAGCACCTGGTCGTTAGTATATTCTTCAACTTCGTCAGCACCATTGTCAGTAAGAATCCACATAATGCCACGCTTGTCGAACGCCAAACCGTCTGGGCTTGCAAACTGGTTAAGTTCTTCCAAACCAGAAAGGTTAGTTTGAGCATCGCCATCTTCTGGTGAACCGAACACAAAAATATCCCAAGTCATATCTGTCACGGATTCACCTTCATCCCAGCGGATGATATGACCGAACTTGTTATTCAAGCGAGGGTTAGCAGGGTTAGTTCCCGTTTTATCGTTACGTCTATCATTGTTAGTTAACGTTAAATAAACTGAACCAGTCATTGGATCTACCGCTGCCCACTCGGGACGATCCATAGGCGTGGCACCAACCAAATCCGCTGCACCAGCTGTATTCAAAATAATATCAGCCAGGCTGTCGAAGGTATCAGACAACATACCGCCGTCAGTGGTTACACTGTCTAGAGTCAGTGGCAGCCAATTAGCCGTACCATTCTCGTTAAAGCGAGCTACGTATAGAGTACCGTGGTCCATGTATTTATCGCCAGTGGCAATACGATCGACAGGGTTAGCATCAGCCGGATCCCAAAGCGCATCGGAAACAAATTTGTACATATATTCGAAACGAGCATCGTGGCCTGAATAAAAAGTGATCGGCTGACCTTCAACCAGATTACCAAAGACACAACCTTCATGGCGGAAACGGCCTAACGCAGTACGTTTTACTGCTTTTGAATTAGCAGCGTAAGGGTCAATTTCAACAATATAACCATGACCATTAGCTTCATTACGGTAATCGTAATACTCACTGTCGGCTGTAGCTGTTACATCAAAACGGGTAAATTCATCAACGCGCTCTTCGTCAATACCTGCTAACGTTTCCCACGCATATCGTGAGGTGCCGTCACTAGCATCGTTCAAACCGATGCGCGCTTGATCCTCAGTTAATTCACCTTTGTTGATAAAGTATCCAGGCCAGTTTTCTTCACAGGTTAAATATGTGCCCCATGGCGTATAGCCATTTCCACAGTTATTTAACGTACCACGCGCTTCACTGCCGTTAACAGAGAACGGAGTTACTAACTTCTG
>JANQHX010000100.1 GCA_028282465.1 Gynuella sp.
TCGTCTGTCTCAGTGGCGGCGCATTCTACAGTAAGTTGCGTCGCCGTCAACCGCTTTTTGAAGATTTTTTCTTTTAGTTTCAATGACTTAGAGGCCAACTCACCATCATCAAACACTGCCTAAAAGAACCTCAAAATCAACCGGTTCACTCCCTCGTCAAACCCTTGCTGGGTGACAGGGAGCGCGTATCTTAATGAAATATTGGGATCGGTCAACCAAAAAAGAATGGTTTTCGATAAAGTACTTAAGCTTCTATCAATGAGGACATTTTTCTTACTATTGAATTGTCTTCTACGAGAACGCCATACTTTTTCAACACTGCTATAGACTCGTCGTCGAGAACCAGCCTACTAAACTCATCTTCAATTTTGCCCTCCTCATAAAGCTTCACCCATCTTCGATAATGATCACCCATTTTGGTCACACCTGATTTGAGCAGCTTAGATCTATTTTCAATATGATGGATAAAATGCGCCTTTGATCTAATTGGATAGTGGAGAACTTCGATGCTAGATCTTTCAGTCTGATTAAACTTAGACCACAGGTGCCAAGCTCGATGGTTTCCACCCTTCACTCGAATTAGCCCATGATTATTAACCATCACTTTACCGTTTATTCGATTCAACATGATGGAAAGGTTTTCGTTGTCGACAATATTTTGACCTTTGGAATCTATGGGCAGGTGCACCCTGTAATTACTCTTGTAATATTTGAACCCAGGCAGGTTAAAGCTTGAATCTAACTGCATATTAAATCTAGGGTATTTAATAATTGATCCCCAGTGAGTTAGATCTTGCTTCAGAGAACCGCTTTTCGGTATCCAAAACTCATCGGCATCGTTTGCAATAGACCAGTCAGCTTTAAGCAGCTCTTTTGAAACGAAGGCCATCTCAGTTTTCCAGTTACTTTGCTGGTAGTCTTTATCAGGCCTATCAATAATATGAAGGGCATAAACGGACTTTAGATCATCAAGAATCTCTCTTGTTCCATCAGTAGATCCGTTATCCATTACCACAAAACAATCAACACCAAGCTTCGAGTGAACTTTGAGGTTGTCGGCTATGATATCCGCTTCATTTTTAACAAGCAGATTCATCGAGAGCCTGATGGGTTGTTTTCTAAATTGTCGAGCGGAGAAGCATTTTAAGAGCCCCGAATAGAATAAATTCATTATGTTACTCTGAATATCTAGCTAATTTTATAATTTCCGATGTTGCCACTTCAGCCCTGACGATTGGTATATTTAAGTTATCGTATAAACGATTAAACTGACTTACTCCTGAATTGTTAGAATCATCGTTTAGCGCGCAAACGGGTAGGTCAGGCCGGAGCCACCTTGAAATTAGCAAAACAGATGAAACGTCACCAACTAAAACACAGTTTGTTAGCTTTGTTATCAAGGACTCAAAGTTAACCTTTGACGCCACTTCTTTTACGTACCCAGATTCGATGAGCCCAAGCCCATCCTTCTGACTATCTCTAGGATGATATTTAATTCCAACCACTAATCCTGCGTCATACAAACTTTTAGCAAGATCAAGAATACAGCTTTTATAACCTGCACTTTTTAGATAGATTGATTCAAAGGGCAGGGATATTAAAACATCCAAATTAACGAGAGACTGAGAATCTAATCCTGCTGAATCACATAGGATAGTTGAGAGTTCGTTTAAAGCGTTTGATCTAAAGCTTTTAGCATTAACTTTAACAAGATTTTTTGAAGTTAACTTTTCGTGAACTAAATCTGGGAAGGCGACATAAGCGTTTGATATCCATTTAGAGCCACCTATCGTTGCTGGGTTATCCCACCACCAACCGTATGACATCTTTTTTACAATGTTGTCTAAATAGTTATCGCCAAAAGATGAAGAAGCCTCACGCCCAATATAGGTATAGGTACCTTCATCAAGATACCCTCCTATGACATTCGGATTAACTTGGGAAGCTATGTACATAGAGTACTGAAACTCAATTCTTCTATCATTTCCTACTCTAATCTCATCAGGCTTAATTGATTCAATAAGACACTTCAGACTTTTAAAAATGTCTCTTCTGGACCGATATTTTTTTATTAAACCTTTAATACGACCAGGAAAAATTGAAATTGTCTTAAAAGGACTACTACGCCAATGCTCAACTGCGTCTTTGTAAATGTTTTGCTCAATATTTATCTGATCAATAAACACTAAGTGATGCTCTTCCTGATCGCTGTCACAAGCTAAATTAGAAGCCATATATAAGTGCAATGGAGTTGATACAAGAGATACAATTTTCATTTGAAATCAGTTCTCCACAATTTCCATGATTCGATGGCGCATAGCTGTGATGTGCTCGGCATTACTTTCTTTCCAATCTCCATTTACTAAATAATCGTCCTTTAGATAACCAAGAAAATTATCTCTAAGTGTTTGAGAAACAGTCAGTGATTTAAGAGACCTAAAAACCTCGGGCAGCTGCTGTTCATTCTCTACTATATTAACGAGCCCCGAAATATTAAAAAATGCCTCACCTAAAGTTACAACGGGGCGAGAATAGATAAGTGATTCCAACCCCACAGTTGAATTAATTGTCACTACACATTGAGAGCCATTTATGAGTTCCTGAGTTGAGTACTCATTAGCAAACATTACCCTCTCGGTCAGTGAAGCAGCACTTCTTAGATAGGGATAGGATTTAGCACTGGAAGGATGTTCTTTAAAGACTATATGCCAATCATCTGGTAACGAATGAATATTACTGGTAATTAAGTTGTAGAAATCCACCATGTTTTTAACCCAAGGTGAGTGCACTAGTATTTGCCTATCAACATCCAATTGGAACGGCACAAAAATATATTTGTCAGGTAAAGGTATTTTGTTGAGCTCTTTATCGGCTTTTCGCGCCTTATTTAATTTCCTTGCCTCTAGGTTTACAGAAGCAAAAGTTGGCTTGTGTAACGCATGATAGAATTCTGGTTCGGAGGGAACACTATTAAAGTAGTTAACACCCTTGGTATCTACCACCGTGGTATCAGGTAGATGCCCATTCTCAAAAAACAATAATTCTACAGACTGCTGGCTTGCAGCCAGTCTTGCTATAGATTGATTAAACATTGGCCCTCCCCACATTGCCAAATGCTTTGGACTGGCCTTATGAATTAACCTAAAAAACATGCTGTACTTAACTATGGCTAAAACCCAATAACGTGCGAAGAGCCAAGCTTTAACAAAGAATGGCAACCTATACTGACCAGTGGCTTGCACCTTTTCCTGTACCTTGAGTTCCACAATCTTCGTAATTTGCTGATATGGAAGTGAAAAAAGTACTGAGAAGGAGAGCTTAAAAATACGATTTGCTTTCGTGACATGAACATCAACATTCCAGTCTTTAGAAATCTCTTTAAAGTATCGGTAATGATGATTGCGCACTGCGATGAAAAGAATAAACAAACTCTTGCCTATTACTACTATCTAAATCTTTGAAGGTCTTGAAAGGTTTTTGAACCTATCTTTGAGATAATACCGACTCGCTCTAAACATGCTTGTTCTGAAGCCGTAATCACCATTCTCTGAAATTCTTCTTCCAGTCTTCCTTGCTCTAAGTGGCTAACCCAGCGCTTGTAGTGGTACCCCATGCTTGCTCCTTTTTTCAGCAGATTTGCCCTGTGCTTAATATTATTTAAAAAGTGTTGATATGAGCGAATCGGGTAGTGTATTACACTCAATGAAGATAACTTTCTACGACCTAAGGGGTTGAAGTGCTTAGCTCTATGATTTCCACCTTTAATTCTAATTAACCCTTTAGGCTTTATAATGACCTTAGGGCCAACAGACACTAACTGCATACATATATTGTCAACATCAACTTGCTCTTGTGTCGAATACTTTATTGCTTTGTTCACTCGATATTTTGCGTCTAAAAAATGGTAGTCCGACTCAAGAATGTCTTCCCCAAAGACTGAATTTGATCGAGAAACCGTCACAATCGAATCTGATTTCTTAAGTAAATCTTGGTACCGAAGTCCATCTTCGATTACCCAAAACTCATCAGCATCATTACTTATCACAAAGTCTGCACCTAAACTTTTCTGAGCCTCTTTTGCCAGCCGAGTCATCCAAAGTGATTGTGCATAAACACCATCCGGATTACTAATTAGATTTAAGTCAAACTCTTGTTTTAACGACTCAAGGATGTCGTATGTACCATCAGTTGACCCATTATCCATTACTAAAAAGCAATTAACTCCCTTTGAAGCATGATAACGAACGTTACTTTCTATTATATCTGCTTCATTTTTTACCAAGATTGTCATGGCTACACGAGACATATCATTAAATCAACGCAATAAATTTTCGAGCTGCATTCTACACGAGAAAAAATCTTGTGCTCAGTTTAGCAATATTTTTTAAAGACCTGTTTTCGCAATTTATAAAGACTATGCTTTAAATCCAAAGCTTTTCCATTAGAATCTAAAACTTAGGTAGCAGGAGAACATTATGACTATTGATTTTATAGCCGGCTTTGTTTTGGTGGCATTCGGTGTAGGTATTGGGATTGTTTTTGGCCGCTTTGTGTTCAACGGTGGTGATTCTTCAAACTTAAAGCAACAGTTAACTGATCTCAAAAAAGAACAACAGGATTACCAGTCCAAGGTAAATGAGCACTTTATCCGCACTACTGAGCTAATTGAATCACTGAACAACAACTACAAAGATATCCAAGTTCACCTGTTACAAGGTGCCGAACAACTCGTCTCACCTGATTATCGATTAGATGAGTCGGGTACCACAGACACCCAGCCCGCCGAATCCAAACCATCTCTTGAGCATCCGAAAGATTGGGCACCTAAAGAGGTTGATCAAGAAGGCACACTTTCTGAGGGTTATGGCCTGAAAACAACGGATCTTCAGCAAGAAAAGCCTTAATCTGGCTTTTCTATCCTCTGGCATATCTATATTTCATTTACGTCTAATCACGCCTCTTTTTATTCATATTTGAGCTGATATAGTAGCGGCCTAATTTGTGATCGCTAATTACCTATCATTTAAATGGATTAATAAACCATGTCGTCTTATCAGTTGACTCATCTTAAAGAGCTGGAAGCAGAAAGTATCCAGATCATTAGGGAAGTTGCCGCCGAGTTTGACAACCCGGTAATGCTCTATTCCGTCGGTAAGGACTCGGCTGTCATGCTGCACCTGGCCATGAAAGCCTTTTTCCCGAGCAAACCACCATTTCCTCTATTGCATGTGGACACCACCTGGAAATTTAGAGAAATGATTGAGTTTCGCGACTCTCATGTCAGAAATCTAGGTTTAGAGCTAATTGTTCATAAGAACCAAGAAGGCATCGACATGGGTGTTGGACCATTCACCCATGGTTCCTCAAAACACACAGACATCATGAAAACCCAGGCACTCAAGCAAGCCTTAAACAAGTATCAATTTGATGCTGCTTTTGGTGGTGCCCGTAGGGACGAAGAAAAATCTAGAGCTAAAGAAAGGGTGTATTCCTTCAGAGACGGCAAACATAGATGGGATCCTAAGAATCAACGACCTGAGTTATGGAGCATTTACAACGGTAAAGTGAACAAGGGAGAGAGCATTCGTGTGTTTCCTTTGTCAAACTGGACTGAGCTGGACATCTGGCAGTACATCTATCTAGAAGACATTCCTATTCCAGAGCTGTATTTCGCAGCCAAACGTCCGGTGGTTGAAAGAGATGGTTTGCTTATCAACGTCAATGATGAGCGCATGGAGCTATTGCCAGGTGAAGAAATTGAGGAGCGTATGGTCAGATTCAGAACTCTGGGTTGTTATCCACTGACCGGCGGCGTGGAGTCTGAAGCAGCGACCTTACCTGAGATCATTCAAGAAATGCTCTTAACTACTACATCTGAAAGGCAAGGCAGGGCCATTGACCACGATAGTTCAGGTTCAATGGAGAAGAAAAAACAGGAGGGTTACTTCTAATGTCTCACAAGTCTGATTTGATATCTGAAGATATCCTCGAGTATTTGAAGCAACATGAAAACAAAGAACTGCTTAGGCTTCTAACCTGTGGCAGCGTAGACGATGGTAAGTCTACGCTTATCGGTCGATTACTTCATGATTCAAAAATGATCTATGAAGATCAGTTAGCAGCAGTGAGTGCAGACTCTAAAAAGGTTGGCACTACAGGAGAAAAAATAGACTTGGCTCTGTTGGTAGATGGTTTGCAGGCGGAACGAGAGCAAGGTATCACCATCGACGTTGCCTATCGTTATTTCTCAACAGACAAACGCAAGTTCATCATTGCAGACACTCCTGGGCACGAGCAATACACCCGCAATATGGCAACGGGTGCATCGACCTGTGATTTAGCAGTCATTCTCATCGACGCCCGTCAAGGCGTATTAACTCAAACTAAGCGTCACACTTATATCGCATCTTTGTTGGGTATCAAGCATATCATCGTTGCGATTAACAAAATGGACTTAGTCGATTTTAGTCAAGAAGTGTTTAATAACATTCGTGATGAATACAACGAGTTTTCCAAATCGTTAACTCTTCATGATGTCAGGTTTGTTCCTATTTCGGCATTGGATGGGGATAACGTTGTCAATCCTAGTGAAAAGTCGCCTTGGTATGACGGTCCAACCATGATGGAAATACTGGAAACAGTCGCCATTGATCAGGACAAAAACCTTTCTGAATTCCGTTTACCTGTGCAATGGGTGAATCGCCCAGACCTTAATTTTAGGGGGTTCAGTGGCACAATAGCATCAGGCATTGTTAAGCCTGGTGATACGGTCATGGCCTTACCTTCCCGCAAAACTAGCACAGTTAAAAGCATCGTTACCTATGATGGAGACCTTGAAGAAGCTTTCGTGGGTCAAGCTGTCACCATCACCTTACATGATGAAATTGATGTCAGCCGAGGTGATATGCTAGTCACGCCAGATGTTGAGCCTTTGGTTGCACACCAAGTTCAAGCTGACGTTGTATGGATGACTGAAGCTGAATTTGAATCAGGCAAGTCATACGATTTCAAAGTCGGCCCACAGCTGGTTTCTGGCACCATGACCAACATCGAATTCAAGACTAATGTGAATACTCTTGAACACGAGTCTGGTGCTACATTAGCGCTTAATGAAATTGGTACCTGCAATCTTGCATTCAACAAAGACATTGCTTTTGACCCGTACCAACAGAATCGTAACACTGGTGCCTTTATCATTATCGATCGCTTGAGCAACGTAACCGTTGGCGCGGGTATGATTAGATCAATATCAGATGCTACTGACCAAAACCCAGTAACCGCTGAAGAACGAAGCAAAAGGTTTAACCAAAAGCCTGCTGTTATTTCTGTGGCCAATGAAGAACTGGCTTTGCAGCTCGAAAGAAGATTGTTCGATACTGGACACCTAGCCATTGTCTTACAAGAATCTGAAACAGAGCAGTCTATTGAACTTCTGAAGAAAGCCGGTCTTATCACTATTGTAACGGCTGCTTTTGATAATGCTGATTTCACGACTGAAGAAACTGAGGTAAGTGCGATTCTTAATGAATTGCACAACCAAAACTACTTGAGCTAACGTCACACCAAAGCTTCACTTCAAGCAAACTATTTGCAAATGTCTTAATCCAGTACCTAGTTAATCTCATTAGCTAGGTATTTTTTTATCCCGAATAATTTCAAAAATAGCGTACAGATTTAATGTAAGGCTAAGTTTGGAGTTCTTACATCACATTCTTAAAAATTATCTTTTATTTTATTTGACAAAAGAATATTCGATTTTTTCCTCCAGATATTTATTAACCCATCGAATTAATCATTTAACGATTCCAAAACCATCTCTCACGACAAACCAGTCCAGATGATTACCGAAATACAATTTAAAGCGTGAGGTAAATCACTAATCTTGAAGATATAAAAAATGTTGGCACCTATATTGGGTTAGGGGATAAATGAATGAATGAAGCTACCGCATTAAAAATTCTTTGTGTTGATGATGAAAAAGAAATATTACACGCACTGAGAAGAGTTTTTCGTGGAGTCCAATACCAAACTGTTTTGGAGAATGATCCTAAACAAGCCATCAGTCTTATAAAAAGTGAAAATTGGGATGTCATCATTTCTGATATGAGAATGCCAGAAATTGACGGTGCTCAAGTTCTATCTATCGCTGCTAGTGTTCAACCAAATACCACAAGAATTTTACTCAGTGGTTTCTCAGATGCGGAAGCTTTGTCTAGAGCTGTTAATGATGGACGTATAAACAGCTTTGTGAATAAACCTTGGAATAATCAAAAGCTAAAAGAACTCGTAGAATCTGAATACAAAAAAAGTAACTTACAAAATCAGAAAGCTCAAATAGAAAAAGAACTTGAGCAAATGTCTGAACAACTCAAAGAACGTGAAGCAGAGTTTGAACAACAACTCAGCCTGCAAAACATCGAGCTAGTTAACGCTGGATACGTCATTGAACTTGCAGAAGGTCGACTAGAATCAGCATTTAAAAACACCTATAGAATGCTGTCACAGCTTGCACACAAGCGCACTGGCCGATCTAAAGAGTTTGCATCCAGCATGGTTAGGCATTGTTTAATACTAGCGAAAAAGGTGGGTGTACATAAGTCGTTGGCTAAACCACTTGGAATGGCTGCCAGTCTATCTGAATTAGGGAAAATCACTTTTCCCGATAGCCTTATTTCTACCAAAGAACAGGATATACCAGCAGAATTGTGGCAACGCTATTCAAACTATCCAGCAATGGCTGCTGATCTTCTATTACCTATTTCAGGAATGGAACCAGTCTCTAAAATATTAAAACAGTACCGAGAGCACATAGACGGCAGCGGGTTTCCAAATGGCATCAATGAGTATGAAATGTCTGTTGAATCCAAAATTCTTGGTGTGGTGTATTTTTATCATAGTGTCACTGACCAAAACCAAGAACTGGGCCGCCTGTCTCATGACCGAGCATGTATTGAACTACAGGCTAGAATAGGCACTCAGTTCGATAAAACCATAGTTAACGCCTACATCGAAGTTATTCCTGAAATAAATAAATTAAAGCAAGCAGCAGATAGCTGCTGTGGAACATTTAAGCTCAAATCGGGAGATATTATTAGCAGAGACCTGCTAAGTAGCACAGGAATTTTATTGTTATCCAAGGGTACGGAATTAAGTTCTGCACTTATAGATCGACTAAAAATATTTGAGCACCAACACAATGAGACACTCGCAGTCAATATCTGGGCTAGAGGCAATGAAATTACACCGGAGGAAAAAGCATGAAATGGTTAATGATTTTATCTACTTTACTAAGTGGTTTGGTAGTCGCTTCACCTTACTCATCTTTAGAAATATTTTTAGATGCAGATCAAACTCATCTGTCTGCTTCTGGTCAAGCCATAGCGTTAGGAATAGAAACGGCTTTAGAAGAAGTTAATTACTCAATACAAGGAATGGATATCAAACTCGTCAAAAAAGATCACCGAGGGAGCTCTGCTAGAAGCAAGTCTCACCTAAATTCATTTTTAAAGTCCGATTCAGGCGTTGCAGTGTTTTCTGGACTACATTCACCTCCTTTATTAGCTCATAAACAATTTATTAACCAGAATGCTATTTTAGTATTAGATCCATGGGCAGCCGCTGGACCAATCACCAGATCAAGTAGTGAAGAAAACTGGATCTTTAGACTCAGTGTGGATGACAGTAAAGCTGGCGAGTTTATTACCGCTTATGCGCTTGAAAAAGAGGGATTTAAAGCACCCTATCTCATACTGGAAGAAACGGGCTGGGGCAAATCTAATTTGAATACTATGACGAAGGCAATTGAGTCTAGGGAGTTACAGCGATCGGGCTTAAGCTGGTTCCAATGGCAATTAAGTGAAAGTGCAGCCAGAATTATGGTGCGAAGCGCAATTAATTCAGGGGCCGATGTTATCTTTCTGGTAGCGAATGCCCCCGAAGGGTTAGCGATCGCTAACGCAATGCTTAGTTTCCCTGAAGATAAAAGACTACCTATCCGCAGTCATTGGGGAATAACTGGTAGTAGCTTTCCATTTGATCTGGGTATAGAGAACCTGGAGAAACTTGACCTAAAATTCATACAAACCGAATTCAATTTTCTTGATACCCCTAGCGACCATTCTAAGCTTTTAGCTAAACATCTTATTGCAAGTAAAAAACTAACCGAAATTGAAGAGCTGACTGCAGTCACAGGCTTTGCTCATGCTTATGATCTAACAAAAATACTAATCAATGCCTGCAACTCTGTCGCTTTCACTGGCGAAATCACAAAAGATAGAGAATTAGTAAAAACTCAACTGGAAAATCTTAACCACCCAACACATGGCCTTTTGAAGACCTACAGAAAGCCGTTCTCCTCTGACTGGAAAACCAATAGGGATGCCCACGAAGCATTGGGCATTGCAGACATGACCATGGGCTACTACGACAAACAAGGTATCATCAGATTGAGTAAATAAAATGACTCATCTTATTTCAATTAAACAAAGTTTTAGTCTATTTGTGATTGCAATTATGATCGTTGTTACTGTTTTATTGACTGCTGTCACAGGTGTGCAACTTTCTCATCGGGTTACGCAACTCACAAAACAGAATACTGAACTCTATTTAATGTCCATTCTCCATGACATGGATTCGTATGCAAAAGTGAGGCTGATTGATGCAGAAGGTATGGCTAAGTTTCCCGACCTGATTCAAGGATTAATGCAACCTGAAAACCACCTAGCATCAGTTGCCGATCTATTTAAGGATATGACCATTCAAGGAGAGCAGCCACAGCAATTATTAATAAATTACAGTGGGGATGTTATTTACTCTCGATATTCGGGCACACCATTCGAAATAAATGTTGATATTAATGATGAAACTGAAAGCCAAATATCACCCCTGAGAGTTCACGATAAGCTTCATCTGCAATTGTCAGTGCCCGTAAAATACCAAGGCTATGTTGAAGGACTACTCGTCACCTTGATTCCTATCGAGAAGCTAATTACCGATTTGGAGCTAGAAAAAAGAATCGAAAACATGAACCTTAGTTTTATAGACGATTCCAAACCGGAATTTAAAATTGGTAGCGGCAACTATCCAATAGAAAAACGATTAAATCATACTTGGTTAGGCTATGAAGTAGAGTATCAAGCCGATGATCAGGCCATTAAAAGCCTAGTAGCCCAGCTGCAAACTGAGACCTTTATTTTAATGCTTGTCATTGGACTAACATGTACTGGGTTAGCAATATTCTATGGACAACGAGTCTTCGTTGAGCCAATTCGTAAGCTCAGTAAACTCATGCAAAACTTTGGTGAAAACAAAGAAATTGTGAAGGATTATAACAGCCCGATTAAGGAATTAGACCGACTATCTAGTCAATTTGAGACGTTGACTAAGCGGATCGCAAGCCGAGAAAAGCAATTGAAAGACGCCTATGTCAAAATCAAAGACAATCAAAACCAGCTTCTACAATCAGAAAAAATGGCATCACTTGGTATGCTATCGGCAGGCATCGCTCATGAAATTAATAACCCTTTAGGGTTCATTAAAAGTAACATTGAAACCTTAAGTGAATACAACCAGTCCTTTGAAAGGGTTTTAGAAATATGGATGTCGACCGAGGACTCTACGTCGAAAGATAGACTAAATGAACTCACAAATCTCATTCAGTCTCTTGAGTTACCAGAACTAATTGTTGATAGTCGAGATATAATTAACGATAGCATTTTAGGTCTAGGAAGGATTGAGGACATAGTGCATGGGTTAAAGCTGTTTTCCAGATCTGATGGAGATGAAAAAGTTAATTTCAGTGCCGAAAACCAATTGAGCTTAACGTTAAAGCTCGCATGGAATGAACTGAAATATAATGCCAAGGTAACAACAACTATCGTAAGTGATTTTAATATTCATGGTCACCCAGGCCAGATTAACCAAATTATTCTTAATTTCTTAGTAAATGCTGTTCATGCCATAGGCACACAAGGCACGATAGATATAGAAGTAGGCTTACATACTTCTGGACTGGGCTATATTAGTGTCAAAGATAGCGGTTATGGAATTAAAGAGGAGCACCTTAAGGAATTGTTCAATCCATTTTTTACCACCAAACCACCTGGAGAAGGTACAGGTTTAGGCTTAAGCATTTCTTATAGCATCGCCAAAAAGCATGGTGGTGAAATAATAGTTGAAAGCAAAGAAGGAGAAGGCTCAACCTTTACTCTGCTACTGCCGCGAGTCGAAGACTAATATTTTCAATCTATTCGTCTTGTTTGAGTTTGTCTTCTCTTAGGCGTTCTCTATATTGCTCTTTAGCCAAAGCTTGCATGTCTTCGACTGTATCCTTTTCGTCCACTATTTCCCTACCTAATAAGGTTTCGATGGCATCTTCCAATGTGACCAGTCCAACAACTTGGCCAAATTCATCTTCCACTATAGCCATATGAATTTTTTGACGAATGAATAAATCCAGAAGGCTTTGTACAGGGAGCTTTTCGGAAACTCGATTTATCTGTCGTACAAATTCAATAATGGGTTTCTTACCATGACCATTTCTCTCTGCTTCAAAGAGATCACCTTTAATGACTTTACCCTTAATATCATCTTGGCTCTCACCATAAACAGGTATTCGCGTAAACTGCCGAGTCTTCGGATCATTTAATGCATCGGATACTAACTGACCCTCATGGATCATATGGGTCACAGTTCTCGGTGTCAGTATTTTTTCGGTTGTGACATCTCTAGCCTGTAGCATATTAGTTAAATATTGGTTTTCTTGATTGAACAAATTGCCGTCTTTTCTACCCAAGGATGCCAAAGCAATAATTTCTTCTCTTGTGATTTCGTTGCCACTCTTTTTACCGAATAAGCGAGTTAAACGAGTTGAGATCCATACCAATGGGAATACTAGCCGAGTCAGCCAAACAATTGTGAGTGCTGCGGGAATGGCTAACTGACGCCAAAACCGAGCCCCGAGAGTTTTGGGAATAATTTCAGAGAAGTAAAGAATACTTAGAGTCAACAAAACAGCAATCAATGTTTCCCATTCGGGACCGAATACTTTTAACGCTTGCGCCCCAACTCCAGCAGCCCCCATCGTGTGGGCAAAGGTATTGAGGATAAGTATGCTCGCTAGGGAATCGTCCAACTTTTCTTTGACTCTTACGAGTCTACTGGCTCTACGAGCATTTTCTGATTGCAGCTGAGCAACGTAACTTGGCGTCACAGATAGCAATACAGCTTCTAGAATGGAACAGAGAAAGGAAACACCAATCGCAAGTGCTAAATAAAAAAGTAATATCGACATCAAGGGCCTTGTTGATCAATCCATGGCTAGTAAATAGTAAGCTTATACTGCAATTGTTAATGTAAATAGTCTACCTGAAACCAAAAGCTTGTACTTCCTGGAAATCGAGATCTGAGGTCGTTAATGAACTCAGCATGTATGGGGTGTTTACCGTAGTTGACCCCCAGTCTATCTAGATTTTCAAGCTCTAGTAAATACTCCAGTGCTCTTTGGCTTTCCATTTGGGTATTTAAGGCCAGAGATTCCATTATCAAGACTCGGTAACACAAACATCTAGCCAGAGGCTCTGTTAGATTTTCCAGCCAGAAATTCACTTGCTCACTTAGGATTGGCTTTATCCTGGTAAGGTGAGTGATCACTAGTGAATTGGCTAACTCCATGTTTTGAATTTTAACAGCCATATCAATGGCAAGAGTTTTATCTGCGAGGCTAGACATTGTCATTTGTAGTGATTGAATGACCGCGTCATCTGTTGTTGGCTCAACATGAAACAAAATACTTTCCAGTAGCTCAACTTCCGGATTTTCAGCAAATTCTTCGACTAAATAAGAAATAATTTCATCGTGTCGACTTTGAAACCTAAGCAACTCAACCTTCAAAAGCACTTTCTTTACATGGTACCCGTTCCATTCTTGAGACAACCAGTACTCTGCTCTTTCGAAGTGAAGCTTCTCAATAGCAAAGATAACCAGTTGCTCCATTTGCAGAGCTGTTGGCTGGGGAGAATGAATCATTATAGATTTTTCGAACAAAGCCATATCATTTAAAGCGTCGGCAGCTTCACCTAAACCACTGGCTGCTTTCAATAGCTCTACATCTTGAGCTTCATGATTTGAAAAGTTAATTAACTGTCTAAGTCTTAGTTCAAATGTCGAGGCTAATTCCTTTAGCTGAGTATGGGTCAACAGCTCAGAGGAATTCGCGATAATGCCACTAAATATTCCCGAATTATTATTTTCAAAATATTCAAGGACCAGATCCTCCCAAGGCTGATCAACTTCTATTTTTGTGTCATTCAGTTTTTTTGCAAACGCTAACCAAGTAATAACTGCTTCTTTGAGGGTAGTCTTCACATAGTCGTCGGGGTCTTCTACCCTCGCCAATATGGCTTCCGTAGATTTCAATACTTGATCAAGGTATTTAAAGGCGACCTCGGGTTCTTGTTCAAGAATCTTGTCTTCTATCAAATTAATTAAGTCATCGATAGCAGCAGCAAATTCCTTAGAATCTTGAGCTAAAACCCTGCATTCCCCAGCTGTTAATTCACTAAGTCTAGATTGAAGTTGCAATATTTTTATACCTCAGCCACCTCGAAATCATTAAAGATAAATTAAACCAACATCAAAGCTTTTAGTAACGACATTTAAAGCTTCCTTCTTTTTCGTAAAGAAACCCGACACACCCATTTAATAGATGCGAAACCTATCACACCTTTAACGAAAGATTGCCTCAGATTAAAAAAACAAAACAAATTAGAGGAACTATTTTTTGCACAATGTTTCAACACTTTGTCTTTTACCTGTAAGTAGAGACTAGGAAGCGCTTTTTAAAGAAAAAGCAATAACACCATCAAGGAGAAACTTTTGTGATTAATAAAAAAATAACTAGCGGTATGGTTGCTGGTGCTTTCATGTTATTGTCTAGTGTTGGGCACAGCTTCGCGATATTTGATTTAACAGATATTGACGTAACTGTGGAAGAAAACATTACATTCAACGACACCACTGGCCATTGGGATTATCAATACACTTTGGTAAACAACTCAAAAGACACCTGTGTTGCTCTCTGCGATGACACAATAGGTGGCATTCCAGCTGACCAAGTTAGCCTAGATTCTAGTGATCCGATTATTGAATTCTATGTGCCTTACTTTGACGACTATGGCTTAACCAATACCTTTTCACCAACAGACTGGACTTACACAACCACTACCGATGATTTGTTCGGCTTAGGTTCAGGAGCTGGAGCTCTTGTTTGGTCTACTGAACTATTTAATGGCCTATATGGCGGTGATAGCCTCAGTGGCTTCGGTTACTCTTCAGTTCATGGCCCAGGTAAAGGTCCATTTGGTGTTGATTTTGCCTTTAGCAATTCTTATGTCGGTGACCCAGGTATCCCTGCATCGCCATCAGCAATTGCTGCTGGTATTACACCGTACAATCCAGGCCCAGTCGCCTCCGTACCAGAACCCACTACTCTTTTACTGCTGCTTTCAGGCATTGCTGGTTTACTGATGAGTCGTTTCAAAATGACTAAAGAAGCTAGAGAAGCAATCGCTTAACAGTATTTTGGGAGGCTCTCTGCCTCCCTTGCTATGGTATATTTTTCCGCCCTAAAATCCCCTTCGGCAAGCTCAGGAACCTGTGTATAATTCCGCCCTTCGCGCGCGTGATCCGCGTCTATCAGAATAATTCCAACTACCGGATTAAGACCTCAAAATGGAAAAGACTTACCAGCCGAATTCTATTGAATCCAAGCATTATGAAAACTGGGAGAGCAAGAATCTGTTCGCCCCAACTGGCGAAGGTGACAGCTACTGCATCATGATCCCGCCACCGAACGTCACCGGTAGTTTGCACATGGGTCATGCTTTCCAGCAGACCATTATGGATGCCCTAACCCGCTACAAGCGTATGGGCGGTTACAACACCCTATGGCAGCCAGGTACTGACCACGCCGGTATTGCTACCCAAATGGTCGTTGAGCGTTTGCTGGCAGCAGAAGACGTTAGCCGTCATGACCTGGGTCGTGACAAGTTCATCGAAAAAGTTTGGGAGTGGAAAGAGCAGTCTGGTGGCACCATTACCCAGCAGATGCGTCGTCTGGGGGATTCCGTAGATTGGAGCCGTGAGCGTTTCACCATGGACCCTGGCCTGTCCGATGCGGTTAAAGAAGTGTTCGTTCGGCTTTATGAAGACGGCCTGATTTATCGCGGCAAGCGTCTGGTGAATTGGGACCCAAAACTGCACACCGCGATTTCTGATCTGGAAGTTGAGAACAAAGAAGAAAACGGTTTTATGTGGCACTTCCGTTATCCGCTGGCGGATGGCGCTAAAACGGCCGATGGTAAAGATTACCTGATTGTTGCCACCACTCGACCAGAAACCATGCTGGGGGATACCGCCGTTGCCGTTCACCCTGAAGATGAACGCTATAAAGATCTAGTTGGCAAATTTGTCGAGTTACCTTTAGTTGGCCGCAAAATCCCGGTAGTTGCTGACGATTATGTGGAAATGGACTTTGGTACTGGCTGCGTCAAGATCACCCCCGCCCATGACTTCAACGACTATGAGGTGGGTAAACGCCATCAAACCCCTCTGGTTAATATCTTTGATCGCGATGCCAACATACTTTCGGCAGCCCAGGCCTTCGATTACGACGGCAATGAGCTAGCAGACTTTGACTGCACTCTGCCCTCAGAGTACGCCAAACTGGATCGCTACCAAGCCCGTAAGCTGATCGTGAAAGCATTTGAAGACGCCGGCTTGCTGGAAAAAACCGACGGCCACAAACTGATGGTGCCTCGCGGTGACCGTTCCGGCGTGGTGGTTGAGCCTTGGTTGACTGACCAATGGTATGTTGCTGCATCCAAGATGGCACAGCCTTGTTTGGACGTAGTGGAAAACGGTCAAATTGAATTCATACCTAAGATGTTCGAAAACGAATACTTCCACTGGATGCGTAACCTGCAGGACTGGTGTATTTCCCGTCAGCTGTGGTGGGGTCATCAAATTCCTGCCTGGTATGACAAAAGCGGCAAAGTTTACGTTGGCCGTACTGAAGAAGAAGTGCGCGAAGCTAATGGTCTGAGTGCCGATGTTAGCCTGCGTCAGGACGAAGATGTTCTGGATACCTGGTTTAGCTCAGCCCTGTGGACATTCTCCACTCTGGGCTGGCCAAACGATATGGAAACCGTGAAGACATTCCACCCAACCGACGTGTTGGTAACCGGTTTCGACATCATCTTCTTCTGGGTTGCTCGCATGATCATGATGACCACCCACTTCCTGAAGAATGAAGACGGCACGCCACAGGTTCCATTCAAGAAAGTTTATGTGACCGGTCTGATCCGCGATGAGCAGGGTCAGAAGATGTCCAAGTCCAAGGGTAATGCACTGGATCCAATCGACCTAATTGACGGAATTTCTCGGGATGATCTGATTGCCAAACGCACCAGCGGTATGATGCAACCAAAACTGGCTGAAAAGATTAAGAAGAACACCGCCAAAGCCTTCCCTGATGGTTTTGCCGAAAGTGGTACCGACGCCCTGCGTTTCACCCTGACTTCTCAGGCGTCCCTAAGCCGTGACATCAATTTTGATGTCAAACGATTGGAAGGCTACCGCAACTTCTGTAACAAGATCTGGAACGCCAGCCGCTACGTGATGCAAAACACTCACGAGCAAATTGAAGGTTCCGATGAGTTTGGTCCTGCGCTGGATTGCGGCCAGTTCGGTGACGTACAGGGAGGTACTAATGTCGCGGGAGGCAGGACGCCGGGAGCGACCGAGGTCGAATTAA
>JANQHX010000101.1 GCA_028282465.1 Gynuella sp.
ATATGTCGATAAGATTGAGACCTTGAGATTCATCACCTCTATGCTTCGACTTTAGAGTAGCGTGAGAATGCAGAATCACACGGTCTCCATCGACGAACACATACTTCACATCGTAGCTAAATTCGGGGGCATTTTTGGTTAACCCCTTTACCGAAGTTACTACACCTTGTATGCCATCAGTCATTGTTCGATTGTGCTGTTTATAAGGCTTACCCTGTTGTTGACGCACGACTTCTTCGAAGTTGTGATCATTCATCAATAACTGGACAAACTGTAAAACAGATCTAACGTTCTCTTTATCTTGCTCACTCCAGTGCGACTTTTCATATGCGCTCACATCAATAATTGGACCTGCCATTTGTAACTCTCCGTAAAGATCTCTGAAATTTAACTTGTTATTTGCAAGTTAAATTATTTGCTTGCACTTTGCAAGTAAAATAAAATAAATAAACAATTTCAGAGAAAGTGAGTTAACACATGACCAGGCGATCAGACTGCCCCATATCGAATACACTGGATTACGTAGGCGATAAATGGAGCCTCTTAATCCTTAGGGACCTTATGTTCTTCAATAAGAACTCCTATTCTGAACTTCAGAATTCAGATGAACGAATGGCAACGAATATTCTTTCAAAAAGGCTTGAAACGCTTGAGTTAGATGGACTCATTAACAAACGCACAGACTCTGTGGATAAACGTAAAAAAGTGTACTCTCTTACTAAGAAAGGCAAAGACATGTTGCCCATACTCCTAGAAATGGTTGTTTGGTGCAGTAAATATGACAAAACAGTCGACGCACCCAAAGAAGTGATTAGGAGATATAAAACGGATCGCGAGGCGTTAATAAAAGACTTGCAGAAAAACATCAAAAGTTAATTGAAGCAAAGGGAAATAGACGCAATGTTAGACTGATTAAAACTTCATAAGTCTATTTCTAAAGACACTGAATTAGCAGGTAAACCAAAGAGGGTTTTAGTGTAAAACCAAACATGTGACTTAAACATTTTAAGGCTGCTATTTATTACTTACTCATCTTAAGTATATTGACTCCCTTTACTTAGTTGTTTCATTTTAACTATTGTATTGAGAGTCTATGAAACTAGCATATCTATAGAGGTGTTTTACCACCTTAAAAGACAGTTTCATTAACCTTAATTAATTAAAGGAATTAAAAATGAAAGCCTTAATCACAACGCTGTCAGTAGCTTTGTTTATGGTATTCTCAAGCCAATCTATTGCTTGCTCGGGTGCCAAAGATAAATACGCTGAAGCATCAACTCCTACTGCATTAGAAATAGCTCTTAACGGAGACGTTAAAAAAGATGAGCTAGAACCCATTCAATCCACTCAGTAATCTGATTGGAACATCGGGTGGCTAAATCAAGTTGTAACCGCCACCCCGCAATTTTTTATCACCAGCTAAATTTCGGCACATTAGATAATTTTTCCAAAAAATTATCATATTAATTCTCAAATACAGTGCATTAATATTCTATTTACTAGGCATGTGATAGCCCTTCTAACCTAGTCCTCAATTTATCCGAAAACCAATCTATAGCATGTCTAGTTCTATAGGGCAGTAGTCGCGTGCTAGTATAAATAATAGAAATAGGAATTAAGTGTTGGGAGTATTCTGGCAGGACTTCTTCGAGCTTACCTTCTTGTATTAAGCTATTTACCTGATAAGTTAAGAATCGGCCAAAGATCATTCCAGAACAGCAAGCTTCTAATCCAACATCTACACTGTTAGTAATTATATTACCTGAAACACTAATGGTTTTAATTCCGTCACCAGTCTTAAACTTCCATGTATTTTGAATACTGTCAGAAATATAACGACCACAGGGCACAGCCGAAAGGTCTTCAAGGGTTTGAACTGGTTTACATTTACTAATGAGGGTGGGGCTTGCCACTATTACCTCTCTCACTGTTCCTACTTTTTTCGCAATCAGTGTCGAGTCAGCAAGATTGCCTATGCATATTGTAAAATCAATTCTGTCTTTTATCAGATCCAAAGGGGTGTTGCTGATTTTCAAAGCAATGGTCGTTTCCGAATTTTCTTTTAGATAATTTTGTATTAAAGGATAAACATGTAACTTACCAAATTTCTCTGGCGCGGTAATAACTAGCTGCCCACCAGGTCTGGGTATATGGTGACTTAAACTGGCTTCAGTTGTATCAATTTCAGCGAGAATCTCCCTGCATTTTTCTAGATAAAAACTGCCCTCTTGAGTTAATGCAATCTTTCTTGTGGTTCGATTAATCAGTCTAACACCTAACGACTCTTCTAAGTCGGCTAACAATCTCACTACTGAGGTTAGAGACAGGCCACTTTGCTTTGCAGCACCGGTCATACTCCCTGCATCAATAATATTCACAAATGTCTGCATTCCTTTGAGCTTGTCCAAACTGGTTTCACCTTCGAAAATATTATAATACGGTTTATTGACCCCTCTATTACACACAAGTTCGCAGTAATGTAATCTGAATATTGGGTGAATCGAATCACTCATTCCTGCCTCTAATCACTGTTGTAACCCAATACCTGCCTAATGATGCTCTGCAATCCATGCAGAAAAGCTGAAAGGCGCTAAAGCGAAATTTGATTAGGAAAAGTCATGCTAAAAAATATGTTCATTTTTATGCTGTTGTCAGTCATTACACAAACTCTCTGGGCAGTGGAAGCTAAGTGGCCAGAAAAAACTTTTTATAGATATCAGGAAGTGAACGGCCACAAAATGTTTTACCGTGAGGCCGGTCATAAGAAGAAAGGCAAGCCATCAATCTTGTTGTTACATGGCTGGCCATCCTCTTCACACTACTTTAGAGAACTCATTCCATTGCTGTCGGGACACTACCATGTCATCGCCCCAGATAATCTTGGTTCAGGCTATAGTGATAAACCGGATCCATATACCACAACCTATAGTTTCGAATTGCTCGCTGAACAAATTGATGGGCTACTGAAAGAGCTAGAGTTGGATAACATTGTTTTATACATCCACGACTTTGGTGCGCCTGTGGGATTAAGAACGCTAGTCAAACGCCCAAAATCAGTAAAAGGAATTATTGCGCAAAATGGTAATGCATATATCGAAGGGCTTGGCGAAGGCGTGAAAGAGTTTTTTCAAGGTCAGGCTGAATCTAAATCCCCTGAGTTTGCGGACAACTTTACTACCATGGGTCAAGACACCATCATCAATGCCTATTTAGGTAACCTGCAAGAAGGTCGAGAAGATTGGCAGAGCCCAGATGCATGGACCCATGACTGGCTGTTTTTTGATGACAGAAGCGAGCAGTTAATACAAATGCAACTGACACAGGATTACACCAGTAACTTTACTCAATACCCTGCTTGGCAGAAGGCTATTTCTGACAATCAACTGCCAGTTATTTCTATTTGGGGTGAAGGAGATGCATTTTTTATTAAAGCTGGAGGTAAAGCGTACAAAAGGGATGCTAAAAAGTTCACTTACTCGGGTCTGGACGCTGGTCACTTTGCGCTTGAGGAAGAACCTGTAGTTATTGCCAAATCCATACTAAAATTCATGAACAAGATTAAATAGAAGAGTCCAAAACCAAAGGTTGTCAATTGAGCATTAGGATTGAATCTGACTATATTGACAACCTCTCAGCCCATTTTTAGCCATTTAATCTTAGAATTAATAGGTAAAAATACACTAACTTACATACCATGCTGATTTGTAGTTGACTCCCAAAAAGAACACGATACACTGCCTCCCGTAGAAATCACGTCTCTTTGATATACCTCCATTTCGTCCTAAGCAATATCAGCACGTCCTGAAGTTAATAAAAGTCTCTTTTTTCTATCGAACCCCCAAAATGGGGAACTCTTATATTTTTAATCAGGAAAACAACATGTCTGATACAGTAACTGGTAAAGTAAAATGGTTTAACGAAACCAAAGGTTTCGGGTTCATTGAGCAATCTAATGGTGGCCCTGACGTATTTGCACATTTCAGTGCAATTCAGAGCGATGGCTTCAAGACTCTGGCTGAAGGTCAAGAGGTCGAATTCAAGATCTCTCAAGGTCAAAAAGGTCCTCAGGCTGACAATATCGTAGTTAAATAAATACGACTGCCCTCCAACAGGCCTGCTAAGGCCTGTTCATTCTTATTTTTAATCATTCTTCTTACATACAAAGCTACAAAACACCCTTACAGATAAAGGCTGGACAAGACTCCCCTAGTTGCTTCCAACATAGATACACAGTGTTGACCTTTGATCAGACTAGAGCTTCAACTCTATGGCGTAGCAGCCAAATGTTGTTATTTGCAAAATAACTATAAGCAAAGCCGT
Organism: Gynuella sp.; assembly: GCA_028282465.1. GTDB lineage: Bacteria > Pseudomonadota > Gammaproteobacteria > Pseudomonadales > Natronospirillaceae > JANQHX01. Next base: position 4,321 of record JANQHX010000101.1, read on the forward strand.
TAGAGATTAGGACGAGTATTTACTGATTGACTCTGTCTTTTCCAAACCCATTTTAATGACCACTGGAAAGTGACAATTAAAAAATAACGGGGACAAATTTTGTCATGATAAATACAGTAAAAGATAAAAACTTAATAATGGGCTTTGACCAAGAAACTCCTAAGCTTCAAAACGAAGTACCGAGATCAATGCTGCCGAAATAACTATACCCATCTGACTTCATTCGACACCTCACTTAATCAAAATTAATAATTGCATATTTGCCAGCATTCTTACTTAAAAAAATATTCAAAATCCGCAATCTCAAAAACATATCAAGGAAAGATCGGAACACTCTAGCAATATTATTATTGAAATAACTACGAAACACCCTTGTCACAACGAGAAGATATTTTTCGCTGCGCTTCTACATGGCATTTCAAAAACCTATTACTAAGTAAAGGACGAATAATAAACATGCAAAAATTTTTAGCAGCAGCCTTCATAACATTGACAAGTACAACTTTTGCAGGCGAAGTTGCTCACAATCAACTGACGCCATTGCCTGAATCTTTAGTTTCGAAAGACTCACAATGGGAACCTTTGTTTTATAAACGAAATGGTTGCCAACCTTACGCAGCTGTTGATGCTGTAGGCAACTATAGTGGAGGTTTGAAAGAAACAGGTTCAGAAAGCGGAGGTTGTAATAATACAACTAAAGGGCAAACCTACTCTCGTAGCCAGTGCTGGGTGAAGTCTGGTCACGAACTGTGCGCAATAATGTACGCTTGGTACTTCCCTAAAGATATGTTCATGTTGGGTTCTTGGCCCATCTCAGGTGCCGGCCACCGCCATGATTGGGAAAATGTCATTATCTGGACTGATAATAATAGTTTTGCTGGTGCTTCATATTCACAACATGGTGGCTATGAAATCCGTGGTAAAAATGACTCAAAAAACGTATTCAATAGTGGTCGCTTAGTGGTTGAATACAACAGAAATTCTGGCACCCATTCATTGCAACCTTCTTCTAAAAATAATGGCGTTGATTATCCTGGTATTTCTTGGAGCCGATTACCTACTGCTGCTAAAAACACTTTAAATACACATGGGTGGGGCAGTGCTGTATTTCCTCTAGGCAACAATTTTATTGGATATATTGCGGAGTCTATTCCATCCAATTTGACTAATGACTATGGTTTGACTGCACAAGATATTCAATAAGCTAATTTTTAGGTGATGTGGATTTACTGCATCACCCATCTCAATCTATGTGGGTTTTATTTATTACCATGAAAAACTCCCTTACAACACTTTTTATAATATTAGTAAGCGGCATTACGTCAGTATTTTGCATAAATTTTAGCCCTAACATTGAAGTCAATTCAGAAACAGAAATTTTGATTCATAACGCTTATTCACCATTCGAAATAGCCATCAAATCTTCTCCAGAAAAAGCCGAACTAGAAGCTTTAAATAAAACTACAAACAGTGTCTCTACTCCTGATACTATCGTCACTCCCCGTGAAGAAGACAGCGAAAGTCTGGTCTCAACCTCGGTATTAGATGACTACGGCAATTATCAAACCAATATAAACATTACTGGTAATGGCATTGGGGTAGCTAACATTATTTCGACGGCACCTATTCTTAGTTTTAATCAAGGTGAACAAATATTCGGCTGTGCTGTGTCGGATGGAAGGTACATGACTTATGGAGAGCAATTCGCATTGATAAGATTGGTTGAAGGTGAAAAAGTGAGTCTAATTGTTGAATGTCAATATGACACTGAAATTGGATATCATCTCCATACTTCAAAACATGTCGATGAACGTTTGCAAAGAACCATTGTTAACTTTTAGCGCCTACTTAAAAACTACCTGCTTTTTTTAATTTATGGCTCACTGGACTTTGATGGCTTTAGACAAGGCTCATTCCTTTAAAAGAGCTTTTATCCCTTCTTTATCAAGAATCGTGACTTTTTTCCCATCCATAGACATGAAACCTTGATCCACTACTTCCGAGCATACTCGAGATAGCGACGGGCGAGCGACACCAAATAAGGCTGCTAGCTGTTCACGATTGTAGGGTAGCTGAATAGTTTCACTCTGCTGTTTGTCTGATAAACTCAGAACATAGCTACAAAGCTTTTGTTTCAATGATGAGAATTTGAGCAGCCTCAATTTCTCTACCACGAAGGTCATTTTATTTGCAGACTGAGTAAAGAAGTTTTGTAAGAAAAACTGATTGCTCTGCGCCAATTTAACAATTGAGCTTTTCGGAATAGAGATCACTTTTACGTCTGATTGAGTGACTAGCGTCACTGGCAAGGTATTGTCATCGGCAAATAAAATTCCTATCGCCAATGAATCTGGAGCTTTCAGATTCTCGACCTTCATGACCTTTCCGGTAAAGTCTTGAATTTCTGCAGAGACTTCACCATTTAACAAAACCTTTAACTCATCATATACGTCTCCCCGAATCATCATCATGGAATCTTTAGGGTAGGTTTTAATGGTAAACGGAATACTACTAAACAACTCAAGCACCAAATCACTTGAGATACCTGAAAACAAGGGTGAAGCAGCAAGAATATTGGCTTCATCTTTTAACATATGCTGCCTGCTACAAAATCTACATGAGGTAACACATGTTACCGAAATCAGGAGGCAAAGGCTCTATTTTGGTATTACGACTATAAAAAAACCAAGTTGCGAATAGAGGACTATCAGTATGTTTTGTAATCAATGCCAAGAGGCAGCTGGCAAAGGAGGCTGTAAAACCGTAAGTAGGTGCGGAAAAGTACATTCGACATCCGACCTTCAGGACTTATTGGTGTATACCGTGTCAGGCATCGCCATTTATGCGGAAACTCTTAATGAAGTGAAACCAGAAGTTAATCACTACACAATGAACGCACTGTTTGCGACTATCACAAATGCAAACTTTGACGACGCTAAGATCACCGCGATGATCAAGGAAGGGTTAGACATTCGTGCAGAATTGCAACAGGGAGCGACAGCGCCTGTTAACTTGCACGATGCGGCAACCTGGACAGCGAATTCTGAAGCAGATTTAATGGATAAGGCAACGCAAATTGGCTTTTTGAAAACTGAAAATGAAGATGTTCGCTCGCTTAGAGCCTTGTTGGTTTATGGCATAAAAGGTGTCGCAGCTTACGCAAAGCATGCGAAGCAGCTAGGGTACGAAGACGAAACCATCTACCATTTTATCTATAAAGCTATGGCGTCCATCACCAAAGAGTTAGAGGTCGATGAAATGATATCTCTGGTGATGAAAACTGGAGAAATCGCGGTCACCACCATGGCACTGCTGGATAAAGCCAATACCGAATCTTTTGGGAATCCAGAGATTAGCGAAGTCAATATTGGGGTTCAATCCAATCCGGGTATTTTGATTTCGGGTCATGACCTTAAAGACTTAGAAGCATTGTTAAAACAAACCGAAGGCACAGGTGTGGACGTATATACCCACAGTGAAATGCTACCAGCCCATTACTACCCTACCTTTAAAAAGTACAAACACTTTGTAGGCAACTACGGCAACGCCTGGTGGCAACAAGACAAGGAATTTGCCGCTTTTAATGGCCCAATTTTAATGACGACCAACTGTATTGTGCCCGTAACTGATGAATACAAAGAGCGCATCTTTACTACAGGTGTTACAGGGTATACGGGTATCCAACATATTTCTGCCAATGAATCGGGAGAAAAAGATTTTTCTGAAATCATCCAGCTAGCAAAAACTTGTGAGGCACCCACTGAAATCGAGACCGGTACCATTGTAGGAGGCTTTGCCCACGCCCAGGTAATGGCACTAGCAGATAAAGTGGTTGATGCAGTTAAAACAGGTGCAATCAAAAAGTTTGTTGTTATGGCGGGATGTGACGGTCGCCAAAGATCGAGAAACTACTATACCGATGTCGCAAAAGAGCTGCCTCAGGATACCGTGATCCTCACTGCTGGTTGCGCCAAGTATCGTTATAACAAGTTAGATCTTGGTGATATAGGTGGTATTCCAAGAGTTCTGGATGCAGGCCAGTGTAACGACTCTTACTCGTTGGCAGTAATAGCTTTAAAACTCAAAGAAGTATTTGAATTAGAAGATATTAATGATCTACCTATTGCATACGACATTGCTTGGTATGAGCAAAAGGCAGTCACAGTATTGTTAGCCTTATTACATTTAGGTGTAAAAGGTATTCGCTTAGGCCCAACGCTTCCAGCTTTTCTGTCACCAAATGTGGCCAAAATATTAATTGAAAATTTTGACATTAAAGGCATAGGAACAGTGGAAGAAGATGTTAAAGCAATGGTCGCTGCATAATTAACAAACCATAGGTAAGCCAGCGAATTTTTTCGCCGGCTTACAACCCTCTGTCTTAGGCAACCACTGCCGCACTTGTTTAAAATAAGTGACTAAATAAAACTACTAGAATAAGCTTAGCGATGCATCATCAATGGTGTTTACAAGTTCAAGAATGAACAATAGCTGTTAGCTAAAAAAGCACCTAGTCTGTTGTTCTTCATTTGGTTTAGCTCATTTTCAAAGTTTCATGAAGTTGTCATCAAACAATGTTTAGTGCGTTTGAAATTTTACTGATAGTAGGTGCCAGTCAGTGCCTAATGTTAGTAATGGGGTTGAATGGCGCAAAACAGAGAAAAGTAAGTGCAAACCGATATCTTTTAATCTTTTCAGTCATTGTTTCGTTGCAGCTGATTGACAGCGCTTTGGAATTTTCTGAAGTATATCGACTGTATCCAGAAGCTATATATCTGACGAGCCCAACGCTTTTTATTCTTGGGCCAGCCATATGGCTATACGTCGTAGGACTCATCCAACCTAAAGTAGACAACCTACTAATACATTTCCTACCTGCTCTGATTTGCCTACTCTGCGCGCTGCCCATTTACATTCTAGACGCAGAGAGCAAAATCTTGATGTTCTACACCAATGAATACGAGATCAATGAGCTTCGAGAATGGATAATTGTGCCGTTCTTTCTAATGCTGTTGCTGGCGCCTATACACTTCTTTGTATATTTATTACTCAGCCTTAAAAAATTAAACCAACATGCCCGAACGGCGAAGCAGTTTTTTTCTAATGCGCAGGACACACAGTTAAGTTGGCTAAAGCGATTAGTTAAAGCTTATTTAGTGATAGCTGTGATTTTTGCTTTTGGTACTTACTTTTCCTCAGTTTTTTCTAAGCAGCTAGAAGAAGCCGTCTATTTTGTGTTACATGCTGTGTTAGTTTGCGTCACTGCTTGGATGCTTTACCGAAGCATGTTGCAACCAGAGATTCACTATACGAAACAAATGCTAGAGCAGCTGAACCCAACTAAGGAGCAGGAGGCAAAAAAATACAATAACTCCTCCCTATCACGGGACCTTTCAACTCAAATGCTTGAAGATTTGAGGGCTCATATGGAAACTCAAAAGCCCTTTCTTGATGGTGATTTAAGCCTCTCCACCCTAGCCCAGCAAATGCAACTATCGTCACATCATCTGTCACAAGTTATTAATGAAAGTGCAGGACAAAGTTTCTTCGAATTTGTGAACGAATACCGAGTGACGGAAGCCGCAAGACTGCTTCGGGAAACCGACCACCCGATTATTCAAATTGCTTTTGATGCTGGGTTCAATTCTAAATCATCCTTTTATAACTGTTTCAAAAAGTCCACCCAGCAAACACCATCTGCTTACCGAAACTCTGAGTAATGAGTTAATTTAGCCGTCTTTTTCTATCGGATTGGACTAGGAAACCCAGTATTTAAGGCAATTTCCCGAGCTCACCAACAAGAGCAGGGAGAATACCTCGCATGTTTCACTTAAAAACCGGCCTAGCGGGCCCAACCATTAAAGCCACCCTTTTTCTGGGAATTCTCTCAGTATTGGTTGGCTGTTTTTCAAAAGAAAACGACGACAATAACTCGGAGCCAAGTGCACCAACCTTATCTAACCCGTTAGACGGAATTTGGTTTCAAGAGGGTTATGGCCAGTATCTAGTTATTGAAAACGATTCAATTTCTACTTACCAAGCGTCATCAGAATCCTGTATTGCAACTGAACAAGAGTTAGTCACAGACTGGGAGCAATTAAACGAACTACTAGATATCCGTTTTGACGAAAATGATCTCTTCTCTATGGTAGAAAATGATCATACTTTGTACCGTCAATATTGGCGTAAACAAGAAGAACTACCAGAGAGCTGCCAGACGCTTGCAGGTAATTCCGCACCGGAAGTACTCAAACATTATTTTGCAATGGCGAAAGCTTATTACGGGTTTGAGCAAAAACGAGGCATTGACCTGAGCGCACTAGAAACTTTCTATTTAGGCCAAGTAAGTGAAAATTCAACAGACGAAGAATTGGTCGAATTATTTACCTCGATTGTCACTGAATTTAATGGTGATGGGCACGTTTGGGTCTTGCCTGAGAAAGAGGCAGACATGGTAAACTTTCTCGACAAGCTAATTGCAGATAGACAATACTCAGGGTTGACCCTGAAGTTGGCTTCAGAGTTTGAGTCACAAGGTGGAGACGCCGAAGATTTAGAGTCCTTTGCTCCATATTATTATCAGGAAGCTCAGCGCTACTATGAAATTCTCTATAGCTATTTTACTAGCCTACCCAAGTCAGATGGCGAAGGGGAAACTCTAAATGACGGCAAGTTGGATGCACTCACCTGGGCAAAAATTGGAAATGAGTTAGGCTATATTTACGTAGACTCTTTTTTATCCATCGCCCCAAATACCGGCTCGTTCGTAGAAAGTGATCCGACAATTCATTTACCCTACCTCAACAATATCATGGATGAAATCATTCAGGATTTCGACGGCGTAAAAGGTTTAATCATAGATCAGCGCAAGGGGGGAGGTGGAAGTGACCAAGCCAGTATTATGATGCTTAGACGATT
>JANQHX010000044.1 GCA_028282465.1 Gynuella sp.
CTTCAGATGGGCTATTGGTTGAGACCTTTGCTAGAGGTAGGGACACCCCTAAACGAAAACGTAAGCGGCATTACCTGGTGGCTTATACATTTGAAGGCCGCAATGCTCATCAAACTCTGGGATTTTTATTAACGCGACGAATGAAACGTTTTGGATACCAACCCCTGGGTTTTGTTGCCACCGATTATGCTCTGGCCCTGTGGAGCGTAAATCCTGTTGCAGAGGTTGAGCCCTTGTTTGATCAAGACTTAATGCATGACGATTTACATGAATGGTTAATGGAAACACCTCTTCTAAAAAGAAATTTTCGTGATGTGGCTGTGATTTCCGGGTTAATAGAACGGCGACATCCGGGCCATCAAAAAACCGGTAAGCAGGTGACGGTTAATTCAGACTTAATTTATGACGTGTTAAGAAAATACGAACCAGACCATGTGTTATTACAGGCAGCACGAGCAGACGCCCTTAGTGGACTCATTGATATTTCTCGCCTGGAAGATATGCTGGCCAGGGTCGAAGGTAAAATTACTCATCAAGCACTAGACAAAGTGTCGCCGCTTTCGGTGCCATTGCTCCTTGAAATCAGCAAAGAGACGGTGAGTAAAAAAGATGTTAGCGAGTATTATCTTCAAGAATTTGAAGCCGAGTTACTAAAAGAAGCTGGCTTAACTTAATGCTGTTAATTTTCAATTAGGTTTCTGAAAAGTGAATATCACTTTTGCCAATCAACAGTTCTGGCTAGATGCATCTGGAATTTTAATCTGGCCCGCTCAAAAAATTGCAGTGGCTGCGGATTTACATTTGGAGAAGGCGTCTTACTTTGCCGCTCGTGGCCAAATGCTACCACCCTATGACAGCATTGATACCTTGCAAAAACTTTTTGCCAGCATTCAACAACATGATGTAGAAACCCTAATATTGTTAGGAGACAGCTTTCATGATGGCAATGGCTACCATCGCTTAGAAATTCAAAGTAAAACGGTTTTTGAAAATCTATGTCGAAGCTACAAAATCATTTGGGTAATTGGTAATCACGACGATGATTTTATTCCGCCAGACACTCAAGGTGTTAATGAGATTACTCGACAGGGCATTACCTTCCGGCATCAGGCTTTAGCTCATTCTCAAGCTGAAAATTTCTACCACAGAGAACCTGAAATCAGCGGGCATTTTCACCCCAAAGCTGAATTACATTTACAAGGTGTGCGAGTTAGTCGGCCCTGTTTTATTGCCGACAACCAGAGAATGATACTACCAGCTTTCGGCACTTTTACCGGAGGCCTAAACATTAATGACCCGGCCATAAGCAATTTATTTGGTTCCAATTTCACAGCTTATTTGTTGGGGGATTCCAGTGTTTATTCTGTTCCAGATTATAAATTTGTCAGTTCGTAATATCTGCTGAGGCCACAGTTTTTGGGTTTACTTGGTACCCACTCGTTTAGCATTTTCATTAGTGCTAACAGCTGTGGCTCTTTAGCAAATTCGGAATATGGGCTTTGGCAATTTCGATGACGGATTTCAAACGATGAATTTTGTCACTGCCAAAACGATAGACTAAAAACACCTTAGAACTTATGCCTTGGTAACTGGGTAAAACTCTTTGCAATGTGCCCGCCCGAATTTGTCGAATTGCCATAAATTCTGGCACGTAGGCAATCCCCTGATTCGCAAGTGCCAGCTCGATAATGGCTGAAAAACTTAATACCGCCATATTGCTTTTTATCGGTATTGGAATTGGCTGTTCCATATTACTCGCCAAAAATAATTTCCAAATACGCTCTGTGGTTGTGCTTGAAAACACAATACATTCAGCATGCTCCAAATCACTGGGCTGTTTTATTGGATGGACTGCCAAATATTCAGGGCTTGCAACCAATATCCGTTTGAACTCGCCCAGTTGATGGGCAACCAGATTTTCATCATTCACTTTTCCGATTCTAATGGCGATATCAAAGGAAGGGTCCTGCAAATCTTCAAACTGGTAATCAAATTTACTGATCATTGAGATTTTTGGATAACTCCGATTCACCTCAGGAAAAAAATGCGTAACTACTAAACTGCCAAAGTCAGGGGTGACGGCCATTTTTACCGTGCCTGCAGGCTCACCTATTTCCTGTTCCGCTTGTTCGAACAAGCGCTCGCCCTCAGCAATTAATGACTCAACCCTGGGCAATATATGTTCGCCGGCAACAGTTAATGACATACGTCTGGAACTGCGCTCTAGCAGCTTGACCTTGAGCCGGTCTTCCAAACGAGCCAGCTGAGTGCTGACCGCTGATTTTGCGATTCCCAACTTGTCCGCTGCAGCAATGATTCCCCCCTCTCTCACTACTGTGACAAAGATGACCAACTCTTGAAAAGACATTGTTCTTAAATTGAGAATCATAAGTTCATAATCTTCATATTGTTCAATATTTTTTCGATATTAAACTTTCTCAACATCGGTAAGCAAGTCAGCAATCTGCTTATTTTCACAACTTAATTTGAGGATGAAGACAATGGCAAAAGTACTTATTACAGGCACCAGCAGCGGTTTCGGCTTATTAGCTACCAAGCAATTACTGGCACAGGGCCACACGGTAGTGGCATCAATGCGCGACCCGGAAGGACGCAACAGTGACATCGCAACAGAGCTTAAAGGGCTTGGGGCTTTAATAGCTCATATTGATGTAACTGATGAAAACAGCGTCGCATTAGGTGTTGCCAGCGCCTTAGAAATGGCTGAAGGGCTGGATGTTTTAGTGAATAACGCAGGCTTAGGTGTGCATGGTATTCAGGAAACCTTTGATACCGAGGATTTGAAAAAAGTTTTTGATATTAATGTTTTTGGCGTTCACAGAATGATTCGAGCTGTGCTGCCCCATTTCCATGCCAATCATTCTGGCCTGATTCTAAATGTGTCGAGCATTTTAGGCCGAATTACCGTGCCGTTTTATGGGCCTTACAATGCAACCAAATGGGCGCTTGAAGCATTAACGGAAAACTATCGCACCGAGTTATCAGCATTCGGAATTGATGTGGCCTTGATTGAACCCGGCGGTTTTCCCACTGACTTTATTGGCCGCTTGATCCAACCATCTGACACCGACAGGTTGCAACACTATGGCGATATGGCGCAAGCCCCTAAAGCCAGCCTGGAATCGTTTGAACAAGCACTGGCAGCCAACCCAGCACAAAACCCACAACTGGTTTCAGATGCTATCGCCGCCGTTATTGAAACCCCGGCAGGCCAAAGAGCATTTAGAACCGTGGTAGATAAAATGGGCATGGGTGAACCAGTTGAGGTTTACAACGACCACCTAAGACAGGTAACGGAAGGGATTTATCAAGCCTTTGGCACTGATGGTATGTTGAAACTGAATGCAAAGAGCTAACCCGCAATCTCTATTGTTTTTAGTCTGCGTTCGATATGAACCTGCAGTAACCTAAAGTTATCTAAGTCAGCTTTCTACTTTGCTCGGGTACTTAAAATGTAATGCCAAAACCCGAGTAAAGTAGGACGCTAGTCCATATCAATCCGTTGCCAACGTTAATAAAAAATTAAATGACAAAGGCCTATAAAATTTAGCTTGCTAACTGCTGGTTTCGTGGCGCGTATTCAAAAACATCGGAATAACAATGCCGTTCCTTTAAGCCCATAGGCTTGAGTTGATCAATGGTGCCATACACCATTTTGGGGGACCCACAGAGATAAAATTGAGCGTTTGCTAGGTTATCAAAATCGGCTTGAATCGCTTCGTAGATAAACCCGACTCGACCAGACCAGCTATCACTATCAGACTCTAGGATAGGAACCAGCTTCACATAGCTATGTTGGTCAGCTAACTCTTTAAATTCATCAAGAAGAAAAAAGTCTTCGACTTTTCGATTCGACCAATACAAATGCAGAACAACATCTGGATTCTGTTTAACGGCTTCTTCGAGCAAACACTTTATTTGTGTGATCCCCGATCCGGCGGCAACCAGTACGTGGGGCAGTTTTAAATCGGTTTGCAGATGGGCACGCCCCAATGGCAGGTTCAAATTGAGGGGCTTATTAGTAAGTTGTAATTGTTGAAGGTGATCCAACACCCTATGCGTCAATGCATTCTGGTTTTGAATAAATAGCTGTAACCGATAGGGGTGGTCAGAGTTAACTGGATTCGCAATGGAATAAAACAAACGCTGTGGTTGGCTGTCGCCATTTAAATCCAACTCAAGCTGAAGATATTGTCCGGGCAAGTAATTCAGTTTCCTCTGTTGCCCACCGCATTGTTGATCACAGCACTCCAGCTCAACTTCAAAAGTCTCTGTATTAAGCGCTATTACGCTTTTTACCCTAGCGCTGTATTTGGTCACGCAGGGCTTTGTGGAACTACCGCCTGAACTCATTTTTTACTCGCTGTATTGAACACAATTTATTGGCGCGAAATATTAGTCACCTCAAAAAATGATTAAAAATGGTATTTATTCACCGACCCATTAATTTTATTCATGACTCTGGAGGCTGGCATAGTATTCGAGGTTAGCTATTTGATTGGTTCTGAACACGCTATTTGAACATTTGGAAGGTTGTTCTGAGAGTCTAAGCGCCAAATCATGAGCCATATTCATCATTCAATGAAATATTATCAATGTTAGTCATGCACTAATCCACGTATAAACCGCTCTGCACACTTGCAACTCAAAAAATAAATGTTTGTAGGCTGATTCGAAGGTCGGCGACAACTGAGGTCAACAACCGCAGTTTTTTTGAAAAAGTGCAAAGTAAAACAGCTCCGTTGATGTGACAGATAACCGATAACCAGGAAACAAGACCACCATGAGTAAGGGTTTCACATACACCATTAAAACCATCAGTTTCGATGAAAACTATCATCCTTCAGACGGTACTCGAATTACCACTAATTTTGCTAATTTGGCACGAGGTGAACGCCGCAAGCAGAATCTTCGTAACGCCTTGCGAATGGTAGACAGCCGCTTTAATGCGCTTGCGAGTTGGGACAACCCGAAAGCAGATCGCTATTCTCTGGAACTGGAAATTGTTTCCGTTGATATTGATGTCGCTGGTAATGGCCAACAGTTCCCATCCATCGAAATTTTAAAGACCACGATAAACGATAGTAAGTCGGGTCAACGCTTTGAAGGCATCGTTGGAAATAATTTTTCATCCTATGTCCGGGATTACGATTTTAGTGTGCTGTTACTGGATCACAACAGAGGCCAACAACAATTCTCTATTCCGGAAAATTTCGGTGATTTGCATGGCAAATTATTTAAAGACTTTGTTTTCTCTGAAACATACAGAGAAAATTTTAAAAAACTGCCTGTTATTTGCCTGAGTGTTTCAGACAATAAAACTTATCATCGCACTCAAAATCAACACCCTGTACTGGGAGTGGAATATCTACCAAACGAATCTTCTCTAACGGAGCAGTACTTTAAAAAGATGGGCTTCGACGTGCGGTACTTTATGCCACCCAACAGCGTTGCTCCACTGGCTTTTTATTTTATTGGCGATCTGCTGAATGATTACTCGAATCTAGAGTTAATTAGCACCATTAGCACTATGGAGACCTTCCAAAAAATCTATCGCCCTGAAATATACAATGCGAACTCCGTAGCGGGGAATCATTATCAACCCAACTTAAAGCATGCTGATCATTCACTGACTCAAATTGTTTATGACCGAGAAGAGCGAAGTCAGTTGGCAATAAAACAGGGCAAATTTGCAGAAGAAAACTTTATAAAACCCTATCAATCTGTCCTTAAAAAATGGTCAGAGAATGTTGTGATATAGCCAATTTGAGTTAAGGAATATTGTAATGAAAAAACTATTACCCACTTCAACTGCAGGCAGTCTGCCAAAACCTTCTTGGTTAGCAGAACCTGAAAAACTATGGTCGCCTTGGAAGTTACAAAATACTGAATTGGCAGATGGCAAACGGGACGCGTTAAGAGTTGCTCTACAGGAACAGAGTCAAAGCGGCATTGATATTGTGAGCGACGGTGAACAAACTCGCCAACACTTTGTCACGACATTTATTGAGCACCTAGACGGCGTCGATTTTGAAAAGCGCGAAACCGTGAAGATTCGTGATCGCTACGATGCCAGCGTGCCCACTGTAGTGGGTCCAGTGAGTCGTCCCAACTCTGTTTTTGTGGAAGATGCTAAGTTTTTACGAAGCCAAACTGATCAGCCCATAAAATGGGCACTACCTGGCCCTATGACAATGGTAGACACTTTATTTGATGCTCATTACAAAAGCCGTCAAAAGCTGGCCTGGGAATTTGCAGGGATTCTCAATCAGGAAGCTAAAGAACTTGAAGCGGCCGGTGTGGATATTATTCAATTTGATGAGCCGGCTTTTAACGTTTTTTTTGATGAAGTGAATGAGTGGGGTATTGCCTGTTTAGAAAGAGCAATTGATGGACTGAATTGCGAAACCGTCGTACACATTTGTTATGGCTATGGCATCAAAGCCAATACCGACTGGAAAAAAACCTTGGGCTCTGAATGGCGACAATACCAAGAAGTATTCCCTAAGCTTCAGCAATCTAACATTGATATGATATCCCTTGAGTGTCATAACTCTCATGTGCCAATGGAATTATTAGAACTTATTCGCGGTAAAAAAGTGATGGTGGGCGCCATAGACGTGGCGACTAACATCATTGAAACTCCGGAGGAAGTCGCCGCTACCCTGCGCCACGCACTGAAGTATGTAGATGCCGATAAGCTTTATCCTTGCACAAATTGCGGCATGGCTCCGCTATCAAGAGAAGTAGCTAGGGGTAAGCTAAATGCGTTAAAAGCGGGTGCTGAAATCGTTAGGCGAGAATTAGCCGCCTAGTTTATTGAGTGTCGTTTTAGAAACGGCACTCCAAGCCATCTTCGTGGACAATTCATATCCACACTCATTCAATTAATCAATTACATATCCATTTACTACAGCGGTTACTCGGTCGTTAATAACCTCTTTCATTTGAAGGTCAATTTTTAGCAATGGTGTACTTTTTAGCCAACATGGTTTCATTTGAAATACTTTTTACTTTCATTCGAAATAATAATGTCATCTTCTGTTGATTAAATCCGCTTTGTTCTGTGTTAGACCCACTTAAATAATCTGAGGATGAGTCATGTTAAAAAATACATTAGCTGTAATGGCTTTTGGTGCCGCTGCTATGCAAGTACAAGCAGCAACGGAAATAGAATGGTGGCACGCAATGGGCGGTGCTTTGGGCGAAACGGTTAACGAAATCGCAGTAGACTTCAACAAGTCTCAGAATGATTATGTAATTACGCCAGTCTACAAAGGCACTTACGAAGAAACCATGACTGCAGGTATCTCTGCTTTCCGTGCTGGTGAAGCACCACACATTATTCAAATTTTCGACGCCGGTGCTGCCACCATTATTAACTCAAAAGGCGCGTCTGTTCCTGTTCAGGATGTGATGAGCAATGCGGGTTATGACTTTGACAATAACGACTACATTTCTGGCGTTCGTAATTTCTATGCGGATGAAGCAGGTAAAATGGTAGGCATGCCATTTAACTCTTCTACACCAGTTCTTTATTACAACAAAGACGCTTTGGCCAAAGCAGGTGTTAAGCCGCCAAAAACTTGGGAAGAATTTGAAAAGATTGCTCCTAAGTTAAAAGCAGCAGGTTACACAGCTTTGTCCCAGTCTCATACACCTTGGATTTTCTTCGAAAACTTCCATTCTCGTCATAACATTCAATTAACTGATGGTAATAATGGTTTTTCTGCGCTGCCTACTAAGCTGATGTACAACAATGAAAGCCTTGCTATGCACCTTACTAAACTTAAGGAATGGAAAGACGCAGGTTATTACGGATACTACGGTCGTGGTTGGGGTGACAATCAATCTGCTTTTGAAAAACAAGAAGTTGCTATGTGGCTGGGTTCTTCCGGTTCTTTCAGTGGTTTGAAGCAAGCAGCTACTTTCGACTTTGGTACAACTTACTTACCTTATTGGAAATCAGTTAACGAAGATGCAGGCTCTACTTTTATTGGCGGCGCAGCTCTGTTCACCATGGCAGGTCACTCTAAAAAAGAATACCAAGCTGTTGCTGCATTCTTTGACTTCTTAACTAAGCCTGAAACTCAATACATGTGGCACCGTGAAACGGGTTATGTACCTATCACTAACGCTGCTTATGAGCTAGCCAAAAAAGACGGTTATTACAAAGCAAACCCAGATGCCGAAATCGGTATTCTGCAATTAAGCCTACCTGGTGCTGAGTGGACTAAGGGCTATCGTATGGGTTTCTATGTTCAAACTCGCGAATCAATTTATCGTGAAATTGACCGTGTAATGGCTGGCGATACTAGCGTTGATGCCGCGTTAAACGCAATTGTTAAGGATGGCAACTCAAACCTTAAGCGTTTTGCTCGCACTGTAAAATAACAAAAGCTGAGAAGCAGTCTATTTGCAAATAGACCCAAGCAGCTTATGAAGTAAAACCTGCCAGCCCTAACGGGTTAGGCAGGTTTTGTTAGTAACTAATCAATCTGCAATTTTTTATTCAATTGATTGCTAGCTAGTCAGGCTGACTCCGTTCAGAAGATTAGATTTTAAAAAGGTCGTAGCCATGGCCAAGCAGGTTCAGTTTTCCAATTCTTGGGTGCCTTATGTATTTATCGCACCACAACTTTTAATTATTGCCATTTTCTTTTTCTGGCCAGCGTTACAGGCTTTCTATTTGAGTTTTATGCTGGAAGACCCTTGGGGTTTATCGAGCACATTTGTATGGTTTGAAAACTACCAAACCTTATTTCAGTCTAGCGAATACCTGTACAGTTTCATTTTCACCATTGGCTTCTCTGCCATTGTAGTGTTCTTATCATTGATGATATCTCTTGTATTAGCGGTGAAAGCCAACTCAGTATTAAGAGCTCAACGCACCTACAGAGTGTTGCTGACTTGGGTTTATGCAGTGGCACCTGCCGTGGCTGGTGTGACCGCTTACTTTTTATTCAATCGACATCTAGGTTTGTTTTATGACTGGATCGTTGCAACGGGCTGGAACTTTGCGCCTGAGACAAAGGCATTCGATTCCATGGCCATGCTGACATTAATGGCAGTATGGAAACAGGTGCCTGTTAACTTTGTGTTTTTTCTAGCAGGCCTTCAATCCATTCCTAAATCCGTAAGAGAAGCGGCATTAATGGATTGTGAAAGCAATATGAGACGCTTTTGGACAATTACCTTTCCGTTGTTGGCACCTACTGCGTTTTTCCTCGTTGTTATTAACATTACTTATGCATTTTTCGATACATTCGCATTAATTGACACACTGACACAAGGTCGTCCAGGTGGCTCAACCACAAGCTTAGTTTACAAGGTATATCAAGACGGATTTCTGGGTGCTGACTTAGGGTTAAGTTCTGCTCAATCTGTTCTACTAATGGTGTTGGTCATGGCATTAGTCATGGTGCAGTTCCGTTTTGTAGAACGCAAAATCCATTACTAAGGAGATCAATATGCAGCGCGCGACTTTTTTCGATCACTTAATCCTTTGGCTAGGTATCTTATTTTTAATTACACCTATTTGGATTTTGTTCGCCAGCTCTACTCATACTGTGGAAACTATTATTCAAGAAGGCATGCAGTGGATACCTAGACTAGAAGGGTTATCTTCCTACAAAACAGCATTAACCTCAGCCATAGGTTTTACTGACACCGCCACTGGTATGCGTATGCTTTGGAATTCAACCATCATGGGAGTTGGATTCGCCGTAGGTAAAATTATTATTGCCATGACAGCTGCATATGCGTTGGTTTATTTCAGAATTCCGATGGCAACATTTTTATTCTGGATTATTTTCAGCACTCTTCTTTTACCATTAGAGGTGCGTATTGTTCCTTCCTATGAGGTAGTCAGCGACTTGGGATTATTAAACTCTTACACAGGTTTAATTCTGCCGTTAATTGCTTCAGCCACCGCCACTTTTTACTTTCAGCAGTTTTATAAAACCATACCAGACGAGTTGCTAGAAGCAGCTCAGTTAGATAATGCAAATGCTTGGCTGTTTTTTAAAGACATCTTGATACCGCTGTCGCGCACCATGATGGCTGCCATGTTTATTATTATGTTCGTTGTCGGTTGGAATCAATATTTGTGGCCACTCATGATGACCACAGAAGAAGCTTATTACACGATAGTAATGGGCATTAAAAACTTTTTGAGCGTGGCCACAGAAGGCCGGGTACCAGAATTTAACTTGATATTTGCCATGGTCATTTTAGCCATGTTGCCACCAGTATTAATTGTAATTGTCTTTCAACGTTGGTTTATCCAAGGTTTAGTTGAAAGCGAAAAGTAGGAGACTGTAATGGGCGCCATTAAATTAGAAAACATAGAAAAGATTTATCCCAATGGTCACCACGCGATTAAAGGCATTAGCCTAGATATTAAAGAAGGTGAATTTTTGGTTTTGGTCGGACCTTCTGGCTGTGGCAAGTCTACCCTGCTGCGAACTATTGCAGGATTGGAAGGTATCACATCGGGTGATATTCATATTGGTGAAAACAAAGTTAACGACGTTTCACCCGCTAAGAGAAATATCGCGATGGTTTTCCAAAACTATGCATTGTACCCCCACATGTCAGTTTATAAAAACATGGCCTATGGATTAAAAAACCGTGGTGTGGGTAAAGATATCATTGACGAAAAAGTGAAAGACGCTGCAAAGTTACTACGCTTGGGTGACTATTTGAATCGAAAACCTAGCCAACTGTCTGGTGGTCAACGCCAAAGAGTTGCAATGGGTCGGGCCATCGTTCGAGACCCAAAAGCGTTTTTATTTGATGAGCCATTGTCAAATCTAGATGCAAAGCTAAGAGTACAAATGCGTAACGAAATAAAAACTTTGCAACGTACCCTTAAAACAACATCTGTGTATGTAACCCATGACCAAACTGAAGCCATGACTTTAGCTGACAGATTAGCCGTTGTGAATGGTGGTATTGTCGAGCAAATAGGGACACCTATTGAAATCTATGATCGCCCTGAGTCTGTATTTGTAGCAAGCTTTATTGGTTCGTCATCAATGAATTTTATTGATGGGAAAATAGAGAACAACACTTTATGTTTTGGTGATTACCAATTTAATTTAAACAACTCACCTGAGCATCAAGGTAAGGTCAGTATTGGTATTCGTCCCGAGCATTTTTACAGAAGCTCAGAATACACACACAGAGTAGATTTCAGTATCAACATGTTGGAACCCTTAGGAGCAGACACATTAGTTCACGGCAAAGTTTCAGGCAGCGATACAACAGTGATAGCCAGACTAAACAGAGCCTATCCATCAGATGGCCCCATGTCATTACCCTTGTATTTCCAGGAGTCTGAATTGCATTTATTCGACCCAGAAACTGGAAAACGAGTGAGCTAATGTCATGATGTTTCGAAATAAAATTATGGGGCATCGGGGAGCAGCGGGTTTGGCTCTGGAAAACACACTGGCTTCGATGAGATGTGCGGCAGAGGCAGGCGCTTCTTGTGTAGAGTTCGATGTTACCCTGCTAGCGGATAATAGTGTTGTGGTTCACCATGATGCCGAGTTGGGCAGAAGTATGTTGGGCAATGTTCCTTTAGCTTCCTTAACACTTGAAGAATTAACAAAGGTAAAGCCTCGCAACAATCCAGATACCGAGGAATATAAAATCCCGACTCTTCGGGAAGTATTAACACTTGCTGACGACCTTCAATTAGGAGTGAATGTTGAAATTAAGAATCATGGTTTCAACCCTGAGCAATTAGTTGATCTTGTGTTGGAAGACTTAAATAGTTGGGGGGGCATTGAAAGAACCCTTGTGTCCAGCTTTGATGTGGATGTTCTGGGTGCCATTAAGTCTAGAGACATCCGATGGAAACGAGCTTGGATAACCGAGAAATTACCTGCCACTTGGTCAGACACTGCAGAACAGCTTTCTCTTTACAGCATTCATGCGCAACAAGATGCAATTAGCCCGGAATGGATTGAAGAAGCACACCAACATAATTGGCTGACCATGGCATGGACAGTAAACGATGCGACGTCTGCTACCCAATTGTTGAAGTGGGGTTTGGATGGCATCATCACAGATTACCCAAATAGGATGATCTGATTTTGACTAAACTCAACAGCCGACAAAACGATATCTTAGTTTGGTTGCAATCTAACGAACAATTGCAGGTTGAAGAATTAGCCACACAATTTGAAGTAAGCCAGCAAACCATTCGGAAAGACATAAATCAAATGTGTGAATTGGGTTTAGTGCGCAGGCTTCATGGTGGTGTGTCGCTGCCTGCCCCTCTTCATAATTCGTCTTTTGTTTCTAGAGAATTTACCAATGAAGACATTAAAGCTCAGCTTGGTAAAATAACTGCGCAACTTATTCCTAATGGTTCTTCAATCTTGCTGGGGATTGGCACCACAGCCTTGTATACAGCTAGAGCGCTAGAGAATCACAAGGAGCTCAGAATAATAACCAATAATCTTCGAGCTGCGGAAATACTCTGTCAGCAACCTGAGCACGAAGTGTACGTGGCTGGAGGCAAGCTACGACATTCTGATCAGGATGTAGTTGGCGAACAAACCAGTCGTTTTTTCGATAGTTTTTATGTGGACTTCGGGATACTGGGTTCAGGAGCCCTATTGCCGCAGCATGGTTTGATGGAATATGATCCGATTGAAGCTGAAATTGGAAATGCAATTGCACGTAATGCTAGCGAAATAATATTGGTTGCAGATCACAGTAAATGGAAGCGAAAAGCAACTGTGAAGTCTCTTTCCTTTAATCAAGTACATCAATTTGTAACCAGTGAACTGGAAGACAAATATCTACCATACATTCCAGAACACTGTCACCTGCATACACTTTCAGATACCTATGACTAATGTTTCAACTCTAGACAAAACTAATCTTTCACAGATTAAGTACATCTTTACCGATGTCGACGACACATTGACTACCAAGGGTAAACTACTCCCTGAAACCATCAATGCTATGATGGCGTTACAAAGCAAAGGCTTTGTAATTGTACCTGTTACTGGAGCTTGCGCCGGATGGTGTGATCAGATAATCCGCTTATGGCCGGTGGATGCTGTTATAGGTGAAAACGGTGCATTTGTGATGTCAGTTAATGAGAGCTCTCAATTAACTGTAGATTTCTGGGAAGATAAAGTAGTAATGGAACAGCGACAAAGTGAGCTACTGGATCTGATTAAAAAATTTATATGCGCACACCCAACACTCAACTTAACTCAAGATCAACACTATCGCCTATGCGATGTTGCGATTAACTATCGACAAGACAATGCTGAAGTCAGCCTTGATCTAGTTAATGAGCTTATAGTCCATTTAGAAAAACACAATGCTCAGGCTAAAATGAGTTCTATTCATGTTAACGCCTGGATAGGTAACTACAACAAAGCCAAAATGGTTGACCGAGTATTAAAAACTCAATACCACCTCGATGATAATGCAATAAAGCATCAATCTTGCTACATTGGAGACGCGCCTAATGATGAACCCATGTTTGAAACTTTTTTTCATACCTTTGGTGTATCTAATATTAAGCCACATCTGTCTTCAATGACCCATCACCCAAAGACAATTCTGAATCACGAGGGCGGATTGGGTTTCGAAGAATTCAGTCAACTTCTGTTGAAACAAAACAACACTCAATGAAAATTTTTGTTTGTTCTGATCTACATATAGATACGATGACAGAAAGGCTAAAGCGATCATTCGAATTACCCGATGCGGATCTATATTTCATTGCTGGCGATTTAATGAACGGAGTGAATGAAGAAAACTATGATTGGCTACTCAACAAAACCAAAGGCATTAAAACTTACTTTACTCTAGGCAATCATGACTACTTTTATACCACTAGAGAACAGGCATTTTTAAAGATCAATAGACTAATCCAAAACACTCACATGCATTTGGTTTGTGACGAGGCGGTAGAAATTCAACCAGGTATTAATTTATGGGCTTCAGATATGTGGACAAACATGAAGCTAGCAATCCATGTTAAAGATACAATGGATTTTACTCTTGATAACTGGGATGACTGCCGTTCAATTGGTTTTCTGGAGGAAAATGGAAAGCTAAGAAGTCTATCACCTTCAGATATGCTGAACTGGCATAACGAATCTGTAGCTAAACTACTGGAGTTCTTGAACAACACATCAGAAAAAACCATCTTAATGACGCATCATGGATTGTTTCCTCAATGTTTGGTAAGAAACCTTGAAGAAGAACCAATAGGGCTAGAGGATGCATTAATGACCAGCGACTATTCCAACGCTATTTTGAATTCTAAAAATCCCCCTGTGATCGCTATTAATGGTCATATCCACAAATATAAATGTCAGCAACTGAATCCGCGTACAACTTTAGTCTGTAATCCCAGGGGTGGGAGAGATTCTGTTGCAAACTGCTTTATTAACATTGATAAACGTAACGGAAACTACGCGATCTCTGTTGAGTAGAAAATAGTCTTTCCGATTCTGTTGTAACTAAGGGTTGCTTTTATTCGTTGAAATCCTTTAAGTTACTTTTCTTGCAACACTGATAAATGTTAAGCATTTCTATGTCTCAAACCGTAATATTAAATGGGTTTCAAATGGGCGGTATAAAAATTGGATTTTTATTAGGTTCTTTGTCTGGTGCTGGTGCAGAAAAAACTATTCTTACTCTATCCAGAACCTTACAGAACCAAGGCTGTATTACTGAGATTTACATACTAAATCAAAAAGTAGATTACCCTGTAGTTTCTACTGATGACATTTATTTTTTATCTGCCAAATCGGAAAAAGATAAGCATGTAGAGTTAACAAGCTTAGTTGACATCTCAAACAAAAAGAAACCTTTTGACCTATTTATAACCAGCCGCGCAGAATTCTATGATGACATCCCCGTAGCCAATAAAAGATGTTCGGTACATATTACCCCTACAGCTTGGATTAATAGCAGAGGCTTTTTTGGCAATATCAGAAAGATAAAAAAAGTTAATAAATTAAAGAAAAAATTCTCCAATAAAAAACTAATTGCATTGTCTCAAGGGATAAAGTCAGATTTAGTGCAAAACCTAGGCGTAGCAGAACATCTGGTTGACATCATCCATAATCCATTCAACATTTCCGATATCTATCACTCAGCGAAGGCCGATTTTGACTACGATAGGCCTTATATTGTTTATGTCTCATCAATGATCCCCCGCAAACGACATATGGATCTACTTAAAGCATTTTCTAATATTCAAAATGGTGAAGTAGATTTAATATTGGTGGGCAAAGGTCCTTTGGAAGAGGAGTTAAGACAGTTTGCTAAAGAACTGGGCATCAGTTCCAGAGTAAAATTTTGGGGCTGGGATGCAAACCCCTATCGAATAATTTCAGCAGCATCTTTGTCTGTTTTGGTTTCAGAGGCAGAAGGAATGCCACGAGTTTTAATCGAGTCGTTGTTATTAAATATCCCGGTAGTCAGTACAGACTGTCCATCTGGGCCAAATGAAGTTCTTACTGATGACTTAGAACAGTACTTGGTAAAGGTTGGTGACATTCACGCATTAACCAAAACAATAGATTCAGCTCTTGAGTTTTTCCCAAACATAAAAGATCGATTTAATCAACGATTTAGCCATTCTGAAATCGCCAAACAATATATCGAATTGGCTAAGAACAACACATCCATAGCCTAGTGATTTTCATCTTCTGAATACTTCAGGGAACTTGGCTTGATAATTAATGTCTTCATCTCCACACACCAGTCAAGTGAAAGTAATAATCCATTTTCAGGAGAGATTTCATGAGCGAGAAAGACGTCTATGTGCCACCTAAAGTTTGGACTTGGGAACAGCCAAATGGTGGTGAGTTTGCAAATATTAATCGGCCAGTATCGGGCAAGACTCACGAAAAAGAGTTACCTGTCGGCGAACATCCTATTCAGTTGTATTCATTAGCAACGCCTAACGGGGTTAAGGTGACCATCATGCTGGAAGAGCTTTTAGAGCTTGGGTATGAGGGTGCGGAGTATGACGCTTGGCTAATTAAAATTAACGAAGGAGACCAATTCTCCAGTGGTTTCGTTAACATAAATCCGAATTCAAAGATTCCAGCAATGGTAGATCACAGTGAGCCTAAACCTATTTCAGTATTTGAGTCTGGCTCCATTTTATTCTACCTGGCTAATAAGTTTGGTGAGTTTCTTCCCGAGCCATTAGAACAAAGAACTCAAATAATGAATTGGTTATTTTGGCAAATGGGTTCGGCACCTTATCTTGGTGGTGGATTTGGTCACTTTTATTCTTATGCCCCAGAGAAGCTCGAGTACCCCATTGATCGTTTTGCGATGGAAATAAAACGACAGCTGGATGTTTTAGACAAACATCTTGCCGAAAACACCTACTTTGCGGGCGACAATTATAGCATTGCTGATATAGCGATTTACCCTTGGTATGGTGCGCTGGCTAGGGGGCTTTTGTATGACGCAGCAGAGTTTTTATCTGTAAGTGAATACACTCACCTCCAGCGGTGGGTTAAAACCATTTCAGAACGTCCAGCCGTAATTCGTGGCAGAAAGGTCAATAGGGTTTGGGGTGATGAGCAAGATCAAGTGCCGGAACGTCATTCCTCAGATGACTTGAAATAACGGGTCTTTTAACAAGACCCTCTAATCATTCTGCTTCGACCTAATTCTTAGTTAGTCAGATTTATGCCGTTGTTCATCAGACTTGTAAATAGCTGTCACCGTTTCTTCACCTTGACGGTGCCAGCCCCGATACATGCCTTCTGAGTTAAATTGAAGTTCCAATTCTCCAGTGTTCGAAATGGCGATAACACCACCTTCGCCTCCCGCTTGAACCAGTTCATCCATCACTACAGCGTTAACAGCCTGATTCAATGTCATGCCACCAAATTGCATTCGAGCAGCAATGTTATATGCAACGGTATGTCGAATAAAAAACTCACCATGCCCAGTTGCAGAGACAGCACAACTTTTATTGTTCGCGTAAGTACCACAGCCAATAATGGGTGAATCCCCTACTCTGCTATATCTTTTGCCGGTTATCCCTCCAGTGGAAGTAGCTGCCGCTAGATTCCCATTAAGATCTATGGCCACTGCACCAACAGTCCCAAATTTAAAGTCTTTTTCAGCTGGCTCTAAACTGTCTTCACCTGTTTCGATAAACCTTTGCCACTGGTTCTTTCTAAGTTCTGTTGAAAAGAAACCGTTATTTACTTTTGGCATGTTTATGTCATCGGCAAATTGCTCGGCGCCTTCAGAAGCCAACATGACATGTTCGGATTTTTCTAACACTGCCTTTGCTAGAGAGATTGGGTGTTCGCGAAATTGAACACCGGACACTGCACCTGCATTTAAATCTTGGCCGTCCATAATTGCAGCATCTAGTTGGTGCTTGCCCTCATAATCGAACACAGATCCTCGCCCGGCGTTAAACCAGGGGTTATTTTCTAATTCGATTACAGCATGCTCTGCTGCATCAATGGCACAGCCTTGTTGTGCTAAAACCTTTTTTCCCTGTTCTACTGCTTCAAACAACCCTTGGTGGATTGATTGCTCTTGCTCTGGGGTTAGCAAACCCTTTTTCATCGCACCAGCACCACCATGTACCACAATGATAAAGTCGTTTCCTTTCATAAATTGCCTTCTTCTAGGTAATTGATCGAATAGTTCTAAATTCCAACATAACTGAATGATCTATTTCTAATCAGCTGCCGTAACAGTCGGTGAAGTTCGAAACTTATGTTTCGGTAAATTTAATAACCTTGGAAAAGTCATGGAAAATCATACGGCTCGTCTTTTATACTGGCCAGGGCAAACACAAAGCAGCCCTCAACCAGAAAGGCGAAAAACTATGCAACCTGAAACAGAGGCTCCTGATAATAATCGGTGGGTAGAGCATCTCAAGGCTATTTCTGAATCTAAAGATAGATCAGCCTTTGGCGCTCTGTATTCATATTTTGCTCCTAAGATTAAATCTTTCTACATTCAACATGGGCTGCCAGAGCAATCCGAAGAACTCATGCAAGAAGTATTTGTTAGGGTTTGGCGAAATGCAGCAAGTTATCATCCTGAAAAAGCCGCAGTTTCTACATGGTTATATACCATAGCTAGAAATCTGAAAATCGACTTTTTGAGGAAGAAGCGCCCAGAGGAAATATCTGATGAGGAACTAGTAAACATCGAAGATGATACTAACCTCACTCAGGATGTTGAAGCGAGCCAAGCCAAGAATAGAATTTCATCGGTGTTTCATCTGTTAAATGAAGAACAGAGAAATGTCATCCAGAAAGTCTATTTCGAAGATAAAAGCCATGACATTGCAGCACGTGAATTAAATATGACTCCAGGGGTGGTTAAGTCACGAATTCGGAGCTCAATGAAGATTTTCCGCAGTAAATTAGGAGGTGAACAGTTATGAAATTTCACCCAGATGTTGAATTATTATTAAAGTATTGCAGCGGATCTTTGCACCCTGCTTTGTCATTTGCGATCGGGATGCATGTTAAAGGATGCTCAACCTGCCAAGCGCTAGTGGCAGATTTTGAGTTTGCGGGTGGTCAAATTCTTGAGTCCATGCCTCATGTCGAAGTCGACCCTAATGGGCTTGATGCTATTTTTGATAAAATAGATAACGATCAAGAATTGACTCGTGTGTCTGATCTGGCTGTTGCCAATGAAGACCAAGAATTGTTAAACGCGTTGTTGAATCAGGATTTTGATCAATTTAAATGGGAGAAGGTTACAGGCAAGATAAGTAAGACTGTGCTGGCCTTAAACGACGAGCAGTTTAATGTTGAACTGTTAAAATTCGCACCTAACGCCAATATCCCGAAACACACACATAAAGGTAATGAATATACTGTTGTATTATCTGGTGATTTTAGAGACAAGAACGGCTATTACAGGAAGGGTGAGTTCATTGCGCTGAATGATGAGCATGAGCATCAACCTATTGCAGGCCCAGACGGGTGCATATGTTTGGCCATTACGGATGATAATCTTAAGTTTACTGGCACCTTTGGCCCCATATTGAATATGGTCATCTCATAATTTATCACCTCAGCCTGACTATTTTTTAGTCAGGCTTTATATCTATCCCCCTATCCAGCCCGTGACAACGGTCTATACCCCAACCCTCATATTGTTTTAAACTCCCCAGCCAAATTCTGGGACGGGCAACACAATGACAATTACAAAAAAAAGCCGGGTGTTTCTGGGTGCAGCTATTGGCTCTGGGGCACTGGCAATCATTTCACTGTTTATTTTTGACGCGCAAAAACTACAACCGATTTACCACGCCTCTGGCTTTTACTTTATGTTCGCCAGCTTCTTCATTTGGTTGTTTATGATGCTGCCCAGACAGTATTCAAAAGAAAGAATGGTGGATTTAGCTAAGTCCGATGGATGGGTCATAGCACTAATCGTGCTCGTCACAGCCTGTATGTACATGGTGAGCCCAGTTCAGTTTCGGGTATTGGCAGATGAAACTAACCTTCTAGGGGTTGCCAATTCCATGTTCTTAAAACATTCCTTTGCGAACCTCACCGACTCACTTTATTACTTCCAACAACAGCATGTAGTGCGTGAACAGTGGGGTATTCGCCCAACTTTCTATCCATTCTTAATTTATTTGGTTCACAGCATTAAAGGCTACAGTGCATACAACGGATTCATTGTTAACTTCTTTGCCGGTTTGGGATCGCTGTTTTGCCTGTATTGGCTTCTTAA
This sequence comes from Gynuella sp., assembly GCA_028282465.1. Lineage (GTDB taxonomy): Bacteria > Pseudomonadota > Gammaproteobacteria > Pseudomonadales > Natronospirillaceae > JANQHX01. The sequence goes on from JANQHX010000044.1 coordinate 19,765, forward strand.
GCAATGGTTCCATCAATATGTCGCGGTATTGGGTATGCTGTTGTTGGCAGCTACGCCTGTTTATGTACTTTGGGTTACTTCGACAGGGTTTGAAATAGTTAACCTGTGTTTGGCCTTGATTTCATTCTGTCTGCTTTATAAATACCTTCAAACTAAAGAGAGTATTTTTTTAGAAAGATTAATCCTTACCCTTATTCTGCTAGCGCAAACTCGCTATGAATCTTCTGTTTTCATCATTGCACTTGGGTTAGTCGTGTTAGCTTCCTTAAGATGGAACACCATCGAAAAGCTGTCGTTACGTATCGCCGTTCTGCCTTGGTTATTTCTACCCATTGCTTGGCAGAGGTTACTAAAAAGCGACAAATCTGATTATCAAGTTTATAACGATGAAGCAGTGTTCAGTTTTGCCTATTGGAAAAAGCATATGGCCACTGCTTGGGATTATTTCACTGCAACTCAAGAGCGATATGCCACCATAGGATTTGTATTTTTTGTGGCATTAGCTGGTATTGCTTTAGCTGTGATTAATCTAATTCGTCGTAGAAAAACCATAACAGCCTTAACTTGGCATATGATTGCAGCAGCGACTCTTTCATTAGGCGCACTGATTGCCGTGGTGTTTTCTTACTACTGGGGCAATTTAGTCATTTCCTTTACTATTCGCCTGGGCATCATTTTTATGCCATTCGTTATTTTCGCATTCTGTTATCTGGTACAGGAAATCATTAGTTCTAAATGGATTAAGCTTGAATCTGCTTTGGGTACAAAAATCACTGTGGTTTTTGGTTTAGCCCTTTGTCTATGGTATTGGCCAGTTGCAGCCAAAAACGAAGCCGTTGAACAATTAACTCTTAACAGGCAGTACCAGGTTGTATTAGCGTATTTGCAGGAAGAGTTTCCGAATGCAAATAATTTGATTATTTCAGATCGCCCTGGCCTATACAGCGTACATCAATGGGGAGCGGTGAGTATGAACTATGCCAATCGCAATGTTGCCAGAATTGAAAGAGAATTGAGCAGACACCTTTATCAGGACGCAATCGCCATTCAAATTATTAACTACAGCGATGGAAAGGCCATTAAGGGTACTAACCTGAATGAAGAGTTTGAGCTGGAAACACTTTACGAAGCTCAATTCAATGCTGTGGCTAAAATAGTCATCTCAAGAGTTCTACACGATTAACCATCTTGCCCCTCAATCTAGAGGGGCATCTTCATAAAAACTTCATAGTTCTTTCGTTGACCTTTTACCAAGCCTAATTAATATACGCAAAAACATATATATGATTAGGCATATATGCAGTTACAGGACTTTTTTAAAAGCCTCTCTGACGATACTCGCTTAGCTTGTATGCTGCTCATTTATCAAGAGCAGGAATTATGTGTGTGCGAGTTGGTTGAAGCACTGAGGGAAAGCCAACCCAAAATTTCTCGACATCTTGCACAATTACGAACACAAGGTCTGGTATTAGATAGAAAAAAGGGGCAATGGGTTTTTTATTCACTGAATAATAACTTACCAACCTGGGCCATTAATATTATTCAACAAGCTGCCGAATCAAAGCCGACCTTATTGAAATCCATATCCAAAAATTTAAAAGCCATGAAGAGCCGCCCGGCTCGATGCTAAAGGACATCAACTATGACAATTAAAGTAGGAATCAACGGTTTTGGCAGAATGGGCCGCCTTGCTTTTAGAGCCGCTTACGATTGGGACGATATAGAATTTATTAGAATCAACGACCCCGCAGGTGATGCAGCCACACTGGCCCACTTAATAATGTTTGACTCTGTTCATGGACGTTGGCACCACGATGCAGTGGCTGATGGTAACCAAATGATTATCAATGAACATAGCATTACCTGCAGCCAAAACCGAGCAGTCTCTGAAACCGATTGGACAGACTGTGATGTGGTTATTGAAGCTTCAGGTGTATTTAAAACCACTGAAGCCCTGCAGCCTTATCTGGATCAGGGCATAGCTAGGGTAGTAGTGACTGCACCCGTTAAAGAGGCAGGCATTTTAAATATCGTAATGGGTGTTAATCATCAATTATATGATAAAGAAAGATACCCAATTGTTACGGCTGCTTCCTGCACTACCAATTGCTTAGCGCCGGTGGTAAAAGTCATACATAAAGCGATCGGTATTAAGCATGGCTCTATGACGACCATCCATGACATCACTAATACTCAAACTATTATTGACGCTCCTCATAAAGACTTGCGTAGAGCCAGAGCCTGTGGATCAAGTTTAATTCCAACCACTACAGGCTCAGCCACAGCCATCACTCATATTTTTCCAGAGCTAAAAGGCAGATTAAATGGTCATGCAGTACGAGTACCTTTAACAAATGCCTCGCTCACCGACTGCGTATTTGAATTGGAAAAACCAGTTACCGAAGCAGAAATAAATGCCTTACTGAAAGATGCAGCAGAAGGTGAGCTTAAAGATATTCTAGGTTATGAAGAGCGTCCGTTAGTTAGCATTGATTATCGCACAGACCCCAGATCATGCATTGTAGATGCACTTTCAACCATGGTCATTAACGGTACCCAATTGAAACTTTATGTTTGGTATGACAATGAATGGGGATATGCCAATAGAGCAGCAGAGCTAATGCGAATGGTAGGACAAATGGATTTATCAACCTCGAATTAGTCAAATTAAAATATGAATAGCCTTCGAAATCTTTCGTCAGAACTCAAACAATATTTAGTGGTTACCGGTAATTATTGGGCATTCACCCTCACTGACGGTGCCCTTAGGATGCTGGTAGTTTTACATTTTTATGGGTTGGGTTATAGCCCATTAGAGATAGCGATGCTGTTTTTGTTTTATGAGCTTTTTGGTGTCATCACCAATCTGGTTGGGGGCTGGTTAGGTTCTCGAATTGGTTTGAATAAGACCATGAATATCGGGTTAGCTCTTCAAATCCTTGCGTTAGCAATGCTAGTAGTACCCAGTGACATGCTAACTGTCATCTGGGTAATGACTGCCCAAGCCTTATCTGGAATTGCCAAAGACCTCAACAAGATGAGCGCCAAAAGCTCAATCAAATTGTTGGTTCCAAAAAACGCAGAAAACCAACTCTATAGATGGGTCGCCATACTCACAGGATCTAAAAATGCATTGAAAGGCGTTGGCTTTTTCTTGGGTGGACTATTGCTCACCCTAATAGGTTTTACATCGTCAATGCTGGCGATGGCCATTGCGCTAACATTAGTTTGGGTAACAAGTTTACTTCTACTGAAAGAAGATCTCGGAAAATCGAAAAACAAATCTAAATTTACAGAGATGTTTTCCAAGAGCAAAAGCATTAACTATTTGTCAGCTGCTCGAATGTTTTTGTTTGGGTCAAGAGACGTTTGGTTTGTTGTGGCACTCCCTGTGTATTTTTCTTCTCAATTTGGGTGGAATCATTGGACAAACGGAACCTTCTTCGCTTTGTGGATTATTGGTTACGGAATTATTCAAGGATATGCCCCAAAAATAACAGGACGCACTTCTGGTAAAACCCCTGACGGTAAAAGTGCAATAATATGGGTAGCAATGCTGGCCATTATTCCAGGCGCAATTGCCTTTGGACTTAACTATTTAACAAGTTCGGTATTTATTGTTGTGGGTTTACTAGTATTCGGCGCTGTGTTTGCTGTGAACTCATCATTACATAGTTATTTAATTGTTAGCTATGCCGATGAGGATGGCGTATCAAAAGACGTAGGTTTTTATTACATGGCGAATGCCATGGGCCGACTGATTGGTACTCTGTTGTCGGGATGGATCTATCAGGCATATGGGCTAGCAGCCTGCTTGTGGATATCAACGATATTTTTAATGCTGGCTGCTGTCATTTCAGTTGGATTACCTGCCCATAAGAGAATTACCTCTGTATGAGCCTTTCACTCAGACACTCATTAGGGCGGTGCCTTAAATATTGTTTAAAAAAAACTATGGGGGCGTTAGCTATAAGCTAATACCGTATCTAGATACTTGACTTCCTCATCTGAGATTTCACCATCCGCATCTGAAATTTCTTGGGCGATCATCTGAGCTTTTTCAACTGCACCAAGCTTGGCTAACGAATCCATTAAATCAGTTAAATAGCTAAATGTTTCACTCTCTGGCGCATCGACTATCTTATTAACTCGCGCAATACAGGCCTTTTGATAGGTTTCGATACTTGTGCTTGATGCCCATTCAATATCTGCCATCAAGTTATCCATATATTCTTTTTCTTCCAGCGAAATACGGTTATCTATTTTGTAAAAGAAAGTGCCTAATTCTATCAAGAGTTCATTTGCACTTTGCTCATTCTCAGCAATGAGCGCTTTCAATCTAACCCCAAAAACGTCCAGTATTTTCATATCCTGATTCCTACTATTGTGAACTCAATTTCTACGTTCACCATGAACTTTTAATTTCTCGATGTAAAGATCTATAGAATGATCAGAGACCATTTTCTTTATACCGCCAACTTTATAGCGGACTAGGTTTGTCAACCAATTCTTGTTTCTCCGAAAAAAGCTGATTTGGTATCTTAACCTTGCTGCATTCCCACTGCCTTGTAGATAGCTGATGTATCCAGGGTGTTCGTACTGGCTCATTTGTTTCATATGCTCAACAAGTTTTTCATCCCAGTCGCCACCAAACACCATTTTATTAATCATTGAAATTGGCCTCAACACCAGCTTAAGAATATGGAGCAGCAAAATCACAAACCAAGCAGCCCAGGGGTTAGGCAATGACGGAACAATATCAGTCTCATTTATAATTTCATATACAGGTGTTTTCAAACCATTTTGTATTTGCAGAGTACCTATAGGTGGCGCACCATAGGTATAACATGCCCCTCGAATCTCGTAAGGCAAAAGCCGAGTAGCAACCATGGCTAGTGCTCCGCCTAAGGAATGACCCGTTACAAATAATTGGTCATATTCAAGCGCTTGTAGAGCTTCATCAATATGTTCCTCAACCTTTTTAAACGCATCATAAAAACCTGAATGAATCTCAACCAACTCACCTTCAAGTTCAATTGGCTTTAGACGGACATTGATGTCTGCTCTAATGTCTCTAAAGTCTTTTGGTTCAGTCCCTCTAAATACAAGGTATGCAAGTTTCTTAAACCCGCCACTTCGAGCTTCAACATTTTTAACGCAGATAAAAGCTTGTGTACCGCTTTCTGAGAATGTTTTGACTAATTCAAAGTCTTCCTTAGCTAAAATTTCTTTTAAAACATCCTCACTCTGTTCCCTTGTTCCTGGCATTTGACTAATAATTAAAGCAAGACCCTGCTTCACTTTCTCAGCTTGGTCTTTGTTTTTTACAAAGGAATCGACCAAATCAGCTGCCTGATCTAAGGGATGCCCACCCTCAAATTTGAAATACGCTAATTTAGATAACTCTGCACATACATAAGCCATGCGATCACTAAACGCCGCCCGTTCAATTGGCGCTTCCATCAGGTATTTAGAATCAAAATAGATATGTGGCATTATTATTTCAGTCCCTGGATTATTCAGTCACTTGGTCAAACAGCATAATGCCTAAGTTTGGCCTTATGCTGTTTGACCATTAGAGCGTACATTGACTGCTTTAGCCAGTGGCTCTGAAGAGTCCTCTGAAATATTAATGACTATTTGGTTATAGAATGATGATGGGGAATCGCTAGAGCTGTCGTTAGGTTTGAATACACTAGTAAATAACTATCAGCTCTGGATTAGTGACTAAAATACTTTTTAAAATTAGTACAAAATGATGGGCATCAATCAGTATATTTTTGGCAAATTGTTAGCAATGCCATCGGGATGCCAATCCAAAATTGGAAAGCGGCGATTATTATTTGATTACAAAATTTAAAAGCCGCTTGGTTAGGAAGAGCATGTGTAATTTAGCTGGGCTCCACTGAGTTGAGCTTTTTTACTAGAAAAATCAGTAGACATCTACTATTCGTAGAAGCGTATCTGCAGTACTACAATCGCCCGGGTCAGAATAGTTAATAACCACAGTCTGCCCTTTCATCATACGATCATTTATCAAAGACAAGGCTTCAGCATATTCTGGCATATGAATAGATAGCACAGCCTGAGTACCTTTAAATCCAGCCTTATGTTCACATGCCGCTACCGGAAATCCAGTGTCAGATTGGTCAAAGCCAATTAAAACTCCACCGCCGGTAGGAACGATTCTATTCGGCATTAATTCTGCCTGATCAGCACTAGTAGCTGCTGACACAAGGGCCAAACTTAGAACACTTAGTACTTTTTTCATATTACCCCCTCAATAAAGTACAGATTTAGCTGGACTACGAGTTTCACTCCCAATTAGCCACTGTAAGTACTCAGCAACCGTGTTCTCAAAACTAGATTGGCTCCAATCCTGAGCGTCAATCTTACAGTACCTATCTGGCAGCAAACAGCTTTCCAACTTATGTCCGTCTTCGAAAATATCGAGCCAGCTGTCACTATTACACTTGTAAACAGATTTCACAAAGACTGCTTCTCGAACGCCATTTTCATCTAGCGGCGGCTGTCGATCAATGTTGCCAGATAGCGCATTACAGAATCGTTCCGATTGACTAGCTGGAACTTGATTTGGGCTTTCACCTGTTACGACGAAGAACTTACTGGAGGTACCTATAAACTTAGTTGGATAGCTATGCTTTAACAGGTTAGTGCTACTGTAGTCTAGAGTTTTCATTGATACAGAGCTATTACCTGTGAATGCCAAGATTGATTCAACAAGTTCATCCGAATAAATAATGCCCTTCTGATTATCTTCTACAGCTCTGGACAGATCAGTAATCGGCCTAAGTAATAGCGACTTATCAATTTTTTCAGCTTCTGTGTTGGCAATTGATAACGCTAGTGGAGCACCTGTTGCTTCGGCAAAAATTGAAATTTTTCCTGAAGCGCCATAGTTTGCCTTATTAGTCTCGATCCAAGTAAAGGCATCTTTAATGTCGGTAATCAAATCATCGCCGGTTGCGTTATCACAGTCTGATGTCACATTGTTGTTACCCAGCACTCGGTATACAGGCGCAAATACCGTATAGCCACTTTCGGTAAATTCAGAAATTCTCGCCTCAAGGTTTAGCAACCCATTAGCACGATTCGTCCAACCATCATACACAGCAAGCATTGGTTTGGTATCGATAGCGTCGGCATCGTTTTTATAGATGCGCATTTCCAGCTTACATGTGCCGTCGTCCCCCACTGCTGCGTTACTCCAGTCGGTACAACCACCGTTAAAACAGAACTGGGGTTTAGGAGCAGATTTCTCCGCAACTTCCTTGTAAACCACCTTATTAACAAATGGTAAGTGGTTTGCAGTTTTATCAGTACCCTGAATATCCAACTGAGCGCCCCAGGCCTCCGTCCATCCAGATTCGGAGTTGTGCCCAGCGCCCCAATTTAATGGGTTCGCCAATTCCATACCTGATGCCATCATCTCAGAACAATAGTCATTAATTGATTGGCTTGAATGATTAGAAGGATAAGCTGCGACGACCAAATCGTAAGAAACAAATTCGCTATAGGATTCAGTACATACAGACTGCTGACTCAGAATATTTTCAACACCCTCAATATCGCCAGATAGAATAGCACCTAACAATAAGTACTCGCGTTTTTGTTCCTGGATAGGATCTATACCACCAAGATAGGTATCACCCACGGGGAAAGCCAATGGATATTCCGAAATCTCATTCAGCAAGAAACCTTTTATTTCCTGACTATACGCAGAATGTTGAGGAATCTTAATCTTGGCCGTTAAGTCATCCAACTTGGTGTTTAAATTTGCCTCAATATTCAGCAAAGTCAGATTTAATCGTTTCTGAGTCAGCGAGTTCATTTTTGTGATTGATGTGAAGTCTTCGTTTAAATACTCATGATTAAAAGTCAGATGATTAAACTCGCTTAATAGCGAACCAACCAATATCTCCTGAGGAAAGACAGGCAGTAATTTCCAGCTTTCTGTCATTTCAATATTTAAGTCTGCCAAGGCTTGAACACCACCATTCAGTTGTAACTCCGGTGAGAAAGTGATTTCTATATCACCATTGCCGGCGAAAGACATTTCTGGATTAGGAAAGAAAGAGGCATCGGCAGTTAGCAGTAACTCGGCATCAATAGACACAAAGTCAGTTTCACCGTAATGAGCAACACATTCACCAATTATGACCATCACTGATTTAGATTCAAACTGGCCATCTGCCTCAAGGTTACCAGCAATGGAAACTTTCGATCTAAATGGCTGATGAATTGAGTAATACTTGGCTGCAGAACTAGGCCTATTCATCCATTCAATAGTTTGCTGATAATTAGAGTCTGAACAACGTCCGCCTAAATAAGCCAGACCATTTACGGTAGTTGGGAATTCAAAGTTATTCACATCTACGGGTAAACCAATGGTGTTAACTTCATCGACTAACTTATCAGCTAAATACTGACCTGCTGGTTTACCTTGATTGTCGGGATCTTCCAGATATGCTCTTACAATAGATTCATCCAGAGTGAACTGTTGGCTGCCCACTTGCTGAGCTGGAATATTAACCGTGACTTCTTGAATCGGGCTGTACTCCGGTGATACAGATTCATAACTGCCATCTTTTAAACCCATTTCAATAATGCGATATTGATAAACTCCATTTGGTAATACTTGAGGCACAACACTACTGCCCTGAGTAATTTCAATTAAATCCCAATCAGGATCATCCTTTAGTTTTCTTTCAACAAAAACCCTTTCATAGCTTTCATCACTATAAAGAGCGTTGTTAATGACAACATTAAAGCGGCCGTTTATTGAGTTAGTTGCTGACAAAGAATAACCAATTACCGGGAAATCGACATCGACAGTTAGCGCCTTACTAAACTCTGTACAAGCAAAGTATTCATAAATGTATTCTCCAGAACCACCATTACTAATCAAATTTGCAGGACAAACCTTTACTCGGTAATTATATAAACCGTTTATCAAATCTGTTTCCTCATCGAAATAGCTTTTATTGAGTTCACTAGTATCTTTGGTGATTACTTCTGGCGAAATTCGTTTCCATGTGGTTTCGGTACTTAGCTTTCTCTCTAAAATTGATACATAGTTACTGTGATAACGTAAACCATTTAAATTACCCATATCCCAGCTGAGCCTGAACTTGCCGTCAGTGGAATACGCTTTTGACGAAGACAAATTCGGCGGATAATTCTTTGATACTGTTACAGAAGTTTCTGCTGTTTCAGTACATCCGGTTGGGGTATTACATGATCTAACTCTGAATCTATGGATGCCATCGCTTTCGTCATCAAAATGAACCTCAGTATCTTTGTGATAAATAGAAAAGAGGTAGGTATCTCCCTCATAAACCTTTTCTTCACGGGTAGTGCTTTCATAGGCTGACCAAACTCCTGGTGATGTTTCACGACTCCACTCGTAATTATTCACGATACCGGTCGATTCATTCCACTTCATTTTAAAATCACCATCCAAACTAGGGTTTGGGGTGATGTAGAGACCAGAGATTCTTGAAGGCGGTTTGATGTCAACTTGAACACTGCTGGATGCATCACTGAATTCCGTACATGTGCTTAGAACTAAAAGTTCAGGTCCATTATCTGGATTATTATCAGTGTCATGTGAGCTTTGAATAATGCAGGCCTTAACGCGATATTTGTAATAACCGTTAGTACTCTTGGTCGGCAAATCAACAACAGGAGGTGTAGACAATTTACTTCCCATGGATTTTGAATCAGCCTCAATAATTGTATTCCAGCTGCCATTGTTGAAGCTTTCCTGTACCAAATAGGCAAACTGGCTTTGGGCAGTCGTTTTATCCACCCGGCCACCAGACCAGCCAATGGTAATTTCTCCAGTTTCAGTTACCGACGCCAAAGCATTCATGGTTGGTTTTTCCGAACGACTAACGGAATTACTAATCGAACTAGTAGAGCAACCCGCTGATGAATTACAGGCTCTGATTTCAAAGTCGTAACTACCATCGGTCAGGTTATCCTGCTCGAAATAGGTGTCCTTGTAATAGGTGGTATGGGTCAAGTCACCATTAGGTGCATAATGGTTTTGCTCTCTAGTTGTTGAAGTCCAACTACCCCAGGCTCCACCATTAGTGCGCTTTCTCCACTCATAGTTATCGACAATTCCCGTTGAGCTATCCCAGTCTACTTTAAAGTCACCATCAAGACTCGGCTTAGGACTGACTTTCAGGTTTCGCACGGCTGACGGTGCCGTAATGGCAACCGTGACAGAAGCTGGCGCACTAAACGCGTTACATTCCCCAACGTTTACGATTTCATAACCATTTGCTTCATTAGCGTCTGTATTCAACTTTTGTGTAACCAAACATGAACGAACTCGGTATTGATAAGTTGCGTTCACGGTTTTCTTAGGGATAGTCAAAGATGGTGGGTAGGACAGTTCCTCACCCAACATTCCTTGGTTAAAGGTTTTAAAAGTAGACCAGGCTCCATTATTAATAGACTGCTGTAATTGAAATGCCATTGAGCTTTGACTAGTTTTTCCGTCAACTCGGCCAACCGTCCAACTTACGCTAAAGTCACCTGTCGTTGTTGTACCAGTAGAGGTCGAAATAGTGCCTGACGCAAAGCGACTGACTGTAACAGAAATAGAAGAAGCGTCACCGCAACCCCCTGCAAGGCCACAAGCTCTTACTTGATATTGATAAGTGCCGTCACCTTTGTTTCTGCTAAATTCCTTATGAAGGGTTGTAACTTCAGTTGGCTCAGGCCCTGTATGTATCGTGCTAACTTCTGTAGTGTCATTCCAACTTCCGCTATTTTCACGCCATTCATAGCGAGCAATATTTCCCGTAGCTGCATCCCAGGAAACTTTAAATTTACCGTCCAGACTTGGATTATTATTCACCCGTAGATTGCTTACTTTTGATGGCGGTGGAATTGCAACGGTAACGGTTTTCACAGATGAATAAGCACTACAAATTTTCGATTCATAGCGAGTAAGAACAACTTGTCCATTTACTGTGGTATCTATTGCATCATAAGTACAGGCGGCAACACGGTAACTGTAAGAACCATTGGTTTCGCTCTTGGTAAAGCCAAAAGACTTGGTACCCACGCTGGCTAATACCGAAGTCCAGGAACCACTGCCGAGTTTTTCTTCTAACTTATATAGCAAGTTCCCTGAGTTTGATTCACCATCTGCTCTACCGCTAGTCCAACTTATTGAGTAACTACCGGAAGTTGAATTGGTAGTTGACGTGCTCATTGTCGGAGCAGCTTCTTTCACAACCTGAGTACTGGTAGAAACAGAACCACTACAGGCCACCGGTTTACAGGACTGAACGTTATAATAGTAGGTGCCGTTGCCTTTACTTCTGGAGAATGAAGTGGACGAGGTATAGTTCCAACCTGACCAGGTTCCTGAATTTAATTTTTCTTGCCAACGATAATTGGCGGCACCAGACACAGCACTCCAAGAAACTGAATAAGTACCATCAAGACTCGGGTTCTCGGAGACTTTTAGATTAGTAACTTTTACTGGCGCAGGAATACTCACTTTCACATGACGGTTTGAGCTATAGCCACCACACGCTCCCCAGGAGAACCCCGTATACACTTTGTCACCATTAGGCAAACTAGTGTAATTTTTGGTGATATTACAAACCCGAACGCGATAATAATAATCGCCGTTTTTAGTATTACGAGTTAAGGAAATAGATCGGCCTTGGTTGGATTGAATATTAGACCAGGAACCGCCTGGTTGTAGCTCATCAAATTTATAAGCCAGGTTACTGGTATCAGTCACACCACCGTGAGCACCACCAGTCCAGCTAAGAGTATAGGTTCCGTCTGTAGAAGTTGTTTCAGATGTTGATATCGATGGTGCAGCGTTTTTAATTACCGTAAGTGATGTTGATGCTGCACTGCTACACCAATTAATGGAGTTACAAGCAATCACTTCATAATAATAATTGCCTGTTGACTTAGTTCTGGAAACACTCCGAGATGTATTTTCTATCCATCCTGACCAAGTTCCTGACCCAACCTTTTCTCGCCATTTGTATTTCACAGCATAGGTTGTTGCATTCCAACTAATGGAATAGCTACCCCCAGTATAAGGCGCAGTGCCATTCACTTTTAATCCACTTGGAGTACCAGGAATACGGTTAACCACCATACTGGCAGAAGCTACGCCACTACAAGCCACCGGCTTACAGGCTTTTACTTCATAGTAATAAGTACCATTGCCTTTCCCACTACGAACAATAGAAGTGGAGCTGGTGGATAACCAACCAGACCAGTTACCATTGTTCAGCTTTTCACGCCATTGGTAACTAGACGCTCCACTGGATGCGCTCCACTTAATTGAATAACCGCCATCACCGCTAGTGGTTTCAGTTGAATGCAGCCCGGTAACTGGGGCAGGAGCTGGAATACTCACCTTTACATGACGGTTTGCGCTATAGCTACCACAAGCTCCCCAAGAAAACCCTATATAAACTCTGTCACCATTAGGTAAAGTGGTGTAGTTCTTGGTGATATTACAAACCCGAACACGATAGTAATAATCGCCGTTTTTAGTATTTCGGGTTAAAGCAATAGATCGACCTTGATTGGATTGGATATTTCGCCAGGAGTCTCCTGGCTTAAGTTCGTCAAACTTATATGCTAAATCACTGGTGTTGGTAACACCATTGTGAGCACCGCCTGTCCAACTGAGGGTGTAGGTTCCATCTGTAGAAGTTGCTTCCGTAGTGGATATTGACGGTGCAGAGTTTTTAATAACCACGATAGATGTTGAACTGTAGGAACCACATTGGCCTGCTGAGTTACAAGCTCTAACATGGTAGTAATAAGTACCATTATTTTTTGAACGGCCAAAAGATCTAGACGTTGTATTTATCCATCCAGACCAAGCACCACTATTCACTTTCTCTCGCCATTGGTATTTGACGGCATGTGAAGCTGCATTCCAAGTAACGCTATATGTGCCATCAGTGCTGGGGCTAGAATCAGATGTTTTTAATCCACCAGGCTTACCAGGAATAAAATTAATCGTGATGCTATCGGTGCTGCCATAGCCAGTCCCATTTACCGTGGAGCCATAAACCTTTTGAACCAGTTGGGCTCTATAGTAATATATACCATTGTTAGTCACCGTTTGGCTGACACTGCCCCCGCTAGTATTGTCATAAATAGTTGACCAACTACCACTACCCAATTTCCTCTGAACAATTACATTGGTATAAGGATGATATGGAGCAGTAACCGACATTTTGAATTTACCATCAGAGTCAGAACTCGGCACGGTAACGTAACCGTGTGCAGTTCCTACCCCCACTAGCAGAATCAATAAAACAAAAGTCCTTGTTAACAAACTCATTTACTACTCCAGGATTTCATTTTTCTTTTTCTCCGATAGAAGACTTGCAAGGTTGCAAACACAACCTTGCGGCTTATTCGTTTTTTATCAGCTACCGAATCGTTAACTTTTTAGTAACCTATAATTCTTTTAACTCAATATTCAGGTTCACTCTTTAAGCTAGCCAATAAAAGTTGTATTAAATAATGGCTTTTAGAGAAACGTCTTTCTCTATTAAGCTACCCATTAGAAAAAATCACTATGGGTAAAGGTCAGCCCTATCTGAGCTTTACTCTAATTTATAAAGGCGCTTTGATTTTCTAACTTACTGAGGTGAGTTCTAAAGCGCAGCCAGTCTTGAAAAAGCAAAACTTGTCCCTTGATGCTTCCGATCACCTCATCAAAGCAAAAAACAAGATCTGACCCCAACAGCTCTCTGGAAAGCGCTTCGCTGTTCCGACGAAATTAATTAGAGCTACTGCACTTCTTTCATACCATCAATGTAAAATGCAAGGCCTGACCCCAATAGTTACCATTGACTTAATTACAGTAATTCTCTAACAACTTTGAGATTTCCATATTGCGTTCTTCTTTAGATATTTCAATTGGATGAACTTCACTTAAATTTGGCGAACAAGCACTTCTGGGGTCTATTGCCAATATTTTTTTTACCAATGCAATATTGTTACTCTTTACTGCGTACATGAGAGGACTATTTCCACCTATATCACGGACTGTAAAATCAGCCCCCATCTCATACAAAATCGAAATAATTTTTTCAGACCCACTCAAAACTGCGTCAAATAATACGCTGTGCCCTATAGAGTCCATGTTTGAGATTAAATATCCTGGGTCTTTAGAATTCACTAACAACCACTCGAAACAAGTTTCATCTCTCACCAACACAGCTTCTTGGATGAGTAATCTTCCCCCTGTACTGGATAATGCATCCAGTTCGAATCCATGCAACTTAAATGCATTTAGAATATCTAGGTCACATCCCACACCATCCTTTAGCGCATAAAAATAAATTGGAACACCATTTTGTTTTATATAAAAAGGCCTGTACCTACTTGATAACAGACCATGTATTTTATTTACATAACCATCAATAACAAATCCTGCTAGAATCTGAGTGTTGTACCATACCCACGAAAAATATAGAAAACAGCTAAATACAATACCAAGAATTACTTTTACCACTAATTTGACCATAAGAAATCCCAAAAACTATTGCTGTACTTCCAATCCTTACTAATAAAATAATCTGCTACAGCCTTATAATTAGGTGGTTTAGATCCAATATTTTGCGAGATTGAAACTTTATCAAATAAATCACACTTACCAGCGCTAACACATCTATTGAAGTTAGACATTATGTTTACTGCTGCTACTCCTTTAGCCACATCTTGGTCTAATAAAGCAATTCCTACTCCAGCGGCAGAGCCAATAACTTTGGACACACTTGCAGCTCCAGTATGCAAACTTGTATTTATATTCCCCACGTCTTTTTGGCGTTGTAAAACAATTTTTCCAGTATCTTGGACCTGCTTAATTTTAGATTTTGCTTCTTTCGCTTCTTCTTGAGCATCATTATAGAGATATATAATCATTGCGACCTTTGCGGCCTCCAATGCATCTCCACCCGTCGCTTCTGCTACAATAGCAGCATTTATTCCTGCTATGGCAGCACCACCAACAACACCAACATTACCCATCTTGCCAGTCATATGCCCTGACGCATGCCCTACCAACGAACTAATCATGGCATTACGAACATTCTGTCCCTGAGCCATAGCAATCACCCCTTGACTCAATGCATGAGCGGCATAAGTCATATAGCTATCATCACCGAAGATGGCGTGGCCACGATTTCCATGACCTATATGGTTAGCGACACCAGCTGATAATCCAGCAAAAAGCCCCGCCTCAACTGAATCCCGAGTCAGCTCACCGGTGGTAACCACACTCATGGACCATGAGGTCATGGCGCCACTTAAGCCAGCGCCAATTGGCCCAGCACCAAACACCCCTTGCCATGCTCCCCCTACCGCCGCTTGCAGTACAATTGTGGATGCCACTTGTAACAATTGGCTATCGGTCATATGTGCAGCCACATAGAACGACAGTGCCGCCATAATGGTAAATGGCTCATGACCATTTGGGTCTCTGGCACCCACCGGGTTACCTTCGACATAGGAATATCGGTTAAATGAAAGTGGACGTTCAATACTTGGAATAATGGTATCGGCAGAAATAAATCGGCCAGTCACTGGGTCATATAAACGGGCGTTCATATGAATTAAGCCCAACTCAGGAATCATTTCGTGAGAGGTATAACCACGCAGACCTTTATCCAGAGTGGTGGTACCCGTTAGTACCAATGAAGCCAGATTGGTGTCTTCCTGGAACTGGAAGGCATCCTGAATATCTTCGGCGTAGGTACTATTTTCAGTGAACAGTTTTTGGTCTGGGCCAATGGCAATGCCCGCAGGATCTATATTGTTACGCTCAGCCTGAACTTGCAGCAGTGACTTAATGGATTCACCATATGGCGAGTACAGCTGACGGCGAATTAAGCGGGCATCGGAAGCTGTAACAATTTCACCACTGCCAATCAGGTCACGATGGTAGTAACCAATTTGATCCGGCTTTTGTTCTGCCAGTTCAGTTTGCTCTTCACCATTTTTGATTGGCGTGACCTCCGCCTTTTCAATGGTGGCTACAACGTCATTACCCACAATAATGTGGTGACGGTGAGTCACAATTTTTTGCGTGGATGTTTTCTTAACCGTACGCTCATAACCTGGAGCAATGTAGTAGGTAACTTCGTTACCAACTTTCTTAACCAAACGGTTGTGCCCAGCGTTGTATTTGTACTCAACGGTATTGCCGTTATAGGTACCTGCCTTAACCTTATTAAATGATGTCCAGTCAAATGTTCTGCCATCTCCAGTTAGCATATTGCCGTTGTCGTCATAGCTGTAAGACTGCTCTTCACCATCAACCATGCGAGACAACAGTCTGTTGGTGTAAGGATCAAATGACATTAATCCTTCGCCAACAGTGTCGGTGATTTTCTCGGTCAGGTTACCTGAGTCATCGTAGGTATATTCACGATTTAAAATATTTGGCTTGGGTGTCATTGCCGTAGCGCCGGTTTCAACATCCGTCAGCTGTTCAACCGTTAGATCCTGTTCGTATTCCCAATCAATGACACGGCCTTGCAGGTCGTAGATAAAGTTTTCAGCAACGGTATTGTTTTCTACTTCATCAGTCTTGCTTTCGACCAAGCCACGAGCGGTATAGGTATAAGAAAGATTACGCAGAACTTCACCAGATAGTGACTGAGTGGTGATCTTTTCAATCATGCCCGTGTTGTCATTCAAGGTCTTCTTAGTAACCAGTCCATTACCAAAAAGTTCCGTCAAAATTTCACCACCTGGGCTGCGTTCGGTTACCGCCCAAAGGGTTAGCAAGGCATCACCAGATGCTGGAGCTGCGTTATCACGACTCTCCTGCAGTGCTTCCAGATTTTCTGCATCAATATTAAATGCGGCCAGGTTACCTGACATATAGTCGGAAGTATTACGCTTGGTCGCCAATGCTTCCAATAATGGCTTAAGACTGTTGTCGACAAGTGATTGATGAGCCGTTAACTCATCATTCATAAATTTCTGGAAGGCCGCTTCACGATCTCCGGCAATAGCAATAGCTTCACCCAGAGTTTTGTCTTCCCACTCATAGCGAATGGTTTCGGTAAACTTAGGCTCAAACACAACTGGGTCTTCGGAAACTTTTACCCAGGTATCAGCTTTTGTTGTAGTTGGTATTAATACTGAAATCTTCGCAATGACATTTTCTGTAAAATCTGCAATGTATTTGTTTTGAGCGGAAATAAGCCGATCTATTTCTTCCATCTTCTCATATACCAATGAAATTAGAGAAGTTCGGGTAACAATTGTGCAGGAATCAATCTCGATAAACTTCTTCTGTGCCACGTCCCATTGACTACGAACACCACAATAAAAGTCATGATCAAAAGTAATTTCCTCACTTAACTCTGGAATATGACTTACTAAATTTCCCGCTGGTAGATTTAGAGTTTTTGAGTCTTTTACAATTGGACAAAGTTGGTGATAACAGTTATCAAGAGTACCTACTGTCCAGCTATTTGTGATTTTGTGGTTGCCGCTAGATTCGCCGGAGTACATAGGTTCAGCCGCGCTATAATGCTCCCCTATCTCTTTAAGTTCATCAAAGTCTATTAAGAATTTTGAAAGAGGAGCCCTAGCAGCTTCTAGCTTAGTTTTAATACCGCTGTGATACTCAATTTTTTCTTGAGCGAGTTCATAGTCAGGTGCTTCTTTATCAAGCGCGGCTTCTTTAACCTCTGCTAAATTTTCAACCCGTTTTTTTAAGTCTGCAATTGCATCAATGGCCTCTTGAATAGCCATAGTCGGGCTGATTGCGGAGCATTGATTAACGTACTCGCCATTTTCGTCTTTGGAAATTGGTCGGTACTGGCTCTTGTATATATCCGATTCGTATTCGCTCAGGTAATGCTTATCACATACTTCCCGAATGTCGTATTTCAGTACATTGTCAGAGAATTCCGTTAGCAGGTTGTTAACACCCAAGCGAATGGTATTGACTTGCCATTTTTTACAACTGCGCCACAATGCATGCGTATCAACACAGGTTTTATACTCGAAATGGTGCTTTCCGTGCTTCTCACCTTTATAGTCAAACTGAGTCGTGTCACCCCACTTAGTAATGTATGGTTTCATTTCATCAGTTAGATCTTCAATTAACGTTTGATAGCGGCCTGCTAGATTACGATATTTCTGAGCAGCATTTTTAATATCTTGCTCTTGCCCATTCAAGGTGGCATTCATTTCAATGTATTTCAGGTATTCAGTTTCATATATCGCAGCTTTTTTCTGATGACGCGCAGCTTTTTTCAACAGTTCGTTTCGTTCGGCCTCCAGTAAAATGATTTCGGTTAGCAAGGCTTCTTGCTGCTCGATCAACAAGTCAAAGTTATAATCGTCGAAGTCTTCATAAGGCATTTGAACGGACTGAACTTTACCGACAGCGTTATAAGCAACATATTTAGTCACGCCATCAGGCGTGGTGGTAGATTCTGCTCTACCCATGGAGTCATAGGTATAACTAGTTTTTAAAGTAAGCTGTTCGCCCAAATTGAATTCATCATCAACGGTTAATATCTGATGATCTAGCTGACCATTATCGTTATAGAAAAATTCGGTTTCCGAGTTGATACTGGTTTCGCGTTTAACGGCGCCAATTGCTGGCCCAGTTTCGTAAAAGTCCCAGCTGGTTTCACCTTCAGCTTCAATTCTTTTTACCTGCCGACCAATTTTGTCGTATTCAAAAGTAACAACATTACCATTAGCATCTTTTTGATAAATTAGTTCACCAAAGGCGTTGTAGTCATATTCCCAGTCGCCCATAGATGGATCTTTTTGAATGGACTTTTGCCCCTTATCGTCATACACGATTTCAATGGTACGACCATCGGTAGTGGTAGTAGCAATATCGCCCATGGCGGTATAGGTGTAATCAATTCTTAAATCATCTTTGATAGTGTAGGCAGGTTTACCAAGAATATTTTGGGTAATGGATTTGGAAGCAAAGTGCCCTTGGCCAACACCATTGTTAGACGTGCTATGTGTATTAGCAGTGTATTCGTGGGTAATGGTTAATGGGAACCCATGAGGGCCCATTTTATTTTCAGTTAATATTCGACCAGCACGATCATAGGTAAAGGTCTGCCAAGTCGGTGTAGCTGGAATACTTTCCGGATATTCAAAATAAGGTATTGAACCTGCCAGTTGCAAACCCAAGCCATCTACTACAGCCATCTGAACTATATGGGTTATGTTTCCATCGCGTTCTTCAGCACAGGTTTTAGTTGACAGCTTTCTGTCAAATGAATCGTACAACTCAATAGAACAGGAACTATCTGGCGCGGAAGCCGTTACCTTGTATACAGCTTTGTTAACAAATCCAGGCTGAATTGGCAGTCCTACGGGTGTAAGCGTCTGAGGTGTTGGTAATAGATGTGTTGTTTGCTGAGCTTCATTACCTAAAAAGTCTCTTACATAGTCGACTTCACAGTAGCTATTGTAATGGGTAAAAGTTTCCCTATTGTTAACATCGTATTCGTATTCTGCTCCACCACAACGTGTGTGGTATTTGGTACTGGTAGTATGGCCCAGGTCGTTCCATGCTTTGGTTACTCGACCAATTTCATCTGTTTCAAAGAACTGGGTTCTAGTTTTCTCTGATGGATTGTCGTTGGTACCGGTATTACCCGTGGTGGATTGCTCCTTAAGATTACCATTGTTTTCATAAACATAGTGAATGGTAGTTTTGTCTATGCTGTACGGTTCTATGATTTGATTCTTAACCGAGCCATTCGAGTTGTATTCGTAGTGAACTTCTTTAACCACAGGTGAAGAATGTTCACTACTAGTATGGGTCACAATCTGTGTTTTTGGCTTACCGATTTGCCAGTAGCTATTTGACGTGTTGTGCCAAAAGGTTGAATCAGTAACGGTCTTAACGAATTGGCCGTCAATATCATTGGTTTTGTTAACAACGACTCTTTGAGGTGCATTAAACTCATCGAAATTTTTGTTACTTATCTGGGTCTGACTATGAAAAACACCATGTAGATCGTACTGAGATTCAATAACGTCCAGCAGCCGCGTTTTATGAACACCTGAATAGAATTGGTCTTCAATATATTCATGAACGTTTTGAGTACGCTTGACCAGAACATCGTCGATATATTCGGTTATATATCGCTCTGTGCCCATCAATCCCTCTTCTAAATACATGATGGATGTTCGTTTCAAGTTTCGAGCATGATCTAGTGTTGTAATTGACTTGTAGCCTTCTAAGCCAGTGATAGGGTCGGTAGCAAAACCTTTATACCGGTAGCTAATTGTATTAGTGTTTGCAGCATCTCCGGAGAAAGTACCGTTGTCGGTAACAATGGACTCGACCACAAGCTTGTTAGAGGGTTTCTGTACCATGCCTGTGGGAATTGAGGCTACTGATTCATACAAGCCATCCATCATGGTCATGCCATAATTAACAGAAGTATGGTTACCGTAACTATCCGTGACTCCAGTTAATAATGTGCGAGGCCCAAAGTTTCGCATGGACGTACAAAGCACTCCCCGCTGAGCGCGGTAACAGAATTCAGGGAAGTGATCACCATTGATATCGGCTAGAACTGTACTCTTGCCAATGGTGGTATTAGCCGATTGAAATTGAAAGCGAGTTTTATAGCCAAAAAGTTTACGCATGAAATTCATATATGCGTGGCTTTCACTTTCATTGATATTGATGTCCATCGCCAAGCGCTGGCGATCTTTAAATTCGACAAATTGATTGTAGCCGTTGTTATAGGCACAACGATGCATACTATTATCGACAACACATAAGTCTGGTAAGCCGTCAAAATTAACGTCTTGCAAATTCATGGTAGAACGAATGGCACTGGCATAGGTATCATAGGTTTCCATTAGCTCATTGTAAGCATTGCCGCCTAACTGAACTTTGGCTTCAAAACCGTCACCATTGTTAATATGACATTTAAGATGTTTGTCTTCTTCAAAACAGAAATCCACCAGACTGTCAGTATTTAGATCTACCGGACGCCAAGTGTTCAAAAAGTTGCTGTTTGTCTGGTAAAAACTGCTGACATAGGACTTTAGCTGGCCTAGCTTGCTGTAATATTGGTTTGAATGAGCATAATTTCCTTGCCATGAGAATAAGGCAATATCTGTTTCTTCTGTTGTTTTTAACCCTTCAATTGAGAATTGAACTTCTGGTTCAGACAACAGCTTATTAACACCATTGGAGTAACCCTTCTGGCAAATAAATTCGTTTTTCAGATTTAACCAACACAAATCTGTATTTAGGTCACCATCTATGTCGTACCACTGTGGGCCAATTAACTGTACCGATTGGTCTTCAAGATCCTCTTCTGGCTTGATGTCACAAAGACGATCATCATCTGTAGTTAGGCAGATGCTCTGTGATGGCATTGGCACTCCCCACTCCGCATCCAACGCGTGTGAGATTATCGCTCCGGTTAATAACACTGAAGTACTGTCAAATACAGTACCGGTATTTTCATGACAAACATATTGGCTATCAGCATCTAGACCACAGATATCTATTAACTTATCGTTATTCAGGTTCTGGAAAGTAACGCTGTCGGAGCTTTTAAATGTTGACCAAATAGATATGGCTTCAAAGTCACCCGTTTTGGAATTCAACGCACAGCGAAGATTTTCGTCATCATTGATACAAACATCGTTGTAACCATCCGAGTTCAAGTCCATCATGATGAGATTACTGTAATAAACGTAATCTTCCTCGGTAGCTTCATAACCTAAATCATCATCCAGCCATATTACTGGCTCAAGATAATCAGACGCCTCTACTCCACTGTGAACAGCACAAACAACACCTTTAAGTGGTTTGAAATAACAGAAATCAGGGATACCATCGTTATTAACATCTGATGATGAATAACTTGGACGGTAAGGTATTGTTGAGTAAGTTTCTTTATCGTTGTAATAGCTGGAATCTATTACGATAGTACGATCCTCAGCTCCATCAAGCCCGCCAGCAATTGAGTCAGGGTCTGGCAGTGGTTGATAGTCAAACGCCAGTGGCTTGGTACACCCCTCAGTACCGGCTTCTGCATAACATTTACGAATGTCTTTTAATCGCTCGGTAACATAGGAGGAGATTTCACCAACCTGTTCGTATGCAAAACGATATTCATATAAAAATTCATCTACTCCAGAGATATCACTATAAAAGACAATTGAATCCAGTTTCTGAGAATACAGACCTGTTTGCCCACCTTGATAGCTATTCGTAGCATTAGATTGACGGGCTATGTATTGAAAATCTACTGTGAAAGGACCGTAAGTTATTTCATCTAAAGAAGGAAAAAGCGAATTTGAATTAGTGTACTTATAATCAATGGAATTATTAAAAACATCTTCTTTTTTAGTTACATACCAAGTTGCATGCAGATCATTGGTATTACCAAATCGCTCAAAAGTTAGTTTATAGCCATCAGAATTTTGTACTAACCAATAATCAGGAGTATTCTGGCTGCCTCCGTAGGAAACGATTCGTGAGTTGTTATCACTTTGAATTCGATATTCTGTACCATCTTTTCCATTTTCACCGGATATGGCTACTAATCTGTTACCACCGATACAGAATCTTGTTAGCGAACTATTAGTTAAACCTGAATAGAAGCCATCAGCTTTATAATTTGCACTACAGCGCTGAATTGAAGCCCCAGATGATAAGGAGAAGCCTGCTCCCATGTTAGTTACACCAGCATATTGGCTATAGCTAATGGATAGATCTGGAGTCATGCTATGGATACCAGATGGAGTATCCAGTTGCATACCAAAAGCAAGGTTACCCTGTTGAACTTGCAGATCACCCGTTAGACGTTCAACTAGTTCTGCTTGTACAAAACCTGATACGATTGTTAAGGCAAACGTAATTAAAAAAGTATTTAACTTTTTCTCGAGCCAATACAAGCTCATGCGATAATTCCTATGCATAAATTTCAATTCTGTTAACAGGCATTAATTAATTAATTGATCGGCCTTGTCAGAAAACTCTCGGGCTTCTGCTTCGAGTTCGTTCAAAGATTTAATCTCTTGACTAAGATTATTTCGGATGTCTTGCAATTCCTTAACTTTTACTGCCGTTTCCATATACTCGATATGTTTCTCTTTAGGCAGCTTATCGAGTTCTTGCTGTACAGATTGGGGAAGGGCCTGAAACTCTTCTTCCAGATTTTGATATTCTGATATATCCACATACTTTTTAGCGGATGCGGGAATTTTCTGAGTTTCAGTCATTGTGATGTCTTCCATATTGACCATAGCCAATCCAAATACAACAAGCGCTACCAACAACACTCCAAGTTGGATATATATTTTTTTCACTAGATTCACGCAGTTGTCGACTATTTAGCAGGAGAACAATATACACACTATCTACATTTTTAAAACCGTTGACAGGTTGGTTTTATTAATAAAAGTGTTCATTATTGACTCAGAGCAAGTCAGTAGGGCGATGGAATTAACAGTTTTTCTTCTGTTGCAAATTACAAAATTCACGCTTTTATCTATGGCGAGCGCAATGATTTTTGGATCATTTTATCGTCTTATTATTCTTAACAATTTTTACATAATTCAAGAAGCCAATAGCTACTAAATCTAAATAGTTTGGCTTGCAGAACTTCTTATCCGCTTCTTAACACACGAAGTAAAATAGCTATCATGTAGATTCCAGCTAGGTATTGAATGAAATTAGATGGCTTGAATAAAAAGTTGAAGCATTAAGAAGCTGGCCGCCTACGTCCAACTTCATGGCTGCGCAAGCCAAATAAAAGCAATCTATAGTTTTGTAGAGTAACTCTTTATAAGTCCTACTAAGAATTTATAACCTTTTCATAAAATCACAGTCGAGAAAAAATTTTTTTTTAATTAACCTCAGCCATATTACCCTTTTCTTCTAACCAAGTTTTCCGGTCACCGCTTCGTTTTTTTGCCAAGAGCATATCCATTACTTCAAAGGTTTGCTCAGGTTCATCAATAGTGAGTTGTACTAACCGTCGAGTATCGGGAGCCATGGTGGTTTCTCTTAATTGCAGTGGATTCATTTCACCCAAACCTTTGAAGCGCGTTGTTTGTACCTTGCCCTTTTTCTTTTCTGCTTTTATTCGATCTAAAACGCCATTCTTTTCTTCTTCATCTAGTGCGTAGTATACGTCTTTACCTATATCAATTCGGTACAAAGGAGGCATGGCAACAAAAACATGACCAGCCTCGACTAAAGCACGGAAATGCTTGACGAACAATGCACAGAGTAGAGTGGCAATGTGCAAGCCGTCTGAGTCGGCATCGGCAAGAATACAAATTTTTCCGTATCTCAAACCTTCCAAGTTATCGGAATCTGCATCTACACCTAAAGCAACGGCTATGTCATGTACTTCTTGGGAAGCGAGGATCTCATTGGAGTCTACCTCCCAAGTATTTAAAATTTTGCCTCGCAACGGCATGATGGCTTGAAACTGTCTATCTCTTGCTTGTTTCGCCGACCCACCTGCTGAATCACCTTCCACTAGAAACAACTCACCTTGTAAGGCATCGGTTCCCGAACAGTCTGCTAGTTTTCCAGGGAGAGCTGGCCCTGTGGTGACTTTTTTACGGGCAACCTTTTTAGATGCCCTAAGGCGTTTTTGAGCATTGGTAACTATGAGTTCAGCCAGTTGATCACCAACATCTGTGTGTTGGTTTAACCAGAGACTAAAGGCATCTTTCACCACACCAGAAATAAAAGCAGATGCCTGTCGAGAAGAGAGACGCTCTTTGGTTTGACCAGCAAACTGAGGATCATGCATTTTGGCGGAGAGTACGTAACAACATCTGTCCCAAACGTCTTCTGGTGAAATTTTTACACCGCGAGGAACCAAGTTACGAAATTCGCAATATTCTCTTACTGCATCAGTAAGACCGGTACGCAAACCGTTGACATGGGTACCGCCCTGAGCGGTTGGAATAAGGTTGACATAACTTTCGGTAGTGAGCTCGCCACCATCTGGCAGCCATTGCACAGCCCAGTCTACTGCTTCATTCTCAACAGCAAATGAGCCTGTAAAACAATCTTCCGGCAACACATCATAAAGGCTTGTATTTCCTTTGAGATAATCTTTCAGGCCATCTTCGTAATACCACTCATCCACTTCACTCTTTTCTTGATTTTCAAAACGTATTAATAATCCTGGGCACAAAACGGCCTTGGCTCTTAATACATGTTTCATACGAGATACAAGAAATTTTGAAGAATCAAAATATTGTGGGTCTGGTAAAAACCTAACTGTCGTTCCAGATTCTTTTTTAGGACATTTGCCGACTTCTTCGAGCTCCATGGCTTTCTCACCATCTTTGAAGCCCATTCTATAAATCTTACCCGCTCGCTTAATGGTCACTTCCAATACTTTGGAAAGGGCATTCACGACTGAAACCCCAACACCATGTAAACCACCAGAGAATTGATAGTTATCGCCAGAGAACTTACCACCTGCATGTAGTCTGGTAAGGATCAGCTCTACCCCACTAACGCCTTCTTCTGGGTGTATATCTACAGGCATTCCTCGACCGTTATCTGTTACCGATAAGGAACCATCTGAATACATAACCACGGTAATAGCGTTGGCGTGACCCGCTAGGGCCTCATCTACCGAGTTATCAATAACTTCCTGAGCTAAATGGTTAGGCCGCGTGGTTTCTGTGTACATTCCAGGGCGCTTACGCACTGGGTCTAGGCCACTTAATACTTCAATGGACTCAGCGTTGTAATTCTTCTTAGACATACTTACTTATTCGATATGAGATGACTGTAAAAACTGACAGATTCGAGATAGGTGCCGTTCAAAACCCACAAAGCCATGATCACCACCCGCTTCAATAATAGCTGGTACATCAGGTAAATCTTCCAAAGCTTCTAGATAATTTAAGGTTTCGTCACCAGTTTGGGTGAGTAGCATATAATTTTTTGGGTTTTGCCGTCGAGCGACTCTTAATTTAATTAGCTCGGGCACTAAATCGGTAGACAGGGTTAGCTTTTCGCCTGTGTGAGGGTGTTCAACTTCATCACCATATTTAATGATGGATTCATAAGGCCTAGTAGCTGGATTAATGAGTACGGCTTTTAGATGGTATTTTTGGGCATACCAATCCGCTAAATAACCGCCCAAAGAGCTGCCTACCAAACCCACTTGAGATCCTTTTAGCCCTTCTAAGCAATGTTCAATGACCTCTAAACCCGAGGCAATATTCAAAGGTATTTGAGGACAGTAGAAGCCCCAATCAGGGTAGTGAGTTGCTACAAAGGACTTCATAGCTTGGCATTTCAGGGATTGAGGACTGCTTAAAAAACCGTGCAAATAGAGGATGTTCAGGGTTAGTAACCCTTCACACTGTAATCAATTTCGAACTCTACATCCTGCACACGAGACACCTGGGTTTCTAACGAACCATCAGAATTCAATATCAACCAACGATAACCTGGGCCAATTTTGTCCACTTTAAAGTCTTCTTCTTTCGGTGCAAATTGCACGCAAGTGGATGGGGTGGCTAAGTACCTGACACCCCCTATTTCGGTGTCCAGTTCCTGATGCACATGGCCCCATAGAACAGCTTTGATATTTTTCGAATGCTTAACGATATCCGAAAACTCATCCTGATTTTTAACACCTATGGTATCGATCCATTTACTGCCCATTTCAATCGGATGATGATGAAAGGTCACTAGTAAATGCTTATCAACATATTTGGACACAGCCTCTTTCAATATTTGGAGCTGTTCTGGAGGAAGGGAACCATAAACTTTTTTAGGAACAGTACTGTCCAACACCACAACCACCCAATCACCTAATTCAAGAATTGGGTTGTTTAGATCAGACCCTTTTGCCACTTCTGCCATCAAGTCGGGCAAATCGTGATTACCTGGACACCATCGGGTGGGTTTGTTGAATCCGTCTAGAATACCCTTAAAGCGGGTATAGGCCTCTTTCGAGTAATCTTGAGCGATATCACCAGTAGCAAGCACTGCGTCAAATTGCGGTTGCTCTTGCTTAATTTTGTCCAGCACTAAATCCAAACTGTACTGGGTTGGTAGCCCCAGCAAGGTACCTTCTAGACCGGCATGAAGATGTGGATCCGTAATCTGAATTATTCTTAGAGATGCCGTACTGCCCAAACTCAAAAATCGCTCTAAATAGTTGATCTTTCTGCATTGTTACATAGTTAATATTCAATATATAGACTACATCTTTGGGGATTTCTGGCCTAAAACCAGCTAAAGAGAAAAAAATCACAAATATTTTGATAAATTACCTGGATATTACAGTTAGGGTTTGTCAGATGGGGCTTTGAAAACCAGTTCGTTCTCGATGCCGTGGGACAGGCACTGGCTTAAGCACTCAGCCAGAAACAGATTAAGTTGGCTCTTCTCATCAATGTGATACATGGTTTTGTTTGGGTAGTTGTAGATGCCATCCAATTGGCTACCCTTTTCGCAATCGACCACTTCTGCCATATTCACATCATGATACATCCTCACGATTAGCCGCAGACTATTTACAGACTTGGGAAGATTCTGAACACGATAATCGATCAAAAGAGTCAGGGTGTACTTGAAACGATCTAAGACTTCGAAATTAATCTTAGCCGCAGAATGGTCCCCATGATGAACTTCAAGGGTTCGATAATCCAACCGGTCTTGATCCGGCAACAAGCGTTGCAAACGCCAGTAGTTGGCCTCGCACACCGACGCTTCTTTTGCCAGATCAGGGAGATACCGCTTCTTCAACTGGACCATTCCTGTTTGATTTGATCATAATTCAACTGTAGCCACTGCATCGCCATTATGCCTGCTGCATTATTCATTCTACCTTTTTGTACTTGATGCCAAGCGTCATCGACTGACATAACAGCAACTCTGATGTCCTCACCCTCGTGTTCCAAACCAAACACACCGCCAGCATTTGAAGAGTCAACTTCCGCAATAAACAAGTAGACCTCCTCGTTGCTACCCCCAGGAGATGGCAGATACTTACTGATTTGTTTCATTCGACCCAGCTCAATACCCGCCTCTTCCACCGCCTCTCTGCGGCCAACTTCTTCAGGTGATTCATCTTTATCAATTAACCCGGCCACTAATTCCAGTAACCAAGGATTGTCCTGGCTCAGCCCGCCAATTCTGAATTGCTCGACCAGAACAACCTGGTCAAGCACAGGATCAAACAGTAGTACACATACTGCGTCGGGGCGAATCATCAGCTCCCGAGTGATCTCTGGACTTGTGCCTCCCGTAAAAAGATCGTGAGTGAAGACAAATTTGTCCATCTTGTAGAAACCATTAAACACTCGGTCTCTAGAAACTATCTGGTATTTCATTTTGTAATATCACCTGAATATTTTCGAAACAGATACGTAGATTTTGGTCACTATAATGACACAGAATTGGGTTTAAACCTTAAAATCGTTTTACTCATCAAACTCTGATAAGACCAATGTCTCTGGCTCATCTTTACTTTGACATGAATAATGTGCCGAAACCTGGCAGCCCTAACCTTGTAACCACAGGTTTTGCCCAAATGATGAGTCAGGACTCTAAGACCACGAATTCTAAAACACGGAATCATCCTATGAGAAAAGTTTTATTAGTTGCCGCAGTTTTGCTACCTGCGACATTTACATTGGCTCAGGACGACTTAATGAGCATTTATCAGCAAGCTTTGCAATCAAATACAGATTTAGCGGTTGCTGAGAATAATCAGGAAATTGCAGAGTCTTTTGTTGATCAAGGCTTGGCGAGATTACTACCTGATATAAGTGGCCAAGTAGGCTGGAGAGCTGGGGGGAAAGATTTTGATGTTGATTGGGATAATAACACTACTGCTTACAGCATCACACTAAAGCAAGCATTGTTTAATCTTCAAGCATTCGAAGCTTATAACGCAGGGAAGACTAATGCTAAGGCAGCGGAATCTACTCTAAGTGACACAAAAATGAGTTTGATGGTTGATTCAGTTGTTAATTATCTGGATGTATTAACAGCATTCGACAACTTAAATTTGGCTAAAGCGGAACTAACCGCAGTTGAACGTCAACTAGAGCAAACTGAACAAAGATATGAAGTCGGCATGGTAGCCATTACTAACGTTTTAGAAGCAAGGGCAAGTTTCGACGCATCGAAGGTTAATCTAATTACAGCTGAAACAAACTATGACCTTGCTCTACAGAAACTAGCACTATTGACCGGCTCTGTTCCAACAAACATTAAAAAATTACCAGAAAGTTTCAAAATACCTGAGCTTCCAAAGCAAAAAGTCAGTGACTGGGTTAATGCAGCCATGGAAAATAACCCATCTTTAACGTCTGTTGAGTTGAATGCAGATTACTTAGATCAGCTATATGGAACCAAAAAAGCTGAACGCTTTCCAACGCTTGGATTAGAAGTCACCTATGAATATTTAGACTATGCTGAAGAATTCCGTTCGAGAGACCCATACATACCTAGCAGATTAGATAATGGTAGTACTAGTGTAGGCATTCAATTAAGCGTACCAATCTATACAGGTGGAAGATTAAAAAGTGAAACACTGCAAAGCGGCCTAGAATACAATAACGCACTACAAACTCTTGAAGGTGCCAAACGCAACGTAGAGCTCCAAGTTCGCACATTGGTAAGCACCGTAGAAAATAATAAACGAACAATTGAAGCTCAGGCTTTAGCGGTCGAGTCTATGAAGAGTGCCTTAAAGGCCACCGAAGTGGGTTATGAAGTCGGCACAAGAAATATTGTTGAAGTGCTGGATGCGCAACGCCAGATGTTTGCCACAGAGCTAGGTTATCGCGTGGCTCTCTATGACTTGATCAAAAATCAAATTACATTGAAGCAAGCGGTTGGCGTGTTGTCTGTGAATGATTTGAACGCGATTAACCTTTTACTAGTTGAGTAAGAGTAACTACAAGGAATTGGGAAAGGTCTAGTTTTTAGGCCTTTCTTCGTTGCTGGCTCTCTTAATCAGAAGACTATCTATCATGTCGCACTGGAGTTTTACCGCTCCTTTTTGGTTTTCGACAAACTCGATCCAGAGCTCACCTGGTACTGGATCCAACGCTAGCTGTGCTAACTCTGCCGCAAGCTGTTCTTCATTTTGAATTTGCCAAAGTAAGCCTTTCTCAAGCATCTCATCACAAATGTACTGAAAATTAAAAACATGCGGCCCCATGAGTACTGGTTTACCTATTGATGCCGGCTCTAAAGGATTATGACCACCGGAATTTATTAAACTACCACCCACAAAAGCCGCATCACACAAACCAAAATAAAAGCTCATTTCCCCCATGGTGTCACCAAGTATCACTTCAACCTTTTGTGACAGATTAAAGTTTTCAGTACGACTGACCATATTGAAATTTTGTTGATTCACCAGTCGTTTTACCTCTAAAAACCGTTCAGGGTGTCGAGGCACTAATATCAACAGGGGGTTCAGTTCTGGGATCTTATTTTGTAGCTTTCTAAATGCACTCAGGAGAATTTCATCTTCACCTTCATGGGTGCTTGCTGCAATCACAACAAACCGGTCATCGGGTTTAATCACTTCCGCCTGCTGTATTTGATGAACATCTAACTGAGTTTCGTATTTTATGGATCCTGTCACTTTTACTTTCGCATGCTCACATCCTAATTCAGTAAATCGCTTAGCATCCACTGGGTTTTGCACAGCAATTAAATCGAATGCATTAAGCACTGGTTTGGTTAGCTCAGAAAGCCTCTCATAACCCTTGGCTGATTTCTCAGATAATCGAGCGTTGGTGAGCATTAACTTACAGCCTACAGACTGTGATGCAAAAATGAGATTTGGCCAGAGTTCAGTTTCAAAAATAATGAGGAGTTTAGGTTTGAGCTTTTTTATAAATGGCCGAATGAGTAAAGGAATGTCATAGGGTAGGTACTGATGCAGCACTTTTTCGCCGTAAAGCTTAAGAGCTTGAGCAGAGCCAGTAGGCGTCATGCAGGTAACCAACACCTGACAGTTTGGATAATTATTCAACAGGTGTTCGACTAAAGGGCGACTAGCAATGGTTTCTCCCAATGAAACGCTGTGCACCCAAATGACGGGCTTAGTCGGCTTTTGCTTTAAGAAAAACCTTTCCCCTATGCGCTCTCTGTAAGCTGGGGATTTTCGACCGCGGAACCAAAGTCTCAGCAGTAAAAATGGTAATGCAGCAGTAAACAGTGACGAATAAATAATGCGTAGCAAAAAAAGACCCTGTCAGACTTATATAACCAATGAATGCTACCACAGGCAAAACGCTGGTGAACATTTAGCGACGTCTGCCTTTTAATTTTAGTTAGGTCTCAGCCCTAACCAAGTTACAATAGTCTCTTTTTACGTCTGTTAAGAACCTCGTTTTGAACAATATCTCTTTACCTACAGTTATTATCGGTGGCGGCATTGCGGGCCTTTGGTTATTTCACCGCCTACATAAATTGGGGCATCAAGCACTACTTCTTGAGAAGCACGTCTTAGGTGGCTCACAAAGTATGCAATCCCAGGGGATTATCCATGGCGGTATAAAATATGCGCTAAATGGTTTGCTAACCCCAAGCGCTAATGCAATTGCTGGTATGCCAGCCCGCTGGCAATCCGCCATGCAAAATGCTGAAGAAGTTGATCTGAAAAGCATCATCCCATTAAGTGAACATCACTACATGTTTACCGGGAAAGCATTAGGCAGTAAATTAACCAGCTTTTTTGCAAGCAAGGCCGTCCGTGGCCGAATGGAAAAAGCCTCTTCTACGAACACACCGGATATTTTCAAACATTCATTATTTAGCGGAGATGTTTACGCCTTAAATGAGTGGGTGCTAGACATTGAACAAGTCACTAAAGCTCTGGTAACACCTTATCAAGATTTTGCATTAAAAATTGATGAAGTTGATTTAATTGATCATGGCTCTGAGATACAAATCGAGATCAAACATAACCACAATCAGTTTAAAATAAGTGCCAAAAACATCATCTTAACCGCTGGTGAAGGCACAGAAGCTCTGGTTAAGAATCTTGATAAAGGCGTGAGCTGGCCTAACATGCAGCGTCGACCTTTGCACATGATTGCGGTAAAGGGCCAACTGCCTGGGTTGTTTGGTCATTGCTTAGGTTCTGGAAGTAAACCGCTATTCACGGTTACAACCCTATCCTCTGATGACGGCGATAATGTTTGGTCAATCGGAGGTGATCTTGCTGAAAATGGTATTGATTGGTCGCCTGAAAAACAGATTGAGCATGCCAAGAATGTTATTCAAAAGAACCTACCATGGATCGACTTCACCTCGACCCAGTGGCGAACCTGGCATGTGAATCGGGCTGAGCCCGCACAAAAATCCTTAATAAGACCTGATACAGCCTTTTCCTTTAAAAAGAAAAACCTGACTGTTTGTTGGCCCACTAAGTTAGCCCTGGCGCCAGATCTGAGTGATCAAATTATAGAATTAAATCAGCTGAATCAACCTACACCTGACTTTAATCTGCCCGATTTACCTGTCGCTCCCATAGCAAAGCCCTACTGGCAACATTTATTTAACTAAGAGGCTATCTACTTAATGTTATATCGAGAATTCGGAAGCACAGGTTTAAGGCCGAGCGTACTGGGGTTAGGTACAGTTAAAATAGGTCGAAATCAAGGCGTGAAATATCCAATAGGTTTTGAGCTTCCCACCGATGCACAGGTAGAGTCACTATTAGATACTGCAAAAAGTCTTGGAATTAACTTGATTGACACAGCCCCTGCTTATGGCATTAGCGAAGAAAGGCTCGGGAAATTACTAACACAAAGAAGTGAATGGATTATTTGCAGCAAAGCTGGGGAAAACTTCACCAATGGACAATCCAGTTTCGATTTTTCCCCCAATGCTGTTAGATCCAGTGTTGAAAATAGTCTTAGGAAACTAAACACCGATTATATTGATATTCTCTTGATTCATTCAGACGGTAATGATCTCGCCGTTATTGAGCAAGGTTGCTTAGAAGAATTGGAGTTGTTGAAACGGGAAGGCAAAATTAGAGCTTCGGGTATGTCGACAAAGACAATTCAGGGCGGATTGAAAGCTTTAGAGTTGAGTGATAGTGCAATGGTGACATTCAATTTGAACGAGCAATCAGAAGTCAAAATAATTAGAAAAGCTCAAGAGTCTAAAAAAGGAATCTTTGTTAAAAAAGCCTTCGCTAGCGGTCACTTCTCTGAGGCAGGCATCACTGATCCGGTTCAGGCTAGTTTAGATCTAGTTATGTCTGAACCTGGTGTCACTAGCGTTATCACTGGTACGATAAATACAGATCACCTTAAAGAAAACGCACGAAAAATAGTAAAGGCTTGCTCCTAATTTATTTACCCAAAAAAAAGGTGGCCAAAGCCACCTAAAACTGATTCAAAGATCATTGGGAGATAAAGAGTAAAGGACTATCACAAAAAAGTTTTAAATCGACAGTAAGGCCTCTTTTCGTATTTTGCTTAACACTTCATGTTGCTGAGTAGGTGCAGGTTTCCAAACCGCATCAGGGATTTTTTTCAATACATTTTTCCACCCTGGTACATAAATGGCTCCATCATTAATGGCTCCCCAGAGTTCAAATTCTTTACCAGCTTCCTTGCTTGTCACAATTCCCGACACTACCTGACAATTTGGATGCTGCTCCATGAATGAAAGTATTTTTAATGCAGCAGACCTAGACAACATGATTCCTCCTTGCAAATTACGAATATCCTTTCGATAGGCTTATTTTCACTAATTTTTACAAGAGGAAAAGCAAAACAGTAGAAGTATCGTGAGGTTAGACTAGTAGTATTTCAGCGCAATACTTGTGCTAAATTAGAAAAATATCGGAAACTTTAAGAGTTTGCTGATTGAAAAATTTTTATTTATTGGGCAGCTGTATTTAAAACTAAATAAGGAACATCAGAGCCTTCTGTTTCTGAACTCGAAATTCCAAAACCTTTTCTCAAATAAAGCTGAAGAGCTCTTTCATTTCCTTGAGCACAATAGGCTTGAACCTGAAGGCCAGAAAATAAACCTAATAACTCAGTTAACAATTGAGTGCCTAGCCCTTGCCCTTCCATCTCTGGATCGACAACCAAACGAGTGATTTGGATTGGAAATTCGTTTAAGTCAGCGGATATCAATGCAACTAAACTGTTTTGTTTAAAAAAACCCCAGAAACTATCAGAGCTTTCTGCAATGTCTAACGCCGTTGTTTTCATAAATGAATCATGGTTGATTCTTTGAGCCTCTAAATAAAACGCCTTTGAACATAATTGGCTAATAGATTCAGCAGTATTGGGCTTCCAATTAGGTAATAATTGGCAATCGCCTAGTAACTGTTTAACTATCCACTGTTCATTTTTTCTAGTTAGGCATTTCACTCCCTGTTCCAAATTTAACCAGTGAAGACTGGCTCCAGGCTCAGGCAATAAGGTTTGTGAAGGATCTAGGTCAACCCAGTAATAGTGACCTTGAATCTGAAAGTGCTGCTGGTAAACCGGGGACCAACGGCAATCATCCGCCGCCATTAACGGCCAAGCATTAATCACATCGGCCTGGAGTTCCTCTTGGAACTCACGCTTCAGCGCTTGGAACATAGTTTCCCCGGCATCCTGCCCACCACCCGGGAGAAAGAATCCTGACTCTTCTTTTATCAGAAGAATTTGACCCTGCTTATTCAGAACTAAACCATAGGCTCCTGGCCTAGGGACATAATTAACTTCTGGGTTTTGAACATTCAAAATCGGTCGTTGCGGGTATTCAGACAAACTGGAAATCCCTAATTAACGGTTCTTAAGTTTATTTGGATAAAACTTTTTATCATCCCTTCCCGGACGAGTCTTATACCTTTTATGTAACCACAGGTATTGCTCGGGGAACTCTTTTACGCAGTTTTCTAACCATTGATTATAGGTGGTTGCATCAAATTCATCGTTGCCACTGGGTATATCCAGTGGTGGGTGAAACCTAATAACATAACTATTATCTGGTTTACGAATAGACTGCATAGGAATAACAACACAACCAGTCATTTTTGCCAACCTCGAAACCCCAGTAATAGTGGCTGTCGGGATATCGAAAAATGGCACAAACACAGAATTTTTACGGCCAAAATCCTGATCCGGTGAATACCACAGCATGCCGCCTCTTTTTAGGGTTTTCAGCATCCCTCTTAAGTCTTTGCGAGCAATGCACTTTCCATTCATCATTCGTTCTCTTGCGGTAACCATAAAATGGTTGAACAGCAGATTTTCATGTTCTCGCTGAGCTGCATCTACTGGGTATTCAGCACCTACATACAAGCCACTTAAATCTAGAGTCGCAAAATGGCCACCAGCTAATAAAATGCCTTTGCCATCTGATTGGGCCTGATCAATGTGTTCTTTACCTTCATAACTAACCCTTGGCAACAAATAGTCTGTGCGGTAAAACCAGGACAAGCCGGTTTCGATGAGCCCTTTGCCGTAGGAAACAAATACTTCTTTTACTAACTCTGCCTGTTGTTCTTCAGATTTGTCTGGAAAAGAAATTCGAATATTGATTTCACAAATCTGACGACGCTTTCCGGCCACCTTATAAAACATAATGCCTAGAGCTCTACCCAAACCCATTTGCCACGAAAAAGGCAGTCGTGTGAGTAAAAATAATAGGGATAGATAAATCCAGGTTGGCCAGTATTCTGGGGAGGCAAAGTCGCTCCAGCGATGAGCTGAAGTATCGTGGGTAACTTTTTGATTCACAGGTTAAGTCTTTGGTTTTCTTGCTAAATATCTGACAGGAAAGTCTAACTTAATTTCGCTATGATGGCGCTCCTTTCTGTAACGCTCAACTTAAACACGGAATACCTTATGAAATTAGCAATGCCCAGATTCGATCATGGCCAGGTTTTGGTTCTAGGCGATGTCATGCTGGATCGATACTGGTATGGCGATACCAAACGCATTTCTCCTGAAGCACCAGTGCCTGTAGTAAAGGTAAACAAACAGGAGAATCGCCCTGGCGGTGCGGCAAACGTGGCATTGAATTTAGCTGCTTTGGGTTCAGGAGTGAAATTAGCAGGCATTACAGGAAAAGACGAGGCAGCTGAGGTCTTGTCAGAGCAGCTGAAATCAGCAGGAATCGTCAGCAACTATGTTTCCAGCAGTGCTCACCCCACTATTTGCAAACAACGGGTTATGAGCCAACAGCAACAGCTTATTCGTATGGATTTTGAAGAAGCGTTCAGTCTGCAAGAATCTGAAGCGCTGATCGAACTGGCCATTGAAACAAGCTCAGAATGCCAGGTCGCTATTGTGTCGGATTATGCCAAAGGCTCCATCCAGCAGCCCACTGAGTTTATTAAACAAGCAAAGGCAAAGGGAATCAAAGTACTGGTTGACCCCAAAGGCGACTGTTTTGATAAATATGCAGGAGCCTATCTAATCACGCCAAATATGACTGAGTTCCAGACTGTGGTAGGGGAAGTAAACAGCGAACAAGAGATGGTTACCAAAGGGCTAGAACTGATTGATAAACTCGATTTAGAAGCCTTACTGATTACTCGCAGTGAAAAAGGCATGACATTGCTCCGTAAAGGCTATGAAGAATTTCATTTACCCGCCCTTGCTAAAGAAGTGTATGACGTAACTGGCGCAGGCGATACCGTGATTTCAACGCTAGCTGCTGCATTAGCCTGTAATACTCAACTTGAACAAGCAGTAGCTCTAGCTAACACGGCCGCCGGACTGGTGGTTTCGAAGCTAGGTACCGCTACAGTAAGTGGCCCAGAGCTCAGAATCGCTCTACAGAATAGCCAAGGGGCTGAACGAGGCATAGTAAGTGAAGAACAACTGATGCTAGCACTTGCAGATGCCAGAGCTCAGGGTGAAAAAATTGTATTTACCAACGGTTGTTTTGACATTCTGCATGCAGGCCACGTTGGCTATCTGGAGCAGGCCCGAGCCCTAGGAGATAGATTAGTTCTAGCCATCAATAGTGACAGATCTGTGAAAGCTCTCAAAGGCGAAGGCCGCCCTATTAATCCGGTGGAACGTCGCAAAGCAGTGTTAGCTGGCTTGGAAGCCGTAGACTGGGTTTTGGATTTTGATGAAGACACCCCGGAAAACCTATTAAGAAAAGTTAAACCCGAAATCCTCGTGAAGGGCGGCGATTACAGCCTCGAGGAAGTAGTGGGTGCCGACATAGTTCATGGTTATGGCGGCGAAGTAAATGTACTCAGCTTCCTGGATAACTGCTCAACCACTGCAATTGTGAGAAAAATTCAGCAACAGAAGGGTTAATGCTCTTCTTATCCTTTAAAAACACTACAAACCTGAAATTCTGAAATGAGCTGCTAGAATTCAAACACTTGTTTGAATCCTATTTTGTTAAGCGGAGACCAAAACATGCCTAAGTGGATCGAAAACTGGCTTAAGTCTAGATACGAAAGTCACAAATTCATTGCTTGGTTAATGCAGTGGCAGATTAAACAGAAAGCGAAAAAGGAAGCTAAAGCTGCTCTTAAAATGCACAAGCAACATAAGCGAGCCATTTAGTTTAGAAGGTTGCTCCATACATTATTAGATTCACTTAGCTTAAAAAATGGATATCGTAGAAAGCCTAATACGGCTCTTAGTCAATCTAGAAGCCTGCACTCAACCTCAGATTTATTAACTGATACTGTTTTTTAGGTTCTTTTTACAGCTTCAAAAAATCTTTAGTAATTCAAAAACAAAGATTTAAGCGCCCGAATAAAACTAATTTTAGAGCGCTTATGAGTTCACTTACAATTTGATCTTAAAGAACAATCTGACCATCTTTAGTATAAGTTGTATCGCAAGAGTAGGTTGTTGCTTCTGAATAATAGAGTGTTGTTCCTCTGCTAGTCCCGGATATTTCACCTGTTGTAGGGTCAACGACGTACCTGTCCGTCAATGACGATATTGCGTCTTCTTCAAACTCATTATTGCCTTGGTAAATATAGGAGTAGAAGCTGCTCTTATCGGTTATTGCAACATATCCTCCAGTGAAATTAGCGATACTGTATCTGGTCGGAGTCTCCACTAACCTTATGTCATCACCGCTAACAGAATCATAGCAATCTCTGTCAATCCGAATATTAACAGCTATCAAATATTCATTTTCTGTAAGTTGAAGCGTCTCTCTGTTTGGTTCAACGACAACTAACTCAAAATTCTGCTGACCGTTATATTCGGAATCCGCGTAAACGGTCAAATAATAAGTTCGTTCTTGTTCATAAGTGAAGATAAGTGCAGCCGAAGCACCGAAGGAAGTGTCTTCCCAGTCATCGGAAAACCTGAAACGAGAAGCTTTAAGGTGAAGATTTACAGAGGCGTCTTCGCCTCTTAAAAACATCATTAATTCACCTGGAACATCGCTGGTAAAAGTGAACTTAAGTTCTGTACCATTCTCTATAGTTCCGTACATACGAGTATTCAGATTAACAGGCATGCCATCCACAAGAGTATCTTGCATAAGCTCGGGTTGAATCGGGCTTAACGATTCATCTATTTTAAATCCCGTGTCTATACCGGTATCAATGATAGGAACATCTGCTAAGTCTGGAGACTCAACTTCAACGTCGCCTCCCACACCATCAATATTTTCTGAAGATGATGAATCTGTAACGTTTTCTGAATTCGTTGATGTATTGCCACCTGACTCAGAACTACCACCACAACCCACTATCAGGAACAGCGATAGTGAAAGAAGTAAAAATTTACTAAGCATAAAAACCTCTTTTAAATTAGTTTGTATCAACTTGATTCTTATTATTCTTGGTTGCGGTCACGGTGTTTTTACCCTTTTGACTTTTTCATATCAACAATAATTGTTTACTGACATAAAAGTTTAAAAAACCGGTGGGATTAACTTCAACTCAGTTTTTAAGCAATAATTTTGACTCGTCTCACTTTCTTCTGTTTTTCATAACTAAACCCATCTCTATTTTTTTGATTTTCCCTTGAAAGAATTTTTGAGATCAGGAAACTTAAAATGCCTTCAAAAAGGCATTTTCAAGCTATACTTAACAAGGACGCATAAATGAAAATATTAAAAAACGCAATACTCAGCACTTTAATAATTGCACCAATATCACTAGCTCAAGCAGAAACTTTCACCTATAAGGCTGATAACTTTTTTAACAGCTCGATAGGTTCATTTCCTTCACTGGAACTAGACCGCCCAGTTTCAGCAGTATTAAAAACTGAAAATAATCAATTTGGTGAAACACAGATTTCGCATTTCAGTCTTGACTTTGAAAATGCAAAAAGTTTAAGAATTGGGAATTTGAAGAAGGCCACAGACCCTGTTTATTTACCTTCATGTACGCCGGAAAACACCTTCGTTGGCTCAGCTAACAGCCAATGGTATTTTAGAGCAGTCAATGTATTTGTGTGTTTTAACCCAATTGGAGATTATGAAGAAAGAATAAACTTCACATACCAATTAGAAGTGAAGACTTACGATTCCTGGAGCTCCTCGCAAAGCCCTGGAGAACCAGGATTGTTTCTAGCCTCTGGAGAGGGAGAGGCCTTTAACAGTACTTTCAACAAAGTTATTGATACCTATAACACTAAACTCGAAGGTAAGACATTAAGACTACGTTTACTTAAAAGACCAGGCACTGTCGCTGGAGAGTTCGGATCAGCTGATTCTGGATTTAAAATTGAAGCGCTTTGGATGGGCAATGGTGAAAAGACATTAGTTTTCAGGGATGCTCCTATACAACCAAATATCGTGGCAGTTGGATTTAACGTCGAAACGGTCGAATTTTCAGAGACCGAAAAAGTAGAAATGATCTCTATTCGTTATGAAGATGAGTTTGGAGCTGTGTCTCAAACCCCAGAGGTAGATTTGAGAATGCTTGTTGAATCTGGGTTTGGCCCAATTCCAGCGCCATAAAAGATCATATTTAGACAAAAGCCAAACTGATGTTTGGCTTTTTACCAATTAAGTATTTAAAGCAACTCTATGATTTTATCGTAAATTGCATTTGGAGTATTCGCCCTAAAACAAGGCGGCCAACTTAACCCTTCCTGAACATTTGGCTCCAGCTTGCAATCTCTTTTTAAACAAGGTGCGCATTTCAAATCACTTGAAAGTACTTGCTGGTTATAACCATAAGGTCGAGTCAACCCAGGGTTAGTCGGCCCAAATAAAGAAATATTCGGCACCGATAAAGCAGCAGTTAGATGCGCTAAGCCTGTGTCCACACTCAGTGCTGCTTTCGCATTAGCAATGCAGTCTTTTAGTTCTGTTAGATTTAATTTTGGTAATACTTCAATTGCATCCGAATTCTGTTTAATTCGCTCGGCTCGCAAACGCTCATGCTCTGAACCCCAGGGTAATTTAATTTTGATGCCTTGGTTAACCAGATTTTCCGCCAGTTCAATCCAATAGTTTTCAGGCCAGTGCTTTGTCGCCCAGGTAGTACCATGAATGAATACTACATAGGACTCGCTTGCAGTCTTTTCGGCTTTAATTCCGTAATCTAACCATTGTTCATTTGGTTCATATCCTAAAACCTTGCCGAATAACTGGCGCACTCTATCAACTGCATGCTGACCAAAAGGTACATCAATTTTGTTTTTATAAAACAAGGCTGACAAAGGTTCTCTCGCAGAGCGCCGATTTAATCCAGAGTAAAGTCCGTTAGCTTTTTTGCCTAACCAGGCCGACTTTAATAAACCCTGAGCATCAATTATATGGTCGTAGGTTTGGGATTTAATAGCTTGGTTAAATGCTTTCCACAATGAATCTTTTCTAGCCTTGAAAAAGTTTTTCCGCCAACGACGAATAGCAACTGGCAAAACTCTGTTCACATTGGGATGCCATTTTGGAATGGTTGCAAAACCTTCTTCAACAACCCAGTCCACCTCAAGATTTGGAACATGGCTAGCTGCCTCAGTAATGGCAGGAAGACTGTGAATAATGTCGCCCATTGAAGAAGTTTTGATTAAGAGTATTTTCATTTTTTTCTTAGCGTGCTGGTATTGAAATATCTTTAATTGATTGTGCTCAGGACTGCTTGCTTCATCAGAGTTTATTTTTTAGTTGAAAAGCAAAAACAAAAAAGGCTGACAATGTCAGCCTTTTATAAATTACTAAACAGTTATTTGGTCACTAAGCTCAACCACTCAGCATTCACGTCTCTGCGACCCATTACCTGATCAAAATACATGGTTTGAATTTTTTCAGTAATAGGGCCGCGCTTTCCTGCACCAATGGCTCGACCGTCCAATTCACGAATGGGCGTCACTTCGGCTGCTGTTCCGGTAAAGAAAGCTTCATCGGCCACATATACTTCGTCTCGAGTGATGCGTTTTTCTTCGATGCTGTAACCTAATTCCGCCGCCAACGAGAAAATTGTGTTTCTAGTAATGCCGTCCAAACAGGAAGTCAATTCTGGGGTATAGATTTTGTTATCACGAATAACAAATATGTTTTCTCCAGAACCTTCTGCGACATAACCTTCGTTATCCAGTAACAGGGCTTCATCACAACCACAATCTAGCGCTTCTTGCAGAGCCAACATGGAGTTAATGTAATTACCATTAGCCTTGGCTTTGCACATGGTGATGTTGACATGATGACGAGTGTAAGATGATGTTCTTACTTTAATACCTCGCTCCAGTGCTTCCGGCGACATATAAGATGGCCACTCCCAAGCGGCGACCATCACGTGCACATTCAGGTTGTCAGCTCTTAAACCCATACCTTCTGAACCATAAAATACCATGGGTCGAATGTAAGCGTGTTCTAGATTGTTTTCTCTGACAGCTGCCTTTTGTGCTTCATTCAACTCGTCTTTGCTGAAGCGCATTGTCATGCGCATGATGTGCGCCGATCTAAACAAACGATCTGTGTGTTCTTTCAAACGGAAGATGGCAGCGCCTTGATCGGTTTTGTAAGCTCTTACCCCTTCGAATACACCCATGCCATAGTGCAGTGTATGAGTCAGTACATGGGTGGTGGCATTTCTCCATTCCACCATTTCACCATCTAGCCAGATCAGACCATCGCGATCGGCCATAGAAGGTTTTTGCATTGTCTAGCTCCTAAATTTATTACTAAGGCAAAGCGTTAGCTTTGCTTTGATTATTCCGGTTGCCTTGGGGACTGCATCATTATCTGCTGCCAGCATTTGACAACTGCCTCACGGTGTGGTGTTAGGTCAGTATGCTGTTCACCTTTCAATTTAGTGGAAAGGCTTTGTAAGCTGCACTGATGAGTGCGCTCTCTTAGGGCCAGGTAGGCCGTCAGCAGTTCGTTGGCTTGTTGTTCAGAGAAAAACCCTACTTTTT
Organism: Gynuella sp.; assembly: GCA_028282465.1. Taxonomy (GTDB): domain Bacteria; phylum Pseudomonadota; class Gammaproteobacteria; order Pseudomonadales; family Natronospirillaceae; genus JANQHX01. The sequence continues at coordinate 62,125 of JANQHX010000044.1, forward strand.
TCAATGATTCAATCAGGCGAACATTATCTGTCCATCGGGTAAGTTCAGGTTTTGAATGCGCCCAGGCCAGAACGCCATATTGCACCATAAATTCAATATCAACGATACCTCCAGAATCTTGTTTGATATGGAATATCTGCTGTTCTTGGTCTGGAGAGGCTTTTGTGCCTAAATGGTCCCGCATTTTTTCGCGCATCTTAACCACCTCAGCCTGAAGGTCGGCCAAATCTCTCTTACGACAAAGTATCTGATGGCGAATATCTTCAAACTGCCCTCTTACATCTGGATCACCTGTAATGAAACGAGCTCTTACCAACGCCTGATGCTCCCAAGTCCAGGCATCTTCTCTTTGGTACTTCTCAAAAGCTTTCATTGAGGAAACTAGCAATCCCTTATTGCCTGAAGGCCTCAAACGCATATCCACCTCATATGCCCGGCCCGAAGGCGTAATGGTGGTCAGCATATGAATTAACTTTTGTCCCAAGCGCATAAAAAACACTTGGTTATCAACTTTTTTAGGCCCTTCTGTACTGAGCTGAGGGTGCCCATTGTGAAGAAAAACCAGATCCAGATCGGATTCGTAGCTCAGCTCTAGTCCTCCGGCTTTACCATAAGCCACTACCCCAAAACCTGTATCACAGGGTTCATCCTTAGTCTTCATAGGGCGACCATGTTTAGTGGTCATGTGTCGCCAAGACAACCAAAAGCTTTGGTTGACCATTACCTGGGCGAGATGCGCTAAGTAATCACTTACTTTCATTAAAGGAAGCGTTTCGGTAACTTCACAAGCACTTGCTCGAAGCACTCTACCATGGCGAAAATGCCGTAACGATTCCATCTGGCTTTCCAGATCATCTTCAGGAATCCGCAGTAATTGCTGACTGAGCTGGTCATCCAATTCAGCAAGGTTTGGCAGCTTATAGAGCTCATCAAGATTAGTTAGCTCATCCATCAAATAAGGTTTTTCAGCAATTAAGCCGGCTAACATTGAGCTTAAGCTGATGAGCTTAATTAGCTCTTTAAATCCTTTTGGATTTTCAACAAGTAAGACTAAATAGGAAGATCGCCTCAACACATTTCTAAGAATAGGGTTAAACCTCTGCCAAGCAAGAAGAGGATCTTTTAAGTAGTTCAACTCCTGCAGAAGCAAGGGTACAAACTGGTTTAATCTCTCCTGACCCAAATCTTGTAAACCTAGTACAGTGCTAGAGTTCTTGAACTCAACTAATTCAGAGGTGAGTGCTTCAGGCCAGTAATCCGGAAAACTTTCTTCTTGCCACCAAGTCACGCAGTTAGCGTTGAGTTTAGATTGCTGATCATCGGGATTGGAAACGGAATGGGTAAAGTGGAAAGCAATAACTTCTCTAACTTGCTCAAGAGCATCACTGAATGCTTCAACATTTTTATAACCCATGCCCAAGGCTAATCGCTCTAAACCGATTGGGTCTTTTGGAAGCATCTGAGTTTGTTGATCTTTCCAGCATTGAATCAGATGTTCAACATCGCGAAGAAACTCGTAGCCTTGAAGAAGCTCGGTTGTAGCCTGGGTTGGAAGTAAGCCTTTTTGTTCAAGCAAAGGCATGAGCACCCAAATATTCTTTTGCTGCAGCTCATAATCCTGCCCGCCACGGATCATTTGAAGTGCTTGAACTACAAATTCAACTTCTCTAATGCCTCCAGCACCGAGCTTGATATTACCTTGAGTACCCTGACGTCTAACTTCCTGAACAATCATTTCTTTCATACCCCGCAAAGCAGTCAGGGCATGAAAATCCAGATAACGGCGGTAAACAAATTCTTGGGCAATATTATCTAGCACTGCTTTTCCAGACTCAGAGCCTACTAACACTCTAGCTTTGATCATGGCGTATCTTTCCCAATCTCGCCCCTGATCTCGGTAGTATCGTTCGAAGAAGGTAAAGGTACAGGCTAAAGGGCCACTTTGACCCCATGGGCGCAATCTCATGTCTACGCGATAGGCAATACCATCCATGGTGTTGGCGTCCAAAAGCTTTATCAGTGCACGGCCTAACTTAGTAAAAAATTCAGTATGAGAGCGAGATTTTTTAGAACCTTTGGTTTCTCCTTCGGTGGGGAAGGCAAACATAAGATCAACATCAGAAGATAGATTTAATTCCTGAGCCCCTAACTTACCCATACCAATAATGTAAAGTTCCTGAGGCCTGCCAGTGAATGGGCAGTTAGCTGGTGTTCCTAGGGACTCACAAAATCTGGGATATAGCCAATTTATAGTTTCCTGAATGGCGATATCTGCCAAGCCTGATACCAAACCGGTAAATTTCTGAGTACTGAACCTTTGAGTAACCAGACTCCAAACCAGATAAACCTGATATTGATTTCGCCAGTGCCGCAGAGCGGCTTGAGCTTCTGATTCATCAGCACAGCTCTCTAGCTTTTTAATCAATTCAAGGCGCGGGTCTGAACTTTGGTCTAATTGCGCTGCTAACCATTCAAGCCATTGTGGCCAACGCTGTATTTGCTCTTGTGCGAACTCAGAGACACTGATGACCTTCAAAAAGTCTTCTAGCTTCAAAGATTTTGGTAGCTCAATATGATGTTCGAGCATCCAATCTTTTTTCTTACTGAGCTGCTTATTGAGTTCAGGAAAGGAATCCATTTGAATTCCTTCTAAGCTTTCTTTTGTAATTGTTATCAACTTTCTAGTTCTACTTCTAGTACCAGTTCATCCACCATGCCTATCACTTTCACTGGTGTACCTTCAGGTGCATCTGGGCCAGACACCAGCCACTGACTATCATCCAGTTTTATTTTGCCGCGCCCTTGAGATATTGGTGTGACTAATACTGTTCGCCTGCCAATAAACTGCTTGGCTTTATGGTTGAGTAGGGGATCATCGGATTTATCAATATGGCGTTGAAGATGTCGCCACCATAGGAATAAACTCGCTAGCGTAAGAATAGCAAAAGCAAACAGCTGCCAGCGCCATTCAATCTGAGGAAATAGGGTTAACAGCAACCCAACTACCAGGGCTGAAATACCTGTCCATAATAAAAAGCCTGCTGCTCCAATAAGCTCTGCAACCAACAACAGCATTCCAAACCCAAACCAGTGCCAATACGTAAGAGACTCTAACCACATGCGCTTAGCTGTCCTTATTTTCCATTAAAAGAGCTTTTAACAATTTCAGTAATACCGGTCAAAGAACCCGCTAAGTTGGAAGCCTCAACTGGGATCATCAATACCTTGGAATTCTCGCCGTCACCAATTTTAGCCAGTGCTTCAGTGTATTTTTGCGCCACGAAATAGTTCACTGCTTGGATATCACCTTCAGAAATTGCCTTAGAAACCATAGTAGTTGCTTTGGCTTCGGCTTCGGCTTGTCTTTCTCTTGCTTCGGCATCCAAAACTTGGCGTTGCTTGTCTGCCTCAGCGGCTAACACCACTGCTTGCTTGTGACCTTCGGCTTTTAGAATTTCAGCCTGACGTAAACCTTCAGCTTCTAACACATTAGCCCGCTTTTCACGCTCGGCTTTCATCTGATTCGCCATTGCCTCTACCAAATCCTGTGGTGGAGTAATGTCTTTGATTTCAATACGGGTAACTTTAACACCCCAAGGGTTGGTTGCCTGGTCAACAATGTGAAGCAAACGTTCATTAATCTCATCCCTCTGAGACAACATGCCATCCAGTTCCAACGAGCCCAAAACTGTTCGAATATTAGTCATGGTGAGGTTGCGAATAGCATGCTCCAGTTCGTTTACTTCGTATGCAGATTTCGAAGCACTTACCACTTGAAAGAAACAAACTGCATCAATAGTCACCATGGCATTGTCGCGAGAAATCACCTCTTGTGGCGGAATATCTAGAACGCGCTCCTTCATGTTCACTTTATATCCAATAGAATCAATAAAAGGCACGATGATTCCTAACCCTGGTTCTAGGCTACGGGTAAATCGACCGAATCTTTCAACGGTCCAATTGGTACCCTGAGGTACGAATTTCACCGCCCGAGAAATGATGACGACCACAAACACCACCAATACTGCTACAACTATTGCGCTTTCCATTTTGACTTTCCTTTTTTTATTTTTCGTTAGTTAAGAACAGTGTAACCTCTGCTAGGTTAAACCTGTTTTAAATAATAAGAGCCAGAGTCAGTTTAAATACTTTTAACCCTTGGCTACTTCAGTATTTTGTAATTTAAACCGGAACTCTTTAAAAAAAAGCAGGTCTTAAAAATGCCTTTGGCCAAATTAGACTGTTCACAGGCGCTTACCAATCCCGATTGTTACCATGCATGGATAACACATCGTTCACAAGGAACTTCAAGCAATGAAGAAAACTGCTCTGAGCATATTAAGTGCTTCTGCGTTAACACTGGCTTTAGCCGCTTGCTCTGACTCACCCGACTCAAAAGACATTGAGATTTCTCAAGAGTTAACCTGGGATGAAATTGTAGACAAGGCAAAAGGTCAAAAGGTTTATTTCAACGCCTGGGGAGGCTCAGAAACCATTAATGATTACATTTCCTGGGCTGCAGAGCGGGTTAAAGAAGACTACGGGGTTGAGGTTGAACAGGTAAAAGTAACAGAAACCGGTAACGTTGTGAGCCGAATTCTGGCTGAAAAAACAGCAGGCAGAAATGAAGATGGTAGTGTTGATTTGGTGTGGATCAACGGCGAAAACTTCAAAGCCATGAAAGAAAATGAATTGCTCGCGCAACCCTATACACAATTATTGCCTAACTACGAGCTAGTCGATACAGAAGGTAAACCAACGACGGTATTTGACTTCACGACTCCGGTTGACAATATGGAGGCGCCATGGGGAATGGCGCAACTGGTCTTCATGTTTGACAGTGCTAAGGTGCCTCAAGCACCAGGTAGTATAACAGAGCTAATGAAATTCGCTGCTGATAACCCTGGTCGCGTTACTTATCCGGCACCACCTAGCTTCCATGGCACAACTTTTATTAAACAAGCTTTGCTTGAGTTAGCTGATGATGCTTCAGCTCTTTATCAACCAGTTGATGAATCCGATTTCGAAATGGTTTCTAAACCGTTGTGGGATTTCTTGGATCAACTGCATCCCACTATGTGGCGAGGCGGTGAGGCATTCACGCAGGGCGCAGATGAAATGAAACAACTGCTGAACGATGGAGAAATTCTAATATCCCTAAGCTTCAACCCTAACGATGCAAGTAATGCAATTGCGAATCAAGAATTACCAGATACAGTAAGAACCTATGTTCATAACTCTGGCACTATCGGGAACACTCACTTTGTCGCCATTCCTTATAATTCGTCAGCTAAAGCTGGGGCAATGGTTTTCTCCAACTTCCTAATGTCTGCAGAGGCTCAAGCTAGAAAAGCAAATCCAGAAGTATGGGGCGACCCGACAGTACTCGCCTACAACAAACTAGACTCTAAAGGAAAAGCATTATTTGATGATCTTCCTATTGGCGTAGCAACTTTGTCAGCTGATGCACTTGGAACCGTGCTAAGAGAACCACACACCAGTTGGGTTGCAGCTCTGGAAAACGAGTGGCAGAAACGTTACCTGAAGTAAAGATTTAGAGTTATCCCTTGAGAGTTAAGAGCACACTGGTTTTATTTCCGATTCTTTGTTTAATTCTGCTCTTAGCTCCTATCTTACTGGGGCTGGTAAGTACATGGTTGCCAGCCTTTGGATACATGCCTGTTATTGGGGCTACTCATTTTTCATTAAGTTACTTTAATGCCCTTTTTCAACATCCAGCATTTACAGCATCTGTCACTTCAACTCTGGTATCAGGCATTGGGGCCACCGTCCTTTCTTTAGCATTAGCATTCTGGGTCATTATGCATCTGTATGGAACCCGGTCATGGGCATTCCTACAAAAAAGTCTTTCGCCTCTGTTGGCTATGCCGCACGCCGCATTTGCAATTGGGATAGCCCTGTTAATTTCCCCTAGTGGTTGGCTTCTAAGAATCATTTCTCCAGACATAACTGGATTTGATTCACCACCAGACTGGTTGATACTGAAAGACCCTAAAGGTTACAGCTTACTGTTTGTGTTAGTGCTAAAAGAAACTCCGTTTCTTATACTCATGATTCTGTCTGCACTGAATCAAATAAAGTTTCGGGAGACGTTTTGGGTTGGCTCTAGTTTGGGTTATTCAAGCATCAGAATTTGGAGCCGATTGGTTATACCTCAGTTAATGCCAAAACTAAGGTTACCAATATTGGCGGTTGCTGCTTACTCATTATCAGTCGTAGACATTTCACTCATTGTTGGGCCATCAGCCCCTCCTACTTTCGCAGTTTTAATTAACCGTTGGTTTAATGACCCAGACGTTAGCATGCGTTTGTTAGGGTCGGCGGGCGCCGTAGTATTGTTTTTAATCGTTGCTTTGGTGTTACTTTCCATACTGATTATTGAACAGTTACTTGCTAAAACTACGGCCTCAAATCTCGTCAATGGCTCAAGGCGTTCAATAATCTCGACATTAAGGCCCTTGGCTTATGGATTAAACTACAGCCTTTCAATAATAGGAATTGTCTGCTTAGCAGTATTGATCATTTGGTCTTTCACCCAGGTTTGGCGTTTTCCCGATGCATTGCCGTCAGCCTATAGTTTGAAATATTGGGCAAAGTCCTGGCCAAACCTAGTGGATTTATCCATCACTAGTGTAACCATTGCCTTAGCTTCAACATTAATATCTGCAATTATTGTGGTGGGCTGTCTTGAATTTGAAGTTTGGGCAAAACGAAATGGGCAATCCATTAATCACCAAAGAGTATTGTTGTTAAATTATCTACCCCTTTTAATCCCTCAAATCGCTTTCATTTTTGGGGTTCAAGTATTACTACTATGGGCGCATGTGGAAGGCACTTGGTTTAGCATGGTTTGGAGTCATTTAATCTTTGTTCTACCCTATGTATTTCTTACCCTATCTGGAGTTTATCGTGGCTATGACCAAAGATTTTATGATGTGGCGTTAACGCTAAGTGGTTCTAAATGGAAAAGCTTTTATCAAATTAAATTGCCTATGTTACTCAAGCCATTGCTATATTCCACCGCCATTGGTTGTTCCGTTAGCTTAGCTCAGTACCTACCCACTTTGTTTGCCGGTGCTGGCAGATTCAGCACTGTAACCACTGAAACTGTAAACCTAGCCAGTGGGTCAGACAGAAGAGTGATGGCCGTTTATGCTCTGTGGCAATTTGCAATACCACTTATCATTTTTGCGTTAGCTATTGGGCTCCCCAATAGAATATTTAAAGACCGTGTGGCTATGAAATCATGAGTTTATTAATCAACCATTTAAAGATTAGCATTAACGGAAAGTCGTTATTTCCGGAAGTCCATATGGAAATTACGAAGGGTAATATCCAAACCCTTATGGGCCCGAGCGGTTGTGGAAAATCCACTATATTAGCCGCAATTAGTGGCACCTTATCCACTAATTTCTCAATCGCTGGCGAAATCTTTTTAGACGACTTACCACTCATGAATCTACCTACCGAGGAGAGACAAGTCGGCATTTTGTTTCAAGACGATTTATTATTTCCTCACTTTAACGTTTGCCAAAACTTAATGTTTGCCTTGCCTCAAAATATTTCAAAAAAAGTAAAGCTCAGCCGGATTTTTCAAGCACTGGAGAGTGCCGGTCTACAAGGATTCGATAAAAGAGACATTGCAACTTTGAGTGGAGGGCAACGAGCAAGAATAAGCATGCTTCGAGCCCTTTTAGCAGAACCAAAAGCTATTTTATTAGACGAACCTTTTTCTAAGCTAGACGCAGAGTTAAAGCTCAGTTTTAGAGAATTTGTGTTCAATAAAATCAAAGAAATGAATATACCAGCATTACTTGTCAGCCATGACAGGGCTGATTGCTATGGTGACCAATACTTCGATTTACAGACAGGGCAATTTAAACAATGCTAGATCGTTGGACTTTAAAAATTATAAAACCCGGTGTTGAGCAAATTGCGATTGGGCTAAACAACGTAGGGGTTAAAGCGGACCAAGTAACTGTAATTGGTTTTTCAGTTGGAATGCTCAGTGTGCCCTTGCTCGCTTTTGAACATTATTTACTGGCTCTAGCCTGTATTTTATTGAATCGAACTGCGGATGGAATTGATGGGGCGCTTGCAAGAATGCAAGGGTCAACAGATGCAGGGGCTTATTTAGACATTGTTTTGGATTTTATATTTTATTCAGCTGTTGTTCTCGGCTTTGCTTTAGCTAACCCAGAACACAATGCAATCCCCGCAGCAGCCTTAATTTTTTCCTTTATGGGAACCGGATCTAGTTTTTTAGCCTTTGCTATTTTAGCGGAAAAACGAGAAATCAAATCCATTACCTATAGTAATAAAGGCTTCTATTATTTGAACGGTCTGGCTGAAGGCACAGAAACCATTTTATTCTTCGTCGCATTTTGCTTGTTTTCTCAATGGTTCCCAGCACTTGCATGGACATTCTTCAGCATATGCCTATTAACAACGGCAATTAGAGTGTGGGGAGGTTATAACAGCCTTTCATAATTGGCAGCCGCTTGATTGATTAACTGATGTTAGCCTAAAAAAGAAAAGCCCCCAAAAACTCGTCAGTTTAAGGAGGCTTTGTTATCGCAACGCTGTATTGAAAAATGGATTATCTCATGCAAACCATTTTCCTAAAATTTTATAAACCCTGTGAATGCTGCCAATTTACACTGATGACTTGCGAGCTATTAAAAGCACCTTCTGACATTTGAACATCTAAGCCCATTTCAATTTGGACATTTTTATCTGTTTTATGCAGTGCCCTCATACCAAAGGTTTGTAGATGGCTGGTTTGATACAATGCATAGCCGTACTGCATGTCCTGTGCTTCACCCTGATAATCACTTAACCACCAACGACCCAACCATTGACTAGAAAAGTACATGGTTTCTTGGTATTTGACCTCTACACCTTGTCCGCCGGTATGATAAGTTTCATTCTCTATTGAATCGCTCCAAAGATAGTTAACAAATATTTCGGAGTCTCTATTCTTAATAAACCCGAGCATATGAGATATACCTAGGTGTAAACCATAGTTTCTAAGTTCACTGTGATCTTCAGTGATTTGCCCGCCTCTGTGATTATGTAAAGCAGCAAAGTAGCCGGATGTGTTTCGGGTAACATCCCACTTCACCGTGCCTGCTACCTCAAACTCCTCAGCTTTTTCTTCGGTTTCCATTTCTCTCCAATTGAACCAGAGATCTGAGCGAATGCTGGCACTTTGGTGTAACCACTGAGCGCCTTGTTCTGCATTGATGTCGATAATGCGCGACAAATCGATCATTGCAGGGTGAATTTGATGACCCGGCTCAAGGGTTCCCAATACGATTTTGTTTGTGTTGTTAGGCTGAAAATTTAAGCGTAAAAAGGGTTCAGATCTGTCTAGTTGTTCTGGATCACCATAGTTGTACAAGAGATTATAACCCCCAGAAAATGAAGTACTGTCTGAAGAGTTCACCGTTACTGAAACTGGTGCATACCAACCAAACTGGGTATAACCTAGATCGGTACCAGAAGCCCACTCGTGGTTGTTAAATAGAAAAGTTGTTTCGATACCAACTTCTATATTTTCGTTAGATGAGTTTCCAAAAACATCTTTGGAAACGGAGCTTAGATCAGCACTTTCATTGTTCCAATAATCGGATTCAGTTAACTGTATTGACTGCGACATAGCCTGAGCACTGATTCCACTGCAAATTATGAATAATCCGTGGGCCAACTTATTCATTGAAAACCACCTGTGTTGTTCGTTGCGATGTTCAAATCTTAGGTTTTCCTTTGAAATAAAATTGACGTCATGCCCCCAAACACACCACTGTTTACAAGGTTTCAAGACACAAACTTTTTTTTGACTGGAAACTCGAACAATTGCGTCAAACTAAGAGGGTGTTTTAACTTTTTTTGGTCTTCGAATAATGGTTTTGACAGGCTAAATTAAATTTATAGCAGAATAGTTGTTAATGACAGCTAATTAGTTTTATTTTTGTTGATTATCAGGAGTCACTCTCAAAACTTCTTCTGGAGTAGTAATACCTGCTGCCACTTTTTTGGCACCGCTTAGTCGTAAACTATGCATGCCTTCCTTAATGGCTTGGGATCTGAATTTGATGAGGTCGGTATCTTCCTTAATCACGCCAGCTAATGAGTCACTGAGGGTAAAAATTTCATACACGCCTGCCCGACCTTGATAGCCGGTGTTGCGGCATTCTAAACAGCCATTGGGTTCATAAACTGTGGAAGGCATTGGTGCTTTCCAGGGGGCAGTTAATTGTTTCCAAACATCCTGATCCATAGTGCTAGGGGTTTTACAATGAGGGCAGAGAGTCCTTACCAGCCTTTGAGCCATTACGCCTAATACAGTAGATTTAATTAAATACGCCGGTACACCAAGATCTAATAATCGGGTAATAGCTGTAGGTGCATCATTTGTATGTAAGGTACTTAACACTAAGTGGCCAGTTAATGCGGCTTGAATGGCCATTTGTGCAGTATCTAAGTCTCTGATCTCACCGATCATGATAATGTCTGGATCTTGACGAAGAAGCGCTTTCACGCCATCAGCAAAACCTAAATCAATATTGTGCTGAACCTGCATCTGGTTGAAGCTGGATTCAATCATTTCGATGGGATCTTCAATGGTACAGACATTGACTTCTGGAGTAGCCAGAGTTTTAAGTGTGGTATAGAGAGTAGTTGTTTTTCCTGAACCGGTAGGTCCTGTTACGAAAATAATGCCATTGGGCTTTTCAGTCATGCTGCGCCAGCGCCGAAGATCATCTTCTCCAAAACCAAGTTCATCGAACGGTCTTAACAACACATCTGGGTCAAAAATACGCATGACCATTTTTTCACCAAAGGCAGTGGGTAGAGTAGATAGGCGCAATTCCACTTCACTGCCTTCTGGCGTTTTGGTTTTTAAACGGCCGTCTTGTGGTTTTCTTTTTTCGGCAACATTTAGTCTACCCAAAATTTTAAGGCGGGAGGTAACCGCAACCCCCACTTGAAACGGCAGCTGATGAACCTGATGCAACACTCCGTCTATTCGAAACCTTATAAATACTTCTTCACGTCGGGGTTCTATATGTATGTCACTTGCACGCTGATCAAATGCATATTGCAGCACCCAATCCACAATATTAATAATGCCTTCGTCGTTAGCATCAGGTGAGCTGATGTTGCCAATTTCCAACAACTGTTCAAAATTACTGACACCAATTGTACCGCCACCTTTATTGGTGGCCCCTCGAACAGATTTAGCTAGGGTAAAGAATTCAACACAATAACGTCGAATGTCTTCAGCATTAGCTACCACTTTCTTAATGGTTTTTCGCGTAACCTGTTCAACGGTATCTTCCCAACCCGTAACGAAAGGCTCAGCAGTGGCAATAACCACTTCATCTTCCGTTACCGCTACGGGCAGCACACCCTGGCGTTGTGCGAATTCAAAAGACATCACTTGAGTAACAACGGCTGCATCAATCTTTAACGGATCAATATGCAGATACTCCATGCCTACCTGTTCAGACAACCATTCCGCCAAAGCATTGCCATTGAGAGGCTTGCCTTTTCGACTCTGGTCATCCAAGTTCATATTGGCGATTTGAGTTAAGGGATGCTTTGTAAGCGTTTCTCTGGTACGGGGATGCATGACAGCATAGTCGGCCTGCTCTTGAGTGAGGCGACCGGATTGTTTCAGTGCATTCACTAGATCTCTAAAATCCAGCTTGCCTGAAATAGATAAGAGTGTTTTTTTTACAGCTGGCTGTGTCATACAAATTGACCCGTTCTAAATTGAACAGGTCGATTGTGAAGCATTAAAGACTAGCCATCAATTTTTGGGCCGCAAGATTGAGATCTCGTATCACAATTGTTTGACTTCTGGCCCAGGAATTAATGCTTTCTTTTTCTTCAGAGGACAATCTCTGCAGCCAGTCTCCAAGAGAGTGAACGACCTCCATTGCCGACAACTCTGAAAGATTATTCTCGATGTCATGAAGTTCTTTATCTAACGTCATCTTACTGCCAGTTAAACTACCGAGCTTTTGGCAAACATGAGCTAAACCTTGAATCGCAGCCTTTCTTTCTAACCAGCTACTCACATTACCCCGGCATTCGTTTAAATTCAGGTTTTGCCATTGCTCTTTCAGAGGTCCAAGTAACGCCGATTGAACATCCTGATTAGACATATTCTTTTGATCGGGCGTTTGAAACTCTTTCCAGCCTTGGTTGTGGAGCCATTCACTCAAATACAATAGCGTCATTCCAAACTCGGGCTGTCTTTCTAGTGCTTCAAGTCTGTCTAGCGCCTGCCAAGCTTTAGATTGCTGAAGTTGCTCGCTTGCAGATCTAGGCTCCTCTTTTGCCTGCTTGCTCAAAGCAAAACACGCGGGCCACCAGCTTAAAATAGGGTTCATTTGCTCTTCTAACCAAGCAAGGCCTTCTACAAATTGCCCACTGCCTTCAGGTGGCAGAATGGATGTAAACAGAGTCATGTTGCTACGCAGGTTACCCAGAGTGTTTCTGAACTCATACAAATAAGACCAGTTCTGAGAAAAGTGGAATGCTTCCCATTGTCTTTGTAACACCCCCAGATCACTGGCCATCAGGGCAATAAATGCCTGCTCCAGCGTCTGTTGCTTCTCAACTTTGGTAGTAAATACCTTAAATTCAGTTTTCTTATTAACCAGACGATATCCTCGCTCGGCTTTTGAAGTGTCGGAGGGCACCATTGGAATAGTCCTTCCCAACGCTCGAGCCAGTTCAAATAGACTTTTTATTTCGCCTCTTTTGAGCTCCAGCTCTATCTCACAAATTGGATCTGAATAGGGACCTGCTTTCACTTCCCCTATGTCTAATACCATTTCAACTTCACACTCATCGTCTTTCAACATCCACATTTCTCTTGAGAAATCTGTGGTAAAAAGTGGTGAAATCTTGTCCCTTTCAATGGTGGCAGGTAAAACATCTTCAGGAATTAGGGATAAATCCAGCTTGTCAGTTGGAAGCGTCCAATCCAATTCGAGGCGCTGATGCAAACCAGCAATGTTGCTTCCTTTACCCTTCAACGTTTGTATGTACTGATCACCGCTCTTGCGAATTCTTAACGCAAACCCTTCAGAGGTAAGTTGTTGATCAGGGGTGTCGAAATACTGATTGCGAAGATGCTTCACTTCGTTGCAGGTAGAGTACTGGCTAATAAGATCTTGTGCTCGTAGTGCATCTAAATCTTGATTTGAAAGTGCTAGCTTTAGTTCAACTTCACGGGACATGAATGGCCACCTTTTGCTCTAACTATTGTTATTTTAGTTGTTATAAGACTGCAAGGACTGCAGTGGCTTACATGGATATTACATTTTGAGAATCGGATTACAAACCTTAGTTTTAAAATTCTTTAAAAAAAGCGAGATTTGTCTTTGAAAAGACCAGTAAAGTAAAGAAATGTGCCTTAAGCACCCAAAAACTGTCTGGAAATCACTGGCTCGCGCCCTATTTCGGGTCAACTAGATATCGACTCTGAATTTTGTCCTGAGGTTCAGATAGGAGTAAAGTCAGTGCTATACCTTTTAATCCATATGTCACCAGCCCAATGTCAAACACCAAAGTTCGATTCCCAATCGTCATTAAAATCTCTGGCATCTTTGCTTTAATATCTCTGCTCGCTATTGTGAGTATGGCATATTCCATCATAGTCGCTCAGGCCACAGAGGGTGATGCGGCAGCCATTAATCTATCAGGCTCATTACGTATGCAGTCCTATCGAATGGCGTCAGCTATGCAACAAAGTCAAACAACAAAAGCAGAGTTGTTGGAGTTGGCCACTGAATTTGAAAACAGATTAACTTCAAACACCTTGAAGAATGCCGTTCCTAAAAATCCAAACCATTCCACTAACGAAGTCTATCTGTTAGTTAATGAACGCTGGAAAGCCATGAAGCCTCTGGTGCTGGGAAACGATGAAACACATATCCAATATTTATTAAAGGTCGATTCATTCGTAGATAACATTGACCGAATGGTAAGGGAGTTTCAGATAAACTCTGAACAAAAAATTCGCTATCTCAGAACCGTTCAAGTTATTTCTATCATTCTTTCAATACTCGCCACGCTCATTGCCGTGTTTTTACTGCGCAACAATGTCGTTCGGCCACTAGGAATTTTGACCCGAAGTGCTGCACGACTTCAGGATGGAAATTTTACCGAGCGATCTAATTATCGTAGCCATGATGAACTCGGACTGCTCAGCGAAACATTTGATCAAATGGCGGACAATCTTTCTGGACTCTATTCTGACCTAGAAGAAAAAGTTCGTGAAAAAACCATGGAGCTACAACGCTCCCATGAGTCGTTGCAGGTTTTATATAAAGCAGCCAAGGATTTTGGAGAAAAGCCAGACAATATTATTGAGCTGACCCCTGGAGTACTCCGAAAACTTCAAGAGGTCACAAATTGCCCAAACATCGCATTCTGCCAACATGATAAAGATTCCTTCGATAGCTATGTTGTACTTACAGAATCGGACGAGCTCAAAAACTTAATAAGAACACAAATTGCCGAAGGGGGATTCTACTCTGAACATCAAGGTAATGATTTGCAGATATTCCATATTCGTCACCATGAAACCCATTTTGGAGAATTAATTGTTCAAAAGGCTGATGAGTTGAACCCTGGGCAGATGCAGCTTTTTCAAACCATGGCGGATATTTTTGCCAGTGCCATTCGCCTTGCCAAGCACGCTGAAGACGAGGCCCGGGTGGCTCTCGCCAGTGAACGAGCCATTATTGCCCGCGAACTTCATGACTCATTGGCACAGGCGTTGTCATATCAAAATATCCAGACTACCCGCTTGAAAAAAAGCATTGCTGCCAAAATGTCAGAAGACAAGATTTTAGAGATCATTCGAGAACTTCAGGAAGGCATCACAGGCAGTTATAAACAGCTAAGGGAGCTCATCACCACATTTAGAATTAAATCCGATGCTCCTGGCCTTAGACCTGCATTAGAAACTACGATCGACGAATTCAACCATTACAGCACCACTAAATTTCATCTCAGATATCAAATGGGTGTAAGCTTGGCGCCAAATGAGGAGATTCATTGTTTGCATATTGTGCGGGAAGCATTAAGTAATGTGATTAAACATGCCAATGCATCTGTTTGCGATATTGACGCGCTTTTTGATGGTGAAAAAGTGATCCTGAGAATTAGGGACAATGGCGTCGGTTTACCAATCAACAGTGACAAACACGGCCACTATGGCCTGACTATTCTGGAAGAGCGGGCAACTCGAATGGGGGGTACCCTGGAATTCAAAAGTCCAGAGTCACATGGCACAGAGGTTCAGGTACAATTCACCCCTAAGATCATTAAAAGCACAGAATTAGAAGAGATTGTTTAAGCATGAGTAAACAAGTACTTGCAGACGTGATGATAGTGGATGACCACCCAATGCTAAGACGAGGTGTGGTTCAATTACTACAAATGGATCCTCAGCTTAAACCCGTTGCAGAGTGCGGCAGCTGCACAGAAGCACTCATATTAGCCCCACAAGTTCAACCAGATCTCATTTTGTTGGACTTAAACATGCCAAAACAAGATGGTGTCGAAACTATTCGGCAATTACGAAATTCAGGTTGTGATGCACGAATCATTATCTTCACAGTTTCAAATGACCATGCCGATGTATTTAGAGCATTGCGCGCCGGTGCTGATGGATATTTATTAAAAGACATGGAACCTGAACAACTGGTTGAGAGTATTAAAGAATGCGTCAGCGGCAAGCAAACATTTAGCCCGGAACTGATGGAAGTAATCTCAAAAGCACTTCGAGAAAGAGAGCGAGTTAGCGATACGACTATTGATGAGTTAACTGACAGAGAAAAACAAGTGTTACGCTTAATCGCAGAAGGGCAATCCAATAAAATGATTGCCTGGGAATTAAATATCGCAGAAGGCACTGTAAAGGTTCACGTGAAACGTTTGCTCAGTAAATTAGGTATGAGGTCTCGGGTGGAAGCTGCAGTTTGGGTCGTTGAAAACAACTTTGTTCTATAAATTATATGGCATGCTTTGATGTTCCTGGCTTGCTTCCTTTTGAGCAAGCACTTAAAAAACTAACGGATTCGGTTGAATCTATAACTGCCACGGAAAAGGTGGGCCTGGACACTTCTTTAAATCGAGTACTGGCTTCACCTGTGTTATCCCCAGTTAATGTTCCGCCTTACAACAATTCCGCAATGGATGGATATGCATTTGATGCGAGCTCTTTGAAAAAGACCAATCATCTAAATGTTATTGGCAAAAGTTTCGCTGGCAAACCATTCAAAGGCGAAGTGAAACCTGGTCAAGCTGTACGCATAATGACAGGAGCTAAATTACCGAAAGGCTCAGACACTGTTGTGATGCAAGAACAGGCCGTTATAAAAGACAATCAACTAACGCTAAACGCCCCACCATCACCTGGCGCTAATGTTCGATACAAAGGTGAGGAGCTAAAAGAACTGGATGCAGCGCTACCTTGTCATCACTTGATCAGGCCTCAGGAGCTGGGCCTTATTGCTACATTGGGCATCACAGAAGTCGAAGTATTTAAAAAAATTAAAGTCGCCCTGTTAGCGAGTGGGGATGAGTTAATCCCAGGTGGAATTCCGCTTTCCGATGGAGAAATCTACGAAAGCAATCGAATCGTCATTAAAAATCTACTCTTAAAATTGGGGGCTGAGGTCATAGACCTGGGGATTATTCCGGATGATCCCGACCAACTAAAACAAGCATTTTTACAGGCAGATGAAAAAGCGGATTGGGTCATCAGTACCGGCGGCGTCTCTGTTGGAGAAGCGGACTACACCAAAGACATTCTTGCAGAATTAGGTGAAATAGAGTTTTGGAAACTGGCAATGAAACCGGGCAAACCGTTCACATTCGGTCGCTTAAGCAATAGCTACTTTTCCGGCCTGCCAGGGAATCCCGTTTCAGCATTTGTCACATTTCACCAATTGCTGGTACCAGCGCTTCAAAAACTTCAAGGCCGATCATCTGTTCGCTCGATGAGAGTCACGGCTGTTGCTTCTGAAAAATTTAATAAGAAGTCAGGGAGATTAGATTTTCAGAGAGGGCTTTGCACTTATAATGATGCTGGTGATCTTGAAGTAAAGCCTGCAGGTAACCAGTCATCCGCTATGTTGAGCAGTTTAACCCTAGCTAATTGCTATGCAGTATTAGAACAAGACAGGGCAGATGTGAATGTAGGAGAAAAAGTTCAAATCATTCCATTTGATGGACTGATTAACTCTTAACACTATGTTAACGCCTCATAGTAATGTTGTGCCGCTTCCAGTTGATTCTGACTGAACACTTTAATTCCATTGCTTCTTAGCAGCGCAACAGTCACCCCCATCCCAGCGACTAATTGTCTGCTAAAGCTACCGTCGTACACCTTAGAACTGCCACAGCTGGGGCTTCTCTCCGTCATAATGGCCATCACTACCTGATGACTCTGAGCCATTTCCAAAGTTTTTTGGGCGCCGCTTAAAAACTCTTTTGTTACGTCCTGCTTAACAGCGGTTTTTATTTTCCCCTGACCTATCAACACAGCATCACCAGTGCCCTCCATGGTAGAAGGTTCTAAAACTATTTCAGCAGGTTGCCTAGGTGTGGGTAGCCCACCCGCTACTTCGGGACAGATCGCGACCAGCACACCAAGAGACCGCCATGACCTGACAATATCATTGTCCAGTACTTCGCTACCTCCATTGTATCTAACCGGTTGTCCTAGTAAGCAAGAGGATATAAGAATTTTCTTCATCATTTGATTGATTCAACAGGACTTTAATAACATGATTTCTGCGCATTTTTGCCAACAGAACCTTAAAAATCGAAAAGAAGGTTCTTAGTTAAGCGACAACTATATTAAATTCAGGTGCCAGCCTAAATAGTTTTTAGTATCCTTTCGCAACAGTCAAAAAGGCCTAATGGCCGAAAAGAACAACAAGAGCGAGTCCATCAGTTCTATGAAGTTACTCAGACACCTAGTGTTATTGTCGTTTAAAGACAACGTTAGCCCCAGTGACATTGATTTGGTTACAAAATCATTCGTTAAGCTGCAACAAGAAATCAGAGAGATAGAAGGGTTTGAATCTGGAATCAATTGTTCCATGGAAGGCCTAAACAAAAATTATAGCCATGGCTATATGCTCACATTCTTATCCAATGAAGATATGGATACCTATTTAAATCACCCCAAGCATTTAGAGTTTAAGGAATTTTCTCAAGCCTATATTGATGATTTACTAGTGTTTGACTTCTGGGCTAACAGGATACTGCCGGAGCAAGTAGAAGAATTTAGATAAAAAAGAAAGCTATAAAAAAAAGGAGTGCACAAGCACTCCTTTTTTTTATTCCATTTACGACTTACGTGTGAATCAAAGTCGGTACTTTAAACGGTGCAGTAATCTGAAGTTTCTCTTTCGAGTAAATCATCAATTGACCATCTTCACATTGATTTTGTTGAACTTGAAAATCAGAGGCTAGGCAATCTGGCGTAAAATTCAGTTTAAGAGTCTCACACCCTTCCCAACAAAAATCTTCAAAATATGACAATGGCAGTTTAGCTCCTAAAACATCGTGCACCGTCACTTCTCGCTCCTGACTGGTCACCACAAGTATTAGCCGGTGCGTTTCATCAAAATATAAGTGATTTTGAAAAACGTTTTCACAATAATACTTACGTAGCCACACAGCATCGGTTGCATTAAATCTTGAACTGATAGGTGTTGAGATGTCTAAAATGCTCTGAAATAAGTCCCTATCTCGTTCAACCGTTAATTTTAGTGCTCTTAGCTTAGTAACATCGGAACAGATTGCCATAACGAACTTAGATTCATTGAAAGATTGAAATCCAAACTTAGGGTAGAACCCCAATACTTGATCATTTCCAAAAAGAAAAACCAAGTCTTTAGTCTTCTCATATTCAGTTATGACATGATTAATCAGTTGCTTACTAAAGCCTAAATTTCTGTACTCCACATCCGTAGCCACCGTGCCAATTTGAATCGCTTTTCTGGGCCTACCATTCAGGATCAAATCCATTTCGGTGACGTTTAAAATAGAGATGGCTTTAGCCTCATGAAAGATTCCAAAAGGCGTCATAAAATCCGCCATACGCGTTGTGCGTAATGCAGACCTCAAATCTAACCAAGGGTAGATTTCTTCCTGTAAATTAAAAAAAGCATTGGATAACACTGAGTCAGCGTAAAATCGCGACAACAAATTCATATAACCTCCGAAAATATCCAATCGGTCATTAAAGACTTTGAATCAATTTATATTGATGATTTAGAAATTAATGGGTGGTTTATAAATTCATCGGACGGTCTCTTAAATGTGAAAATTATTTAATGTACTCATGCAAAGCTTGTCTGAGTTCGGCAGGGCGATAGGGTTTTTGCAGAAAACCCTGCATGCCCACTGCATAGCTGGCCTCTCTCTCTTCAGTCCCTGCATTCGCTGACACAGCGACAATAGGTAAGCTATACCCTCTTTGACGAATCACTCGGGTTGCTTCAAGGCCATCCATTTCTGGCATCTGCAGATCCATCAAAATCATTTTAAATTCATCTTTGGCTAGCAGGTTAATAGCGTCTTCTGCTTTTTCAACCAATACAGGCTGGAATCGCCACTTTTTCAGAATAGCTCCCAATACTTTCAGATTAACAGGATTATCGTCAACACATAAAATGAGATCGTTTGATTGATTGATCTTGTTGGAACGAGGATCTGGAACCTGAACAGGCACAGCTCTTTGAATAGGTAGACGTACCGTAATCTCGGCTCCTTGCCCTGAGTCTGAATTGAGTTCGACAACCCC
This sequence comes from Gynuella sp., assembly GCA_028282465.1. GTDB lineage: Bacteria > Pseudomonadota > Gammaproteobacteria > Pseudomonadales > Natronospirillaceae > JANQHX01. The sequence continues at coordinate 81,998 of JANQHX010000044.1, forward strand.
TTGAAGCATTCGGGTAAGATGAACAACTAAACTTAGGCCCAGGCCCAATTTGTTATCCACTTTTCCAGTGGCTTGGCTACCCTTTCGAAATAGTTTAAAGATTTCATCTTTTAACTCTGAAGAAATACTCGAGCTTGAATCAAATATTCGAATATCTAAGTAAGCATTGCGTGGGTCATATTCATCAATTTGGATAGTCAACTCAAGGTCACCACCTTGACTCAATCTAATGGTATTAATAACTAAGTTATAAACAATTTGATCTAATCGATTTCTATCTACCTTCCAATACTGGTGACCATCACACTGGTTATAAACATGAAAATTCGCTTTGCTATTGACTAACCTATTCTCTAGCCAGTTTTGCCATTCGCTAATTTGTTTGGAAAGGTTGATGGTATGAACATGAAGGGAGTTAGATGTCTCATCTAGCGCAGCAAGTACATTCAAATTTTCTACTTCCAAACTAATCTCTTGGGTGGCCTGCTCAAGCCCCCTCGCAAGCTCTGGGTCGATACCGGGTTGATCTTTCAGTAAATCTATTCCACCCGTCAGAGAGTTTACTGGGGTGCGCAGTTCTCTTCCAAGCAACTTCAGCACGTCATCATTAGCGCGCATGTTTGCTATCTGCAAGTCTTTAGTTTTTTCCAGTTGGGTTTGTATTTGCTGTAAATTTTGCTCGGCGTCAAGCCTGGCTTTGAGGCTCTTTTTACGAATGGAAGAGATGCGTTTTGCCAAAGCAAAGGATAGAAAAATGGTTTCTAATGCAACACCAATTTTCAAACCTTCTTCAACTAAAAAGCTGCGACCGATTAAACCGTTCAACATGGCAACATGACCAATCATACCTAATGCAAAAGCACCCCATGCTACTAAATACCATACGGCATAGGCCCTGCCGTTGTTTAACACAACAATTCCTGCTGTAAAAACAAAAGCCACCATAATTAATGCAATTAGCGTTGCAAGGCCTGTATAAAGGTGCATTGCTGAAAGCAATGCCAAGAAAATCAATAAGCCACAACTGCCTTGAATGATTCTGCCAATAAAACCTAAGGTGTCGCTGTGTTCGTTGAGATTTAAAAAACTCATACTAAATTGCAGAGCGAAAAAGAATACTACTGGAACTAAAAGAGTGACTGACAGTTGTCGAGCCGATGGCGATTCAATAATGCCCCACACGAATTCATAGCCATTAATTTGCAAGATATAACCCGTAGACGCGATTAAATACACCACATAGTAAAAGTAGCTTCTGTCTTTTGATGAGATACCCACAGACAAATTGAAGATCATCATCGCCAACATCACCCCAAGAAATAAAAACAAAAACGCTTTCTTGTCCGCTCTTTGTTGGGCCAGGACGATGGATGAGCCAAATTGCATGGGAGGGTTTAATGCAAACTCAGTTTTAACTCTAAGGTAGAATTGTCGAGCCTCTCCTTTTGGAATTTCAAAAGACTCCACCACACCTGCTGATTTGATAGCTCGTTCAGAGACGGGAATAACCATGCCGGAGACGCGACGTTCTATTGTGGCTCCCTGTCCATCTTGGACATATATATCGACTAGGTTTAATTGTTGATGATCAATATGAAGTTCC
>JANQHX010000033.1 GCA_028282465.1 Gynuella sp.
TAAAAGTTTTTTAACCTTGGGTATCACCACAGCGTTAATCGTATCCAGTCGAGATCTTGTTCCCAGGTTAACAGCAGGGCACCAAACAAATAATAAAAAGATGCCCACCCTAGCGTTTGTCCAACAGACAAAAAGGCCACTGCGAGTTTTCGTGAAGCTATAGGGTTGTTAACTGAGTATTTGTGAAAATCTAGACCTATTAGCATCCAGGCTTTATCTATAAGTTGAGAGATCAAAACTAGCTATTAATTTCGCTTAAGATGAAACAACTAATGGTTGTTGCTATTTGTTGCGCGATGATGACATGCGTATGAAATATTTTTTAATTTGAGTCGCAATGATAAATGATAGCTAAAGTCATGAAAACTTTAGCTAGTTAATCTGATAAAGTATAGATGCTAATGCTAGTAAGCCTCCAGATAAGCTCCAGTCTCCGTAGGAATTATAAAGTCTATACTATCCGGTTCGGGTAGCTCACTTCCTTCTGCTCTGGAATCTAAGAAGCCGACTATTATTTCTCTATCAAACTCTGAGCCGGTTAGCTGCTTAACATTCGATTCACTTGGGCATTCTTCACTACAGATGGTTTGATTATGACCTACTTTTATTTGATCTGCGTATTCACCCTGCCCAGGTTGATTCCAGTTTTCACTGGTGGGTTCTTGCCATTCAACAAATGTGACTTCGCTAGCTATGGTTGGATATGGGGAACTGCTACTAGATTGGGTCGCTGTCGCCTTAGATCCTATTGTGGGGCTTGCATGGTGTTGCTCAGGAAGTTCTGAGAGTTGAGATAGTTTAGTGGTGTTATCTTCTTTATTGCCTTCGATAACTACCTTTACTTTCGGATTAGTTGTGCTGGTTACTAAAAGAATTGATAACGCTAATAAGGCAATAGCAATTGTAGCAACGAAATTTAGTCTCATTTTTAATTCCAATGAGTGGAGGGGCCTGTTTCCAGGCCCGAATTATATTAGTCGATCAGGGTAACACGGCAATCTGCGTTGTATTGATTCCAAGACAGCACTGCGAAGTTTCTGTTTAGGTCACCATGGTTGTAGTACTGAGAGTAATTGCCATCGGTGAAGTAACATGACCAAGCGTTGATAATATGCTGCGTTGAATTATTATCAGTAGTGCCTTCTACATCGCCAGCTGAAGCTCTCCAATTTCTTGAATAGCTGTTGTAGTAAAATAACGTTTCACGAGAAGCTGTTCGGCGAGTGCCATTCCAGTTGTACATGCCTATGCGTACAGTACAGCCATCAATGTCACCACAAAGCTCGATCACTTTGGATTCTGGAATGTTAACCGTATTTCCTCTTTGTGATTTGTATGCAGTGTAAGTAGCCCTGTCAGAAGCAATCGCACCAATTGAAAAAGTGACACCTAGAGCAATAGCTATGATTTTTCCAAGTTTCATTTTCATTTCCTTTTTATGAAATAATTATTTTCGCCCTTCGAATTGAAGGAGCATGGGAAACATACACCAGTGTCTTATAGTGGTTAACAGCCGTGTTGTGATTTTATGAAGTATGTGATTTTTAAAAAAATAAGATGATAAGAAAATATCTTTAGCAGAAATATGGATACGGCGAATTTGAGTTTAGTTATTTTTTATGGACTAAAAGAATAACTCCTAATAAGCCATAATGTGAAATGCGAACTTTCTCTACAGTAATGACTTTTTAGAAAGGAGGTAAATCCTTAGAGTTTTTACCCATGACTCACTACGTTAGTCTTCCTGTGTCCTTTATCTGTATTTCCTAACTACCAGAAAAATATCTTAACAAACCGTTTCAATATTAAATAATCTATATCAATATAAATAGCACGCTGGTAGTTCACAGATATAAAAACGCAAATGCCATTTAAGATAAAAATTGTTATTGATTGTTTTGTTATTTCAGGCGGCTGAAAACTGCATAAAATAAGGCTATTTAAGCACATGAAACCCTGAGTTTTATGGAATAAAAAATTATCGACATTATGCCGTCTTAGCAAGAAGGATACGCGTCAATTTATAGGCAAAAACCCCCTAGCCCTTATATATTTTTAAACCCTTAATAAGGCTTCTTCTATAGGAATCTAACCTATTATTAAGCGCGACCGCGTAGTGCTGAATTTCAATCCGCTGTTTATTTCTTTAATGGAGTAATGATTGAGTTCAGTTCAAATAAAGCGTAATTACGGAGCTTTGTATGAGCAAAACACAATTAATTAAACCTTTAATTCTTTCTATTTCGTTAGCACTGGTTGCTTGTGGTGCTAGTGAAGACAGTGGTGATGACACCAATGTTGGCACTGGAGGCGGAGACTCTGGTGGGGGCGATACCGGCGACGGTTCAGGCGGTGATGAATTTATTAACTCTGCTGGTGAGCTCAGCATGAGTTTTGATTTAACTGGTGCCGTGGCATTAGTAGCAAACGAGGATTTGGTTTCAGCCAGTGCGGCGCCATCAGCAGGCGGCACGGTATTACGGGTCGTTGGTGGTAAGGCGAAAAATGTAGGTTATCCATTACGTGCATTAATTGACCCAAGAAACGGTGGCGAAGACAGTCAGGCATCGGATGTTGCCGGTTCAAACTTATTAGCTCTAGATGAACAAGGTAACCTAACGCCAGCACTTACAACTAACTATCCTATTAAAGTCATGTATACAGTGGTCAGTCCTGACGGCGACAAGGTTTATTTAGCTCTTGATCCAGGTTGGTGGGACTACGAGAGTAATTTTGATGAAGACGGAAATTATATAGATTTCTCCAGAGCAATTGCTGAGTCTAACTGTGCATTGATTGAAGTGGATGTAGCCACTGGTACTGAGTCTTGTGTGACCGAAGGCATCTTTGTTCAAGCAATGAATGATGACTACATGAAGGCAATAAGTGGCAATCAGAAGCCAATTCAATTTGATGCTGAAGGAAATTTATATTTCGCAGGTACTACATTTAGCATCGAAGAAGAAACTTGGGAACACTGTGAATTTAATGAGCAGACTCAAGCAGAAGTCTGTGAAACCTATGGCTACAGTTGGATCGAAACAACAGATTGGCAACCAAGAATTTATCAACGTGATGTTGGCGCTGCTTCAGCAACTGCCGTTACTCAAGATAATGAGTACATAGAATTCTTCTCCGTCTTAAAATCTGGCGAACTGGTTTATCAGAGCCGAAACGACCAAGACTACACTGCGCTACTTAAAATGCTTCAGGGTGAGAGTGTTATTGACTTAACTGACGGTACCGGTTGGGGTGTAGACTTCTTTACGGTTGATGATCGTAACGCGGTTATTTTTGGCCAAGCAGATTGGTCAGGAAATGGCGCCAACGGTTTACGTTTCGCGCGTCCAAGAACAACCTTTGGTGTTGAAAAAGCTAGCTTAGATACCTCATTGTTTGGTGGCGATAACGGCAATAAAGGCTGGGGTAACCCCAAGCCTAGACGTTTACTGGTAAGTGATAACGGCCGTATTTATGGTGTATTTGAAGGCGGTAGAGATCAGTTTGATGCGAACGGTAATTCATCAGGTTGGGAAAGCACACTAACTGTCTATCAGATTCTACCTTTTGATGGTGTGCCTAAACTCGAGTTGTCTTTGGGCAATGAAGGCTGGTGGCACTGGATGGAAAACACACCATTCCAAATTTCTGGCGACTTGTTGTATTACAAAGAAAGCGTCGATGTACCCTACCTAGGTACTGCGGATGTTATCGTTATGGTTGACCTTGAAACCAAAGAGAAAACTCAACTGTTAACACCGGATAACACCACAGGTGAAGGTCGTTATGAAATCTACAACTGGCGTCTAGCTGGTAATGAGCTGCACTTTTCTGGCCTTAAGAAAGACAATAACTCTGTTGTGACTGGTGTTATTGATACCGATCTGTTTGACTCAGAAGCAGATTCAAGTGTTTATTTCACCGTTTCTGAAGTTGCCTCAGCGGCCGGCGCAGCCTCGGCCATTCAAGATATTGAAATCATTCGTCAGGTGTCAGAAGAAACAGACCCTGGTGTTGAGCCAACGATGACCTTCTTCCAAAGCATGGAAAATCTGTTCTCCATGAGCATAGATTTCAGCACTACTATGGATTGGGATTCAGTAGAGGCTTCCACAACATTAGTTGAAGACAGCACGACTGATGTAGAAATGATGAAAATTTGGGTGAATAAAACCCTGCATATCATTCCTGATTTAGACGGCTTGGGTGACAGTTCTTCCACCACTCCAATGGCCGCAGGTACCGAATACAGCTTAACTGTTGCAACCGGTGTATTAGATAGCTTTGGCAATCAAACCAGTGCCGACACAACCTCAAGCATTACAACACGCCCAAGCACAGGTTGGTATGTGAATGACGCTGATGTGTTGCTATACGCTGGTAAAGGGGATTCAAGTTGGACTTGGAAAACTTACGACTTAACCCAAGCAGCATTGCCAGCCAATTTCGAGTTAGAGTTTGACGCTAAAAACTTTAATTGGGATGGTGTTGAACTCATGTTGTTTGATATTGATGGCGCTGAATACCAAAGATCAATTTTCCACATGGGTATGAACGGTTGGTCTTGGATCAGCTATGCAGATACCAGTGATGAATGGCAATGGGAAGGTGGAGAAACTCATACCATTTTCAACGGCGGTTGGAAGACCTACAGAATCAGAGTGTTTGGTAATAACCTAACGGTAGAAAGCAAACGTATGAATGCCGATGATTCAAAATATAGAACTGAAGACCTGTTTAGTGTGACTGATCTGAAAGAACGTTTAGGTACAAACTATCGTCTGATGTTTAGAGTGCTTCAACCCATTGGCTTAGACAATATTGCCATAGATTCATTGAACTCTGATGGTACTTTAGATACTGCTGATGTATTTACTGAAGACTTCACTGGTTATACGGTAACGGGCTCTACTTTCGAGACTGACCTGACAGAAACCTATAACGACCTACATTAATTACCACAAATTGCTTCCCGCTACGGCGGGAAGCACTCTCAATTCTTTTTCCTTCCCTTCCCCAAAAATAACAACCATCATTCATCGTTAACATTCAATCCTTACTAAGAACAAATGATCATTCGATTTTTTGAGTTAGTAAAAAGAATTAATGGATTGGCCCAGCTTAATTTGTTAAACCAATAATTTGCCAAACAAAGAACTCGGGTGAACCACCAAAAACTGGTGGTAGAAAGTGAGAATCCAGTCAGAAGAAAGCGTTTTAATTAATGGTTTCTATTTATTATTAAGACGGTTGCTTGATAAAGGCTATAAGATGGAAAGTCATCTATTTGAGAGATT
>JANQHX010000064.1 GCA_028282465.1 Gynuella sp.
GAAGGGCAGCTGGCGGATTACAGCCAGGTGATTGACATGCCCGGCGCTCCGATGGAACAGGTGGCAATAGCCCTGGTTAACCGAGGCATTACCAAAGGCTCACAGGGGGATGTGGAAGGGCAGCTGGCGGATTACAGTCAGGTGATTGACATGCCCGGCGCCCCGATGGAACAGGTCGCAACGGCCCTGGTGAATCGAGGCATTGCCAAAGGTGAACAAGGGGATGTCGAAGGGCTACTGGCGGATTACAGCCAAGTGATTGACATGCCCGGCGCTCCGATGGAACAGGTGGCAATAGCCCGGGTGAATCGAGGCATTGCCAAAGGTGAACATGGTGATGTCGAAGGGGAGCTGGCGGATTACCGTCAGGTGATTGAAATGTCCGGTGCTCCGTTGGAGGAGGTGGCAATAGCCCTGGTTAACCGAGGCATTACCAAAGGCCAGCAAGGGGATGTGGAAGGGCAATTGGCGGATTACAGCCAAGTGATTGAACTGCCCGGCGCTCCGATGGAACAGGTAGCAATAGCCCTGGTTAACCGAGGTATTACCAAAGGCGAGCAAGGGGATGTCCCTGGGCAAGTCGATGACTATCGACGGATGATTAAAATGCCTGGTGTGCCAAAAGACTGGGTTTCTGCTGTTCAGGAGGAGTTAGATTCTTTAATCAAGAAATAAGCTTTTGCAGTCATCGGTACCGTTACTCGCTGGTAATTTTACAGTTAAATTAACGCCCAAAATCATTTAAACGCCGATATTGATATCGGCTTTTTTGTAAGCAAAACTCACCCTACCAATAGTGCCCAATAGACAATCCAAAGGTTTCAATATCAGTTTTATCATAATGAATTCTCACGTCGTTATGAGTTGAAAGTAGATATCTAGCACTCAATGCGCTGTGGTCATCATAATTATTTCCACTAAAATATTTTCGCGAGATTTCAAATAAAGCAGATACTTTTGCATTGGGTTTATAAATTAATTCGCTAGTGAGTTGTCCAAATACTGGGTCAGAAACCCGTTTGCCATCTTGTAGTCCAGCTTCTAAAAATATTGATGGAATAAGTGAGTCTGTGATTTTTTTGCTGAGCCCGTAACCGCCACTGGCTTCAACTATGCCACAGCCATTGCAATTATTTTTTGCAGATTTATAGCTTAAAAAAGTAGTACAAGAATTAGTGAAAGGGGTCAAAAAGAAACCACTTGATCGCATTTTGGATATTATGAGATCAAGTGTGTTGTGCCGAAACTCTTAAGAAAAGAGTAAGAAGTGAATTAGCGTCTTCTAAAAAGGGGTTGCATTTGATCAAAGGCTACCTGATAACTTTCCGTGAAGGTTCGCAACATGTTCACAGATTTTTCAATGTCCTTGTCTTCTCTAACTTCAAAAGAAGAAATACCACAGCGTTTCATGTAATGAAGTTGGTCGAGTAAAACATCGCCAATGGCTCTGATTTCACCTTCATAACCGAAGCGCTCTCTGAGCAATCTTGCTATGGAATAGCCACGGCCGTCGGCAAATTTTGGAAAGTTTATGGCGACAAACTCAACGTCATTGAGAAAATCTTTAATGGTGTCTGCGGTCTCGTCTGAGTCTAGCCACACGGCAACCTTAAGCTCAGAGCTTTTAAGTGCCTCACTATGCTTTGACCAATAGCCTGAAGGAACCATTACCTCTCCAGACAATTCAGAGATGTCACCGTCAAAGTCTTTTTCTATAAATAAGAAATTGTCTTCAACGATTGATGGGTTTGTTTCTATTTTAAGCAGCTTTCTTGGCATAAACTGCCTCCTTGAATGGATCCAGACCTAATCGACGAACAGTATCAATAAACAGTTCATCTTCAGTACGATTGCTAACGAAAGTTTCAATGATTTTGGTAATAACAGTTGGCACATCCTCAGCGTTGAAGGAAGGCCCTAAGATTTTTCCAATAGAAGCGTCATCATAGGATGATCCACCCAACGACACTTGATAAAACTCTTGGCCTTTTTTATCTACGCCGAGTATTCCAATATTCCCAATGTGATGGTGACCGCAAGCATTCATGCATCCAGAAATATTTAGGTCAATATCTCCTAAATCATAGAGGTAATCTAAATCATCAAACTTGGCGTGAATGGCTTCAGCAATTGGAATGGACTTGGCGTTTGCCAGGGCGCAAAAATCCCCACCAGGGCAGCAGATCATGTCGGTAAGTGTGCCTACGTTTGGTGTTGCGAAACCATTGGCTTTGGCTTCTTCCCAAATTGCAGGTAAATCTGACTGTTTAACATCCGCTAAAATTAGGTTTTGCTGATGACTGGATCTGAGTTCCCCGAAACTATATTTGTCGGCAAGTTCAGCCGCTTTTCGCATTTGCTTGCTGGTAATATCGCCAGGAGGAACACCCAGCTTTTTAAGCGACAGGGTTACAGAAGCATATCCTGATTTTTTATGAGGATTAACGTTTTTATCGAACCAGTTTTTGAAGGCTTTGCTCTCTGCAAACTTCTCAGACAGCAGTTTGTCTTGATTCTCTAACTCTTGGTATTCAGGGTCAGTAAAGTGGCCCTTAATTCGAGTGAACTCTTCTTCGGTCAATGTTGCTGGGCCGTCTTTTAGGTGCTGCCATTCTTCTTCTACAAGTTTAGAAAAAGCGTCAACGCCCATGGCTTTCACCAGAATTTTAATTCTGGCCTTGTATTTGTTATCCCGGCGACCATTTAGGTTATAAACCCTTAGAATGGCATCCAAGTAGGTCAATAAATGTTTCCACGGTAAGAATTCATTCACCACTTCTCCGAGGATTGGCGTACGTCCAAGACCACCGCCCACTAATACTTTGAATCCAGTGTCGCCGTTTTCGTTTTTAACCAATTGCAGGCCAATGTCATGTACTTGAATGGCTGCTCGGTCAGTTTCTGTGTTGGAGTTAACGGCTATTTTGAATTTACGAGGAAGAAATGCGAATTCAGGATGGAATGTTGACCACTGGCGAATAATTTCGCACCAAGGGCGTGGGTCTTCTAATTCATTCAGCGCCACGCCTGCAAACTGGTCTGTGGTGGTGTTACGAATACAGTTTCCACTGGTCTGAATGGCATGCATTTCTACGTCAGCCAATTCAGCCAATATGTCGGGTATGGATTCTAATTTTGGCCAGTTGAGTTGTAGGTTCTGACGGGTACTAAAATGTGCATAGCCCTTGTCGTATTTATCGGTGATATCTGCAAGTCTGCGCATTTGAGTAGATGAGAATAAACCATAAGGAATGGCAATTCGCAGCATTGGGGCATGGCGTTGCACATACAGGCCGTTTTGAAGACGCAGAGGCAGGAATTCTTCGTTGGTCAGTTCGCCAGATAGGAAGCGGTCCGTTTGCTCCCTGAACTGAGCCACGCGCTCGTTCACTATGGTCTGGTCGTAATGATCGTATTTATACATTTTACTCGTTAACTCCGGTGTATTTTGGCACCACTGGGCAAATTAGCGGCGCAGGATACAAGAACCTTCTTATTTCCCAAAGAACTAAAATTTCATATGGTCATAATTGAGTGTAATAACAATTGTTTTCTTCTTGTTGCACGGGTGTGCATGGTACAGAATGTTTTGCGCTACATCTAAATAATAACAACTTACACAGGAGAAAACTCATGGCTGGAAAGAGCATAATGACAGACTCTCAAGCCGATGCATTGGCAGCGGTCGCCGTTATTCTAACACTGGTTGCGTGCTGTATTTTCTGGATCGCAACCGCTTAATATTCCTTCTCAAGATACCTTGGCTAGCCTTCTCAATTTACCTCGACTAAGTAAGGTATCCGGCTTCAGATTTTGGTGTACTGAAGCCAAGTTTGTTAGACCCTTCACCCTTCTACGAAATTAATCACCGAACCTGAATCCAATGCTTGCGTTAATCGTAAACTAATACCAATCTCCAAAACTATTGAGTGACCGATTCATTAAATGGTCTTTACTAAAACAAATAGCACCAGTCGCTAAACCCCATTAAAGGTGCGAACGTCAAAGCTCCTAAATTCGATAACTTTCAATATTTAAGGAATAGTAATCAATGTCTCATCCATGGAAGAGATCCAGTGTCTCGTTTGTTCTGCTTCTGAGCCCGTTAGTCTTTGCAGACACCCAATCTGAAGACAATCAGGAGCCTGAAGAAAGAGAAGAAGAGGTTGTTCAAGTCGAAGGTAAAGCCTATTTCACAGAGATGGATGAAGACACTGAACGATTGATGCAAGTGCCAGGAATTGGCAATGACCCATTAGCAGCCTTGGATGCCTTACCTGGGGTTTCTCTTCAAAGTTTTGGTGAAGGGCCAGCGGTCAGAGGGTCAGCCCCAGAAGATAACCAATATTTAGTTAATGGCATGCCTGTGGGATATCTGTTTCATTTTATGGGTTACAGCATATTTGATGAAGAATCCATTAGAAGTTTTGATCTTAAAACCGGTGCCTTTGAGGCAGATAAAGGTCAAAGTGTTGGAGCCATTTTGGATGTTGAACTCAGGGAGCCTAGAAATCAGGAATTGGGTGGGGCGATCAACCTGAGCTTTTTAAATGCCGGCGGCATTATTGAAGGCGCGATCACGGAGAACCAATCTTTTTATGCTTCCTATCGAAAAAGCACTTTAACTTTTTTTGGCCCAATCATTACCGGCAACCAGGAAGAAGACCCTGAAAACGGCCTTATTGTCGATAAGTTTCCTGATTCTCAAGATTACTATGGCGTTTATCATTGGGATATTAATGACAATAACGCGTTGGATATTCGAGCAATTGGTGCCCGAGATGAACTAGGGTTTGAAATCACCGACAAAGCCGACGCTGTAAACGACGATCCAGCCTTGGAAGGGAATCTTGGACTGCTGCTGCATTTCGATAGTTTGGCAGCTGATTGGACCTCAAGACTGGGTAGTAATGGTACATTGAAAACAACCGCCAGTTATCTCACTCTAACCGCTGATCAAACAGTTGGATCCGACAACACCGTTGAGGTTACCACTGAAGATGTGAACCTCAAGTCAGAATACAGTCTTTTCGCATCAGACAGTCACTTGCTAGTGTTTGGCGCCGAACAACGTTATTCCAATGGTTACTATGATATTGATCTCTTGTATCAACCTTGCAGTCGATTTGACCCAGACTGTTCATTGTCTGGTGGTATCAGAACACAAGCCAAGGGCAACGAGCAGGCAAGGTTCGATGCGATTTATGTGAAAGATGAATGGGCAATTAATAACGCGGCCACGCTGATTTCTGGACTGAGAGCCAGTGTGGATGACTTTACTGAAGAGAGCCACCTGGAACCCAGACTTAAATTAGAATATCGAAACAGCTACGACACCTTGTTCACTGCAGCCTATGGTAAGCATCATAAATTTCCAGAATGGGGTGATCTAATCGAAGATTTGGGCAACCCTGATTTAAAAAATATTAAATCAACCCATTATGTTTTGGGCGTTGAGCAAGAAACATTTACGGGATGGACATTCAGTGCCGAAACTTATTACAAGGAAATGGATGACCTAGTGATTTCCGTAGATGATGGTCGTAACTACACCAATGATGCATCCGGTGAAGCCTATGGCTTAGAGCTGTTGATTGAACGAGCGAGCTTTAACCGACTATCGGGTTGGTTATCCATAGGCATGGCAAGAAGTAAACGTACTGATGAAATTAATGATGTAACGTCAGACTTTTCCTTAGACAAGCCGCTGATGATTAACCTAGTCGCAAATTACCAACTGAGCGAACGATGGTCTACTGGCATAAAAGCCCAATATGAAAGTGGCGATCTAATTACCCCAATTACCGGTGGCGAACCCTATGACAATCCCCAGTTTGCCGGTTTTTATGAACCGCAATACGGCGAACCGTTCTCTGAAAGGTTACCGGCAACTTACACCGTTGACTATCGTATTGAGTACTCAAATAATCGTAATTACACCTTCTATCTTGATGTACTAAATTTAGTAGATGTGGGCGCGGTCACCTATGACTATAATGAAGATTATTCAGAGCGTAAAAAAGTAGAAGATGAAGGTCTGGGTTTGTTGCCGATTTTAGGGTTTGAGTGGGAATTTTAACAAGGGTTTGGAATGCTAGGCTTTTTTGATTGGCTAGCCTTAATTTGGTTTTTAGGTCTCTGGTTTGGTTATAGTAAGTTTTCGGCCATCGAAGGCACAAAGCGCGATAGCCTAGCCAGTGTTCTTTTTGATTTCAGAAAAGACTGGATGAAGCGAATGTTGCAACGGGAGCAGCGTATATCCGATATGTCTGCGGTTGCGAATTTGGAAAGAAACGCGGCATTTTTTGCTTCCACATCCATTTTAATAATTGCTGGTTTGCTCACGGTGTTAGCCGCATCTGAAAAAGCCATTGCTTTAATGATGTCCATCGACTTTATTGAACAACCCATCAAAGAGATTTGGCAGATAAAAATTATTTTTATCATATTGGTTTTTGTTTATGCCTTTTTTACCTTTACATGGTGCATGAGGCAATACGGCTTTTGTTCAGTACTGATTGGCTCAGCGCCATTACCTAAAGAAAATTTGCCAGATGAGTTGAAACTCAAGTTCGCAGAGCATTCAGCTGGTGTATTAAATCAGGCGGGAAAACATTTCAATCATGGCCTTAGAGCATTTTATTTTAGTCAGGCTTTACTCGCTTGGTTTGTTGGTCCATTTTGGTTTTTTTTAGTGACCACAATTGTGGTCGGTGTTTTATATCGGCGAGAGTTTTTATCAAAAACCTTAACTGAACTGACTCAGGCAAGAAGCTTAGAGTGATCACTCAGCTGATGAACGAGCCTACTCTTTATGAGTAGGCGATATTATTTCGAATTTCGGTAAAAATCTTTAGAATAAAATCCTGTAGATCTTCTCTCGACTGATTCAGAGAATTATTCGCTAAGGATATTCTCACTTTAATAATTTTACCTTCTGATTCAGTAATGGCGAGATAAGATACCGTATCTAGATTTTGTCTAAGAAAAGACATTTTGGTGAACGCCGTTTTTTTACCTAGGTCATCTTCCACAATAAACTGATCTAATACCTTTACTGATTTATATTGGCCTTGTAATTCCGCATAGAAAATTTCCGACAGTGCTAACTTGGAATAACTATTTACCAGTTGCTCGTGACTCAACTCTCTGGTTGAAGGCTTCTTTGGCCACACATAAATGTCAGCATAATGTTCTAGCTCATAAAGCTTTTCGTACCTAAGCCCGTACCCTAGATCACCTCCAAATTGCACAAAGCCTGAGTATTGATATTCCAATAAGTCTTCTGGCAAGTACTGAACAATTTTCGGTTCAATTTGGGCAACTAAGTCTTCCGCCAGAGCGCCAAAAGAAAACAGCATAACCATACACAATATAAGTTTTTTCATCGTTCTACTCCCTTTTGCTGTTGTAGAATTATGCAAATTGAATAGGGCAATCATTGGTGCTAGATCAATTAACACCCTAATTAGATACGATAGAACAAATAATTTGAGCGTAAAGCCATTTAAAAAATATGGGTAATGCTTACCAGTATTCACTTTATGGATGTAATCACGGGCTCCTGTATCGATAGCGGGACACAGTCATAGGAAGACATGATGAGAAGGCTAAACAGTTTTTTTATTTTGCTAATAGTATTTTTACAACTGAATATATCTGCAAACGCACAAGATTGGCCAACAACCTTAAAGAATGAATGTGATTTCAAAAAAAATCATCCGGAATGGATTTGGTGTGATGATTTTGAAATTGACCGATCATCGTTTTATTTTGAAGGCCAGGTTAACCTGACTGAGTTTGTTGGAGTAGCCGACTCAAAAGCCAGCGCATATGTTTGGGAAAAAGGAGAAAAAGGGGCAGGCGGTATTCGATTGGCATTTGGACGCAATCCAGATAAATACTTCTCCCCAGTTGATGAAGGTATTAAAAACTATCGAGAAATATATTGGCGTCATTTCGTAATGGTGCCCCTTGACTGGGGCTCTCAAGGTGCAGATAAGTTATCCCGAGCGACTATTCTTGCCAGCCGCTCATGGTCACAGGCAATGATTGCTCATGTTTGGAGTGGGAAAGACCCAGGGCCTGAAGCCAAGCAACTTTATATTGACCCGGCGAGAGGAACCGATGTGAACGGCAATCTAGTTACCACTAAGTACAATGATTTTCCTAATCTAAAATGGTTAGGGAAAAAACTAGGCACTACAACCATTTTTTCTAAAGAGAATTTTGGGCAATGGTTTTGTGTCGAAGCCCATGTAAGGTTAAATTCTCCTGGGCAAAATAACGGGAGTTTCAGTTTATTTATCAATAACGAGTTGGAAGTATCTAGAAAGGATTTAAATTGGATTGGAGAATTTAATGACTACGGCATTAATCAAATATATTTAGAGAATTGGATTAATGCCGGTGCGCCCAAAAAACAAACCCGTTATTTTGATAATTTTATTGTGAGTACTGCACCCATAGGTTGTGGCTAATCACGACGAGCGTACAGAGATTACTCGTCGTGAATGATCCCTTTTTGTAGCGGCACGAATAACAATGCAATTCCGCCAACAACAAAAAACGCCAAAATAACCAACAGTCCTTGCTGACGACCTAATGAGTCAGCAACCAGCGCATAACATGTTCCGCCAAGAATTATTGATAATCTAAAAAACATCCCCCAAAAACCAAATAGTTGAGCGGCGTATTTTTTGGGAGATAATAGTCCAACAACCGTACGGCTCGCACTTTGTGTGGCACCGATGCCCGCACCTGCGATAAGTGCCAAAATAGTAAAGAATTTCTCAGGCTCCATGCCAGTTAACGCTGAAAGCTCTTGCAAAAAATAAATGCCAAGAATGCCAGCACACCACCATAAGATGGTGTAGAAAATTGTCATTTTTGCGCCGACCCAAGCTTCCAAAAACCCAAAAGACAAGGCACCTAATAAAGCACTGATTTGTAGTGCTAAGAAGATGGTTTGCTTGTCTTGCTGGGATACATTTAATTCTGCATCTATGTAAATTCCGAAGAATTTAATAATGATGGCCATGCCCGCCATGTAAATGGTGAAAACGATAAAAAACTGAAAAAGAATGGGTAACTGTTTAACGATTTGCCAGGTTTCTGAAAGCCTTTTTAAGGATGCTTTAAACAGTGTCGGCCAATGAATGGATTCAAATCCGGGCTCTGCTTTAGAACGCTCGTTAACAAAGAAAAAAGTGGGTAAGGCTGCCACAAAGAAAAACACACCGGTGAACACCATGGCCCACTGATGTTGAGATACATAAAGTTCTAAATCAGTGGCCTTATTGGCGGTGACTATGCCCATAAGCACCACCAATAAGCTAACCAAACCGCCTAAATAGCCAATACCCCAACCAATACCAGATATTCTCGCCATGTTTTTCTTGTTGGCAATGTCGGTGAGAAAAGCGGCGCAGAAAACCTCACCTAGCATCCAAGCGGTATTGCTCACTACGATAATAGATATACCTAACCAGATTTGACCGGGTTGAACAAAATAAAGGCAAGCCGTGAAAATAGAACAGAATAGGGTGAGTGCCCATAAAAATGATTTCTTTCTACCGGTGAAATCGCAGATGATCCCCGCAATGGGCGCTAAAAACATAGCCAAAATGGTTGAAATATTCATGGCGATAGACCAATAAATATCTTTCCATTCCGATCCTTCTGGTACTAGGTAATTAACGAAAAACGCACTGTATACAATGCTGATCACAACGGTTGTATAGGCTGAGTTAGCAAAGTCATACATGGCCCATCCGAAGATTTCCCTTTTTTTCACAGGAGAAATCGCCGGTGCAGCAGTGATGGAGGTCATTAGGTGAGTACTCGATTATTTATTTTGTTGGTATCTTGCCAACAAAGGTGCTTGAAATGAAGCAGAGAGTCCTTATCTAGGGCAGCAGTATCAAAAAATGTTCAAATTCAACGGTTTAGGAGAGCACTATCAATGTCCGCCAGCGATACTAAAGAAACCATGAATTTTCAAACTGAAGTAAAGCAATTACTTCATTTGATGATCCATTCTCTGTATAGCAATAAAGAAATCTTTTTACGTGAATTAATTTCTAATGCTTCGGATGCCGCCGACAAACTGCGCTTTAAGGCATTAGATAATGACAGTTTGTACGAAGATGATGGCGAATTAAGAGTCAGAATCGACTTTGATAAAGACGCTAAAACCTTAACCATTTCCGATAATGGCCTGGGTATGAACCGTGAAGATGTGGTGAATAATCTGGGTACTATTGCCAAATCCGGTACTGCCGAATTCTTGGGTCAGCTAACGGGCGACCAGAAAAAAGATTCTCACCTGATTGGTCAATTCGGTGTAGGTTTTTATTCAGCTTTTATTGTTGCTAAAAAAGTTGAAGTGTTTACACGTAAAGCTGGCGAAGACAAAGCCGATGGTTGCCACTGGATTTCAGAAGGCGAGGGTACTTTCGAATTGTCGGATGTGGAGTTGGCTCAGCGAGGAACCAAAATTGTTCTGCATCTGAAAGAGGGTGAAGAAGAGTTTGCCGATGGTTGGAGGCTTCGTTCCCTAGTTAAGAAGTACTCGGACCATATTTCTATTCCCGTTGAGCTTCCTAAACAAGAAGCCCCAGCAGGCGAAGACGAAGAAGAGAAAAAAGAATCCACTGAAGTCGAGTACGAAGCGGTCAACGAAGCGTCAGCATTGTGGACGGTGTCAAAGTCTGATTTAAAAGACGAAGACTACAAAGAATTCTACAAACATATCTCCCATGATTTCGCTGATCCAGCAACCTGGAGTCACAACAAAGTGGAAGGCAAGTTGGACTACACGTCTTTACTGTATGTGCCAAGCAAAGCGCCTTTTGATCTTTGGAATCGCGACGCATCCCGTGGTTTGAAGCTATATGTACAGCGCGTATTTATTATGGATGAAGCCGAGCAATTCTTGCCATTGTATCTGCGCTTTATCAAAGGTGTGGTAGACAGTAATGACTTATCTCTAAACGTTTCTCGTGAAATTTTGCAGCAAGATGCCGCCGTTACTTCGATGAAATCTGCGTTAACCAAGCGCGTGCTGGACATGCTGAGCAAGTTGGCGAAGAAAGATTCCGAAGCCTATGAAAACTTCTGGGCTGAGTTTGGTCAGGTACTGAAAGAAGGACCGGCTGAAGACTTTGGAAACAAAGAAAAGGTTGCGGAGCTATTCCGTTTCTCATCCACGAAAGGGGATGGCAGCAAGCAAAGCGTGTCTCTTAAAGAGTACGTGGAGCGCATGCAGGAAGGCCAGGACAAGATTTACTATGTTTGTGCAGCAAATTACGACGCTGCCAATTCCAGCCCTCACCTGGAAGTGTTCCGCAAAAAAGACATTGAAGTACTGCTCTTAACTGACCGAATCGACGAATGGATGGTTGGTCATTTAACTGAGTTTGATGGCAAACAGCTTCAAGACGTTGCGAAAGGCTCTCTTGATTTAGGTAAAACTGAATCTGAAGAAGAGAAAAAAGAGCAGGAAGAAGCTGAAAAAGAATTCAAATCCCTGACAGAACGAGTTCAGAAAGAACTGGAAAGTGAAGTTCAGGAAGTTCGAGTGACTCATCGTCTGACTGACTCTGCTGCCTGCTTAGTGGTAGACGAACAGGATATGGGTGCTCAGATGCGTAAGATTATGGAATCGGTCGGTCAAAACGTTCCAGACTCCAAACCGCACTTTGAGATTAACCCAACTCATCCACTGATTAAGAAGATGGATCAAGAAGCAGATGAAGACAAATTTGCTGACCTGGTTTGGATGATTTATGAGCAATCTCGTCTGGCTGAAGGCAGTGAATTAAAAGACCCTGCCAGCTATGTTCGTCGAATGAACAAGTTCCTGTTAGATAGCCTTAGCTAAAATATCACCATCGAATCAGCACCTTCGAGAAAACCTCGGGGGTGCTTTTTTTTGGTAAATGCGCCAATCACTGGTTTTCCGACCTACCTATACCCCTTACAATCCTAGGGCTTGTTAACAGCTCGTGCATGTAACTTGTTACACCACACTCGCTGCGCCTTGTTTGACTCAGAAAATAGCTGACGGCAGGGTGAAACAATCAGTGTTAACAGGCCCTAATAAAATTATAAATCAGGAGTAGTTCTCATATGCGTCGCGTCATTCTGTTTTTGACGGCGTTTGCCACGTCTTTTGCGTTTGCTGGTGGGTCATTCGACTTATCTATTAATGACGACACAGTGCGTCTTGAACACGATGCTACCAGGGTAGGTACCGGAGCCCACATCACAGCAGGATTCTTATACCGAGAAGATCAGGGTTACCTCGCATCCATAGGTTTCAACGCGGTAGATGGTGAAAGCACAAACAGCGAACTGATTGGCGGTATGGGAGCCAAGCTGTTTTTTTATGAAATTGACGAAGAAGTGGCTGTATCTGTAGGCCTAGGTGGTTTTGCCAGATACTACCCAATTGAATTTGGTGGCGTGGGTTTAGAAGGCAGTTACTATTATTCGCCAGATGTTATCTCGTTTAACGAGACCAGTTCTTTCTACGAATTAAGCGCCAGAATCGGGTTTAGGGTACTTCCTCAATCGACAGTGTTCCTCGGCATTCACAATGTAGAGGCTGAATTTGAAGAATATGGCGACCAAGACCTAGTGAGAGCTGGCGTGGTAGGTTTTAGGATCAATTATTAAGATGAAATTCAACACCAGACTGCACAGAGCAAACTTGTTGCTCGCTTTGCTTGAATCTTCCGAAGGCGATGTCAAAGAGGCGCTTGAGGACAGTCTGGTTTTTCAGTTGAAACTGGCGTTTGATGCGTTAATCGTGGAAATCGCTGATATTTATAGAATTTCTGACAAAACAATAGCCGGATTAGAAGCCTATAACCCGGAGATGGCCGAACTGCGACTGGTCACACAATTGTTAAATAATCCTGACAATTGGTTGCACCAATTACAAAAACGTTATCAAACAACAACAAAACAGGCTCCTGATAGTGTCAAAAATTTGATAGTATCTTCAACATTATCCGTGGAAATTGATGATTTTTATCGTCTTTGTGCGGAAAACATGCAACTATTACGTGATCAGTTGCGCGAGCAAAGTCAGTTTTTGTAAGGATCATTAATGTACTGGGAAATTGTTGAGCTTGAAGATGGCAGCGTTGCATTACGCCAGGTGGATGACGGTGGAGACCCAATGGTAACCATTAAATTCTCTGACGAAGCCAAGCTCAGACTAAATGACCGCCATGTAGAAGTCGCCAAAGCCATGATAAGCGCTGGCATGCAGTCTGTGGGTGAAATAGAAGACGAGCATGAGGAGCTAGCTCAAGAAGCTGAGCACGAAGAAAATGAGATATACCCAGTTATTCATTAGTTTTATATAAGCAATATGAAATTTAAGAACCCGGCAAACGCCGGGTTTTTTTGTGCCCGATTAAAATGACAAAGTATAGGTCTCAGGGTAGAGCCTTTTAATTTGGGTTTCGGTAATTGTGGGGTGGAAGGCGTGTATCGCCGTTAAATTCATTCGGTTCATAACCTTGTTACCAGCTAGTCGACTCTTTATCCCATCCCATCCATTCCAGTGCGGGCACTCTGAGCAATCTGCCTGTAACAACTATAGTGTCAATCTTCTTGGGATGGAAAATGAAGGTCGCTGTAAGCTATCCGATGGCGCAGCCACGTTACTATAATAGCTTTTCATGTTGATTGATTTGATAGGCCTGACATTAACCAACAGCCCTTTACTAAACTAAAAGATACTGAAACATAGAAACCACTATTTGGCCCATGGTAAGTTATTGTTTTCTGAGTATCGCTTGGATCATCAACACTGCGTGATGCGCCATAATCAACAGCTACCCTATATAAGTGATCAACCAAATTAATAACTTTTTCCTTAGACTTAGCTTGTAAAACTTCTTTTTGAAGCTCTGGCTCGTATTCTCCATTGATCAAGCTAGCAAACTGGAACGGATAATAAATAGAAGTGCCTGATTTAACTGAATTAACAATTTCAGTTTCGAAGAAGTATTGATGGCAAGCAGTTGCAAATGAGCTGGAACAGAACCAGCAGAATGTTATTAAAAAAAGATATTTCATTGTTGCTCCTTGAGGATAACGCTTGCATATGAGGCTTATTGGTTTTTTCCTGCGGAGCGGCTAATTGGCTTGCTGCACAGGGCATTGTTAAAACGGGTCATGGTTTTTTGGAAAATCTGCTAATTTATGTTGCTTGCCACAAGACCTGCAGGTTGCCCTAATAGTAAGCTTGTAGTTAACCAAAAAACTACAAGCATTAATAAACTTTGGAAGGAAGTAATACAAGAAGACAAAAATAATTAAGCCTCCAGGAATTGTACGCTGACCAAACATACCTCTCTCTGTAATAGACCCATCTGCAACCGAGGAAACTAGGGATACGGCCCCAACCCAAGCAATCAAAACGGCAATACCTAAAAAGAAACTCAGCAACGCAGTGAGGCCTATGGTATCGATGACGCTAGCCTTGTACTTGATGTTAGGTATTAAATATTTATTACAACACTTCTTCATATTGAGTTTTAGAGCTTTTAGAAGATGCCATCATCTACGCGGTTCCACTTTTTAAAATTGTTAGAAGACCGAGCTGGATACTGCATGTGCTATGGCCTTCCCTAATGTTTTATGCTGGTTTTCATCTAAATGTATACCATCTACGACGCTGGCTTCCGTGACACTGCCTGCATTGAAGAAATGTGTCGAGTGTTCTTTAGCTACTTTTTCTAATTCAGAAGCTAAGCCAATACACCGTTTTTCAGCGCCTGCGAACTTGTTTGAGATATATCCTTTTGGCTCAATGATGGGTGGCGGGGCGATAATCATGATTTCGGGAATAGACATGCTAGGTTCGATTGGTGCTTGCCGAATGATGTGAATTAATTTGGCAGTTCCTTGTGATGAAAGCCATGCGTTATTGTCATGTGTGCATTGGAAATCATTTGACCCAAGCATGAGAATCACCAACTTTAACGGAGAATGCATCTCGACAACTTGGGCCAAGCCTTGCGAGCCATCTCGCCCTTCTTTAAAAGGATCACCCCACGCTGTTCTGCGGCCATTAAGGCAATTCTCAATTACTCTGACGTTTTTTCCATCCTCGTTGAGAGTATTTTCAAAAACGCCGGGCCATCGTTTTCCAAATGGTAGACGCGCTCTCGAATTTGGAATAATTCCCCAAGTAAGACTGTCTGAATATAGTAAAATCTGGTCCATAGTGATTAGTTACCTTCTAGTGCCTGCATCGAGCGTGTTGCGTCTAGCCTTTAAGATCAATTGAAATAATCTTTTCTCCGCCATTAGAAGGCCAGCCTTCCACACAACTACCGCTACCACTAACCCAGACTAGTTTTCCAGTTGTTTTGGCAACTAGTGCAACACTTAGAATTGCTTTTCCAATTTCAGTATTGGGATCTGCATAGAACACCTTTCCATTTCCACAAGATAACTCACCATTTCCATCATTTAAAAAGATGTATACTCGACCGCCCTCATGATCAACTGGAAAGACGTTAGTCACAGTGCCTTGGTACCAGCCCGCTACTGCGTTACCTGAGAACACTAAAGTCAAAAGAAGAAAGATTTTTTTCATAAAACTACCTTTTATTTTCTGCCAACGTTTAATTTAGGGGCGCCGAGGTTGCGCAGCAACGCTTTACGGCGTCCTGGCAGCGAAGTTGCGGTACAAGATTTATTTGTTAAGTATTATTTAGAAACTTTTAATCCACCAACTCGTGGATAAGGTTTACCGTCAACTGTATAGCAGGAAGATTGATACAGCATGACTTCAATTCCTGATACAAAAGCTGTTAAAGCAGCAGAATACATTCTATTTCCATCGTCCCAATCAGAACGAATGGTCCAAGTAGTTCCACCACAATCTGCTGAGGGGATATTTGTTTCCAACAGAATAGGGTATCCACCCTCTAAACCTCCCTTTCTGTACATTTCAGGTTGTACTGATTTGATTAACCCCGTTCCTTTCCATCCGTCTTCCGCAACTGCTTGGCACATAAAACATAGACTAACAAAAAGTAAAGCTAACCTTTTCTTCATTTTCATTTATTTCTCTCGATACGTAAACGCCCAGCTAAAGTGCGACTTTTAATGCATTGCTATGCTCTATTAGAACCCAAAATGTACATTAGCCACTTAAGTTGTTCTATTCGATTTTTTGAAAAGAATATGAATCCTAACGCCAGAGATGTTAAGAATGACAAGAAAGAGAAAAACATTGTGAACTGAACAGATGGTGCTGGTGGCAAATTAGAACTAAGCGTTTTAAATAAAGCTAAAGCAATTATTGTAATAAAAAATGAAGCCCACCGTATCAAAAGTGCTCGCCAGACGTAACCCCATGTACCAATTGTCTTTACACTCAATGAATTATCAACTAAATGAGTACGTAGGAAATTTACGAAGTATACTAGATAAAAAATCCAAGCAATTGTAACAATAGCTCCAATAATGTTATTGGCCAACGTATAGTTCATAAAGTCTGGATTTGATAAAGCTACAGACACTAGCTCAATAATTATGATGATAAAGGCTGCTTTTTTCATTTCTGAATTCATTGGTACTTCCGAAGCATGACGACCGCCATAAGCGAGCAAACTTGGTTTTTAGAGCCGAAGGTGCATTAAGTTTGTCCGGCACAGCTTGCTGTGCGTAGTTTTTGGCTTGTTACACTATTGATTAACAATAGTAATTACTGTCATTTTTGGAGACTTATAATTGTTACCGAAAATATGGCAACCATTTGCCCAGCCTTTAATGTGCTTTCCAGAAGCATGCGCCGCAAGTGCTATTGAAAACATTTCCTTTTCATAAGGAGATTCGGTGTTAATTACCAGCGTCTCTTCTCGACCAGGGTCACATTGCTCAGTATGTTTCTGATCGCCATTTGACTCGATCTTAACAACCATCATATTGAAATCCGAGACGCCTAGTTCCTTAATTTTGACGGGTCCGAATGGACTATTCGCACTGGCAGAGATGGATGCCATAAAAATTGCTATTGAAAATAAATACCTATACATAAATAGAACTCCTTAGTTTTATTTTAGAATGTAACACCTGTATATGAGGCATGCGTTTGCTGCGAAGCAGCTTTAAATGCGTCCTGTGGTGAAGCCACAAACATGATGCTTGTTAGTAGTCAGTTCCACCAATTGAACAATCCATCACCTAAAGACCTTGGTTTCCAATACTTGACATCACAATCTGATAAATATGATCTACTAGAAAACTCCTGATTAAGTTCTTGCTTCGACAGTAAGATAATACCAAACTGCACATTTAAGGATTTAGTGATTAACTCGTTATCCGTGAATTCCAACTCGCATAAACTTTCGTCAAAACTCTTGCTTACGCACCAATCACCATTTTCTGAACAAAGCACAAAAATGGCATTGCTGTTTATCATCAGTTTGCAAACTTGGAAGTTAGGCGTTACTCCAGGGAAATAAAACGTCTCGACTGAAGCTCCAATATCATTTCCGAGGGCATATATAACTTTTTTAAATTCTTCTGCATTCATAAGTGAGGACTACTAACTCCGCTGTAAACTGTCCAATATCAGCGCCTTGTTAGATTTCATCATTGCTAAACTGGCTTTTAATTAGACCAATAATTTCACTTTCAATATCAATTATTGCTGATCCAATCAATACCCTTATCTTGTCATGCTCCTTGAAACCACAATGAAGTATTTTCCATTCATTTTGATTTTGAATGCCTCTCTTATCCCAGCTCCTCTCTGTTTCCGCTTCATACTTACAAAAGACTGTAAGTTTAGACTTCGAAAATACATGTGTAAAAAATAGTCTATACCAGTTTAAAACTTCTTCTTTGGGCTTGAAAAAAATAATAACTGATTGCTGTGGCGATGGAGCAGTTAATCGAAAGCCATCAATAACGTCTCTATACTTCGTAACAGGTCGGTATTCAGTGGTTTTATTAAACCCAAACCTGTCCTCTGAAACTATTTTTTCTTTTGCTTCATACTCTTCTTGAGTGTATGTCTCTGTTGCAAAATAGTTTTCCTCGGATTCCTTAATCCATTTGGCGATTCCTGTTAGACCGGTGATTCCTGAATAATCTTGCTGAAGTTTAATTTTCACATCAAACAATGAAGAAACAGTCTCGCTCCACTGGAATGAATTGAACTCATTAAAGTATATTTCCAGTGACTCTTGAGCCTGATCTGAATTACAGTAACTCTTACTTTTCTCTCGAATTAGAGAAATCAACTTTTCTTCTTCGCTAACGTTAGCCTCTTGTTCTACTTCTCCACTAGCTCTAAGTCTTGATACTTCTGTATCAATTTCAACTTTAAGACTGCCTCTCAAAGAGGAGGCAAGTTCATTCGATACATTACAGAATATCTCAGTGTTATCTGCTTGCTGAATAAATAGTGGGGTTTGGTATTTCTTAACATTCACATCATCAGAAATATAATCCATAATGTCTCTATACCTGATGTCTTTCCCTTCATAATTAAGCAAAGACATTGCGAAACTCTTTGTAAATACACTGAAGTCTTCTAAAGCAACAGAAGATTGATTGCTAGAAGATGAGAATAAGAAATAAGTTTTCTTGAATGATTCGGATGAAGACTTTTCAAAAATTGATCGTAGGTCTTTATTTGATTTTATGTATTCCGTTCCAGCCTGGCACGCATCAACCACTTTAATGGTTTGCTTCGGGCTTAGTGATTTCAACATCGAGTCAAACTCACTATTTCTTAGTGATGTTTGTTCGACTTTCGAAGAGCTAAAATCTGAGAACAAATATAGGAAGTCATCCGAGGTGCTTGAACCATGCCCTGTGTAATAAAAGAATATCTCATCTATAACATCATCCTGGTGCTTTCTGATGTATGAAGCAACTGTAGCCTTGAGCGTGGTACTCTTTTCATTACTATCCAATGTAAGGCAGTCATCATAGCTATCTGATCCAGAAATGATTTTAGATATCATCTGTATATCTTTTTTGCATGGAGGAAGGTCAGATTCGTTTTCATATTTAGAAACGCCGATGAGTAATGCTATTCTCTTTCCCATTTATTCTTTCCGTATTACAGTGTTTAGTAAATCTAACGTCGTTTTAACGGGAGGCCTACTGCGGAGCGGTGGTTACGCCGTCTAGCCCGCATGGCGAGCGCTGAAAACCTAGTAGTATGCCGGTTTGCTCAGGCTAGCGAGCTTTCGCGTGATAGTCATCTATTATTTCTTGAACTACTCTTTCGACTTTATCTCGATCAGCTTGGTTAGAGTCAATACCTGACCATACAATCAATGCTTTCCATAGAGCCCAGCAGCGCCCTCTATTCCATGTGTGTATATCAACGTTTCTATTTTCTTTGAAAATTTTACGGCTACTTCCATTAAACAATGTCCAAGCTATTGCCAAATCACAAGCCGGATCACCTACTGCACTACAACCAAAATCAATAATTGCAGTCAATCTGCCATCATTGGTTAATATATTGCCCAAGCTCATGTCACCATGGAACCATACCGGATCATTAGACCATTCGTGTATTACTGATTCTTGCCATATTGAATGAATTGCCCTGGTATCAGTTTCACTCTCAAGAATACTAAGAGCAGTTAATACATCATTTTCGTAATTCTTAAGCGAGCAGCCCCTAAAGAAATTATGCTTTCCTGCTAATGGTGAACCTTCGGTATTTATACTATCTAGTGAATTTAGAAATGAAGCTAATTCAAGGGCAATCCCATCTAAATTTTCCGGACACTTATCTAGGAGGGTATCACCTATGATCCATTCATAGATTGACCAAGGCCTAGGGAAATCTATGCTAGAAGTTCCTTGTGCGACAGGTCGAGGTATTTGCAGTGGTAGTTTTTTTGCCAGTAAAGGTAGCCATTTCTGCTCTTTTTCAACTTGTGAAATGTAATCATCTGCACTCGGCAGCCGCACAAGCAATTTATTACCTAAATGAAAAGTTCTATTATCCCATCCTGACTTCTCAACAGGTGAAACTTCTTCATTCTCCCATTGTGGAAATTGATTTTGAATTAGTTTTTTAACCAGATTTGTATCTATTAACATCGGAGATACTAGTGAAATTATGGATTTTTAGATTATATCTGAGAGTTTGTTTAAGTAATGTTGTGAAGCATGTGTAAATTTGTTTTTAGGCTCGAAGAGCCGTTTTTTTGTCTAGCAAAACGCAGTTTAGCGAGGCTGGAGTGTTTTGTTAAATTGCGCGAATTCATAAACTCAATGCAAACAATATGACTTGCCAAAAAAAAGCCCAAGCAAGCTTGGGCTAAACATGAAAAGACTAAATTATTTTCCTAGGATAAATCCATTGGCTTCTGTCACCATATTCACGAAGTGATTGGTAATGGTTTGATTCATTTGTACTCGTGAGTCGGTGTATTTGAAGTAGTTATCACCTGCTTGGTCGGCAGCGTTAGCCCATTGTGGTTGCGCCTTCCAGTTAGCGTTGATGTAGTGCCAAGCTTTCACAACGTCTTGATAGATTTCGTCGTCTTTGCTGTTAAACCAATTTAAGTCGTTGTGGGTGGTTACCCGGCCATCAGGGCTACGACCCGTGCCATTGAATGGCAGGGTGAAATCATATTGATGTCCCAAAGCGCCATGAGGTGTTGCTTCAGCAATAAATAGAGGCAAGCCTTCTGCTCGTGCAATGGCCGCTTCTTCGCCAATATCTGAATAGAATTGAGATACTCCAACCCAATCAACATATTGTTTGCCAGGCCAGTAACCTTGTTCGTTATTACCTATAGTGCCAGTGCTTCGACCTGTACCATGGTATGCATCAGACTGCCAAACATGAGCAACGTTTTTAACGTTCTCATTATCTAAGTAATTACGAACATATTTAAAGGTTTCGCGGAAGTTCACATCAGACCAGCCGCCAGCGTCACCATTGAATTCGTAGCAAGTTCTCAATAAGAAGCCAGTGTCTGAATGCAGCTTGAAGAAATCAGCAAGCTCAGTCAGTAGGTCGTCATAAGCGCCGTTGTTAAATAGCTGTGGCATGTTGCCATTGCTTGGACACCAAAGCCCGATTGAAATCACTTCAGGATTATAAGTTTCAATGACCCATTGAACATTTTGTTCACCTGACCCCCAATGGTTTTGACGATGGCCATTATCATGACAGCCATTTGCACTGTTGGAGTTGTAGTTGTCGATGTTTTTTAAACCATCCAAGCCCTTAAAGCAGTAAGATCCGTCGGAACTGCTTTGACCTCTGGCTAAGGTTACGTACTTGGTGAATCCATAGGGCTTAGGCAGTCCAGGTACAGCCATGTAATCTTCAATAGACTCCTGGTCTTGCCCTAGTAAAAAGAATTGTTGGCCATTGGCAGGAATCCTTGGTTTAGCGCCAGCTGTGGTAGTGGTGTCAGTTCCGGTATCGGATGCAGTGCCTGTATCAGTTGCTGTACCAGTGTCGGTTGTGCTGCCAGTGGAACCTTGAGAAATAAATTCCACATAATCAATGTTCATAGCGGCATCGCCGTTTTGAAACACTAGTGCAAAACTTCCGCCTTCAGGAATATTAATGTTCTCTTCAACCACAGCATAGTTGCCTACCCAGGCACCGGTCGCATTAAAAGAGATGCGTCCTTGAGTTGTACCATTTACTTGATAAGAAATAGCACCACTGAATTCGGATGTATAACTAATGGCAACACTCGCAGTTGCTGGAAGATTATCAAAACGAATGCCGTTACCATTGCCGTAGGTATTTCCTACGGCCCGATCGTTAGACGCAGCGGCATCGCCATGGGAGCTGGCTGTGCCTAACATAGCTGCTTCTTCAGCTTCTCTTCTCACTGTGGTTGCTACCGCAGTATCTGTGTTTGTATCTGTGTCAGTACTGCTGGTATCAGTAGCGGTGTCAGTTTGTGTGTCCGTAGCACTGTCGGTTTGAGTGTTTGTGTCGGTGTCAGTTTCAGTGCTTGTTTGAGAAGCCGTATCCGTCACTGTGTCTGTAGTAGTGGATGAACCTACTTGGATGTAATCGATACTTAATGGGTTGTCACCAGTTAAGAATATGATTTCCAGTTGATCGCCCTGATTAAAAGTATGGGTTAATACCGCGGTTCCATAGCTGCCTTGGGTAGCGCCAGTGGACGCTAATGAAATTCGACCGCCATAGCTTCCATTCACAAAATAAGAAACATGTCCGGCGGTATTATTTGCATAGCTAAGTATCACTGAGTCAGTTGCCGGTAGGTTTGTGAAACGTACACCATCGCCATTGGTGCTGATGTTACCCACAGCAAAACCACTGGATGCTGAGCCATCAGGGAATGTTGCTGCATTACCTAAGTTTACGCCGTCCTCAGCTTCTAAACGCACAGCGTCTGTAGTCGAATCTGTTGAGGTGTCACTGGCTGTGTCTGTATTGGTTACCGTGTCGGTCGCACTGTCGGTGATAGTATCGGTAGCAGTGTCTGTGTCTGATGAGGTTGACGTTGACGTGTCAGTATCTGTTGCAGTGTTACCGGTAATTTCATCATAATGTTGGAATCTAGCTTCAGTAACAGTATTCACCCAACGAGTCATGACTTCGTTAAATTTATTTAAACGAGAGTCACCCCATTCATCACTTGGCCAACCTTGATCAACCCAATTCGTGCTGATGAAAGATAAAACTCTTACGTCGTAGTTATTCACCAACTCAAACAGTCTATCTAAATAATCATTGAAACCAGCCACTGTGTTTACAGCAGGAACTCTTGGGGAAGATTCAACAATGGCAATGGGTTTATCAATACTATTAACCCAATCCAGCGAGGCTTTAACACCTGGGTTTAATCTTTCGTTGCTACTTGAACAGAACTGAATGCCATTTAAAGGCAGACATACAGAAGAGTTAAAAATACTGAAGCCGACAAAATCAACAAATTCATCACCCGGATATAAGGTTTGAACATTATCTAAATTGTGGGCGAGTGGGTGATAGACAAAGTTTAGGTTATCAATGTCGTGTACCACTCGCAGACGATGAGCAATGTGATTAAAGGCGTTTGCAAATGCATCGCCACTACCAAAAATAGAGGTTTCTACTTCATAGCCAATTCGAATTAAGAATTTTCTATCTAGCTGACTTGTTATCAAATCGGCAAAGCGATCAATGTTTGAATCCATTTCACCATTTGCGATACCCACTAGAGCAGCAGGTACATTGCTGTAACCACCTTCCGAAGGATTGTCTTTAATGTTGATGGCAATTAATGAATAGGATTCAGGGTAAGCAGAATTAACGGAATTAATATGTTGCTGGGCATTTGAATCTGTGTCATCACCCATACCACCGCGAACGGTGCCTGAATAAATGCTGCCATAATGAGAAGAACCCGCCGGTGCAATACCAGAGCCTTGAATATACTGTTCGTATTCTCCGTAAACGTTTTGACCAATTAATAAGGTTGTTTTGCCTGTGCCTAAGTCATAAGACGTGTAGGTGTTAGGTTCAACCTGTGTGCCGGTATCCGTGCTTGAGTCAGTGTTGGTTGTTGAACCGGTGTCAGTATTTGAATCTGTTGCTGTAGTGGTATCAGAGTCAGTTGTTGAGTCTGTAGTAGTGGTTGTAGATGTATCCGTTGCCGTATCTGCAGAGAAGAATTCAGCATAGTCGATATTCATTGCAGTATCGCCATTTTCAAAAATCAACGCGAAACTTGCACCTTCTGGAATGTCGATATCTTGTTCTACTGTGGAATAGGTTCCGACCCATGCACCTGTGGCGTTAAATGAAATTTTGCCTTGAGTCAGTCCGTCAATTTGATAAGAAATTGTTCCGCTGAATTCAGAGGCGTAACGAATAGCAACACGACTGCTTGCAGCAACATTGTTAAAACGAATGCCATTGCCTTCGCCATAGGTATTACCCACAGCCGATTGATTGGATGCGGCGGCGTCAGGATGTGCAGACGCTGTACCCAACATAACTGCATTTTCTGCTTCAACTAATAAGGAAGTTAACGGAGCTGTACCGGTATCAGTATCGGTGTTTGAATCAGTATTCGAATCGGTCGCCGTATCAGTATTAGTTGTTGTGTCTGTGTTGGTATCCGTTGCTGAACCTCCGTTACCAGGTAGAACAGGGTCAAGTTGTACAGGACCTAATACAGCCTGGGTATTGGATTGATAATGCTCTGTGATGGTTGTCCAACCGCCTTGACCTCGGTATTGATTAATAAGGGCTTGGGCATCGGCATGAGTTAAATAATGATACTCAGCTGACTGATTGGGTTGCACACCCATAATTGCACCGGCAACGGTGATTGGGCCCTGTTGGAAATTGGCTGGGTTATGAAGAGAGCGAGCAACCAATACCGCTTCTGCTTCATAGTTATTGGTTTTCACCATATCAATAACGGCTTGTAGTTCGCCATCAATATAGAACGCCATACCATAACCTGGGTCACCAGAAACCAAAGGGTCATAGCCTTCAGCTGTTCTTAAATTTGCAAACAAAACCCCCTGGGTAATGCCTGGCTTGTAATCAAGGTTTGGGTCTAGGTTGTAAGCAAAACCCGGAGTACCGAAATCACGGGATTGATCCCCCCCTTGATAAGCACCCGGCGACCAAGACGAGTTGTGCCAACCGGGAATATGTAACGGATTTAAACCCGCTACCGACGAGTAGGTTTCAGGTACCACTGCATCTGGCCACCAACCTTCAGGCGCCACTGGTACAAATGCTGTGGCGTTTGGTTGTAGAACCGTTAACACCTGACCGGGTTGCTCAGTGCCTGGAAAACTTCCGGCGGTAATAATGAAACTACAATTTGTTTTGTTAATTGCTTTTAATCGGTCAATACCTTTTACGAACAAAGGCTCTTCGGTTGCAACCACTTGCCCATTTTGGAAATACAATCCGGCGTCCTGAATTAAATCTCGGTCGTTACCATAAAGTGCCACTTGATCACTTGGAATGAGTTGTTGATCACCAACAAATGGCCAATTGTTTCCGTAAGAATAAACCGGAACATGACCAGTAAAATCAGCAGGAACACCAGAATAAACATTCATGGCTAACCCTGTTTTGTGATATGGGTTTGATAACAACCCGGGAATTTGACTTGGTTTTACGAAGCCTCGGTCTTGGCGCCAGGGTGCAAGAACATCAACACCTTCTGGATAAGCACAACCTTCGTAAGTGGCGATTGGGCCTGTGCGGTTCAGACCATTACCATTGTCATTCACTGCTAAGTTAGGTGTGGTAGACGGGGGAGTACTTGGTACAGCTGCTTGCGACGTTGTCGATATTAGAGACAAAGCCATCAAAGAAGAAGCAAGTGCTGTTTTATGCATCTTATTTATTAACTTCATGATATTTCCCATGTGTGCCAAATTGGCTGTGCTAATGTCAGGCTTCTTTTAAGAATTAGTTACCTAACTTCAAAACAGTGCTGCTAACGCAACACATCATCGATTTCAACAAAAATGGTTTGAATATTCTGTATACAAAATTCCATTAACAAAAAAATTGGGGGTGGTGCCCCCAATAAATTTCTCGTTATTAGATGTCTTTCAAAAATTGAATTAACTGTTGTTGACGTTCAACGTCTGCATTTTCGTAACGAGAACGAACCTGTGCTGCCTCTCCACCATGCTTGCGAATCGCACAGTCGAAAGCGTCAGGCCCAGTACAAGAACCGTCATGCCAAATCATGTAATCGTTATCGTCTCTGTTGGTTAACAGATCAGCCATAGCTGTATTATTTGCCATGTTTACACCGGTAGAGGCGCGAATAAATTCATGATCTTTTGCAACAGAACGAACGGCTCCAGACAATCCGATACCCATTAAAGGCGTGGTGCGTATTTCATCAACATCGTCTTGACCTAGATCGTGTAGCAGTAAATCCGTGAAAGGATGGAAGGTTTGATTTCTCAATTCAGTGAGAGGGTGGTTTCCTGTGACTACATCAGTTTTGTGACAATCAGCACAACCAAATTCATTAAACTCATCCCAACCTTGATGTTCTTTCAAGTTAGGCGTTCTCGCGGCAGGTACAGCCAACAATTGCATGTAACGAGTTACTTTTTGAATGACATTTTGATAATTGAATTCACTGTCTTCAGGTAAATGAGCTAGTGCTTCAGGGGAAAAATTCATTTCACCATAAAAAGCAGCAGCCACTTGAGCTTCAACACTGTGCATTGAAGCTGAGTAACCGAAGCGACCAATGTAACCACCATTAACAATAGACAGTTCTCCGGAAATGCCATCACCATTCTCGTCTTCAGGGTCAGCCCATGAAGCAATAACTGATTCTGGTATTGCTTCTAGTAATCCCATACCAACTATTCTTGGGGTTTGCATATCTGCTGCGGTAACCGTATGAGTACCGTTTCCATCATCAAGGTGACAATCGGAACAACGATCATCAAAGTTGTATAAACCCAACGCCATTTCAGGAACGCCTGGGTTTTGTCCGTTGGAAGAATTAGACGCGTCCCAATGGGAGCCATCGAAAACACTGGTTCTAAATAAACGTCGACCATTTAAAAAGTCTTCAATATTTTCCAATTGCATGTTCGGGGTCATTTGCATGTACGACCGAGGTCTTTCGTTGTAACCCAGGGGTTGATAGGTTGTGTAACCACCAATTAATGAGCTTTCATCATTAACATAAACGCCCACATTTGGATCTCGGTTGTAGCCAACCAAACCACCAACGCCGACACGGTATCTCATAATTTGACCGTAATAATTAGCCTCATCGGTTTCGCCTGCATCAACAATGGATTGCCAACGTATAGTTACTTCGCATTCCAAAATATCACCTACTTGGAATTCTCTATTGATATCGGCAACGCTCTCATAGTTGTAACCCGTGGTTAAATCCAAGTCCTGCATGTATCGCGTGAATACATATTCAGTTTTATTAGGGCCGACATAAACAGGGGCAGGGGAATGGAAATAATTGGTTTCGTTGCCAAAGTCTTTTCCGCATTTTACGTAAGGAACATTGGAGCCAGGGTTCGCAGAGTTATTCGCATGAGCACCAATGGTGTCTAATGTGATGACTAATCTGGAATCACCATGGGCAACAAAGTCTTCGATCTTGATGGTGTATATTCGGTCTTGCCAATACTCGAAGTGATAGTTGTAGTGATTCGGGTTTGATGGATTGCCATTTGGATCCATACCATCAATACCTGAAGGTTCATGGCGACGATGCCCACGACCTGCAAATTGGGTCACGATCTTAGAGCCATCATCAAAAAATACATCGTACTCATTCGAGTCTTCTGGGAACAATACCTGAGAGTAATGCAGATCTGATGACGTATCTGTATCGCTGTCGGTTTCCGAATCGGTATCAGTTGCGCTAGAAGAATCTGTAGATGTATCAGTGGTGGTATCGCTACCCGAATCTGTTTGAGTTTCTGTATCCGTTGCAGTGTCAGTATCGGTCACAGAATCTGTATCTGTTTCACTACTGGTATCGGTTAATGAATCGGTATCGGTTTCACTGCTGGTATCGGTTAATGAATCGGTATCTGTTGCACTGCCGGCATCGGTTAATGAATCGGTATCCGTTTCGGTGCTGATATCATTTAATGAATCGGTATCGGTTTCACTGCTGGTATCGGTTAATGAATCAGTATCTGTTTCACTGCTGGTATCCGTTAATGAATCTGTATCTGTTGCACTGCTGGTATCGGTTAATGAATCTGTATCTGTTTCACTACTGGTATCGGTTAATGAATCTGTATCCATTTCGGTGTCGGTATCAGTTAAAGAATCGGTATCGGTTGCACTGCTGGTATCGGTTAATGAATCTGTATCTGTTTCACTACTGGTATCGGTTAATGAATCTGTATCTGTTTCACTACCGGTATCAGTTAATGAATCAGTGTCCGTTTCACTGCCGGTATCAGTTAAAGAATCCGTATCTGTTTCACTGCTGGTATCAGTTAATGAATCTGTATCCGTTTCACTACCAGTATCAGTTAAAGAATCAGTATCTGTTTCAGTGCTGGTATCGGCTAATGAATCCGTATCCGTTTCGGTGCTGATATCATCAGTTAGAGAATCTGTATCGGTTCCACTACTGGTATCGGTTGATGAATCTGTATCCGTTTCTGTTTCACTGCCAGTATCAGTAAAAGAATCAGTATCAGTGCCGGTATAAGTCAGAGAATCCGTATCTGTTTCACTACTGGTGTCAGTCGCTGAGTCGATATCCGTTCCTGTTGTTGAGTCAGTTGATGTATCAGTAATAGTTTTTGGCTGAAAGACCCACTCCACTTCTTCAACGATCAAAGGTGTGTGATCAATCTTTGAACCTATAGTGTAGGTTTGTCCTTCAATTAAATTTGAAACATTTCTAACCCATCGGCCATCAATTAAAGTCCCACTTCTACAATCTTCGTCAACACAAAGATAAACAAATTCTCCTGTGAAGTTTTCATCGACTCTGAAGATTTCACCTTCGGATTCATTTAAAAAATCTAGGCCTAGTTTAATTGCTTGAGTACTGGGTTCAGAAGTTGTGTCTAAAGGATCAGGGTTTTCAAATAATAACTCGCCATTGGCGATGAACTGACCTGTTGGAGAGGCTAAGTCTTCAATTTTAAACTCAACGACATATTGATTTCCTGCACTGAGTCCACCCACTACTGCTTTATATTTTTCATCTTCTAATTCTGCTGTATAACACTCCTCCGCAACGCATAAATAAACCCAATCGCCCGTCCAATTTTGATCCTGACTATGGTAAATCACGCCCGTCGCATCATTAACATACTCTATTTCAAAATCGGCATTAGAAAATTGCGCATAACTGCTGATGGCCAGTGCCAGTGGCCAGTATTTAAATTTAGATCTCATGTGATAGCTTTTTTTTAGTATCGTTTTCATAGGAAACCCGTAACTGTTTTTAGTGCTAAGACTGACTCGCTCAATCAATCCCATTGACTACTCATATTCCCATCCTCCAAGATCATAAATCTCACATAAAAACCTTTCGCTTAATCAGTCATAAACCAGCCGAAACAAACAACATTCAGTCTTTGAAATAACTATTCACGAAACTTATTTAAATGCCAAAACGATTAAAAATAATCTTGAATGCTGGGTGGTGCTAAAACTAAGTTAACACGCCGTTAACTTAAAGAGCTAAGTTCAGTAAACCTTAACGGTTCCACAAAAAAAACAATTAGATTGAAAAAATGCGAAATAATTTGTTTATTAGAGAAATTGCATGCCAGAAATGTGAGGAATATTTCTTACAGAGGTTACGAAATAATTGAGTGAATTTATTAAGTTGAGTCTAATTAATTTGGTATTTTAGGTTTGCTGAATATTAAAGACTGAATTGGTTTTGTATTTGAATTTTTCGACGGGCTTGCATGATTTAAGTGGAGTCATTAAAACTAAGACTGAGGTACTGGGTCTTTTACTATTTTCTAATTTAAAGTCCTCAAGCACCAATTGAGATTAAGATGTTTGCGTGGATGGTTATTGGTAGTCTTTCCAAAACTTCATGACTCGTGCCACATAGGTTTGAGTTTCCCGGTAGGGGGGAATACCTCCATACTGTTTCACTCTATGTTCACCAGCATTATATGCAGCAAGGGCTAGTTCAGTTTTATTATTGAACAGACTTAATAAAAATCTTAAATGTTTAGTACCTGCCTCAATGTTCTTTTCCGGGTCAAAAAGCTCAGTAGTGTGTATTTGATATTTAATAGCTGTGCCCGGCATTAGTTGCATTAACCCACGGGCCCCTTTGTGAGAGATAGCTCGAGTATCAAAGTTTGATTCAGCTCTAATAACCGCCTTTATCAAATGTTGATCAACACCATAGTCTTGTGAAGCGTTGCGAATAAATCTTTCCAAATCAGAAATTTTGTAGCTACTGCTTCTTAGAACTTCGCCGGTTTCTCTTGCCGAGCCGGAAAAGTGAATTAATTTATAACCCTCTAAATGAATTCTTCGGTCTGTGACCATTTTATCGCCCGTGGGCGTTTCATAAATAAACATGCTTTGAAATGCGAATGCTTCAAAACAAAGTGAGTTCGTAATGAGTAGAGCGAATAGTAGTAACGGGTTAAGCTTCATAGATGGCATTCATGTCGAATAGTTGTTCTAAAAGATCTTGGCTTTCTAAGGTTTGTGCATGGCGGATTAAATCAGAGCCTAGGTACCGAGTGTCGTTACAGATAGTGTGAGCTAAGGGTAATACGGATGTTGGTAATTCAAACTCTTCTCCATTAATAAAGATCAGATTTTTAAAATATGCAAAACGAAAGCTCTCATTTCGAATGTATTCTTTGTGTTCCTCAAAACGTTCAATATTTAAAATTCGTTCGGGCTCTTCATCTAAGAGTTCTGGATACTTTGGCTCAGTCATATAACTGGCTAACCAACGCACCATAGATTCAGGGTTTTTTAAATGTTTCTCAATGATGGTTTGAATTCTTTTTGCAGCATCCAGTGTGACTTCGCCTGGGTTTGGCTGCAGTTGTAAATCTGGGTCTGAGTAACGTTGGTTTCCAGGAAGCTGGTCAGCTAACCAGGAAAAGTATTCAGAGACAATTTCAGATTCAGAAGGTGCCCTAAAACCTACTGAATAGGTCATGCATTGATCGTCTTGGGCGACGCCAAAATGGGCGAAACCAGGAGGTATATAAATAACATCACCAGGTTCTGCCAACCATTCTTCATCGGTATTAAATTCAGAGAGTATTTTTACATCGGGATGATCCAATAATTCATCTTGGTCAGTGCACTGTTGGCCGATTTTCCAGCGGCGAGAGCCATTTAATTGAATTAAAAATACGTCGTAATAATCGAAATGTGGGCCAACACTTCCGCCAGTGCTGGCATAGCTCACCATGATGTCGTCCACGCGCCAGCTAGAAATAAATCTGAAGTACTCCATCAGTTGTCTGGTTTCGGGCGACCACTGATCCACTGCTTGAACCAATAACGTCCATGGGCTTCCTGACAGTGCTTGATATTCCACTGGGTCAAAAGGACCCTGTTCCACCTGCCAGTCGTTCAATTGTTCTGTGCCTGAAATAATCCTGCTTTCGATCAACTCCTGTGTAGCTAGCACTTTAAGTTCATCAATTGAGAGCGGATTTTCAAACTCAGTTAATGCACCCTTTAAGCAACATGGTTTTTTCTGCCAATATTCCTTTAAAAATAATTCAGCAGTGAGCTCAGATTGATCAAAAAGATCCGGCATAGGTAAATCCGTTTATTTAATAGGTGGGTAAAAACAAAAAAAGGCAACCGAAGTTGCCTTAATAGTGTAATCGTAATGCTAGCGTTAGCTGTACTTTTTTGCTTGCTCAGCTGCATTACCGATGTAGCTTGCTGGAGTTAGCGCCAGTAGGGCGTCTTTTGCATCCTGAGGCAGTTCCAGAGTCTCAACAAACTCGATCATGGCTTCTTTAGTAATGGCCTGGCCACGAGTGAAAGTCTTCAGTTTCTCATAGGGCTCTTCAATGGCGTATTTGCGCATCACGGTCTGGATCGGCTCAGCCAGAACTTCCCAAGCGTTGTCCAAGTCCGCAGCAACACGAGCTTCGTTAACCTGCAACTTAGAGATGCCTTTTAAAGAGGCCTGATAAGCAATCAGAGAGTGAGCAAAACCAACACCCAGTGTACGCAGTACCGTAGAGTCAGTCAGGTCACGCTGCCAGCGAGACACAGGCAATTTGGCTGCTAAGTGCTGCATAATGGCATTAGCGATACCCAGGTTACCTTCGGAGTTTTCGAAGTCGATTGGGTTAACCTTGTGAGGCATGGTTGAAGAACCCACTTCACCCGCAATAGTCTTCTGCTTGAAGAAGCCCATTGAAATATAGCCCCAAACGTCACGGTCGAAGTCCAACAGAATAGTGTTGAAACGAGCCACTGCATCGAACAGCTCAGCGATGTAATCGTGTGGCTCGATCTGAGTAGTATAAGGGTTCCAATTCAGACCCAGGCTGGTGACGAACTCTTCAGCGTTCTTTTCCCAGTCCAATTCAGGGTAGGCAGACAGGTGAGCGTTGTAGTTACCTACAGCGCCGTTGATCTTACCCAGAATCTCAACATTCTGAGCCTGCTTGATCTGACGCTCCAGACGGTAAACAACATTCGCGAACTCTTTACCAATAGTAGAAGGAGAGGCAGTCTGACCGTGAGTACGGCTCAGCATGGAGATGTCAGCGTGCTCTACAGCCAGAGCTTTAATGGCGTCAGCAACCTGCTGCATGGCTGGCAGCAGTACTTCGTTCAGGCCAGCATTTAGCATCAGGCCGTGAGACAAATTGTTGATGTCTTCAGAGGTACAAGCAAAATGAACAAACTCAGTCACAGCCTGTAGTTCAGCGTTAGAGCTGATCTTGTCTTTAATAAAGTACTCAACCGCTTTCACGTCGTGGTTGGTAGTGGCTTCAATTTTCTTGATGGCTTCTGCGTCTGCAACAGAGAAGTTCTCAACAATGCCATCTAGCAAGGCATTGGCTTCATCAGAGAAAGGGCCAATCTCAGCGATTTCAGAATGCTGAGCCAGTTTTTGCAACCAACGGATTTCAACCTGAACACGGAAACGGATTAGACCGTATTCACTGAAAATGGAGCGGAAATCAGCGGCTTTAGAGCCATAACGGCCATCAACCGGAGAAATAGCGGTAAGAGCAGAAAGTTCCATTAAATAACGTCTCAAAAGCTAAAGGGGGATAATTTGGGCGCGGATTATACACGTATGACAAAAGACTGCACTTCAGGTATTTATACCGTTATCTTGAATGGGGCGTTTAGCACATCACTAGATCCAGTTTTAGCAAACAACCGTAAGTAACAGCGGTTCATATAGTGGGTTTGTATTTTGAGTTTAATTCGATATTTAACAGCCATAGTTTTATTGGCATTTTCAATGAATGCAGCGGCGCAGTGGAAAGCAGGGTTCTTCAGTTCATATCAGTCAAACGAAGACGACCCATTTATGATAGTTCCCATCGCTAGTTATGAAACAGATTGGCTAAATATCAATCCTTTGAGAGCAAAGCTACAAGATCCGCTACCGCCTTTTTTAGACGTCAGCTTATCTTTTGATTGGTCTGAATATTTTTTCGACTTGTTAGGTAGCGATAACGCCAGAGAGGATCCTCAATTTAACTACATTTTTGATTCCAGTGTGATGCTGCCATTAATAGGACAACATTTAACTCTGCGCCCTGCATTTAGCACAGAGCTTTCTGACATCGAAAACCGATATTGGGGCAGCCTAACTTTGAGTTCATTTATTTCAGTCACAGATAACTTCAGGCTTATTCCAGAGGTAGGATATTTTTACCATTCAAAAGGAGAGTGGGAATACGAATATCTTGAAGACGGCTTAGGTGAAAGTACTGAGCCAGGAGCCAGGCTATTGATCCTGGCCGACCTTACCGAAAACATATCGTTGTTTTCTTTAGTAAGTTATCAAATGCTTCCAGATGACGTAGCAAGATTAGAAGAGGTTGATTCTGATTCTGAAACCACTGCGTTGTTGTCTGTTAACTATGAATTCTAATTAATGAAGCCCTTGTGTTTGAAGTTCTCTAGCGGCTTTCACAATGGCGCCGCGCTTAAATAAAAAGTGCCAGCGATGTCCACCAATTTGTTGCCAAAGCATGGCGCTACGAATACCAAATAACAAAAGCGCTCTTACTTTACTGGCTATTTTGTCGTCTTGAAGAAAAGTGGGATTGCCTGTCACCTGAACTCTAAAATTTAGCTTACTAATATTTTCTAAATACGCATTTGCCAAAGAGCCAATGACACTTTCATGATTTTGATCTTTAAAATAGTCCGCTTGGTTTTTGGCTTTGTCTATGCCTGCGCCTAAGCTTTCAAGTAGCTTATTATTTTTTCTAATCTTATGACCAATATGCAAAATGCTCATACCGTAACGAACCACCTCAGCAGAAACCCCTTTGCCTTCTTTGTTGAGCATGGTTCTCAAGCTGTGTAGCCCTGTTCTCATGTTTTGAACTGAGCCATAAACATCCAGGGTACTGGATGGGTTGGTGTTAAAAATGGCGTTGGTAGCGGTTTCAATTTCATGATGATCAACGGTTCCGTCACGGGCTAGCTTGTCTACAAGAACCGCTGCTTGTAAAACTCCGCTCAGTGCTAAGGTTTGGTCTTTTAAATTATATGCCATAGAGTAATTCTTAATTAAATGCTGTTTCAATAATGCCGCCACCCAAGCACACATCACCGTCATAAAAAACGGCCGACTGACCTGCGGTAATTGCCCGCTGTGGCTTGTCGAATTTCACTAGAAAGCCGTCATCTGAATGTTTAAAAATACAAGCTTGATCAGGTTGCCGATATCGGGTTTTACACATCAGTTTAGATCCATCTTTGGGTGCTTCGCCGGAAACCCAAAAAGATTCTCCAACCGTCAGGTTGTTTTTAAATAGCAATGGATTATTGGTGCCCTGTACAACGACTAGCTCATTGGTTTCTAAATCTTTCATGGATACAAACCATGGGGACTCATCATAGTTTTTTAAACCACCAATGCCTAAACCTTGACGTTGGCCGATGGTGTAGTACATCAAACCCGTGTGCTCACCGATAACATCGCCAGTATCTGTAACGATGTTTCCAGGCTGGGCAGGAAGATATTGTTTTAAAAAATCACTGAATCGTCTTTCACCAATAAAACAAATACCAGTGGAATCTTTTTTCTTGGCAGTTATTAAATCGTGCTCTTCAGCCAATTTTCGGACTAAAGGTTTTTCGATGTCACCAACGGGGAATAGTGTCAAATCAATTTCACTGGCACCTACCGCGTGTAGAAAATAGGATTGGTCTTTATTTGGGTCTAAGCCTTTTAATAGCTGGGTTGAATCGCCTTGGCCAGCGCGGCGAACATAGTGTCCGGTAGCAATTTTGTC
This sequence comes from Gynuella sp., assembly GCA_028282465.1. Classification (GTDB taxonomy): domain Bacteria; phylum Pseudomonadota; class Gammaproteobacteria; order Pseudomonadales; family Natronospirillaceae; genus JANQHX01. Next base: position 34,957 of record JANQHX010000064.1, read on the forward strand.
TGCACCTAATACTTTAGCGTAGTCTAAAAACGCTTTAAATTTGATTTCACGGTTACATAGGATATCTGGATTGGGGGTGCGACCAGCCTTGTACTCTTCTAAAAAGTGCTCAAATACGTTATCCCAGTATTCCGCCGCAAAATTGGCTTGGTGCAGATGAATGCCCAGCTTGTCGCAAACGGCTTGGGCGTCAGCCAAATCCTCTTTGGCGGTACAGTACTCAGTGCCATCGTCTTCTTCCCAGTTCTTCATAAACAGTCCTTCAACCTCATAACCTTGCTGTTTAAGGAGTAGGGCGCTGACTGAAGAATCGACACCGCCAGACATGCCAACTATGACTTTAGGAAGATTAGCCATGGAATACCGTTTGAAACCTCTAAAATGGGGGCGGGATGGTAGTTTTTTTAACCTGATACCGCAATTACTTTCCCTGAATCGAACACACTTGTGAATGCCAGGGGTTCTGTTACGGCGGGTTACCCTTTATCCTTGCGCCCTTTCTACAATTTAGGCCCGAAAAACAAGGGATTCGAGGATTTCATGATCATCAAACCAAAAGTACGTGGATTTATCTGCACCACCGCACACCCAGTAGGCTGTGCCAAACACGTTGAAGAACAGATCGAATACGTTAAAGCCAACAAGCCTGCGGGTGAAGGCCCGAAAAACGTGTTGGTGATTGGTTGTTCCAATGGTTATGGCCTTGCTACCCGCATATCTGCTGCTTTTGGTTACGGCGCAAACACCCTAGGAGTTCAGTTCGAAAAAGAACCCACAGAAAAACGCACAGCTTCTGCTGGCTACTACAACACCAAAGCATTTGAAGATTTCGCTGCTAAAGAAGGTGTTTACGCTAAATCCCTAAACATTGATGCATTCTCTAACGAAGCCAAAGAGCAGGTGATCGAACTGATCAAATCTGACATGGGCGGCAAAGTTGACTTAATTATCTACAGCCTGGGTTCTCCTCGCCGTACTGACCCAGCCACTGGCACGACTTATTCTTCTGCGCTGAAAGCCATAGGTGAGCCTGTTACTCGTAAGAGCTTGAATACAGACACCAAGCAGGTAGCTGACTTCACTTTGGATATCGCCACCGAAGAAGAAATTGCCAACACCATTAAGGTAATGGGTGGTGAAGACTGGGAACTCTGGATCAACGCCCTGGCGGATGCTGACGTACTGGCAGAAGGTGTTAAAACCACAGCGTATTCTTACATAGGTAAAGAACTGACTTGGCCAATCTATGGTGGTGCGACTATCGGTCAAGCCAAGGCTGATGTAGACCGCGCTCAGACAGTAGTTAACGAGAAATTAGCAGGCCTGAATGGTTCTGCTTTTGTTTCTGTATTAAAAGCCGTTGTAACTCAGTCTTCTTCTGCTATTCCAGTTATGCCTTTGTATCTTTCTACCTTGATTAAAGTAATGAAAGAAGAGGGCACTAACGAAGGTTGTATCGAACAGACCCACGGCCTGCTAACTAAAGAAATGTATGCTGATTCAGAACTGACTCTAGACGAAGCCGGTCGCATTCGTATGGACCTGCTGGAATTGAAAGACGAAGTACAGAAGAAAGTTGAAGACCTGTGGGAACAAGTTACTTCTGAAAACCTGGAAGAGCTGACTGACTTTGCTGCTTACCAAGCTGAGTTTTTTAAACTGTTTGGATTTGGGTTTGACGGAGTTGATTACGAGGCTGATGTTAGTCCGATTGTTTAATGTGATGCTCTAAATCAAATAAAAAAGGGAAGTAATCTTCCCTTTTTTATATTTGCTTAATTTCGAGCGAAACACTAAAACTGTCTTTGCTAAAATATTCGCTTCGGCACTAGAAAGTCTTAGTTTTGTATATCACCAAATAACAACCACTACTACGGTTTTATAGGGTAGTTAAAATTAGTGACTAGGACTTATTAGGTTGAAATAATGACTAGACATTTGACTATATTAGGATTGTTTTGCGTGCGTGAATGAGGAGTACGCGTTTCAGAAAAAACTTTGCGACAATTATCAGAAGGCAGCTGAATCAGGAGATTTAATATATGGAAATAAACTGGCCCTTTGTTTTCTCACTGGGCAAGGTAGAGGACAAAATATTGATAAAGCTCAGTCTATCCTTATTGACCTAATCAAGGACGGTCATCAAGAAAGTAAATTAGATTTAGCATCTTTGTATCTTGTCAATAAACCAAGTGAAATAAACAAGGCAATTTCACTGTTAGAAGATATCCTAGGTATGCAATCTCTTAATGGTAAGCCGGAATTCGTATTAGCAAGTACCTTTCGAAATGTAGATAAACTAAGGTACCAAACTCTCTTATATCATGCTGCCAACAGCAACCATAAAACAGCAACTCTAGTAATTACATATGGAGTCTGTATGGGTGCATTCGACATTAGTTTGAACCCAGAGATCTGCGGAGAGTGGTTTGAACTATTCAAGAGTGATTTTGGCTTAAATCATTTTTATGAGCTGACAGAGTTTAATAATTTAATAATTGATGATAACTACTTAAGAGCCTTAATAATTAGCGATGATGATATCAGGTTTATAAAAAATAATTTAGATTTACTAAGGGGTTTTTTTAAGGGTTAAAGTATTCGATGGGTCTGGATCGTTTAAAATAGTTATATTAGTTAGAATAAAAAGACGCTAGAGTATTTATTTTACGTGCGTCTATCTCTGAAAGTCTTTACTTTGCTGATTACTACAAAAGTACCTAGTGTTAAAAGGATTGAAATAGCTATTAGTAAGATGGCTTCAGTTATAAATCCTAATCTTAGTAAAGACAAATTAAACCCAACCATCACAATCAAAGTCTGATGAACCATATAGTAGGTATACACTCCTTTATTTAAATAGCTAAACACCTTGCTATAACTACTTAAGAACCGAATTCCAAATCCCACCATCACCAGAATCCAGATCCAGTTATTAAATTTCCAAACTAGATGTTTTGTCCAGTCCATACCTAAACTTCCACCATGGAATGAATATAGAACCATCCCAAAGCTAACCAATCCGAAAGCTAAGCTCATTGGCGCTAGTCTGCCTATGGTCTTCCAAACTAATTCAGTCTGCACAAACACACAGCCTAAAATAGTGATTAGCAAGAAACGGCTGTGGTTTGGCCAGTCATTAATAAAAGAATGAGTCCAAGCCTGGTTGTCTCTAAGTAAGTAACTGAATAGAGCCAGCAGCATTGCGGGTACCGTTATAATTAAAGCAGACAGTTGCCATCCGTTTGTTTTGTTGAGCAATTTGATCAAAAAGCTGATTACACCCAAACGAACCAGTGCAAAAAGGGCGAAGGAATAAGCAAAGATGTACATTAAGAACCAGAGATGATTCCAGGTCATTTTGGTACCAGGTATAGCGTCATAAACCGGCGTGTACAAACTATCAGCTGGGTTCAGATAGGCCAACCAAAACCTAAGGTACCCAACCTCTCGTAAACCTCCAAACTGAATCATCTGATAATAGGCCTGTGGCGGAACAATAACAGCAATTCCAAATATCAGTGGAATAATCAAGCGCTTGTTTCGTTCTTTGTAAAACTGCCAATAGGTCATTCTGGGAATAACAAAGGCCAAGGCCGCTCCGCTGATAAAAAACAATAGCGACATCCGCCATTGGGAGGACCAAAGCATAAGGTTTTGTAAAAACTCACTACTGTGTTCGCTTTTAACATGCCAGTCCCAGTCTGCAACGTAAAACATTCCCACGTGGTAGAGAATAAGCAGAAATATGGCGAGTACTCGCAGGGCATCTAATTCGTGTCGCCTTTGTTGCATCCAACCAGTTTGGGCTGTCATTTTTTGGCATCCTATTGATTAATAACTGGTCAAAAGTTTACTCCTTCATAATTTGCTCGCGAGCTTTAAGTGATTGAATCATATGTAGAAGTGATAAAAATTTAAGGCTAGGGATAAGCGGCAAAAAGCAGTGACGAAAGATTTGATTGCTTTATTTACTGGCCCTAATATCAGCAGTTATGAATAGCTTATTTCTTCGATATCAATACTTCTGGCTGGCTTTGATTTTAGTAATTTGGGCTATTGGACTAATACTGGTTCAATCTGCATCGGTGTATGAGGATCGGCAGGTCTTAGGCCAATCAGTGAGCTACTGGAAGGCATTCTGTTGGGAGTCAACTTCGATCATCTCAGTGTTCGTTTTGGCAATTCCACTGACTGGGTTGTCCGTTAAATATCCATTAGATCAAGGAAAGCTTTTGAATTGGGTGCTGCTAATTCTTTGCTTTGTGCCTTTCACGTTTCTGCATGTGGTTATGATGAGCAAGGCCAGAGAAATTTGGTATGGGTTAGCGGGCTGGGAATGGAAAACGCTTGAGTGCTGTGGTCACTGGCTTTACGAGGCTCGAAAAGACTTGATGTCTTACGTGACAGTGAATATCAGCATCTACCTATGGCAGTTTATTGTTAGAAGAGTAAAAGGGGAGGCAAAGTTAGTTCATCAGGGGAAAGAGCAAAAGCAAAAAACTAGAAACCCTACTGAAGATCGAATCCTTATCAAAAAGCTTGGAAATGAATATTTGGTAAACCTATCTGAAGTGTTATGGATAGAAGCTTCTGGAAACTATGTGAATTTGCATACCCTAGATTCAGTTTACCCAATGCGTGCCACTATGGCTGCTACAGAAAAAAGATTTTCTGAACTAAATTTTTGCCGAGTTCACAGGTCTACCATTGTTAACATGTCAAAAGTAGAATCTTCGAAAGCCGTTGAATCCGGTGATTATCTTATTAAAATGACAAATGGCTTGGAATTAAAAATGTCTCGTCGGTATAAGGATGCATTTGTTGAGCATCAGTTATCTTGTTGATGGCTATTTATAAAGTTAAAGATCTGTTTCCAAAAATTATCATAAATACTATTTAGGGTTATTATCTGTTCTATAAGAAATAACCGAGTTTTAGGTTGGAGTGCCACCACCAGTGAAATATTTTCTACTACTGCTATTAATATTTACATCGAAATCAGCTTTCGCAACTGAATATTATTATTGGGGCGAGGGTGGTTTTGGTGGTGCGGACGAGCTGGGTGGTGTTGAACTTGGTCTAAACTTTGGCCGTGATCGAGAGATCTATTCATTATACTTTGGTGGTTATGGTTTTTTAAGGCCGACAACACATGAAGAATATGAAGACGACCTTATTAGATTGAGTGAAGTAGGTCTGTTGTATGGATATCAATTACCAAAGCAATTCACGAATGTTTATGGCCAAGTAGGTTTGAGTACGGTTAGCTTTTCCAATGAAACATGCAGATTTATTGAAGTCAGTGCTACCGATAGTGAAAGAGTATATTCTTTAAACTGCGAAGAAGACATCGAAAGAGTAATAGGTATTCCCATTAGATTAAATGCCAGAGTAGGAAAGGTTACTGGAGTGGGCCTAAGTTTTAGAGCAAACCTTAACACTGTTAGACCTTATGTAGCGGTTAGTCTAATCTCATCATTAGGCAAGTTTACCCAATGGTAGTTATTAACGGATTATCAGCTGAGCACTTTTAAATCATAGAAGTTATCGACTTTGCAATAGGTTCAATTTTTAGATTCCAGAGCGGTTTTGAGTATTCAAATGATGTTTCAAATTATTAAATGAATGAGAAATGACAGGTTATTTGATATAACACAAGCAAAATAAAATATTTCCTGCCTAAATTTAGTATTAGGGGAAGATCTTTCGTTTCGCTAGCATTGGCATTCAATTTTTCAGATTGTGTTTGATAGAATTTAAGAGGTAGAGGAAGTGCACATTATTATAGGTGTATTAACCGCATTTGCGGGTTTGGTATGGGCTTTAAACCGTTTACAAAACTCTGGTGTAGATATTAACTCCTTCAATCCCTTCTACTGGGTTAGGAGAAGAAATTGGGAGAAAAAACTAGGTACCAAGGGCATGCATCAGTTAGATCAGCCCATGGAAGCAGCATCCTTGCTGATTGTTGCTGTTGCTACATGTGATGATGACTTAACAAGGGATGGCAAAGCCGAGATTACAGAGCTCTTTTGTAGAGAGTTCAACATAATCGAAAGCCGTGCAACAGAATTGATTTCTTCATCTTTATTTTTATTACGAGAGTCTGGAAATCTATCATCAGAAGTGAGCAATATACTTGCACCAACAAAGTCTCAATTTAACAGTGATCAAAAGTTATCCATCTATAGAATGCTTGACATCGCTTCCAGACTAGAAGGCCCAGCTTCACAAGATCAAATGAATTTTATTCAAGCCGTGAACAAAGAGTTTTCAGAAAAGGTAGGGCAGAAAGGAAGTTGGTAATTTTTAACTGGTTAACTATCAAAGTTTTTAGGTTTTTTAGCCAAAGAATTAAAAGCCTACTATAAAACTCTGAAGCCTAATGAACAAGACGCCATCAAAGATACAATTGCAGAAGTACTAACAGAATTAGACGATACCGGGCCAAGCGGAATACTGGTTAATGGAGTAAAACAATAATGAAGGGTTTACCTATTTCCCATCACACAGTTGATGACGATTTTGTTTTCGGATTTGGAACCTACCACTTCTATAAGGTAGGCACAGTTCTCATGATACGAAATACAACTAATAATGAGTCAAAGGCGATCTATGAGGCTGATGAGGATTTCCACGCAGGGTACTGGTCAGCAGTGGTGGTGTTGGGTCGCTTGTATTTCGTTATTTCTTTAATTCGTAAACCTCTTGAATTATATAGCTACGATATTAATAACGATGATCTAACAAGGCTTGGCTTATTTCCAGTTAATAGCTTTGCAAGACTGGTTTCGGTTTCAACTACAGAGATTATCTACGGTGGTGAGTCTGTAATTTACAAAGTAGATGTAAACACATCAGAAGTGACCAAGGTGGAGTCCGAATGGTACGACTTACCTGTGCACACCAGCACGGGCATGGTGAGTTGCACGTCAGATTTTATTTCCTGTGTCGATTTAAATGGAAAGGTTCTTTGGAAACAAACCACGAAACAAATTGAAGAACTGTCTGGGCTAAGAGACTGCAGGCAGGCGGGTCTAAAATTTTGTATATGGAAAGATAAACTGGTCTACCAAATCCAAAGCAATGATGTATTGGCATTAAACCTAGTGGATGGATCTCTTGCCTGGGTGTGTGAGCAAAAAATAGTTGCAGATTGGTCTGCGAATAAAGAGGGGTTTTTATACGGCTATTTTGTGGGTTACTTTGTTAAGATTGACATGAACAACGGCGCCTTTGAAAAGAAAAAGATAGTGGCTGATGGCATGGACACTCTACAAGGAAAGGGTAGATTTTGGTTTATTGATGCTTGGTTAACTGACACTCATTTATGGGCCTGGGTGCCGCACAGGGGCAGTTGCAATGCCATAAACCTTGAAACTGCTGAGCTTGAATGGAGTACCGACTCAACTGCGCCACCTTGGGGTAGTTTTAAAGTATTTGGTAATCAAATATTCTTTTCAACTGTTGAAAGCATAAGTTTAGAAGCCGATAAAACTGAAACATATCATGTCATCACCGGTCAAGGTGGCGAAAACTATAGTGCTACAGATCAAGATATTATTTGGTGTTACCAACCATTAGTTTTTGAATGAACTGATGACTACTAATTGCAGGCCAGGGTCATTGATGAGTAAAAGACTCAGTGACTTGATGAGATTAATATAGTCGGTGTCGCCTTTACCGCTAAATGAAGAGCCTAAAATATGCTTGGCACTGGCGAACGTTTCTAATGCATCAAACTGAGGGTCATTTAGCAACGAAAAATGTTGGCTTGAATTAGCCGAAATATATTCGATACAGGACTTAACCAAAACTGAACACTGTGAGTTGTAACAAGCATTCAGTTCAGTTGTAAAAGCATCAATGAGTTCATCCTGTGGTTTTTTATTTTCGTTGAGGGCTATTTTTAACACAGCAAAAGGTGCTTGAAATAAAGATGCGAGTTGGTTTTCAGTGTCGGTTCTTTGTTGCTCGGTAGGCTGAATTCTGAGCGCTGAACCTTCTAGCATTTTTACGTTATCAATTTCTTGGAAGGGTTCAGTTTGATAAAATTGCAACATTTTCGCAGTGTTACCGGTGATTGCGCAGCCAACCTCTACCACCATGGTTGGCATTGTTTGTCCTTGGATTTCGACATTGGCATCTTGAATGATGGCGTAAGCGACAACGGTAGAATCCTGTTCATCAATATACTGTTGAGCAAGTTGTGAAACCTGTTCTTCGTCGCCAAGCAGTTTCGTTTTACTAGAGCTGCCATGTTTGTTAACCAGTAAAATAAAGGGAGAAAAAGTATCAGCGCCTTGTTCTAGAATTTCAGAGGCTTGGTCCAAAGAGCTAAAAGCTAAATTAGTCGCGGTTTCAGAAAGTTGCATAGTATGTTTCCTGAGGCTTAGTTAACGTTAACAAAGGTTCTGTTGTAATTAATGGTGTAATCTTGATTGAGTCCGAATAGTACTATCTTGGCTTCACCTATGAAATGCTTGGTGTCAACGAAGCTAAATTATCGAGTTGGTAATTTAAGAAATACTAGATTTCAAAGGAAAGTCACAAACCAGCTCTTAGTCCTATCTGAGTTTGCGACTTTCCTATTAGCTGTGGCCATTCTATTAAATGACCGGGTAATAAATTTTATTTTTCACTAGTCCATTCAGTAGCGGTTAAATCGTACCCCACAGCTTTTTTAACTCTTAGGTAACGTTCAAAGCTGAATCTATATTTTGAACTATTTTGAGTCGTAAAATTAAAGGTATAGGTGCCTTTAGATATGGTGCCATCATAATTCAAAGAGTAGATGCCATCTTTCGCTACCTTGTCACCATTTTTACCATTGTCATAAAGATTTAAAGTCACCGTCTTTTCTGGAAGCTTTGTCTCTGCATAGGCAGGCGGTAGTATTTCTACTTGAATACTTTCTACTAAGGGTATGGTTTTGCCTTTCAGTTTCATGTGCGCAGCTAAGTGTAGATATTTTTGTTGATCTACTACCACAGCATCAAACTGTAGAGCAGATTGTCCGAGTACACTGTATTGGTAAGGCGTGCCTGATTCATTGCAACTGGATCTAGATGTTACTTGAATGGTCCAGGGTTTATGAGTTGTTCGTTTGCTAAGTGTTGATCCTGACACTGTGGCCAGCCAATAGCTGTGAGAGCGATTCAGCGTTACGTTTTTATATTTTGCATTAATTTCTTCACCGTATGAATCTAGTAATTTGATGTCCAGATCTGATTTTTCACAGTTTTCCCAGCTCACGAAGAAGCTAACTTTTTCATCATATGGGCTCAGGCTGACGTGATGATCAGCTTGGCTCCATGGTTTAATAAATGCCAATGGATCAACAATACTTTCTAAACCTAAGGTGTCCACAGCAATGTTTTTATAAGCCTCTTGTAAGGCAACACCAGGGTTCCAAGTATTGGCATTAAAGCCAACGCCAGTTATATCGTAAAAAGCCCCCGAGGTTTGATTAGATATCGTGTCTAATAGTGGATGGTCAATATCGCTTGGGCGGCCAAAACCGATGCTGTATACAGAAATATTATTGAAATTTAGATCGCTAATTATTTGCGTAACTTCAGAGTCAGTGGGGGATACATAGCCCGGGCAGTTATGATAGCCATCACTTAAAAGCACAATGGCTTTATTACCTTGTCCTTGCAGTGTATTTCGCGAGTGCTCTAACCCCGCAAGTAATGGGGTAGAACCTGAGGCGTTCAGATTAGCCAGATCGTTGTTAATAGCATCATGAATTAATAAAGGATGGACATCTATCATGGGTGTCACTGTGGTGGCCGTGCAAGCCAACCCTCTTTGATTTCCAGGGAATGCGTTAAATCCAAATCTTGCGATGCCTGAATAGTGATTGGACATCATGAGTAAAAAAGGTTCGACTGCATTTTTGGCGAGAGTCAATCTTCGCTCTTGCACTGGTGCTGAATAGTTTCCGTCGAACCCCCAGTTCATGCTTCCAGATGTATCCATCAAAATAGACACTTCGGGTGGTTCAGTCGGCGCATTAAAATCAATGTAGCTACTATAAATTTTAATATTGTCTATCGTGTTTTCACCAAAGTCACTACGTATCACTACCTCTCGAATACCTGCAATATCTGAGTGTTGATGCTGTCGAAAGGTATTAGGGGTATTTACGTTTTCACTACTGATAACATCCTGAGCATTTAAATTGCGAAACGTTCTGGATTGCAAATAGGGTGGTATACCGGCCGTTGAATCACCATGGCTATGGTCGTTATAAGTCGTAAATTCAATGGCTGGAATAGAAACATAGGGCCAATTATTAATGTCAGCTATGTTTGGGTCGCCCGGTAAATTCTGGATAAAGCGCATAACTACTAGTGCTCTTGAGTTAGTGTAGGGATAACTTCCACCACAGTTACTATCCAAAGAGGTGGTAAAAAAATAGTGGTTTGAGTTGTCGTAATATGGGTGTGATTCACCGTCAAAGGTTAAAAAAACAACTGTGGTTTCATCTGTACCATCGTTATCAATATCAACGTCTACCCAGTAGAAAGATTGTTCTTCATCTGCAAACCCATCGCCATCATAGTCGTTAATATAAGTACCTGGAGGGCAGTTAAGTGAATTAAGGCTGTGATTGAATTCTTCGGTAATATCTCCGGTATCTGACACTGCAGAGTAACTTAGTATTAGACTAAAAATAGCGACAACAGATTGTCTTATAGTTGTTAAGCTCATTTTAAATTCCTTTTATTTGAAGTGTTTGAAGAAGGGACAAAGACAACTGCGCAACCAAGGTTTGCGAATTATTAGGAAGCAAAGATCGAAAACGTCCTTGTTTTCAGTCTGGGCTAATTCCCTTCAGCAGAAGTTATGATAAAAGACAATAGATTACAGACAAGCCATTAAAATAATACTCTTGGTAGTAATAATTAATACTGAAAAAAATACTCATCCAAATATCGAAAATAATCAAACCAAAATAAATGTTTTGGTCATTAATTAGTCCGTGAACTTTTGATGTTTTTCTTATCTATTTGAAACATGGTGACTGCCATAGTTTACAGCGTACCCAAGTCATCTAAGGCATACCCCATTGGATAACTTTTTCGCTTGCGCCCTAATTGAGACTTAGGTTTTCTATTTTTTGGCAACATTCGAAGAATTGTTTTACGACATATCAGACCTGCTTTAACACTCTTTCGCAATAAAGCATTGGGTTTTGGAAACTGGAATGCTTCAAGCAATGAGTCATCTAACAGTGCATATACTACTGGCCTGCATGCAGGTATTAACCATTTTGGTAGATAAAATCCCAACAGCAAATCAAGTGTTACTGAGGCAATGCGGGTGTTGGCCTCATGGTATTTAAAGTTTTCCTTTTCAAATGAAATATTAAAAGCTTCGAATTCAGCTAATGTTTCAGGAATATGTTCAATGTTCATTTTTGCGCCAAGTTTTTGATAATACAAAAGCCAAGCTTGTTGCTCATTGTCATTCATGGCACGAGATCCATACTTTTCAAGCCATCGAATAGGTTCAAAAACAAATGTAGAAAGAACGTAGAGGTACAATTCATTTTTAATGCGAAAGCGATTATGCATTGCATTTATTTTGTTTATTGCGGCTTCTCCTTTTTGACTGTCTATTCCATGCTCCACGGGGTAGGCCAATAGTATCTCAGTATCGTCGTAACGTTTTTGTGTTGCGTTTTCAAACTGACCTGTATGCGCAAGAATTTTTGAAATTGCGGGCACGGCATAGGTTCGATATAGCGCGAATTCCAATGCTTTTTCAATATCCCAAGGAAAAATGACCAGGCTAAGCTGTCTGACAGTGGCTTCAAAGTCAGTATTGGGGTCAATGGTATGTGTGCTCGATGTCATAGTTCGTTGGCTCTTCTATTTTCATTTATGAGAGTAACGAATATTTGTGTAACTTTGGATGCAAATGTTTTAAATATCACAAAATCTTGAGGCAAAAAAAATTTTATTAGTGATATTCAGTGTCACAGAAGCTTTGGTCGAGTTGTAATCTACGGTTATTTCTCATCAGGTAGAGAAACCACTGAAAACCAAAACTCTTTTACAGTTTGTATGACTTTTACAAATTGCTCCAGGTCAATGGGTTTTACTATGTAGCTATTTGCGTGTAAGTCGTAAGTCCTAATTATGTCTTTTTCCGCCTCAGAGCTTGTTAGCATGACTACAGGAATTCGTTTTAAGTTCGGTGTAGATTTTATTTGTTCCAAAACAACGCGACCATCTACCTTTGGAAGATTGAGATCCAACAGGATCAAATCTGGGCGCACCGCATCTTCGAAACCCTCTCCCTTGTTCAAAAAATCTAAGGCCTCTTCTCCGTCTTTAGCTACATGAAGATTATTCCATATTTTTGCATCACTGAAGGCTTCTTTAGTTAAAACAATATCGCCTAGGTTATCTTCGACTAACAGAATTTCGATGGGTCTTGCTGGTTTCTTAGGAGTCATAATGACGAGTCTCTTTTAACAAGTTAGGTAGCCGTGGAAGGGTAAAATAAAAGGTACTGCCTTCTCCTAGAGAGGAGGTCGCCCAAATTTTTCCACCTAAATTTTCAATGGTTTTTCGACAAATTGATAGCCCAATTCCAGTGCCTGGATATTCTTCTTTGCGGTGCAAGCGCCGGAATGCATCAAATATCTTCTCGCAGTAATCCTGTTTCATACCAATACCATTGTCGGTGATCGAAAACCTCCAGTGAGAATGTTCGGGTTCAATGTGAATATCTATTTTTGGTGCTAAATCTTTCGACTTGTACTTGATAGCATTGCCTATCAGATTTTGAAATACTGAGCGAATCTGTGGTGGGTCTGCATAAATTGTAGGTAGATTAGGCCATGTTATTGTAGCCCCGGTTTCTTTAATGCTAGCATATAGATTGTCTTCTACCGTTTGCTTTATCGTATTAAGGTCAATGGTTTTAAAAGTATCCGCTTCGTTTCCAATTCGAGCATATTCAAGCAAACCCTTAACTAATATCTGCATTCTAGAAGCGCCATCACAGGCAAAATGTATGTATTCTTTTGCCTTATCATCCAATTGATCACTGTATTTTCGTTCTAAAAGACTTGTAAAGTTTGCAACCATTCGAAGAGGTTCTTGTAAGTCATGAGAAGCTAAATAAGCGAATCGTTCCAACTCCATGTTTGAACGCATAAGTTCAGACTCGGCAGATTTCCTAATAGTCACGTCGTCGATTGAACCGGCCATTCTGGTAGCATTTCCCAAGTCATTCCATACGGCTTGGCCCCTAGCATGTAACCATACATAACCATTATCATCATGACGAAATCTATATTCTATGTCATATGGTGTCTTGTTTTCTAAGTGGTTATTAATAGCACTTTCAACCTGGTTTTGGTCGTCAGGATGTAAACGACTTATAAAATCCTCATGGCTAGGTGTAAAACTGCCATCAGAAATTCCAGCAATGGATTTAAATCTTTCGGACCAAAAAAGTTCTCCTGTTTGTATATTCCAGTCCCATAGTCCAACAGAAGATCCTTTGACTGCCAGTTCATACCTTTCAGTACTTTCTTCCAGCAAAGATTCAGCTTCTTTGCGTCGGGTAATGTCTCGGCCAATTCCAAGGATGTACTTATTGCCTTCGTCATCCAAAAATCGAATCTTTTTTGTATCCAGTATCCGAGTTTTTCCATCTGGGAATTGAATGGACTCTTCTACCTGTGAGCTGCCTTGAAGTAAGGCTAATTTATCCTGTTCTAAAAATAGTTCCGCTTCGTTTTCGTCATATGCTTCAAGAGTCGTGGTTCCTAACACAGTGTGTCTTACTTCTTCTGGGTACAGATTTAAAAAAGCTTGATTCGCTTGAACTATTCGAAACTCTTCATCTTTTACAAAAATGATGTCCGGTGTTGATTTTTGCATAAGCAGTAAAAAGTTCTGTGACTCTTCCACTTTCCTTAGATTTTTTTCACGTGTTAGCTCAGCCGATACCCATTGTGATATTAGCCTGAAAATTGAGTTTTCTCTTTCAGTGAAAGGCCTGCCCCTTGTTTCTTTATTGAAAAAAGCCAGTGTTCCAAAAGGTTCATGATTGATAAATAATGTTGTTCCAATGTAAGAACCTATAGGCTGTTTACCATAATAGTGGTGGTTCTGTATTTTACTTTCGCCTGCTTCAGTCCAACTTAGAACGCTTTTCATCGGGAAAACATGAGAGCAATAGGTTTCTTTTAATTTAAATTCTCGGCAATCCCTAAACTCATTTTGTGGGTAACTATGACCAACAGTGTATTGATCATTTTTAATGTGGCTAACGATACCGACTGAAAGCTCAAAAAAAGATGTTCCTAGCGCTAAAACATCTGAAAACTTTTCTTCAATCGATAACTCAATATCAGTAGCAAGGGAGCAAAGCCGATTTAATATTTCTTCTTCTTGTTTTTTTTCATTGATATCTTCAATGAGACCGGCAACTTGGTTAGGTCTTCCAGTTTTTTCATAAGATATGATATTGCCGGTTTCTCGGAACCATCTCCAGGCGCCACTTACATGTTTAACTCTATAGGTGACTTCCTTTGGTCTATCTCCACCCCGTAGATACTCTTGCCAATATGACTCTATTCTGCCTTTGTCGTCTGGGTGTGATAATTCTCTCCACCCTTTTAATGTGAGATTTAAATTATCAAATGTTTTTCCTAAGAGATTAAATATTTGATTATCCAAAAAAAACATATCTCTGTCGGCATAGTATTCCCAAACTGCGGTATTTGATGCTTTTATCACTCGGTCATAACGTTCGCGCATTGTCTCAGTGATGGAGGGGCTATAAGCATCTTCTTTCTGTGGTTCGGGTAAGGGGTGAATCGAAATGACATACACTCTTTTTTGGTTCAAGTTAATATCATTTAACCTCAACTCCGCTTCTAATGTTGTCCCATTTTTTTTTCTAACTATTATATTTTTACTAGCCGAAATTAAACTACTTTCGATATTGTTGATGTAGCTATTCAAATAACCTTGTAAAAATTGGTTGTACTTTTTCGGAATTAAATAGTTAATGTGTTCATCGACAAGATCGTCTTCTTTGTAACCAAATAACTTCCTAACAGCTGAGTTAGTACCCTGAATATTTCCTTTAGAATCTATTGCTATTAAACAATCAGTTGTGACATTTATTTCTTCTAAGTTGGATTCAGCGTTCGCATTGTATTTATTCATGATACTTCTTTTTAGGTACTTACATTTTTGTTGATTCGCTAGAAACGTATGAATATTAGTCTACATTAGAGCGATAGGTTAGATATTTAAAGATACCAACATGCTCTTGGTGTACCGTTTTAATAAAGAAGTTGTTTAACAATGACTGTATCCAAAATAGATCCTAAATTTGTCAGTGAGCTAGTGTCTGGTATTTGTCATGATTTTGGTGCGCCGACTCGCCACGTACTTCAGTTTTCTCAGCTATTGAGTAAAGAGCTAGGTTCAAGTGACATTGATGAAAAACAAAAGCGCTGGTTAGGGTTTTTAATTGATAGTGGGTCTCAGATCGGCGCTATGCTGAGTAGTCTAGCGAAACTAAATACACTGACGTCTGTGATGAATGAAAGTTCGATTGATCAAATTGATTTGAAGGAGCTGTTCAATAATGCCTTTTCTTACTGTGAAAGTATTCATACGCATGACTCTGGAATAGAACTAACCGTTAGTGGTGATTGGCCTGTGATTGAGGGTGTTTCTGAGCATTGGATAGTTCTATTTCGGTCAATAATTTCTAACGCCATGATTTTTAATCCTAAAGACTCGAGCCACATTATTAAGATTCATACAAATTTGGTCACTGTAGATGGTCATATCAGTTTTATGATTGAGGATAATGGAATAGGTGTAACTGCTGATCAGAGAGAGGTTATATGCAGGCCATTTAAACGGTTTCATCCTCCGGATGCTTATCCAGGGATCGGAATGGGACTTACTTATTGCGCTTATATTGCTGAATTAAATGATGCCAGATTATCATTTGAAGAGTCATCACTAGGCGGATTGCGAGTCAACTATTGTTATCAATATATCGCCTCGGCCGGTTAAAGAGCAAAGTATATTATGAATAAGAGTCTCTTTAATTACGCACTAAATGATAAAAAAAAGGAAAGCAATGTATTTCTAATGGCCGAAGATAATCCAATTGATGCAGAGCTATTCAAAGAAATGCTAAACGCTGCGTTTGATGGAAACTATTCAATTGTATGTGTTAATTGTTTTGAAGAAATAATTGAAGCTTTGGAAAATGACAAATATCACGCGTTGATTCTAGATATGGAACTACCAGACCGGTCTGGCCCTGACAATGTGTATCAGTTAGGAAAGCAATATCCCACATTACCCATTGTTGTTCTTACTGGTAATGAAGATTTAAATTTAGCCATAAACTCTTTACAAAATGGGGCTCAAGACTATTTATCAAAGAACAGCGTGACTCCAGAAGCATTGGCTAGATCTGTTCATTATGCTAAGGAACGAAAACATATAGAGCAAAGACTCAAGAGAGCGTTAGAAGATGCTGCGTTTAAAAACATACAGTTGGAGGCGCAAGCAAAGCATGACCCATTGACCGGAATTGCCAATCGCTCTTATTTTAATGATGTCTCAAATCAAATTATTCACCGTGCTAAGAGAGGAAAACTAAAAACTGCACTATTGTATTTCGATTTAAATGACTTTAAAAAGGTTAATGATACCTATGGCCATCTTGTGGGAGATGAACTCTTAAAAAAAGTTTCTACTCGACTAAAGAATGTTGTTCGAGAGTCGGACTTTCTCGCTCGTATCGGTGGCGATGAGTTTGTCATCATTACTGATACTATTAAAGATAAAAGGGAAGTCTACCCGCTGGTTAAGAGGCTGCAGGATGAGTTTGATAACAAGATTCAAGTTGGTACTCATGTTATTACAGTGTCGGCATCAATTGGGATAGCATTTTATCCAGAAGCAGATAATTTGGATTTACTGATTAAACAAGCTGATTGTGCAATGTACGAGGCAAAAGGTAACCGCTCAGCCGCCGCTTGCTTTTTTTCAGACAAAATGGCTTCACAGTATGCAAGAACACAAAAAATTGAGCTGAGTTTGAGTTCGGCGGTTGAGAGAAGTGAATTCACCGCTAACTTTCAGCCCCTTGAATGTGTTGATAAGCCCAGTGAAATACATATTGAGGCGTTAGCAAGATGGCATTCCTCAAGTCTTGGCACTGTGCCTCCTGACGAATTCATTTCAATTGCCGAAAACACACCTGTAATCAATGGCATAACACAGATCACCACACAAGAATGCGTTGAATTGTATGGTCTTCTGCAAAAAAATAGAGAAAGCATAGGTAAGATCTCTATCAATGTCTGTGCACAACAATTAGCGAATCAGGCATTCTGTGCGCAGTTTTTGGAATGGTTGGAAGAGTATTCGTTACCAAAAGACAAAATATGCCTGGAATTGACTGAACGACAATTTGTTCAAAATATTAAAGCTTGTAAGAAGCAAATCAATTACCTAAAAAGCCAGGGTGTTTCATTTGCTCTTGATGATTTCGGTAGCGGGTTTTCATCAATTACACATTTATTAGATTTGCCGTTCGATATTTTAAAGCTGGACAGAATACTTATTAGTTATCTCGATAATAATAATAGAAACCAAGCTCTAGTTGCTGGCATTGTTGAGATGGCACATCGCTTGGAAATGTTAGTGGTGGCAGAAGGCGTTGAGCGACAAGAAGAAAGAAGTAAGTGCATTGACCTTGGGTGCGATTACCTTCAGGGTTTTTTAATTTCTAAATCATTACCTCTCCATGAGACTGCCTTATTTTACCAATAGCTAATATCTATACTTAAAGAATGGGCACTATTTTTAAAACTTAAAATATAATGTCAGTCCTGCAATTAACCTAACCTTCCTATAGGCGAAAGGTGTAATATGAATGACATATTAAGGAGCCTAGAATTTCCAATCACTCATAAACCGGAGTCTAAGAATGGATGCCAAAGCCATAACACCCATACTCAATGTTTCAGATATTCAATCCTCTTTTGAGTGGTTCAAAAAACTAGGCTGGAAGAAAAACTGGGATTGGGGCCAACCAATTAGCTTTGGTGCTATGGGTTCAGGGGAGTGCGAAATATTTTTATGCCTTGATGCTCAAGGGGGCAGAGGCAAGGGAAACAACACCAAAACCTTTAATGAAAAGGATGGGGAAACATCGGACAAAGGTGTGTGGCTATCTATTTGGGTTGATGATGTAGACAGTATTTATAAGCAGTGTTTAGAAAATAGCATTGAAGTTATGCATGAACCTGAGGACATGCCCTGGGGTGTGAGAGAGTTTCATATTCGTCATCCCGATGGTCACGTATTTAGAATTAGCCAGGGCTTGGCTGACGAATAATTTTTTAGCACGGATTCAAAATAGCGATCTATAAAGAATAGGTAGAATTATTAAAAAAGCGCTATTTGTTTTTGTTTGCGTAGTTTAAAAGAATAAAAAAAGCAGAATTAAATTCGACTCATGATATAGGCTGCTATGCTGCTATATTAGTTAGTAATGCAGTTAACCGGTTGTAACCTATATTATCAGCGGATTATATATGCTTCCTATTTGTACATTTCAGAAATAGATATTCATCATTTAGTTAATGGCTCTTTGTACTATTAACGCAACTTATATTTTATGAGCTGACAAGCAATAGATGCTAATTAAAAAACCTTATTCAATTTACATTCTTTTCAAATAAGACACCTGTGCCAGATATGGATATTTGATGTTTAAAAGGGATGAATGAGCAATAATCAATTCAATTTAAATAGGTTTAATTAATAATCTTAATAGGTTTGTTGTGTATAAATGAAAGTTGGGCCATCTTTCACATTATTACCAAATACTCTTCTATAGGATGAATAACTGCTCCAAAAGTTATAAAAAGGTTTACAAATGATAAAAAATGGGATTCTTGTTCTAATCCTTAGCGGGTTTTTAGTTGCATGCGCTCCAGAACAACCTTCAGATATTAAATCTGATTCTAATAATACATCTCAGCCGGGTACAACCCAGCCAGATGGTGATCAAGATACATCTCAGGTAGATGAAATAGTCGGTACAGATATACAAATTGCGGAAGGCGCAAGGGAATATCAAAATAGCTGTGCTGATTGCCATGGTGATTCAGGGCAGGGGACTGTCTTCGGAGGGCCTTTAAATACTTTGGATGAGTGCCCTTCATGTGAAACTGTGGCAGGGTTGATTGACAACATTGCCCAGACCATGCCATTGGTGGACCCCGGCAGCTGTGTTGGCGAATGTGCTGAGACTATTGGTTTCTTTATTCGTTCATCATGGTATGGAGCTCAAGGCGATAATTCTGAGCCGGTTGATGAAGGCGGTAATTCTGAGCCGGTTGATGAAGGCGGTAATTCTGAGCCGGGTGATGAAGGCGGTAATTCTGAGCCAGGTGATGAAGACGGTAATTCTGAGCCAGGTGATGAAGGTGGTAATTCTGAGCCGGGCGATCAAGGTGAAAACTCAGAGCCAGGTGATCAAGGTGGTAATTCAGAGCCGGGTGATCAAGGCGGTAACTCCGATGCAGAGTTAGTTGGTGCAGAAGCGCAAATTGCAGAAGGTGCAAAGGAATATCAAAACAACTGTGCTGGTTGTCATGGTGAGTCAGGACAAGGCACTGGCTTAGGAGAAGCATTAAACAATTTAGATGACTGTCCTTCATGTGAAACAGTGGCAGGCCTGATTGAAAAAATTAGCCAAACCATGCCATCGCTGGATCCTACTAGCTGTGTCGATGAATGTGCGGAAAATATTGGTTTATTTATTCGTTCATCTTGGTACCGAACTCAAGTCGATTCTGCCAAATATATTTTGAAATCTAGAGAAGAAACACTTCAAGAATTTGCTGTGAATATTGTCAATCGTGTTCCTACTGCCGAAGAATATGAAAGAGCAAAAACTGAAGAAGGGTTTGATGAAGTTGCACTTTCTTTAATGGAAGAAGACAGCTTTGGTCATTGGGTTATACTGGCATTTAATGATTTGTTGCTCACGAATTCAGCGAAGCCTAAACAATTAACTAGGCAGTTTAATTCGGGCTATGGAGGTCAAAGATTACCGCAGCAGGTTCGTGAACTAGTTTCAACTTACTCTACTCGAAATAAAGGCGTAGATTTACTTAAAGAAAATTTCAGGCCAGATGATCGGTGCTGGAACACCAGTGACCTAGCCAGAGGTGTTGACTACAGTAATAATATTTTTGATTACACCATTGATAAAGAGCCGCTTCAGCTAATTCGTTATATTGCGATGAATGATTTATCGACAGACTTGATATTAACTGCTCCCTTCACTGTTGCGAACGCTTATGGTTTAAATCTATATCCAATGGAGCCTTACAATGTTGTTGACGGCGATTTTGATGATTTTAACTTTGAGAAGAAATTTGTTGAGTCTCAGGAAGACTTGCAACATGTTCCCTGTCGCGCTTACTTAATTCAGTCTCATAATATTGAGTACCCTGCGGCCTATTATGACCCTGAAAGTTTTCAACCTGCAGTCATTCCATACACAGCTTATTTAAAGAATGATGCCGCTGGTGAGAATGACCGGTCAAAAGTTGGCTACTATTTCGATAAAGAAGTTGGTTATCCACACGCTGGAATTTTAACAACACCTGCATTTTTGGAGCGCTATCAAACCAACAATACCAATAAAAATCGTGAGCGCGCATCCTTAGTATTGAAGTATTTCTTAGATATTGATGTGGGCGCGAGCCAAGTTGATAACTTCGAATCAGAAGAATATGAAAACCCAGTACTGGAAGATCCAAACTGTACTGCCTGTCATAATATTCTTGATCCTGTGGCGTCAACCTTCCAAAACTTTCAGGATCGTCACCGTATCTATTATAACAAGCGTCTGTTTAGGCAAATTAACAAAGTAGGCAGTGGTTCGAACTATCATCCCTGGAATTCCATTGCCGGAAGCTTGAGGCAAGCTGGATTTGCATCATCATTCGAATTGGCAAATCAACCAACAGGTTGGGAAATGCCAGAAGAGTTCACCAACAATGCATTACAGTGGTTAGGCCAACAAATTGTTGCTCAAGAGAGAATGTATGGCGCTGCATTGATTCGAACATTATACAGTGCGTTGATTGCTCCCTATGACAACCCAGAGTATTTCCGTGAGATGTATGACACATTCGTTGCCGAGGGTGTTGATACCAAAAACATAAAGCAACTGGTACTGGCTATTATCAAGCATCAAGACTACCGAATTGATGGTGTTATCTCTGCAGATATAGATCAACATTCGATTCGTTCCATTCGTTTCTTGGGACCTGAAATGTTGAATCGTAAAAACATCGGGATTCTAGGTTTCCGCTGGAGAATGTTAGATAGCCAAGACGCCATTGTTTTATATGGCGGAATTGACTCGCTGCAAACAACTGATCGCTTAGAAGATATTTCAGGTGTGTCTGAAGCAATGTCAGAAAGCATGGCCTCAGAGCTCGCGTGCTACGCAACAGGGGAAGACTTTACGCGTCCGCTTAATGAACGTCTGCTATTCCCGTATGTTCAGCAATCCTTCGTGCCTGACACTCATGAAAACGAAATCAAACAAAATATTGTACATTTACATGCATGGTTTCTAAATGAAGAACTCCTGTTAAACGATGAAGAGGTTCAACACACATACGATTTGTTTGTGGCTGCTCATACGGCCCTTAAAGACTCTGACGATAAAACATTGAAGAAGGGTGTTGCCGGAGTAAGAGGCGGCGGGCCAGGCTGTGATGGTTACGTTATTAATTCTGTAGACCCAGTACGTGGTGGTTACAGAACGCGAAGTGGTCGACTACAGAGCGATCAACATTACACCGTGAAAGCATGGATGGCCGTTGTTAATTATTTGATGTTAGACCCGCGCTACATACACGATTAATTCATCGTGGCGCTTACAACACCTAACATTAAAATAAAGAGGAATACATAATGAACCGTAGAGAATTTACAAAGTTGCTTGCCTTTGGTGGCTTAGCAACCACTTCGTTACCACTGATGAGTTTAAAAGCAAATGCCGCGGGTGCGCCCAGTCAATTTTTAGTGACTGTGGGCTTAGCCGGCGGTTGGGACATGACTAGTTTTACTGACCCGAAAGGGCGTGTCCCAAACAAAGGCAGCGTAGTTAACAATGTCGAATTAGACCCGACATTGAAAGTCGATCTTCACCAAGCGATAGATCAGAATGATCCGTTAAAAGACCTAAAATCGATTCGCTGGAGTGCCATCCCAAGTCGGTTAAACAATTCAGAAAATATTGAAGCCCAGTATAGAAAGTTTTTTGAAACCTATAGTAACCGCATTAGCCTTATCCAAGGTGTGAATACGATGACAAGCAGTCACGTATTGGGGACTATAGCGACCTTCTCGGGCTTTTTCGGAAGCCACCCTGCCTTAGGCGCTCTGTTTGGCGCTGTGCATGGGCCAGATTTACCACTTTCGTTTTTAAGCTTTGGTGGACAATATGCTGCTCCAGATTTAACTGCAGGCGTGCCTGTGAATAAAGCGCGGTTAAATAGTAATGCAACGTTGATGAACCGATTAGGCAATCCGAATTTTCATCAAAATGGCGAAGTATATGACTTGCTGAAATCTGCTCATAAAGACAGAGTATCAAGACTTATTGAAAAAGAGAGAAACTCTGAAAATGGCTTAGAACTGCGCTTGGCAAAATTCGAAAAAATGCTTGCTCAACGATCAGAGGAAAATATATTTGGGCCTTACGTTGAAAATCTTAGACAGATAAACAACGACGATACATTTAATCCGTTTTGGACAGTAAACCAGCGCAATGGTCTCATGAATCAAGCGTTGACAATTGCGGCTGCGTTTGCGACTGGCGTGACCTGCGCAGGTCACATCAGCTCTGGAGGATTTGATAGCCATACTAGGCACGACGACTACCATTACCGAAATCTAGGCGCTGTATTAGAAAGCTTGCATTTTCTAGTAGAGGCTCTTGATTACTTTGGCGTTTCAGACAGAACAACCATTGTTGTGGGCAGTGACGTGGGTCGCTTACCTTTCTACAATAACAGTGGTGGTAAAGACCATTCCGGTATTGGCGGGTACATGGTCATTCACCCCAGAGATTCCATATACGGAGGTCGAGTCTTTGGGCAAACGACAGAACGATTTGGG
This sequence comes from Gynuella sp., assembly GCA_028282465.1. Classification (GTDB taxonomy): domain Bacteria; phylum Pseudomonadota; class Gammaproteobacteria; order Pseudomonadales; family Natronospirillaceae; genus JANQHX01. Next base: position 58,194 of record JANQHX010000064.1, read on the forward strand.
GGGCAACATGTCAACGCAATCACTGGTGCACCTGACCCATCGGGTGTGAGAGTTAATATCCGCCATGTGCTTGCTTCCCTTCAGCAAAACTTGGGAATCTATGGCACCTCAATCGCCGCAGAGCATGATTTGGGTGTTAATCCAATTCCTCAAATGTTTACTCCTCTAAGCTAGTAGCAGAGTCAAATAAGTCTGTTCTTAGTTCATCTAAGTTATAGAGATTCGCATGGATGCGAATCTCTTAATAAAAATTCAATAATCTAACTAACTAAAACTTTTTACTTGTGTAAGTTCGGTGATACAAGGCATTGCATTTTATTTTTGAAGAATGTAAGCATGTTGAGCAATTAGTTGGCATATTAAGTTCAATTAAATCAGATAGTTTTTCTATTCTTGAAAATGAATTTGCGATTTGAGTTGTCCTTTTTCTATTATTTTTCTAGGATGTCCACCTGAATATCTGACCAAATTGATTAAGCTATTTAAACGTTGTAAAGCTTAATTGCAAAGTTATTTTATAATACTAAATTCTAGATCTTTTTCAGTTGGACGTCGTTATTTTGAAATTAATAAAAGTAGAAGGAAACTGTCTATGCTCAAGTATGTCGCAGCTTTACTGATGATATTGACCACAAATGCGTTCGCCACCTCAGCCACAGGTGAAGTTGGAAAAATAATAGTTGGACGTCTTGGTCATCAAATATATATAGAACTTCTTAATGCTCCTCAGACATGTGGTCAGGATCATCCCCAAGATTATAACTATGCACTATCTGTAAATGAGTATCCAATGGGTAAAGAGATTTTAAGTGTGCTTATTGCTGCTCAGGTTGCCAATAAAATGGTAACTATTTAGGGTAACGACGATTGTGAACAAGACCCAAATATGGAGAGCGTTGCCTATATACATCTTTTGCTTTGATATTCAGAATTTTCAACCTATTTAGGTATTTTTCTGAAGCCAGAATTTATTTGGAAATTAAAAAATAGTAATAACATTAGAGGGATATAAATTGAATAAAGTCTATTTACTTTTAGCATGTGTGAGTGTGTCTATATCTACAATGGCTACCGATTGTGTTTTTGACAAGGTCTCTGCAATACAGGCGCAGCAAGCTAATGTTCTTGTATACTTAACAAAAAATGGCGTTGGTTCTTTTTGGAAAAACATTGGAACCTATGATGAAAAACATTTGGTCAGCTATCAATCATTAGCTCAGCAGTCTCATGCAACAGGCTCACAAGTAGTTCTCAGATTTCCTGACGGTTACGATTGCTATAAGACTGACTACTCCACTGTACCTTTTGTTTTTCGATTACAATAGTTTTAATTAGCCTCTCTAAATGGTGCTTATTTAGTAGGCACTTCAGTATTTATAAAACATAATACCGAATCTTGTCGTATCCAAGATTCGGTTTTTTTTCGAATATGATACCTGCCTCCCTTAAACCGACCGATATAATTTTAGCTTGGATACCTAATTCAATGAGCCTTCACTAAAGGCACGAGAGCGCAATCACTTTTGATTTTGCTAGCTCAGATTTTAATGTTGAGGTATGTTGCAGGGTTATGGTTAAGCTGACTTGACCATATTACTGGCAAACTAGCAGTAATCCATTTTCACATATCACTAGTCTCATGAGGTTTTCATATGTCTCGAAGATTTATTGAATCAGGGCCTGGGTTGCCCAATTGGTCAAATCCAATTAGCCATGCAGTCGTGGTTGGAAATATGTGTTTTGTGAGCGGGCAGCTTTCAGTAAATGAGGAAGGACATTATGTTGAAGGTACAGCCATTCAGGAAGCAACTTTAGCTTTTGATAATGTGTTCGCAGCGTTGAAGAGTGCAGGTTTTAGCAAAAAAGATATTGCTTATGTCGACATTGCCTTTTCAGATTTGTCAGATCTTAGTGTGGTGAATGATTTGTACATGGATATATTTCCTGAGGGAAAACGTCCTGCCCGTACCGTTTATGAAGCTGCTAGACTCCCTTTTGATGGCAAGATAAAGATTGTTGCCACTGCAGTTAAGGATTGAATGCCCATTATTTGTGTTATAGAGCGTTAGTTGAAAACGATGAGTGCACCTATGATTTTTGATATGTTTCTAACTTTGGTTTCTAAAACACTAGAAGTTTAAAGTAATTCAAAAAATAAATTATGGATTTGAAGTACAGCAGGTCAGGCCTAATCTAACAGTGACGCTTTTAAAAACAAGTCACTGTTAGATCAGAATTACTAATTTACATAATGGTTTTAGTAATTGTGCGTGCTAGGGTAGCTCTGCATTGTGATAAACATTTTGAACGTCTTCTAATTCATCTAGCATAGATAAGAACTTCTCAAATGTTTCCAAGTCTTCGCTACTAATGGGAGAGGTTGATTGCGGTACGAATTGAATTTCATCCACATCGAACTCTGCATTTTCTCCCAACATATCTGAAAGTGCTCCGCGAGCCTTACCGTATTCAGTATGGGGAGTGAACACAGTAATTTTTCCACCTTCTGACTCAATGTCTGTGACATCCACATCAGCTTCCATTAAGGCTTCCAATACCGCTTCTTCATCTTCACCATCAAACACAAAAATTGCGCTGTGGTCGAAGCTGTGCATCACGGTACCCTGTGAGCCAATTTTACTTTTGGTTTTGGTAAAACATACCCGTACGTCGCCAAAGGTTCTATTTGGGTTATCTGTTAGGCACTCTACGATTACTGAACACCCACCAGGGCCAAAACCTTCATATCGAGCTACGGCAAAGTCTTCACCACCGCCACCAGCGGCTTTGTCCAAGGCTTTGCTAATGACATGAGCAGGCACCTGTGCTTTTTTTGCTCTATCGAGCAAACTTCTTAAGGCTAGGTTGCTGTCTGGCTCTACGCCGCCTGCTTTTCCGCACACATAGATTTCACGACTGAATTTGCTGTAAACCTTGGCATTTTGATCCGAGGTTTTCGCCATTGACTCTTTTCGGTTTTGGTAGGCTCTGCCCATGGAATATCTCTATTTTTAACGTTTATGCGCTGAGATTTTACAAAAAAATCCTGACTAACTTAACCGGTTTTAGGTTGAAAATGACCTAGATTATAGAGATCGGCTCGGTTTTTGGCTCGAACAGGCTGGGTCGGGTATTTAATTTCCCAAGTTGGCCAAGCTTATACCACGGCAAATCCATTCCTGGCTTCCAGCAGCTTGTACCAATCGAACCGGCTGTACTCAGTGTTTAAGGATTCAACCGCATGTTTGATTCTCGAGGTGTTGGTTGTGCCAACAATGGGTTGAATGTTTGCTGGGTGCTTTAATAGCCAACAGAGCGGGATAATCCAGTCTTCTACCTGATATTGTTTCGCCTGTTCTGACACTTCGTTTTTAATTCGTTGAATGGTTTGCGAATCAAAGGTATTGCCCCAGGCTTCATAGGCTATGGTAGCAAGTGGGCACCAGGCTTGAGGGGTAATGGTTAACTCTTGGCATTGATCTAGGGTTCCATCAGTTAACGAAGAAATATTGTGCAGATTAATTTCTACCTGATTAATGATTAAAGGAAAATCGAGCCGAGATTGCAGTAGCTGAAGTTGGCTAACACTGAAGTTACTGACTCCAAAATGGCTAACTTTGCCGGACTTTTTTAGAGCGCTCAATGCTTCTGCAACTTCGTCTGCATCAAACAAATAATCGGGCCTATGTAACAATAAAATATCAATGTAGTCGGTGTTTAGCCTCGATAAGGAACCTTCAACAGACTTAATGATGTGCAATCTTGAAAAATCAAAACGATGGGGAGCTTCCGGGTTAGGATCTCCTTTAAATGCAATGCCGCATTTAGTCGTGATAATGAGTTTCTGCCGAAGGTGAGGGGAGTCTTTGAGTACGTCACCAAAAATTGTCTCGCACTGACCCATGCCGTAAATATCAGCGTGATCAAATTGATCAAAACCTGAATCAATGGCTTGATGAATCGCGAGTTTTCCGTTTTTAATCGCTTCATTACTACCATCGCCATTGATTCTCATGCATCCATAAACCAACCTAGAGGATGACAGCTTACTTTTTCCTATCTGTATTTTTTTCATATGAATTACAACTGATCTTCTAATGTTTGAGTTCGTTCATTCATTAAATTTTGTACGTTATTAGCTTCTTCGAGCATCTGATTGATTCCGCCACTGGTCTCAGTTTCTGATGAGGTTTTAGATTTCTTTTCCGTTAGCTTATGAGCGCTCTTTTTTGTGTGAGTTGACGTAGGGATGGCAGGAATTAAATTTGTGTCTGGATCAACTATTATGGTTGTCACCTGATCCTCAGGAATATTGGACGGCGGTTGACTGGAATAATGCCAACCGTTTTCATCTTGCCATTTGTAGGCCACCGTTTTTTCTGAATCGTCTTTATTGAGTGGATTTTTAATATCAGGAGTCAGGGTTTTTACTTGGTTTGTTAGGCTTGAGAAATCTGGAATCATGGATTTTAAGTCATTAACATTCAACCATGGTTGGCCATCTGGATTTTTTAAAACGAATAATCCTGAAAAGGCAATAACTAGCAATGCGAGGGATAATTTTAGAAAGAGTTTTAGAGCCATTAGCCTTTCCCTGAATTCATACGATTTCTATTAATTCGTTGGCTGATTCTATTTTTTGAATCCAACAATACCTGTTGCTTCTTGTCGTTGGTCATTGAACTCCAACTGGTAATTTCGTGCAAGGTGCGTCCGCAACCAATGCAGATGTCATCATTGTCTAAACAACAGTTTTTAATACAGGGTGATTCAATCATGTGTCACTCGATAAGCTTAGCTATTTCACTCGATATTTATAGACTCTGATACTAGGTAGAAACGGGTGATCTTCAAGCTTGTTGTCACTTCTTCTAGATCGAGTTCGTTCTGTTGGGGCTTCTTTAGGTGGTTCAGAGTACTCAGGAAAGAATGAATGTTCAGGAAATAAAATGGGTAATGCGACATTACTGGCTTTTCGTTGTCCATTTTCAAATTGAATGTTAGCGCGAATAATAGGGGCTAAATCCTGAACTAAGGCTAAGGGTTCTTTGTCGTTTATTGAGGATAGATTTAACCACTGTGGTTGAATGTGAGGTTTGTCAGGGCCTAAGTTTTCGAGCTTTTTAAGTGCATCCTGTTTGGAGATTTTTTTAATGCTTCGCCCACTGGAGTACCAATTAAATCCAACTTTGGTGGGGGTTTCATCTAAAATCGGAACCAAACGATGAGCTTGTTTAAGATGAAGTCTGGCCAAGCCACTGCCCTGAAGCTGGGAATTTAAAGGTTTATTTCGATATCCAATGTAGGCTTTTAATTCAGGTAAAGCAGATGCATTTTGTTGCTTAAAGAGTTTTACCCGAGACTGGAATTCAGTTTTCGATTGGTTAAGTTTTTCTGCCAGTGCTAAGAGTTCAGTTGAAGCAGCGACCAAGCCATAATAAGAATTGGTTTCTCGACCGTCTTTACCCTCGAAATACCAAATGTCTTGATAAATCTCAGCCAATGACTTTGTTGAGTTAGCTGAGTTATATAGCCAGTGCTTGGGTTTCTGCTCAATGAGCAATTCACAAAAAAGATTGAGAGACCTTTGAAGATCCTCAAAGGCGTTTAATACAGGTGCAAACTGATCTTCCATTTAATCTGTAATAAGTCACTGATTTAAAAGCAGTCTGATCTTATCGACTTCGGATGTAAAGCGGGCTTAACGAACGAATTGAACGGCTTCGTCAATGAGTGATGGGCTAGCATCTGGTTTATGCATGTTTTCACTTAAGTGCCTCCGAAATTGACGGGCACCGCGCCTTTCTGAAATCAAGGCTAGAAGATGCTTTAACACATATTTAATGGGTTCCCCGTCTTCGGCCTGCTTCAATAGGTAGGGTTTAAAGTCTTCAATTACATCAATGGGGTCAGAATAAGCATCGGTTTTTCCAAATACTTTTTTTTCTATGTTCGCCAAGATCATGGGGTTGTAGTAAGCCTCTCGGCCGATCATTACGCCGTCAACGTGATTTAGATGGTGTTCACAATCCTCTGTGGTTTTAACTCCACCATTTAAAATGATCTCTGTGTCTGGGAAATCCTTTTTCAGTTGATAGACTCGATCATAAATTAAGGGCGGTACTTCTCTATTGTCTTTTGGGCTTAAACCGCTAAGAAATGCCTTTCTCGCATGGACAATAAATACCTTACATCCTGCATCTGTAATAGTACCCACAAAGTCTCTTAAAAAATCATAGCTGTCATATTCATCCACACCGATTCGATGCTTAATAGTGATTGGGGTATTAGCTGCCTTGTTTGCCATTTCTTTGAAAGCATTAGCAACCAGATCTGCATGCTTCATGAGTACAGCCCCAATCATACCTCTTTGAACTCGATCGCTCGGGCATCCCACATTTAGGTTGATTTCATCAAATCCATGTTTTTCACCTAGTAATGAGCAGTGACCCAAGTCTTTGGGATCGCAGCCACCTAATTGCAATGCGATAGGGTGTTCTTCGCCGCTGTAAGCAAGGGTATCAAGTCTGTTGCCATGAATAAGGGCGCCCGTGGTGACCATTTCTGTATAAACCACGGCATTGGGGCTGAGTAAGCGCCAAAGCATTCGACAATGGCGGTCAGACAATTCCATCATGGGTGCAGTGCAAAGAGTTCTGTTCAAAATAGGTTACTTGGAATTAATGGTTAGCTGAGAGGTAAATATAACAGTTTTATAGCAACAGAAAGTATGGAAACCCTGAGGAACAAAGAGTTCGGAAACTGGATTCAAAAAATAGTTCCATTTACTCTTTGTTCAGGTTTTTAAATGTCAGATTTATAAGAAAAACATTACGGATAGTAAGCCTACTGTGGTTAACACTATGGTGTAAGGTAAAGCCATAAATGCCATACGCCCGTAGGACAAACGAATCAAAGGTGCAATGGCTGAAGTTAGCAAAAACAGGAACGCAGCTTGTCCGTTAGGGGTGGCTACTGAGGGAAGGTTGGTTCCGGTATTAATGGCCACAGTCAACAGTTCAAAATGCTCTTTCGTGATCAGTCCATTATCTAAAGCGGCTTTAGTTTGGCCGATGTAAACCGTGGCCACGAAAACATTGTCGGAAATTGCAGACAGTAAGCCATTAGCCAGGAAGAACATGGCGGGCTGAATGGACGGTTCTAATGACAACACCCAGGTAATTACCGGTGTAAATAAGTGCTGTTCATGGATAACCGCGACTACGGTAAAGAACACAACGAGCAATGCTGTGAAGGGTAGGGCTTCTTCAAAAGCTTTGCCGATTTTATGCTCGTCTGTAATACCATTGAATGCTGTAAGTATTACAATCACCGATAATCCAATCAGACCAATTTCAGCTAGGTGGAAAGCCAAGCCAATGATTAGATAAAGGGCTACCAAACCTTGAACGATCAGCTTAGCGACATCTTTTTTGGTTCTTCCTGCTTCTTCATGGGCCTCATAATCTTCAAGAATTTGCCTTACATTGGCAGGTAATTTAGCGCCATAACCGAACCAGCCGGTGAGCTCCAAAAATAAGCAGGTTAGAAGGCCTACTGCTAACACAGGCATTGTGACTGGTGCCATACGCATGAAGAATTCGGCAAAGTTCCAACCAGCAACACCCGCAATTAACAGGTTTTGTGGTTCACCTACTAAGGTGGTTACACCGCCTAGAGCGGTTCCAACAGCTCCGTGCATTAACACTGATCTCAAAAACGCTCGAAAATCACTTAAATCGGTGGAGTCTGTAACCGTGTCGTCGTCATTGTGGTCATGCTTGTGCTGGAAGGACTTTCCAGAGGCTACTTTGTGATAAACCGAATAAAAACCAACCCCAACACTAATGAGCACCGCAGTAACGGTCAAAGCATCTAAGAAGGCCGAGAGAAAAGCCGCTGAGAAACAAAACATTAACGAGAGAATGACTTTTGATTTCACCTTAATAAACAGTTTGGTGAAAACGTAAAGCAACATGTCTCGCATGAAGTAAATGCCTGCCACCATAAACATAAGCAGCAATATAACTTTAAAATTCGCTAGTACTTCGTGGTAAACGTTCTCGGCGCCAGATGCCCCTTCGCCTGCTAACCCTATAATCACAGCTTGAATAGCCAATAAACCTCCGGGCTGTAATGGGTAGCATTTCAAAGCCATGGCCAGAGTAAAAATGAATTCACCTAACAGCAGCCAGCTAGCGATTTGAGCGCCATTTTCTCCCATTAAAAGCAGAACGGCGGGGTTAATAAGCAGAAAAGCTATAATGGTACGTTTGTACCAAATAGGTGAGTTACCTAAAAAATTAAGACCAAAAGACTTGGACACCGTGGAAGCCATCAGTGAAATTTCCTTACTACGTATTAGTTCTTAGCCCTTTAGGCAGTGTTCCTTGGGGCAAGGGGGGGTAAATTAGTGGAGCGCAAATGTACGGATATTGAGCTAATTTGCAAGCAAAAGCTTTTGATTGGTAACTTAATGTTGCTTCTGATTAATTCTTGTGCAAGCCTTTGATATACAAAACCTTTTGTCTGAATTTGTGTGTACAAAACTGGCGTAACCAGTATTTTTAGTGCAGGATTAAATGGATTCGGTTATTTAATACCCTGATTTTCAGGACATACTTTGGTTGTTGAGGCTTATGGCTAACGCTGCATCTTTTCAGTTGGTTAAATCAGAACTTGAAAACACGATTCAAGTGGCTCAGAAATCTATTGAAGCCTTTATTTCTGATCCAACTGATTTAGAAGTACTGAAGAAATCTATTGATAGTGTGAACGAAGCCCGCGGCATTATGGTCATGGTTGAAGACCGCGGTGCCAGTATGCTTATGCAAGAGCTTGGCAATCTGTTAAATGAACTCCCGGTTCAAGAAATTTCTAAAGGCACCGCAAGAGGAAAAGTAATCTGCGATGCCATTACTCAAGCGCTCGTGGTTGCTAACCGATACTTAGAATACAAGACTATCAATAACCATTCTCTTCCTGAGCTGTTGTTGAGTGTTATCAACGATGTTCGTCGGGCAAGGGGTTTAATTTCTATCCGAGAAAGCCAGTTTTATAATTTTAAGTTAGCTGGTGTTACTAAGCCCGCCACAGGCAAGCCTTTCAAATTAGACAAATCCATTCTCGAAAAAATTAGAAAGTATCGGCACATGTATCAAGCGGCTTTGTTGTTTTTACTGAGAGGGAAGAGAACGAAAGCGGCGATGTCCTACATGAATAGAGCCATTACCCAAGTAGATAAAATCGCAGCTGATACAAAGATCGCTCCTCTTTTTTGGATTGCAGCTGGCGCATTAGAAGCCTTGGCTGGGAAAAATTCTCAATTAAGTCACTCAAGGCGTTTATTATTTGCCCAAATTGATCGTCAATTGAGGCTGCTCTTAAAAGAGCCGAGAACGGCATTTAATGAAAGCCCATCAGAAGATTTAATAAAAGATCTTTTGTACATCATTGCACTGTGTCAGCCTCAAACAGGTCCCGCAGCTGAAATTAAACAGCACTACTTTTTACCTCCAACTAGGTTCAGCGAGTCATTTCTAGAAGAACAAAGAGAATTATTGTTCAGCCCAGGCGCCTCGGTGATGAGTTCGGTGTCTGATGCGCTGAAAGAGGAAATGAACTCAGTTAAATCTATGGTCGACAACGCTGCGCGGACCGGTGGAGGCAGTGACTTTAGTGCAAAAGCTTTATATCAGGCATTAATTAAAATTTCCGATATTTTAGTGATGCTCAGTCTTTCTTCAGCAAGTAATGTTCTTAAAAGCCAAGCCGATGTGGTTGGAGGATGGGCAGATTCAGCTGCACCTTCCACAGAACAACTCATTAAAATTGCTGATGCCGTGCTTTATGCAGAAAGTGCTGTGACTAGGTTAACCAAAGGCATGCAGTATGGTGATGGGCAAGACCATTTATCAGAATCTGCTCGCATTCAATTGCAGGAAGCTAGGGTCGCGCTGATAGACGAAGCTGAATCTGGTGTTTCACTAACAAAAAGGGCGGTTACAGCCTTCATCGACTCAGAAGGCGACACCATGCACTTGTCAAATGTGGTGGCAACACTCAAGGGCGTACAAGGTGCCTTGATATTTTTAAATTCTCAGGGCGCGGCAAATATTGTGGATAAATGCATAATGCTTGTTGAGAAGCAGTTGTTAACTGGCCTTGTGAAATCGAATGATGAAAAATTAGAGTCATTTGCGGATGCTTTATCCAGTATGGAATTCTACTTAGAAGCTCTACTGATTGATGAAAACCCCGACCCTGGAATACTCAAAGTCGCCAAGGATGCTGTTCAATCCATTTAAATCTGGGTTTACTATTAACGAGGTCAGTTTGTAGTCTTAGGGTTTTAAACTCTTAACCTAAATAACGGGATCGGTAAACGCATAACAGATATTACTGCATCGACCTTGTATCGTTATCACTTTCCATAACTAAAAACTTCATGCATGAACCGAAGGAGTGGTTTTAATGACTTTCATGGCACTGATGATCGCTTTAGCAATAGCTGCTTTTATATTTGTTGCCATTGCTGCATTAATGCTGTTCAGAAAAGGTTGGTTCATCTCCTGGCTCAAGGGCTCAACCGGAATTATTCTTTTTGTACTTGCTGGTTTCTTGGCATTGTCTGCCTTTGATGTATCCAGCTACAAGGCACTAGTTCAAGAAGAAACATTAGCGACGGTTTCCTTTCAACGTTTGGCGAACCAAAGATATAAAGCCAATGTCTCCATCGCAGATGCGGTTGGTAATGAATATGAACTGGCAGGAGATCTTTGGCAGATAGATGCAAAAATTATCAATTGGGCTGGCCCTATCCAAGCCCTAGGCTTGTTACCTGGCTACCGCTTTGATCGTATCAGTGGTAGATACATTTCAATTGAGCAAGAGAATCAAGACACTCGAACCGCTTACGAATTGCATCAGAGTCTAGGTTTTGATTTATGGAACTGGGCCAATAGCGCAACATGGTTCCCATGGATTGATACAACCTACGGCAGTGCAACTTTTTTGCCTATGAAGGATGGTGCATTGTTCTCTATAAGGCTGACTTCCAGAGGTCTAATTGCTAGGCCTATGAACGAGCCCGCCCAGGAAGCCATTCGACAATGGCAGTAATTACATTGAAAATAATTCACCCAGCTTAGTGGCTAGCATCATATTGCCCTCAGCCCTGAGCTTGCCTGACATAAATGCCTGCATGCCACCCATTTCCCCCGTGGTAATTCCGATAAAAGTATCCGTATCCATAATTAGGGTTACATTAGGGTCTTCATGTTCTCCGTGCACAAGCTCACACTTACCTTGGTTAATGATCAAATGAAAGGTTTTAGAGTCTGTTAACTGGAACTCAAATACTTCGTTGAGATGCTGGGCAGCCTCAGGATTAAATCGTTGTTCTAAGTGGCAAAGTACTTGATCAATTGTTGGCACTGGCTACTCGATAATTTGCTATTCTTAAGGGGCATTGTAGAGCAGCTTGAGTTTGCATTCATAAAATTTTTCAATGATTTGTATAGATTATTGACTGTGTCTATAAAAAACCGCGTAATATTCAAGCTTATAAAATAATTAAGGAGTTAAGGTGTTAGCTGAATACGGAATTTTTCTATTGAAGTCGATTACAGTTTTATTGGTGATCATTATCATCATCAGCGTGGCGGCTTCAGCAGGGAATAAGCAGAAAAAAGGTTCAAAAGGTCATATCGAGATAAACAAACTGAACCGCAAATTAAAGAATTACAAAGATCAGCTTCTTCAAGCGACCTTAGATAAAAAAGAGTACAAAAAACTCAATAAGCAGGAAAAGAAAAGCAAGAAGTCTAGTGCTTCAGACGTAGCAAATAAGAAGGTATTTGTTCTTCACTTCAAAGGCGATGTTCAAGCGCAACAGTCTGATAGTTTAAGAGAAGAAGTTTCAAGCATTCTGTCGGGAGCCGGTGAAAAAGACGAAGTTGTGGTTTGCCTGGAAAGTCCTGGAGGTGCAGTTCATGGTTATGGTTTGGCTGCTTCTCAATTATCCAGAATTAAAGAAAAGGGCCTAAATTTAACCGTATGCGTAGATAAGGTTGCCGCCAGTGGCGGATATATGATGGCCTGTGTTGCCGATAAAATTATGTCTGCACCCTTTGCCATCATCGGCTCTATTGGCGTGGTCGCACAAATGCCTAACTTCCACAAACTGTTAAAGAAAAATGACATTGATTTTGAGCTGCACACTGCCGGTGATTTCAAAAGAACTCTGACAGTATTTGGAGAAAACACCGATGAAGGAAGACAGAAGTTCAAAGAAGATTTAGAGAATATTCACAGACTGTTTAAAGAATTTGTGAAAAAGAACCGTCCACAGTTAGACATTGATGAAGTGGCCCAAGGAGAATTTTGGCTTGGCCAGGATGCACTTGAGAAGAAACTGGTCGATCGTATTTGTACTAGTGATCAATATCTTCTGGACCTGTCTGCGAACGCCGATATTTACGAAGTTAAATACGTGGTTAAGAAAAACGTGATGTCTAAGTTAGGCGTGGCCGTGTCTGAAGGGACTGAGAGAGCTGTTACTAAGCTTTTTGATCGTGGTAATTGGATCGGCTAATGAATCACTTAGTGATTTACGTAGGAATTAGTGATTTACATAGGAAAGAGTGCCTTAGGTAGGAAACCTACCTAAGGCATGAAACCTAGTTATGTCTGGTGACATCCACATAAAGGGTGAGATGTTGTCCAGGCTGAAGATATTTTTGTTCAATCACATTCCATTTCTTAATTTGTGCCACTGACGTATTGAACTTATTGGCAATCTTGTACAAAGAATCACCACTTCTTACCTTGTAACCAATCTTTCGGATGATGCTTCTGTTTTCTGGAGCAGTGGCCACTTGGTCTGCCCTCTGCCAAATGACTAATTTTTGCCCTTTCTTGAGAGTGTCTCTAGGGGCCATGCCATTCCATTTTGCCAGTGCTCTAACGGACACATTATATTTTCTAGCTAGATCCCATAATGTGTCCCCAGACTTCACGTAGTAAGTTATTTTCTCTCTCTGGGTGGACGGTTTTATATTCTGGCGTTTCGCTAGCCTATTGGCCGCACTCAATTCGTAATTGTGAATGCCTTTGCTCGCTACCGGTATTAGTAGAGTTTTACCCGCTCTAATGGTGCTTCCACGAATGTTATTAACATCGCGAATAACATCAACCGTGGTGTGAAACTTTTTGGCTATGGTGATGAGGCTGTCACCTGATGCGATTTTATATCTCTCCCAAGTCAGTCTTTCATTCTCAGGAATTGCCGCCAGCTCTTCTCGAAACTGTTGAGCGTTTTCAATGGGAATAAGTAAATGATGAGGGCCATCTGGACTGGTGGCCCATTGATTAAAGCCAGGGTTTAACAAATAAAGCTCATTCAATTCTATATTTGCTAATCTCGCGGCTTGGGCTAAGTCTATTTGAGATCCAACATCAACCACCTCAAAATAGGGGTCTTTAGACATTTCTTTTAACTGAATGCCAAACACTTCTGGGTCTTTAACGAGTTTTGCCAACGCATACATCTTGGGTACATAAGCCTGGGTTTCCTTCGGTAGCTTTAGTGCCCAGAAATCAGTGGGACGGCCTCTTTTCTTGTTATACCTAATGGCTTTAGACACATTACCTGGGCCAGAGTTATAGGCTGCTAACGCTAAATCCCAATCATTAAAACGCTTGTATTGATCCGACAGAAAATTCAGTGCGCCTTTTGTTGAGGCCAATATGTCTCGGCGCCCGTCGTACCACCAGTCCTGCTTCATTCCATACAGTCGCCCAGTGGAGGGAATAAACTGCCACATGCCGGAGGCACGTCCATGGGAATAAGCAAAAGGATCAAAAGCGCTTTCGACGATTGGCAGTAGTGCAAATTCCGTTGGCATGCCGCGGGCTTTAATTTCTTCCATAACAAAGTGCATGTATCGGCTGGCTCGGTCGGATACCCGGTCTAAATATTTTGGATGCCGTTTATACCAATTAAGTTGAGCTTGAATTCTGGAGTTGTCCAAAGAATTGTCGAATTCAAAGCCTGAACGAATCTCATGCCACATGTCGTCTGGATATTTTAAATCCAGGTACATTTGTTCAAGTTGTTTGGAATCGAGTTTGTAGGGTTCGTAAGCCTCGTAAGCTTGATAGAACGCCTCATCCTCTTGGGTCCAGGTTTCGATCTTTGCAATTTCTAGAGGCTCTGGCTCGACATAAACTTCTTCAGAACTTTGTGCATCCGTAGCACTGGCGAGTTCAGAATCTGGTTCAATGAGTGAGGTATCCGTTGACGTTTGCAGCACATTGCAACCAGACAGGGAAACCACAAGTGAAATAGGGAGTAATTTAATTATTCTTTTCATTTGCCGTAAATGAGTTAAAAAATTTAAGAAATCAGTGACTTATCAGTACTATATAACGAATATTCTATGTAATTTGAGACCAGCACACCATTGTTAAACCTTGGTATAGTTATTCTTAGGTTAATCAAGGTTGAACGTTTTATCTAATTAGGGAAGTGAGTTTTGGTCAGTATATTGAGAAAACCGTTTAAAAAGCTCTCTCGGCTTGCCGGTCTGAGTAAATTGAAACGGGAGGCCTTGCTGCATCACTGGCTGCATTCACCACTTGGGCAGGAGCTTGTCGCCGAACAGCGGAAATGTTTGCAAACCGTAGTTAGAAATAAATTTGGCCAGCATATGGTTCAATTGGATATGGGACTATATGAGCCATTGGTTGAATCGCCACCAGTGGGCTGTTACAGCATGGTTTCAATGCATGAAAATCGCTCACCAACACCGTTAATTCGGGCGGACGCCGAAAGCTTGCCGTTTCAACCAGAATCCGTAGGTACTTTTATTCTGCATCATTCACTGGATTTTAGTGATGATCCATACAAAATCCTTAGGGAAGTTAATCAAGCACTGGTGCCAGATGGTGTGATTGTCATTGTTGGGTTTAACCCCATGAGTTTATGGTCTTTTAGAAAACTGACTGGCTGGATCGCTGGTCGTATTCCCTGGACAGGTCAGTTCTTTAGACCCCATAGAATACAAGATTGGCTGTCGGTGCTGGATATCGAAATTGAAGAACGATATTCGCTGTTTCACCGACCTGCATTAAACAAGAAAAATATTCTTGATAAATTAATATGGTTAGAAAAATTAGTGTCCATTATGTTTCCGAAATTGGGTGCGTGTTACGTTATAGTGGGTCGAAAGAAGACATTAGGCGTAACACCCTTGAGTTCGAAATGGGCGAAAGAAGTGAAGAAAAAAGCCGTACTGGAAAAAGCTACCAGCCCAAAGGCCAGTAGCTCAATTATTGATTAGAGTTGTATGTGGACAAAGTAGACATTTATACAGACGGTGCCTGTAAAGGTAATCCAGGCCCGGGCGGGTGGGGTGCGTTGTTAATAGCGAAAGGCAAAGAAAAAGAGCTGTACGGTGGTGAAAAAGAAACCACAAATAATCGTATGGAGCTGACAGCGGCCATTGAAGCATTTAGAGCATTAAAAAGAACCTGCGAGGTGCATATTTATACTGATTCCAATTATGTTAAAGATGGCATCACGTCTTGGATTCATGGTTGGAAAAAGAAAGGTTGGATAAATAGCCAAAATAAACCGGTGAAGAATAAAGACCTATGGCAAGAACTGGATAAGCAAATAGGAAAACATCAGGTGACCTGGCATTGGGTCAAGGGTCATGCTGGCAATCCTGGCAATGAACGGGCTGACCAATTAGCTAACCTAGGTGTAGAACATCTAAATTCAAATTGAATTAGGAAAGAACGTTGAGACAAGTTGTATTAGACACAGAAACCACAGGCATTGATCCGAAGAAAGGTCACAGAATCATTGAGATTGGCTGTGTTGAAATGATAGACCGAAAGCTTACTGGCAATCACTTCCATGTGTATATCAACCCTGAAAGAGAAGTGGAAGAAGAAGCCATTTCAGTTCACGGAATTACCAACGAATTTCTTGCTGATAAGCCATTGTTTAAAGACGTTGCCGATGGCTTTATGAATTTTATAAAAGGCGCAGAGTTAGTTATTCACAATGCACCATTCGACGTCGGTTTCATGGATCATGAGTTTAGAGCGAATGACAGACACTTGGGTTCAAATCTAGGCTTAACCGCGGATCACTGCACGGTTCTAGATACTTTGGTCTTAGCGCGAGAAAAGCATCCTGGACAAAAAAATAATTTGGATGCTCTGTGTAAAAGATATGGCATTGATAATAGCCATCGTGAGCTTCACGGCGCTTTGCTGGATGCTGAAATTCTAGCCGATGTTTACCTAATGATGACTGGCGGGCAGACATCTTTATTGCTGGCAGAAGATAGTTCTAGTACTGGTAATAGCTCAACTGGTAGCAAAGCTTCAATAGATGTTTCATCTATGAATCTAATAACAGTTGCGGCCTCTGCTCAAGAAATTGAGGCGCATAATAGTTTTATGACTAAAATTTCAGAACCAATTTGGAAAAGCTAAGCTGAATTTTGGTTCTGAAATTTATGGAGTCATGAAACCTCGGTTAGTGAACAGAGTTTCTGATACAGCCAACATAAAGACCTTCAATAGCGAAGTCTTCTGATTTTAAGTCGACTTCAATGTCTGCAAATTCTTCGTTTTCTGAAACCAAAGTCACTTGATTTCTGGTTTTGTAATAACGTTTTACGGTGACATCTTCGCCAATTCGAGCCACCACTATTTCACCATTTCGTGCGGATTCAGTTTTATGAACGGCAATTAAATCATCTTCCATAATACCAATGTCTTTCATACTCAAGCCTTTAACACGAAGCAAAAAGTCGGCTTTAGGTGAGAAAAAATTAGCGGGCAACTCTACATAGTTATCAATGTGCTCTTCAGCAAGAATTGGTGAGCCAGCGGCTACAGAACCAACTAAAGGCAGCCCGGCTTGCTCATCTTCTGGAATTCGAATACCTCTGGATGCTCCAGGGATCATTTCAATAGCGCCTTTTCTAGCTAAGGCTTTTAAATGTTCTTCCGCTGCGTTTGGGGATCTAAACCCAAGTTCATTAGCTATTTCAGCTCTGGTGGGAGGCATTCCATTAAGGTCTTGGTATTCTTTAATGAAGTCAAAGACTTCCTGTTGACGAGCAGTTAACTTGGTCATATGTTCAGCCTGATCAAATGTACAGTATATGTGATTATATACAGTAAATCGAAAGCTTGTAAAACTAATGATTGAATTTTTTGAAACATTCTATGTTTTGGTATTTTCCTCTTCATCAAATCAAACATTGGCTTTATAGTCATGCCCTTCCTAAGCAATTGAAATCAATATGAAAAGTAGCAGCAAGCTATTTCCTGTAGCATTACTAAAGGCAGATTTTTGGAATGAACTTTCTGAAGATATTTATTCGATCAAACCTAACAACAGTCCAGATAAAACTGTTGAAATTGCTGTTACACGTTTAGGACTACCTGAGTACTGCGGTGGTAACTTAGATCGCGGACAACCCGTTGTTTTAGTGCACGATTTGTTTCGAAATAGAACCCAGTGGATGCGAAAAACTCGCACACGGCCGGAAGCCATCGCAGAGACACTCGCCAAATTAGGTCTCGATGTATGGGCCATAGAAATGAGGGGACATGGACTTTCGAATCAAAATATGGAGCCAAAACAAAACTCATTAAGTCAGTTTGCTGCATTTGATTTAACAGCGGTTCAGGCTTTTATCAGTGAACAAAATCCAAAAGCTGCTATCTGGGTTGGTAAAGGGGAGGGAGCTGTCGCAGTGCTTGACGCTTATTCTTCAGCCAAACTCATCACAGATAAGGTTCGCTGCATCGTATTAGATGATTTTAAAGGTTGGCCTTGGCTGAATGTGAATAGAGTTCCTTTTGTGCCCAGTGTGAAACGACTGTTGATCCGAAAAAAGTATTTTCAAAAAGAAGGCTTACCTGAATTTGAACCCAGAGTGATCTGGAAAGAAAGGCTGAAGTCTCAATGGTTGTTTGGCAAGCGCATGAATTGTGTGGGTCAAAGTTTGGTGAAAGCTTTGAAAGAACATCCTCCCAAACTGGCCTATGTAATTTCAAGCAGCAAACGAAATGAAGCGGTTACGAAAATCAATCCCGAAGCTCAGGGATATGCAAATCTAATTGAAGCGGTAAAAGATCAGTTAGCTTGATCAGTCTCGTCTTAGATGATCTTTTATCGCAATTGGGTTCGGGAAGTTTAACACCACCACGTAACTGGAAATGGCAAAGGTAATAATTGCTGTTAGTTGAATCAACAGTGATGCTTGCTCTCCAATCAACCCGGATGCTAAGGCGATGTACGCGATTAAAATGGAAAACTCACTGTTCTGACCGAGTCGAAACCCGACATCCCAGGCTAGCTTCTTGGATTCGCTCAGTCTTTCCAATAATAATCGGTAAGTAATGGGTTTGATGGTAAGGAATACGACAGCCAATAGGGCACCTGGCAATAGTATTTCACTCATTAGTTCGAGATTAATGCCAGCGCCTACGGTGAAGAAAAACAATATTAAAAAGAAATCCCGTAACGGTTTTAATGCACTGGCAATGTAGTAACTGATAGGGCTTGATGCAATGGAAACCCCTGCGATGAATG
Source organism: Gynuella sp. (assembly GCA_028282465.1). Lineage (GTDB taxonomy): Bacteria > Pseudomonadota > Gammaproteobacteria > Pseudomonadales > Natronospirillaceae > JANQHX01. The sequence goes on from JANQHX010000064.1 coordinate 76,822, forward strand.
CTCCCACTTCCTGTGATAGCCCCAGCACAGATGCGAGCTCCGCAACGCCCAAACACCAACCAATGGCTAATAAAAATATATATTCCTGAAATCTGTCGAATTTCTGAAGTAGAAATAACAGAACAAATTTAACGAACAACCAGCTGATAAGAATTAGAAAAGGCAACGAGGCCAAGCTGATGACAATACTCAGACCTGAGCTGTCAGGGTTTGTTACATTGCCTAAGGCCAGCAACACGAGAATAGCAATAATGTCTTGAACCAGCAGAATACCCACCATGAGTTCACCTGTGTGCTTGTGGTGAAGCACAGTGGTTGGCAGCAATTTAATGCCAATAATAGTGCTGGAAAACATCATCGTTAATCCAACCACCATAGACTCAGCGGTGCCAAAGCCGAATAACTTAGTAATGCCAAATCCAATGCATGCAAATAAAAAACTGCTCACTACAGTGGCTGTCGTAGCATTTTTCAAGGTGTTAAATAGGTTGCTGGGTTGCATGTCCAACCCAATTAAAAATAGGAGAAAAATGATTCCTATCTCAGATATTTCAGACAATATTTCTTGCTGAGTAACTAGACCAAAGCCAAATGGCCCCAGCAGTGCACCTAAAAAGATATAAGCAATAAGAAGTGGTTGGCGGGTGAACAGTGCAAGGGTTGCAACCAGAGCAGCACCGGAAAAAATAATAAAAATAGAAAAAAAGATAGAAGTGCTTTCGGCCATTAATTATCCAATATGGATGAGCAGGGGAGTGAAACTCCCCTTTATGGAAACTATTGGTTTCGGGTAGGAAGAATATCTTTTAACCGATCTCTCATGCTTAGAATGAGTCTTTCAGTTGTTTCCCAATCAATACAGGCATCAGTCACAGACACCCCATATTCCAAATCTTCAAGGTTCTCAGGAATACTCTGATTACCAAATTTAAGGTGGCTTTCGATCATAAGTCCAATAATGGATTTATTTCCTTCCACGATTTGGTTGGTCACATTGTCTGCAACCAGAGGCTGTAAGCTGGCATCTTTATTTGAGTTGGCGTGAGAGCAATCCACCATAATGTTTGGAACCAGTTTGGATTTTTCTAGTTCTGCTTCGCAAAGAGAAACACTCACTGAATCATAATTTGGTTTACCGTTTCCGCCGCGTAATACCACATGACCGTATTTGTTGCCCTTGGTTTGGGTGATGGCCACCTGACCCTCATTATTGATGCCCAAGAAACGGTGAGGGCTACTGGTAGACTGAAGTGCGTTAATGGCAACACCCAAAGAACCATCGGTACCATTTTTAAAACCCACTGAGCTGGACAGGCCACTGGCCATTTCTCTATGGGTTTGAGATTCAGTGGTACGAGCACCAATGGCCGACCAACTGATCAAGTCCTGCATGTACTGCGGAGAAATAGGATCAAGGGCTTCTGTGGATGCTGGCAAACCCATTTCAGCAACATCAATCAGCAATTGGCGACCTATGTGCAGGCCGTCCTGTATTTTGAAGCTGTCATTTAAATAAGGGTCGTTAATCAGTCCCTTCCAACCAACGGTAGTACGAGGTTTTTCAAAGTAGACACGCATAACCAGATAAATGGTGTCTTGAACTTCGTCTGCCAACGCTTTTAGTTTTCTAGCGTAATCTTTAGCTGCTTCTACATCATGTATTGAACAAGGACCTATGACGATAAAAATACGGTGGTCTTTGCGATCGAGAATGTTTCGAATAACTTCTCTGCCAGCTTCAACAGTGGATTGAGCTTTTTCTGACACGGGCATTTCCTGTTTCAACTGCCCCGGAGTAATCAGGATTTCCTGAGACTCAATGTTTAAGTTGTCAATAATATGTGACATCGGCTTACCTGGTTAGTACTACTGAAATTGTGTTCTAGACTGTAATTTAAACCCTCAGTACGGCGTATAACTCGGTTGAAAATCAAACAGTTCAACTGGTTCACTACGTACTAATGAGAAGGGCGAAGAGTACAGTAAAGACAGGCTTGTCTCAATTCAGGAATCAGGCTAGAGAGACGTAAAATCCGGGTTTTGTGGAGAAATTGGTGAATCAATCTGCATCTAGCAAGAAAGACCGAGAATTGATACTGACCATAGTCAGTGTGTTGGGGGTAATTTTAACAGCGGTCATCATTACTTTCTTGGTGAAAACCTTGGTGATTGAGACCGATGAAGATGGCCTATCTCGCTTAGATCGCATACTGGGTGTGAAACCTGTGGACAATAGTAAGGTGGATTACAGTATGCAGCAGGCTTATTCAATCTGTTTAAAGAAACTGAAGGAAGATGTTGCAGAACGAATTCATGACATTCGTTTTGATCGACGTTCTTCACGCTATGACCGCGACTCTAATTGGTTCACTGTTTTCTTTGACATAGAAATGAAATCCAGAGGGAAAATTGTAGACTCATGGATCTACTGCCATGTTTCAGCATCTACTGGAATGATTGAAGAATACAGAGTGAAAGGCGAAGGGAATTTGTTTAATTTCAATTAGCTAAGCAGTCGAGATTAAATGAATTCAGTGTCATTGGGTTCAAATGTCTAATTGGTTCAAATGCTCAATAAGAATCTAAAACGCCATGAGCTTTAGTAATGGTGGAACAGAGTCTGTGAACAATGAAAAGTCGTTCGCTTAAAAGACTGCGTATTTAACACCAAGCAATAAAAGCATACCTGCAAGAATAGGGTGCATCACTTTGTTTGGTAAAACGCTTGAGAGCTTTGACCCAAAATGAATAGCGGGTAAAGAACCAACCAGTAAAGCAGCAAGTAATACAAAGTCTACATGCCCAAGCCCTAGGTGCACCAAACCCGCTACTAGGGTCAGAGGTACTGCGTGAGCAATATCAGATCCAACAATTCGTGTCGCTGCCAAAGCAGGGTAGAGCAGCATCAATACAGCAGTACCGATGGCGCCAGCTCCCACAGAAGATAGGGTAACGAACACCCCTAAAAATATTCCCATGGCCACGGTGAGTTGCCCAGATCTCTCTTTACGCTCTACTTTTTGTTCAGATTTCAATTGCGCAGTTAAAGACTGCAAGCGTTTTCTAAACACAATAACCAAGGCTGTTAGAATTAGCATAACTCCCAGGCTTGAACTTAAAATCTTCGAATACTGCTCTGTATCAGTGAAGAAAAACATCAGCAGCAAACCCGTTGTGAGTGCGGCTGGAATACTACCAGCGGCGAGTAGGCTCACGATGCGCCATTGAACATGGCCTAGGCGAGCATGTGTCACCATGCCGCCCGCTTTGGTGATGGATGCGTACAGCAAGTCGGTGCCAATGGCGACATGGGCAGGGAATCCAAACAGCAATAGCAGTGGAGTCATTAATGCGCCACCGCCAATGCCTGTCACACCTACGATGAAGCCTACTCCAGCGCCGGCGGCAATGTATAAAAGGAATTCCATGGAATAAAAAACTGCTGCGTTATTCGAATTGGGTGGTAAATCTATTCATTTGTATCTATTCTGGAAAAGAATATTTCTTTATATTTTTATAACCCAAAATAGATTTGCTCGAATCAGCCACAGGCAAAGGGAATCCAACCGGAGGCTATCAATGAAGCTACAACAGCTGCGTTATATCTGGGAAGTTGCTCACCACGACTTAAATGTCTCTGCTACTGCACAGGTTTTATACACATCGCAACCTGGCATCAGCAAACAGATCAGACTGTTAGAAGACGAACTGGGTGTTGAGATCTTTGCCCGCAGTGGCAAACATCTCACACGAATTACTCCGGCGGGAGAAGCTATTTTAAAAGTAGCGGGTGAAATTCTTCGTAAGGTTGAAGGGATTAAACAAGTTGCCCAAGAATTCAGCGATGAGCGCAAAGGCAGCTTGGCGATTGCCACTACTCACACCCAAGCTCGTTATGCCTTGCCCGAAGTGATAGAAGACTTTATTACTGACTTTCCGGATGTGTCCTTACACATGCATCAGGGTACGCCGATGCAAATAGCT